>DCVT01000045.1 GCA_002328075.1 Anaerolineales bacterium UBA2181 | reverse complement strand
TAGCCTTTCGCGGCACAGTAGTCGAGCAATCGCTTGGCTTGCGACTCCAGGTTGTCCCGGTTCTCGGCGGCCGAGACACGCGCATAGACGGCCACCTTCTGATTTGGCGCCGGCGCAATGGCCTGCGGCAGTGGTTCGGTGATGATGGTGCCCGTCTCAACCTGGTAGCCCTGCACCTGACCGCTCCTGAACCAGCGCCAGGCCGTGCCATGGGACACGCCAACTTGGCGGGCGTACTCACTCAATTTCAAAGCGATATATCAGTACACAAATCCATATGTATCAATAGGTGGGACTGACATGAAGTGGCAAATGCAAGACGACGCCGTGGCGAGCAACCCAATTATTGCCGGTTTTTGCCGGTCACGGCGAGCTGGGGCGCGGATCGCCGTCGAATGATGATCGCCTCGCCACCCCACCCTTTCAGGCTGAGCGCGGCGAAGCATCTCCCACGCCACGCGGGCCCTTGCCTTGGGTCAGGGTGACACAAGCATTACCAGGCGACGCGCGCCCGCCTTTTATCAGGGAGACATGACCGGTCACGGGCCGCGCAGACCCTTCCTTCGGTCAGGGTGACATGACCGCAGCCAGCGTCGTTGGCCAGAAGCGTCGGGCTCAGGCAGCACACCGGCAGTGAACAGAGGCAGAGTTGGCGAACCATGACCGCACGGTGTCCCACCGTTTGGGCAGGAGAAGCCGTCGACTGCTGGCCTCACCACCTGGGCGGGAGCATACGCCAGCAGTTCGCCTCACTGCTTGGGCGGGAGTAGGTGCCAACGGCCTGACTCCCCGTCTTGGCGGAGCACATGTCAGCGGTTCGCCTCACCGTCTGGGCGGGAGCATGAGCCGACGGTTGACCTCACCTCCCGGGCGGGCGCACGGGCCGACGGTTCGCCCCACCGCCTGGCGCGAGCACGTGCCGACGACCGCCTCACCGCCGCACTAGCGGCGCCAGCGTCCGATACGGCCGCACTGGCGCCAGCTCGACCACCCGGGCCGGGTCGCGGTCGCTGACTACCAGCCGGCCGGATAGCGGATCGCGCGCCACGCTACGCGGGCTAACCAGCGCCAGGTCGTCGTAGGGCGGCAACGGTTGGGTGTAGGAAGCCACCAGCTCACCGTCGCCGTCCACCAGCGCCAGGCGGCCGTTGTCGGTGTCGGCCACCAGCAAATGGTCATTGCCCAGCAAAATCACGTCCGAAGGCCCACTCAACACGCCGCCGCCCAGGCTGCCCAGGTAGGCCAGCGACTCGGCTAGGCCCTCAAACGCGAGCCAGTGGAGTTGGCCCGCACCGGCGTCGGCCACGATCAGACGTCCATCCCCGGTCGCTGCCAGGCCGCGCAGATCAACAAACTCCGGAAGGCTCAGCTCGGCGACCCACCGGCCGGCGCCGTCCAGCGCGTTCACCCGGCTGCCGCCCGAAACAAATAGGTACGAGCTGGCGCTTTGCAGAATGCGCGGGACCGCGCTCACCCGCAGGTCATCCACCACCGCGTCCACCACCAGGAACGGGCCAAAGGGGTCCGAACCAACCCAGAAGCCCGGATCAGATGGCTGGGCCACTCCCGAACACAGCGTCTGAGCCACCTGCACCCCGTCCACATAGAGCCGGATCACGGTATTGCCGCGGGTATCCCAGGTGAAGGCCAGATGGCGCCACTCGCCGGCCCGCCAGTTCGCCACGTTGATCGGCGCCCCGCAGCCTCCCTGATCGCTAAAGTAGTCAAAGACCAGGTTGCTGATGCCGTCCTTGCGCAGGTGAAGCTGATGGCCCCCGCCGCCCCACCGGAAGAAAGTGTGGTTGCCACCGTCGTCGCCGTCCCAAAGTGGTTGCACCCACATCTCAACCGCCCCGCGCTCGGCCTGGATATTCCCGGCAGCCGTAAAAGTCAGTGTGGCGGTGCCGGTGAGCAGCGCGCCCATGCCATGCTGGCCGGGAGCAAAAGAGATCTCCTGGCCAAAACCCTCCTCGCCGTCCTCGCCATTCAGGTTATCATCCAGGTAGGTCAGCAGCAGCGTCATCCCGTCCGGCGCCGGCCGGACGGTCAGTGCGTGAGCTGCCCCGTACCCCTCACCCTGGTAGGCCACACCCCAGCTCCCGTAGAGGTTCTCGGCCAGCACACCCAGCAGGTGATGGGCCGGGTCAAACACGTGGATTCGGCCGGTGTCGGCGCCCTGCAGGTAGAGGTAGCCCTGCGGGTCCAGCACCTGGTCGTGTCGCTCCCCCAGCCCATCCTCGGTGGAGGTCACCTGCCCCACAAAGGCGCCATCCGGCCGCTGCAGGAGCGCCTCCGTGTGGTGGTGATCCAGCACCAGCCGCTGTCCGTCCTGCTGGATGGCGATCCCTTCCGGCCGTACTAGCTCTGACGCGCCGGCGGTCCCCAACCGGCCGGGGTGGCCGTCCTGGTTCACCGCGCGCACGGCGTACCGGGCTGTCTCGGTTCCCGTCAGGTAGGGCACGAAAGACTCGGAAAAGCTGGCAACGGTCGTGGCGGTGACGATGCGCTGGTAGTAAGCGTTGGGGGTGGATGCCCGGTAGACGTCGTAGGTGAGCCCGCTTTCGGCCGGCCAGTCCAGCCAGACCTGGTCGCCTACAACCTTGGTGCGCACAACCGGCGCGTCAGGCAGCGGAACCCCGGCCGGGGGGATGTGGCTTTGGAGCGGGACCAAGGCAACCGTGGTCTGGCCCTTCCAGTAGAGCAGATTGAGATCGGGGGCGTCCAGCCAGAAATGGTCCTCCTGGTCACGTGCGTAGACGGTAATAAAGAGCACCGCGTTGTTGCCAATAACCGAGAGCGGTCCGTAGGGGTGGGCGCCAAGGCTGAACTCGCCCGTCGGGTCGGTCTGGCCGTGGAACCGCAGGTCGTGGTCCATCCACTGATAGTCATAGGTCACCTGGTAGACATGCACCTCGGCCCCGCTGACCGGCTGGCCGGCGGCGTCCAGGACCAGCAACCGGGTGTCGCCCGGCAGATCCGACAGGTATTCGCCATAGTATCCACGCCGCCGGCCCAGGTTGCGTTCCAGCGCGGCGGCGGTGTGTTCGTCTAGCACCGGGGTGACGGTGGACATCAGGCTGTCCCAATGACGGGTCTGGGCGCCGATGAGCCAGGGAACGCCGGTGTGGTCCAGCACGTGGTTGAAATAGGGGACCGTGCCCACCCAGTAGAGGTCGATGAGCCCCAATTGGTGGCCCCATTCGTGCAGCAGCGCCCAGTCCGGCAAGCCCGGCGCGAGGATCTCGTCGATGTACCAGTCCTCCAGGTAGGGGAACCCCCAGTTGCCGTCCGCCTGCCGGCGCTCCGCCTCGGTGTAGCAGTCCACGTCGGTGGGGCAGATGCGGATCTGGTCCAGCCGGATGCGTTGCGAGACCCCGTCAGGGGTGACGGGAAAGCGCGCCTCCTCAAAGAGCCGGTTGAATTGATCCACGTGCCACTGCACCCAGTCGTCAAAGGAGTAGGTGGCGCCGTCCGGGTTCAGAAAGGCGCTGATCTGGTCATAGACTGCCTGGCTGACCCAGATGGCCATGCCCAGGCCGTCGGTGCGGTCCTGGCGAAGGTTGTTCAGTTCGGTGGACTCTGGGATGACATCCAGCGCATCGGCCGCAAAGGCGATGGTATGCTCACCCAGCACGCGCTGCCTATCAGTAGAGACGCCGTGCGGCCAGGGGATGACCACGCTGGTGGTGACCAGGTCGCCGGCTGCCAACGCGGACAGCGTGCCCTGCTCCAGCAGAACGCCATCCAGGCGCCAGGTGTAGGAAAAGGGCGGGCTGGCCCCCAGACCGTAGTTGCGGACGTGAGCGGTGAGCGTCACCGGTTCGCCGGGATCCGGCCAGCGCTGGTCGTCCTCGGTGCCGGGCACCAGCCGGGGGTTCACGCAGCCGGGCCCGCAGATTTCGGAATAACCCGAGAGGTAACCGGTGCGGTCGTGGGACCGGTACTGAAGTTGGTACTTTTCATACAGCGGACGGCGCTGGATGAACGCCACACCCAGGTCCGGCAACGGGACCTGATGGGACGCGGGTGCGGCCGCATCAGAAGCTTCAGAACGGTTGCTTGGCGCAACCGGAGCAACAGATTGGAGAGAAACCACGCGCTCATCCGAGATCTTGTCAGAACCAGAGGCGGCACGGCAAGCCGCACACCAAACAACAACCACCGACGCAAGGATCAGCCCGGCCACAGCGACTCGGCCAAGGGACACCGGCCGGCAGCGGACGGCAGACGTGACCATCGTTTCCTCCTCAAAAACCCCAAAAAAGATCGCCACTTGATGTTAGCAACGATCGAAACGCCGCGCCAGTTCCATCCGGTTAATGTCGTCTAGTCGGCTGTCCAGGCGGCAACGCCGGCGGGGGGCCCACAGACGGGAGAGGGAGGGTTCGCTGGCGCGTCCTGTGGGCTCATCGATCCTGCGACCTCTGCGCCCACTCGCGGCCCTCCGATGGCCGGCATTGGTGCGACCGATGGCGTTTGTTCTATCCGCCGGCTCCTGCCACCTGGCCAGGCGCCGATACGGGCCGCTCGCCGGGCAGACTACAGACCAGTCAATCGCCAGCATGGACGGTGCGCCGATTGGCGCACGCAAGTCGCTATGATCCATTGGCTGGCAGAACCCCGGTGCTCCGCCGATAGACCCCCTGGCTGCGTTCCATCAACCCTTCGGAGACCAGCCCGCAGCGCAGCGCGGCCACATCATCGTTGAACTCAACCAGGACCAGGTTGACCCCGCGCTTGGTGTACGCGCGATCTGAACTCACCCGGTCGGCAGGGGCATCTGCTTCGCCACCGGCGGGACCGTCTCGGCTGCCACGCGGTCCAGAATGGCCGCCATTCCCGGGGGAAGCAACTCCCGCACGCCGGTCTGGTCCACCAGCGCGCCCAGGTTGCGCCAGGCCAGCCGGCGCACCTGAGCAGCATCGAGGCGCAACTGCTGTCCCATCAGGTGCTCCACCCACTCGACCCGGCACGGGATCGCGGCGGGCGGGTCGGCCCAGCCGTGATCGCTCTCCACCAGCACCCGCTCGGCCGGGACGGCGGTGCGGAACTGGCTGCGCCGAGCCACCTGAGAGTGGACGGAAAAGTAGCATCCCAACGAAACCGCCAGGCGGGTTTCCGGGGCGGTGCCGGTCCACCAGTGCAGCACGGGCACTGCGACGGGGCGACGGCGCAGCTCCTCCAGGACAAGGCCGGTGGCGCGGTAGCTGTGAATGCTGACCACCCGCGGGAGTTCAGCCACCACCTCCAGCGCTGCGCGAAAGGTCCGAAGCTGGGTGTCCAGCGGGATTCTGGCGCCGGAATCCAGCCCGATCTCCCCTATGATGGCGGTGCGCGCCACCAACCCGGCAAAGCGATCCCGGTCAAACCCGGCCTGGGCCCGCGGGACGCGCGGATGGCAGCCGACGCCCCAAGCTACCAGGGCGTCCCGTCGTCCAACGGCCTGCGCCGCCTCGTCCAGCGAGCCGGTCATGGCCAGCACGGCGCCGGCCGGCGCCAGCTCAGCCGGGGTGCGACCGGGACGAAAATGAGCGTGGGCATCCAGCGAAGGGAGCAGGTGCACGCGATTCACCGTTCTCCGCCCACGGCCAGTATGGTAGCTGTCCTCTCCTCAACAGCAACACGTACAGGCCACACTGCCAGAGCTCGTGGGCGCCAAGACCAAAGCATTCCCTCTAACCGGGGGCGGCGTCGTCTGGGTCGGTATTCACCAGGGGAGCACGGCGTCGGCCAACCGACACAGAACAGCCTACTGATCATGACAAGGACCATCGAATTCACCGAATACGGAAAACAGGCCGTATTCGACTCACATCGCGCCGGATTCACCAGAAAGCCGGATTGCGATCCACCCGTGTCGGGCCAGGCGAGCAACTGCAGCTATTGATCCGAGGTCTCGCCGGCAAAAGACAGTCCTCACACTCGATACCGCCGGCCCGCCTACTCCGCCGGCACCTGTCCTTGCCTCAGCGCGTCCAGGCGCCGCTTGTTCTCGTACGGTCGTATGAACCGTTGATAGTCTTCTGGGGGGATCTCCCGCCCAACCCGCGCCTGCAGCTCCTCCAGCACCACCAACCGCTCCTTGAGGCGGCCGCAGACATAGTCCGGGCACTGAGCGCAGTTGTCTATCTCGCGCTCGATGACGCACGGCCGTACCGGGCATTCGGTGTCCAACAACCTCGGATCATCGGACATACATCCGTCGCAGATGATCTGGTCCGGCGGTATCCGAAAGCCAAAATACCGGAACCATCCGTCGCTCAGCTCTTGCCGGTTGGCCGGCTCCCGTGTGATGTTGGGCCGGTAAGCCAGGCAGAGGTCACAGCGGTAACCACACCGGGTCAGAATCATGACAAACCTCCCTACACGCCATACCTAGGCGCCCGGCTGGCGGGCGCGGAGCGAGAACGTAAGCGGCAGCTTGCCGGAATAACGGGGCATCCAATACCATCGTTCCGACCAGTTTTCCATGCCCCGAAACAGCTTGAAAAAGAGCCGCTCGTATTCGTTGAACAACTCGAGCGTCAGCCCGGCCCGCAGGAGCGCATTGAGGATGTCGCTGATCGACCAGGACCATTCGTAGGACGGCCGCTCCGGGAGATAGGAGGCATCGGCATAGTCCGGCGATGGGTCG
Source organism: Anaerolineales bacterium UBA2181 (assembly GCA_002328075.1). GTDB lineage: Bacteria > Chloroflexota > Anaerolineae > Promineifilales > UBA4811 > UBA4811. The sequence goes on along the minus strand of DCVT01000045.1, from coordinate 66,876 downwards.
TCCCAGCACACCGGGTCAGAGTTGTGGAAATAGGGATAGGTGATGGTCAACTCGCCCGGCGTGGTCTCGTCCAGGACATGGCAAAACGGATGGCTCTCCATCAGGTAAAAGATGCCGCCGGGTTTGAGGAAATGAGCAATGATGCGCGCCCACTCGTCCAGATCGCGCAGCCAACAGAGCACCCCGCGGGAGGTATAGACAATGTCGAATGATTGGTGGATAACCGATCGCAGTTCGTAGACATTGGCCTGCACGAAAGCTGCGTCCAGACCCAGCTCCTGCGCCAGGCGGCCGGCACAGGCAATCGACTCGCCCGAGAAATCGACCCCGGTGACCCGCGCGCCAAGCCTGGCCCAGGAGAGCGTGTCGGTGCCGATGTGGCATTGCAGGTGCAGTAGCGTCTTGCCGCGGACCTCGCCCACCTCCTGCAGCTCGATCTCGTCGAGCGCAATGCCTCCTTGGCGCAGGATATCGACCTCCTCGTACGCCCGCAAGTGGACCGGCGCGATCTCGTCCCAGAGCGCCTGGTTAGCCCTCTCTGCCTCCTCCCAATTGCCTCCCATGCGCAACCCTCCCTGGTGGTTAAACTCGAAACCCGCCACACGCTCAATGCATTCTATCCAGCGCGGGCGATTGCGTCAAACAAGAGATGAACCGTGGCGTCTGGTGGTTATTGCATTCGATCCCCGCACTTGTCCGTTTTTGCGTCCGGTGATATAGTGACCCTCACCGGCCCCAGAACCCGACTGACCGCGTCAACCCATTTGGGGGATTCTGCGGCCCTTGGCGTTGTTGCCCGACGGACAGAGATTCGACCCGGGCGAACAGGATCGACGACCGGAGCACCGAGACGTGGCGCTCAGCAACAAGCAATACCACTCCCTGCGGACCCTCTTTCGCGGCCGACGGCTGCCCCTGGCCTGGGTCGATCTGGACGCGTTCGACGCCAATGTCGCCACCGTATTGCGCACGGTGAAGGGACAACCGGTTACAGATCCCGTTGCCACGGGCGGCCGCAAACCCGACAAGACCATCCGGCTGGGAACCAAATCCATGCGTTGCGAGCCGCTCATGGCCCGAGCCATGCGCCAGGGCGCGCCGGTCTTCCGGGGATATCTCACCTTTACCGCAGAAGAGACCGCCTGGCTGGCAGCCAAGGGGAACGACGATTTTGTGTTGGCTTACCCCACCGTCCAGCCCTCCGACCTGGCAATCCTATCCCGCCTGACCCAGGACGGAGTGACCGTGTCATGCATGGTGGACTGCCCGGAGCACCTCCAGTTGCTCTCCCAGGCGGGAGAGCAAGCCGGCGTGGTCATCTCGGCCTGTATGGAGGTGGACCTGGCCTACCGGCCGCTTGGATCAAGCCTCCATCTCGGCCTGCGTCGCAGCCCGATCCGCACTCCGGAGCAGGCGGTGGCGCTGACGCGCCAGGTCAGCGCGCTGGCCGGGGTGCGGATCGACGCGGTCATGGGTTACGAGGGCCACATCGCCGGTTTGGCTGACGCGCTTCCCGGCGCGGCCCTCAAGAACGCGGTGATGCGCATGCTCAAGGCCGCCTCGGTGCGCGAGTTGACCCGCCGGCGGACGGCGGTGATCCGGGCGCTGACCGACGAGGGGGTAACGCTCCGCCTGGTGAACGGGGGCGGCAGCGGCAGCCTGGTGACCACGCTGCGCGACCCATCGGTGACCGAGGTCACCGTCGGTTCCGGCCTGTATGCCCCCGGGCTGTTTCACCATTACAAGCAGATACGCTTCCGACCGGCCGCCTTTTTCGCGCTGCAGGTGGTGCGCCAACCGGCGCCGGGCATGATGGTCTGCGGCGGAGGGGGCTATGTGGCGTCAGGACCGGCCGGTGCGGACAAGGTCCCTACGCCGGTTCTGCCTATCGGGCTGCGTTATCTGCCCCTGGAGGGCGCCGGCGAGGTCTCAACGCCGCTGCTGCTCCCGCCGGACTGCCCCCACCTGGAGTTGGGCGACCCGATCTTTTTCCAGCACGCCAAAGCCGGCGAGTTGTGTGAACGCTTTGACCGCCTGCTCCTGGTGCAAGACGGCCAGATTGTGGACTCGGTCCCGACCTATCGGGGTGAAGGCAACAGCTTTATGTAAACTGGGAGGAAGCAGCATGAAACGCACCGTTTTTCACGTCAGTTATTCGATGGGCAACTTTGCCAACACCATCGCTTACCAGGTGTTTGGCAATCGCATCCAGTTCTATTATGTGGACATCCTGGGGCTGAATGCGGCCACCGCCGGGGTCATCTGGACCATCTACGGGCTGTGGAACGCTATCAACGATCCGTTGATGGGTCAGATCTCGGACCGCACCCGCTCGCGCCGAGGTCGGCGCATCCCATACGTCTTTTACGGCGCCATTCCACTGGGGCTCTCCTTCTTCTTTCTCTGGACCCCGCCGGGGCAGAGCTCGTGGCTGCTGGCGGCCTATTTTTTCATCATTCTTTTCATCTTTGACACTATCTATAGCCTGACCATCATCGCTTATAATGCGCTCTTTCCCGAGGTCGCACCCACTCAGCGCGACCGGGTAGACCTCTCAGCCGTGCGCGAGATCCTGGCTACCTTCGCGCTGCTACTCTCCTACATCCTGGCACCCATCCTGGCGGAATCGGTGGGCTATATCTGGATGGGGGCCATCATGGGAGTGTTGATCGCGGTCGGCTATCTCATCTCCATGAGCGGGGTGAAGGAAAGACCCGTTAGCGCGGACGAAACCTCGGCCGGCATCGTCCCCTCGCTCAAGATTGTGCTGGGCAGTGTGCCGTTCCGCTGGTACATAGTCGCCAACCTGGCCAAGGAATACGTCTGGCTGGTGCTGGGCGCCACCCTCCCCTTCTGGCGCAAGTACGCGTTGGGCATCCTGGAAAAGAGCACCGTCTTTGGGGTCGAGATGGGCCCCGGCGACCAGGAGGCGATCCTGCTGGGATTGGCGATTCTGCTCTGCATCCCCGCGCTCCTCATCTGGCGGCCGATCGTTCCCCGTCTGGGATACCGCAAGACCTGGATCCTGGCCGCTTTGGTCTTTATCCCCGGCCTCACCGTGATGACCTTTGCCCGCGATTTCTACACCGGGCTGGTCGGCACGCTGCTGGTGGCGCCCGGTTTGGCCGGCTCGATGATCATGCCGTTCCCCGTGCTCTCGGAGATCATCGACGCCGACGCGGAGCGCCACGGATACCGGCGCGAGGGGATCTTTTTTGGAATGACGGGCGGTATCGTCAAACTCGCCTTTTCCGCCCAGGGAGTACTCTTTGCCACGGTCATGTCGGCCGCCGGGTACGTGGCCGGGCAGGACGTTCAGGCCGCCAGCGCAGTCTGGGGGGTTCGGTTCCTCATCGGCATCACCCCCATCATCGCATGCCTCACCACCGCCTTCTGCATGTGGCACTACCCGTTGGGCCGGGTCAAGGCGAGCACCCCATAGAATAGAAAGGATGGTCCGATGCGAATCCCCAAGGAAGGTCTGCCGAAAGAGCAGGTGATGGCCGGCCTGCAAGCGTACAAGTCCTACGACCTCGACTGGAAATCCGGCCGGGTCTGGGCCTACGTCTACAACCCGGGCGATGAGACCGCCCAGGTGGTGCGGGAGGCTTTTACACTGTTTCTCACCGAGAACGGGCTCGACCCCACCGTGTTCCCCAGCATGCTCAAGTTGGAGACCGACATCGTGCGGATGGTCGCCAACCTGCTGCGCGGCGACGAGCGCTCCGTGGGTCACGTCACCACCGGCGGGACCGAGAGCATCATGCTGGCGGTCAAGACCGCCCGTGACAAGGCGCGAGCCGAACAGCCGCACATCCGGCAGCCCGAAATGGTCCTGCCCCAGACCGCTCACGCTGCCTTTCACAAGGCGGCGCATTATCTGGGGCTGCGGACCGTGGTCACTCCCTTTGACCCCCGAACCTTTCGCGCCGAGGTCGGAGCCATGCGCGACGCCATCACCGAGAACACGATCCTGCTCGTCGCTTCAGCCCCCTGCTATTCGCAGGGGGTGATCGACCCCATCGGTGAGATCGCCGCGCTGGCACAGGAGAGCAACCTGCTCTTTCACGTCGACGCATGCGTGGGCGGCATCCACCTGGCGTTCATGCGGCAATTGGGTTACCCGCTGCCCGATTTCGATCTTTCGGTGGCGGGGGTTACCTCCATCTCGGCCGACCTGCACAAATACGGTTATGCCGCCAAGGGGGCATCCGTCGTGCTCTACCGCGACAAGGCCCTGCGACGCTACCAGATTTTCTCGTGTACCGACACCACCGCCTACACCCTGATCAACCCGACGGTACTGAGCTCCAAGGGGGGTGGCCCGTTGGCCGGCGCGTGGGCAATCCTGCACTATCTGGGCGAATCCGGCTATCAACGCATGGTCCGGGAGGTGCAGGAGGCGACCCGCCGGCTGATCGACGGGATCAGCGCCATCGACGGGTTGCGGGTGCTGGGCAAACCCGACATGTGCATGTTCTCATTTGCCTCCGACGCGATCAACGTCTACCAGCTGGCCGACGAGATGAAAAAGCGAGGCTGGTACCTTCAGGGGCAGTTCTCCACGGCGCTCTCGCCGCGCAACCTGCACATCTCGGTCAACCAGGGGACGGTGCACCAGGTGGACTCGCTGCTGCGGGAGTTGCGCCAGGCAGTTGATGCCGTGCGCCGGGCGGAGCCACTGGACAGCGAGTACATCCAGGGGGAGGTCGGCCGCTTCCTGGCCAACCCATCGCCTGAGGCCTTTGCCCAGTTGGCGGCCCTGGCGGGCATCCAGAGCGACCAGCTGCCCGACGAGATGGCGCTGATCAACGAGGTGCTGGACGCCCTGCCGGATCCGCTGGCCAATGAGGTGCTGATCGATTATTTCAACGACCTGTACGTCTAGCCCAGAGAACTTTAGGCCGCTGTGGAGACAGGGTCGGCCGGGCGTTCGCCATTCGAAGGCGTCGCCCGGCCGACCGGTCCCTCCCGCCGTCGGGTGCTTCCTCCGCACTCTGCATCTTGGCACCTCCTCTCGCCGCAGCCCGGCCGGTTGCAGTGACCACATCCCACACGAGCTTGGGGCCCTCCCCGATTGGCGCCGGATCATTCTGTCGCGCATGCCCGCCAAGGCACGTGAGACAAGGACGTTGTTTTATTCCGCCCATGCGACAACTGCACGAGCGCGTTCCCGAGGATCTTTCGGCCAGGCAACCTCACCCGCACCAAGGAGATAGACCACCCCGGCCGTCTCGCACGCCCGGCTGCCGCCCCGGCGAGACCGGTGCGCCATTGCGCATGCTGGGTGGATGGCAAGTCAGTGGTGGGGTCAGGAGGCTTGCGCAGGCAATTCCCTTCCTCCGGAGCACCTCGTTGTCAGTGCTCCAGGAACGCCTGCACCGCCTCCGCCCGCCTGGCGACGTGATTCACGAGCTTTTGACAAGCGGCATCCAGGTCATCGGCTGAGAGGCCCGACTCCCCGCTTAACTCGCCGGTGAGGTACGGCCGCAGCAGGTGGCTCAGTTCCCGGATCCTCTCCGCCATTTGCCGCGGTTCCAGAGGGCCTTTCATGACGTCTATCACGTAGGCAGTGTAGCGATTTTGGTACTCCTGGTCGTCCATCAGAAAGCGGATCAGGGGCCAGCGATCCGTGACCTCGTCCAGACTCAGGGACAGCAACCCCTCACCCATCGCGTCCAGCAGGGCCTCATTGGAATCCCACGGTATCCACGTCAACAGCCCGTTGGAAGGATTGTGGTAGAGGAAATAGTTGTGGACTGCAAAGCCATAGGTATCCCAGTTTTGCATCACGGTATTGGCGGCCAGCCAGCGCAAGAAGGTATCGACGTCAAACACGGCCTCAAGCCTGGCCCGCCAGCCGGCCGGGTCGCTCAGACGCCGGTCGCTGTGCAGCACCTGGAACAGCTCCTGGATGTCACTCCAGTCGGCCTCTTGCTGGTTGGTCTCCTTGTAAAAGTCGGTTCGGCTAAAGGCGCCGGCGGCAAAGCTCGCGCCCGCGCCCTCGGGTTTGTACAAATTGCCGCTGTCGTCCCCAAACTGCACCTGGATCACCGTGTCGCTTACCACCTCAACCATGGTATAGAGACCCAGGCAGACCGGTCCCTCACCGTAATCCAGGAAAACCTGGTAAAAGGCTGTGTGGGCTGCAGCGACTCCCGCCGCCCGGAAAGCGTCGGCCGCCAAGGTCTCGCGCAAGTAGGACTCGTCGTGCGAGTTGTTGGCCAGCGTGAGCTGCTGGAAACCGTAAAACCGCTGATTCTTGATCTCGGGATTTTCGTCCTCGAACTGGTCAAAGTCCAACTTGAAGGGGAGCTTGAGGCTTCCCCGTTGCCACGGTCCCCTGAGCGTCGAGTTCCCTTTGAAGCGGATGCCGACCTGGATCCACGTGATCCCCTCGAATCGGACCGTCGCCGGCACCCAGACCGGGTTCTCAGTCTGCCCCTCGTGACCGGGGGCCATGCCCATTCCGACGCCGGCTCCCGGCAGGTTCGGTGGTTGCGGCGGCTTGGCTCCGCCAGGGGCCGGAGCGAACTGGCCGTTCCCCGGTGGACTAGGCGGTGGCTGCGGCTCTCCACCTTGGACAGGGCCCAATTGCCCCTCCGGCGGGCGACCCTCGCCGGCCTGCCCCGGTTGACGTCCGTTGCCGGCCGGGCCGTAGAGCGCAGTCATATTCTCCAGCATCACCTGCCAGTTCTCCGGCGCGATGATCAGATCGATCCGGTTTACGCGGTCGTCGGGAAAGACCACTACGTAATTGGGATCGGCCGACTTGCCGTGGGTCTCGTTGGTCCAACCGGCCGGGCGGTCCGCTGTCTCTTTGGCCTGGGCGTCGGCCGAAGTTGCACCAGAAGCCGGCTGCGACGGATCGTCTCCCGCCTCGGCCGCGGTGCTTGAGCCATGTTTTTCCACCCCGGCCACCGTACCCTCCGCGCCACAGGCCGCCAGGAGCAGTAGGCTACCCACCAACAGAACCGCCAGCAGTCCAATGCGTTTCATCCCGTGGTCTCCGATGACTCAAGTTTGCCTTGGCAATAGAATACCAGAGATTCGTCAGGATGGCGCGAACATGGTGTGGACATTTGGCGCGAATACCGATCACACGCCCAGATTGCGCGGCCCAATCATGCGGCACTCAATCACCGGGCTGGATGTCAGCGAGGAGCACAACGCGTTTGCTGCCTCCCGGACCCGGCCGCCGATGTCAACGCGCCTCGGCCGCACACCTCGCCCCCGCCCGCGCCAGACTCGTTCGTCACACCGCTGCGCCCAATGCCGCTGGCGCCAGGCACGGAAAGTCGGGGATTGTCCGGCCGGGCGGTGTCGTCAGATGGCGGGTACCGCGCCGCGTTTGCCACGGGGGCCATCCAGTTGGGGTCGACTCCCTCCAGTGTCCCGCTGACGCGCCGTGCTGCCCGGACACGGCACTCGGTGATTAGCGGCCGGACCAAGACCCGCACCGGCGCTGTTTCCAGCGCGTCGGTGTCTCCAGTCACCCCGTGAGGTCCGGCTCTAGCCGGCCGGCATCTTTAGGTACGCGTCGAAGAAAGCAATGGATCGCTGCATGGCCAGCCCGAAAAAGGTAGCCAGGTTGTGATCATCCCCTTCGTAGGCATAGAACTCGGCCGTGCCGCTGGCATCCTGGATCAACCGGTAGAGCGTCTCTGAAAACACGATAGGCACGCTCTCGTCGGCTGTGCCATGGTGAAGCTGGATGGGGCCGGACAGCTCGGATACGTAGCTGGTGGGCGAGATGGAGGCCCAAAATATCGGGTTTTCCGCCGGGGTGCCGTAGAGGTCTATCAGGTCCAGGCGCCACCTCCGCCATGGATGGTCGGTCGGCAGGGTGGCCACGACGTTGGTGCCGGCCGGACGTGTCCACCGCTCCATCAGGTCCGGGTACGAGGCGACCACGCCGGCCCAGATCACACCCACCTTGATGTCCGTCGTCGTGACCATCGCCCGCAAGGTGATGTGCCCGCCCATGGAATGACCCCACATGCCGATGCGCTCTGGGTCCGCTTCCGCCAGCGTCTTGACCGCTGCCACCGCGTTGAGGACGTCAATGGTATAGTCAGGCGAGCCGTAACCTCCGCGCGCCTCGCCCTCCGAGCTGCCGTGTCCACGATAATCCGGCCGGAATACCAGGTAACCGTGGCGGGCAAACCCGTCCACGTAGGCAACGTAACGCTCGGTGGTGCGATATTGCGCCGGCGGGATGTATCCGTGGTTAAAGATCACCACCGGCCAGCCGGCCTCGGGCGGGGCCCCGTTCGGGACGGTGAGCAGCGCATAGATCTTGAACCCTTCCGATTGGTACGAGGCCAGGTACCGCTGATAGTTGGCGCCCGGTTCCAGCGTCTGCTCAATGAACATATCGCTGCCGGGGTACGATTGTCGGCGCATAAACTCAATTGCCAGTGGATGAGGCGGCGTGGGAGTCGGGCTGGGTGTGGGGGTTGGCGACGGCCTGTGGGTGGGAGTGTGGGTAGGTTGGGACGTCAACGACGGCATTGCGGTGGGGGAGACGGTCCTGGCAGGCGTCGCGCTGACTGCCCGCGTGCGAGACGGCACGTACGCCATCATGTCAGAGTCGGCCGGTTCTGCGCTCCGGGTCGACGCAAAAGCCGCCCGTGAGATGGTCGCCGTGGGCTCGCCGACGCCGGCGACCGCACAGGATACCAGCAAGAGCCCCGCCAACCAGGCCACGGACAGCGACAATAAACGAACGGATGGTTTGTCTCTCATCGCACCTCGCATCCAGCTCATCCCATACTTGTCAGACGTGCGTACCGGCCGTTTCTTACGCCGGGACGATGGGGTAGCCGAATGGGAGGTCGGCCGCCGGGATATCGCCGTGCTCGGCGCCGCCGGCCTGCCGGACGACTCTTTTTCGGCCTGCCGGCAGTCGCCCGTCAGTTCAAAGGTCTGATACAGAGAGTCTCTCGCCACAAGCAGAACCGCGGGCCGGTCTATTCTATATTGACATTAACCCGGGAGAGGGCAACGCTCGTCCCATCAGCCGGCTGCCGCTCAACGCCACTTTACGTGCGGGAAGCAGATCGGACGATGCTCCCAACATGTGACAGGCACCCGGTGCAGCGCGCGGCCTGGTACGCGGCAGCTTGCACCATTGCACACGCGGTGCCAGGTGTGGTATAAACTGGCCTTCAGGATGCAAGAGGCCATCATGACCATGAACCACGACCCGTCTCTGGAACGGTTGGCAGGAGCCATCGACCTGCATATCCATGCCGCTCCGGACATCCTGCCGCGGAAGCTGGACGACCTGGCTCTGGCCCGCCAGGCGTTGGAGGCAGGCATGCGAACCATCGCGCTCAAGAGCCACTTTGAGCCCACCGCCGGCCGGGCCCGCCTGGCGACCGACGCCACCGGGATGGCCGTCATCGGCGGAGTCGCGCTCAATTGGCCGGTGGGTGGGCTCAACCATCACGCCGTCGAGTACGCCCTGGCCATGGGCGCCCGGATTGTCTGGCTCCCCACGGCGCACGCTGCACAATTCCTCAGTGAACGTCGACACGCTCCACTGCTTTCGGGCGCGGCCGGCAGGTTATCCAGAGGAATAACCCTGCTGAATCGCAACAACCGCCTCGTCCAGGCTATGCCCCGGATACTGAGCCTGGTTGCCGAGCATGATGCCATCCTGGCCACTGGGCACGTGAGCGTTGCCGAAGCGCGAGCCGTGATCCGGCAGGCGGCCGCGCAGGGCGTTGGCCGGATATTGGTCACCCACCCGCTGGCCAGTTTTGTCGGTTATTCAGTCGCAGAGATGAAGGAGATGCTGGACCTGGGCGCCAGCTACCTGGAGATCACCTACGCTGAGACCACCCCGGTGATGGCCCGGCCTGTTCCGGTAACCGTCCTGGCGGATGCGGTCCGAGCAGTGGGGCCATCCCACTGCATCATGTCGACCGACTGTGGGCAGTCAGTCAACCCGCCGCCGGTCGTAGCGATGGCACGATTCATGCGAGACATGACCGAGTGCGGGTTTTCCGAGCAAGCCATCCGCGCCATGACCGTGGACAACCCCGCCCGACTGCTGGGTCTCTGAGCGGGACCGACACGCGTTGGTCAGGTTTGTCGTGGCGAGCGACCCGGAACATAATGGCACAAGGACAGGAACGCATGCAGAGTTGGATCAAGCGGTTCGGCCTGGTGGCAGCGGTTCTGCTGCTGGTTGGCGTTGGGGCGTTTGTTGCCTGGGCAGCCTCTGCGGCCGCGCCGATGCCGGAGGCGATGCTGGCCTTGGAGGACGGCCCGGACGTCGCTGTGGAATCCGGCCGTTGGCTGGCTTTTCGGCCGGCTAGCCACGCCCCGACAACGGGATTGATCCTGTATCCGGGAGGGCGGGTCGACCCTCGCTCGTATGCGCCGGCAGCGCGCGAGATCGCCTCAACCGGGTATTGGGTCATCATCGTCCCGATGCCGCTGAATCTGGCGGTGTTTGGCCCGGACCGGGCAACCCAGGTTCAATCTGCCTACCCGCAGGTAACCCATTGGGCGGTCGGGGGTCATTCACTGGGCGGAGCGATGGCGGCGCGTTATGCGCTGCGATACCCAGACGTAGTGCAGGGGTTGGTTCTGTGGGCTGCCTACCCGGCCAGCACGGACGATCTCTCCGGACAGCACCTGGCCGTAACCTCCATTTATGGCACCGAGGACGGTCTGGCCACAGTGGACAAGATCAGAACCAGCGAGCCACTCCTGCCCCAAGCGACAACATGGGTCGGCATAGAGGGCGGCAATCACGCCCAGTTTGGCTGGTACGGGCCGCAGTCGGGCGATAAACCGGCCGCTCTCGATCGGTTGGCACAGCAGCAAGCGGTGGTAGCCTCAACTGTGGCGTTGCTTCACCGCCTGGCAGAGTGACTCACATGCCCCGTCTTCGTCCCAAACGCGCCCGCGGCGGCAGAGTCGCGTCAAATTGCCGCTCCGCGCCAGGCCAGCCCACAGCGTCGGCGCTAGAGTGGCACCGGCTGCGTGCCCGAGTGTCGAACTCCGCGCCCTTGAGGCCCGTGTTCACACCACGCCGGCCAACGCGCTGGCCGCCGGCTGCCAAGTCCCGGTAATGGTCAGGCAGAGCCGGTGGCCGAGGTCGATCCATCTGCGGGAGCACGGCCGGCACTGGGCGACACTGCCCCGGTCGCCGGACGGGCCCGCAGTTGGGCAGCTGGGTTGGCCATGACTGACAGTATCACGGAGATGGGGTGTTGACCAGTCGAACCGCTTTCGGCCCTCAGCAACGGGCCGCTGGGTGGATATCATCCCTGACCTTGGCGGCCTTGTTGGTCTGGATCACCGTGTGGGCAGCCACGGCTGCTCGGGCGGGCGATCCCAGCCCGTTGGAGACGCCCGGCCCGGCCGTCCTTCTTCCGCTGGTCATCCGCCAACCGACACCCGAGCCTACCGCTACCCCGGCTCCCCCCTACGAAACGGCGGTGGAGCAGCAGATCATGGACTTGATCAACGCCCAGCGAACGGCCAACGAATTGCCGCCCCTGATGGTGGCGGATGAGCTGACTTTGGCCGCTCGCCGCCATTCGTTGGATATGGCGACCAACGGGTTCACCGGTCACATTGGTTCCGACGGCACCACCGCGTGTCAGCGAATTGAGCAGGCCGGCTACGAATGGGTGAGCTGCGGCGAGATCATTGCTTGGGGGTTCGCCGGCGACTCCCAATGGGTGGTTGACTGGTGGATGAACAGCCCGGTCCACCGCGCGATGATCCTGTCCACCTACTTTGACGATTTCGGGTGCGGCTACGTGCGCGAACCAAACAGCACCTGGGTGACCTATTGGACGGTCAACTTTGGCCGGCGGGCTGAGTCCCGATCTACGTCGGCCGACAGCCCAATGCCGTGCGTTCCAACGCGAGTGAGCACGTTCGGCGCGCCGAGCAGTGTAGAGTGGTGCGTCCCTTGACCAGGCAACCGGTGGCAGCGTCCGGTGGCCGGAGTCTGAGCGCCGGCCGCAGGACACAAGGAGGCAACTCTGTCGAGACCACCGGTCACAGTGCTGATTATTCCGCCTCGCTGCTGGTTGCCACTCTGTGGGCGCCCATCCTGGCCCTGCCACCCATCCTCTTCCTGATTGGGCTCAATGCGTGGATATGGGGACCAAGCAGGATCCTATCCTGGGTCGCCGACGTAACCACTGGCAGCCGCACATCGGATCCGGGATTGTTGCTCTGGCTGTTGGTGGTTCTCGTTGCCGTAGTGCTGCACGAATTTCTTCACGGCCTGGGATGGGCGCTCTGCAGCCACCGCCCGGTCAGGTCGGTGGTCGAGTTCGGTGTGCGGTGGAGAGCGCTCACGCCGTTCGCCCGCTGCAAGGCGGAGGTGCCGCTCAAGGTTTACCGTGCCGGAACGGTTTTGCCGGCCTTGCTGTTGGGGCTGCTCCCGGCTACAGCCGGATTGATCACCGGTGACGGTCGGGCGTTGGCTTTTGGATCGCTGATGATCCTGGCGGCCGGCGGCGACCTGCTGGTCCTGTGGCTGGTGCGCTCCGTGCCGGGCGACCGATTGGCGCAGGATCACCCAACTCGGGTTGGTTGTTACATCCTCGATCCCCCGGCCAGCGAACCATGACTGAGACGGGCATCCTTGCCACCATGAGTCACCACCGGCATTTACCAGGTTCTCCGAGGCGCGGCCCAAACCGGGCAATGCCGGTTCGCGGGTGCGGGGGTTTCAGCCGCAAGTCGAGCTCTTAGGCGTGTTCCCAAGAAACAACATGGCTACTCCCTCGTCCCCACCCTTCGCCAAACAGCCGTCGCGAGGTTTCGCCGTGGCCATCATCGCATCGGTGATCTTGTCCACCACCGCGATATTTATCCGCTACCTGACTCAAGAGTTCCTGATGCCTCCGCTGGTGTTGGCGTTCTGGCGGGAGGTCCTGGTGGGGCTCACCGTGCTGATTGCGCTCGGGATTATTCGCCCCGCACTTTTGCGGGTCGCCCGGGTCCATTTGCCCCAGTTGGTCTTTCACGGCCTGGTCCTGGCGCTCTTTAACGGGCTGTGGACCCTTTCGGTAGCCTTGAACGGCGCCGCCATCTCCACCGTGCTCGTCTATTCGTCAGCAGCGTTCACCGCTCTATTAGGCCGGTGGTTGCTTCGCGAGCCGTTGGGCTGGGTCAAGGCGACGGCCGTGGCAGGCAGCCTGACCGGCTGCGCCCTGGTTTCCGGGGCGATGGACCCACAGATGTGGCGCGTGAACCTGGTCGGAATCGTCGCCGGTGTGTTGTCTGGCCTGCTCTACGCCGTCTATAGTCTCCTCGGCCGTTCGGCGTCGCTGCGCGGTCTGAACCCCTGGACCACCCTGCTGTACACATTTTCTGCTGCCGCCCTGTTCTTGTTCCCGGCGTGTCTACTCCCGCTTGGCCGCCTCACGGGCAGCGCCTACGGAGCAGCCAGTTTCCTCTGGCTCGGCGGTTCGCTGGTTGGCTGGGTCATCCTGTTCCTCCTGGCAGCGGGTCCCACGGCCGTCGGATACGGGCTCTACAACGTGAGCCTCAGCTACCTGCCGTCGTCGGTAGCCAACCTGATTCTGACTACGGAGCCGGTTTTTACCTCTGCGTTTGCCTTTGTGTTGCTGGGCGAACGCCTAACCTGGGTTCAGATCGGTGGCAGCGCGCTGGTCCTGGGCGGCGTGCTGCTGATCCGAAGCCACGAAGTGGCAACCACCCAATCCAGGAAGAACGCCCCGTTGGCATGATCGGCCCCTGCGGATCTCCATTTCCCGGCCGAACCGGAACAGACCATGAGGCCGAACCCGCAAGGTTCGATCGCGACCGAGAGCGCAGGGGTTTATTCGTAGCCATCACGCTCCCCGGCAGTTGTCCGGTGGTTGGCTCCTGACTCGATCATCAGAGCAGCATCTGGACGAAAACCGCCCGGTCGGGTATAAATCAGCTCGCTGATTGAAGCATTAACAGGCAACCAGACGGCGCCGTCCACGGAAAGTCAGGATCAATCAGGAGGATTTAGCCACACAAGACGCGACTCCACAGGCGGACCACGGTCACTGACGCGGGCTGATCCGCCGAATCCGACATCATCTCAAGCGAGGAACAGATGCATTTCGTCACACTAGGTGAAATCCTGCACCGCTGCCGAGACCAGAAATGGGCGGTACCTGCCTTCAACGTGGTCAATTTGGAGACGGTGCGCGCTGCGCTGCACGGCGCCCGCGCTGAACGGGCTCCGGTCATCCTGATGATGCACCCCAACCACCACCGGCCGGCGGATTGGGCCGGTTTGGTGGCGGCCATTCGCAGCGAAGCGGAGCAGGCCGGCGTTCCCGTCTGCCTTCACCTGGACCACGGCCGCAACCTGGACCAGATCGACCACGGTCTGAGCCATGGCCTGAGCAGTGTCATGATCGACGGCTCGACTCTACCGCTGGCAGAAAACATCGCCCTCACTCGCGACGTGGTCCGCCGGGCCCGCGCCGTGGGCGCGTCGGTGGAGGCTGAACTGGGTCACGTTGGCTCGGGCGAGGAGGAGTTGACCCCCGAGGAGGCCGAAGCGCGGCTGACGCGCCCGGACCAGGCGGTCCAGTTTGTGGCCGAGACGGGGATCGATGCGCTGGCAGTGGCTATCGGCACGGCGCACGGACTCTATCGGACCACACCCAGACTCGACATTGCCCGGCTGGAGATTCTCAACCGACTGGTGCCGGTGCCCCTCGTACTGCACGGCGGGTCGGGCACCCCGGATGAGGAGATCCGCCGGGCGGTCGCCGGCGGTATCTGCAAGATCAACATCTGGACCGACGTGGGGGTCGCGTTCATCCGGGCATTCATGGAGGCGCTGCCTGCGCCGGCCGAACGAGGAAAGCTGCCGCCGGCACTGGCTGCGGCCGAGGACGCCGCCACGGCCATGATCCGGTACAAGATCCAGTTGCTGGGTGCCAGCGGGAAGGCATGAGACGAGAAGCTAGCACCCACCGCCGAAATGCGCCCCCGGCCCCCTTGGGTCAGGCACCCGCTCCCCTGGGCGACGGCCAGCCGGGCCACGGGTGGCGCTGCGCGGGCCATCGAGGGAGCGACCGCGAGCACCCGATCTAGTGCGCAGGGGCCCATCATGGCCGCGTCGGCGCTGCGCTCGCGGTATCCTGAACGACGAGGAGGTGGAGCGTGAAGGTGAGGGAGCACATCCGGCTGCTCGTACCCGGCGACGAGCAGGCGCTGGAGGCCTATCTTCGCACCCGACTGGAAAGCTCGATGTTTCTCCTGGGAAACCTGCGCGCGACCGGCCTGGTGGACGGAGAGAACGCGTACCAGGGGGCCTATGCCGCGTGCTGGCAGGCGAACCAGGTGGTCGGTGTCATCGCCCACTATTGGAACGGAAACCTGGTGCTGCAAGCCGGGCAGCAGATCCCGACGCTCTGCCGTGCGGCGGTCCGCGGTTCCGGCCGCCCCATCTACGGGGTCGTCGGCCCGGCCGCCCAGGTGGAGATTGCGGCGCGTTACCTCATTCCACCGGCGGATCTGATCCAGACGGACGAGACCGAAATCCTCTACTCGCTCAACCTCTCCGATCTGGTGATCCCTGAGGGCCTGGCGTCCGGGTGGTTGCGAGGACGCCGCTCAGAACCACGCGACGAGTCGTTGCTAGTGGACTGGCGCATCGGGTACTGCGTTGAGGCCATGGGTGACGAGCGCGGCCCGGAGCTGGAGGCCAGGTGCCGCCGGTCGGTGGTCAGAAGCACCGGGGAGGGTCGAACGTGGGTGGCGGAGCGCGCGGGCCAGGTGGTGGCGTGTAGCTCGTTCAACGCGATCCTTCGGGAGGCGGTGCAGGTGGGAGGCGTGTGGACTCCGCCGGAGGGACGACGGCGCGGATACGGGCGGGCAGCGGTGGCGACGTCGTTGGTGGAAGCGCGGGCGCAGGGGGTCGAGAAAGCCATCCTCTTTACCGGCGAGTCCAACCTGGCGGCGCAGAAAGCCTACCAGTCGCTGGGATTCCGGCCGACCGGCGACTATCGCCTCCTCCTTTTCAACCGGGCCGTCGAGTCGCCAAACGGCGGGTAACCGGCCTTTCCTGCCCTGGTTGGCGGCTCAGGCCACCCGTGCTATGATCCGATCAGGCAAATTAACCGATCCAGAGGAGGGTCACACCATGATACAGAGCCAGCAAACACTGGTCCAATCGGTCCGCGACCTGGGCCTCCAGTTCCTGGACAACGACGTGAACATCACGGGGCACGACTGTGTAAGCTCGGTGGTCCTGCCGGACGGAAGCACGTTCTGGATCTTTGGCGACACGCTGGAGGGCCCGTTCGAGACCGTCCGCTACCACCCGCTGGTTGATGTCCTCTCCAACACCGGCTGCATTGTGCCCATGCAGAACCTCTCGGACGGGGTTCGAGGGTTCTCGTACTTGAAAGCGCCGGACGGCAGGCGACCGCGTCAACTTGTCCAGTTCCTGCCACACGAGAGCCGTGCCGAGCACCGGCTTTGGGCAGTCCACGGCGTCTGCGTCGGCCGTTACCTCTACCTCTATTACCACAAAATCACCATGGACCCGGTCCTGGATGTTTTTGAGGCATTCGAGATCAACGGCATGGGCATCGCGCGAGCGGATCTGGCCGACATGCAGTTTGAGCGGTTGCGCGCCCCGGACGGGAAATACGAGTTCTGGAAGGGTGACCAGCCGGGTCTTGGCGTCTTTATCCAGGAAATTGAGGACTATGTCTACCTGTGGGGCTCGCTGGACAAGGCCATGTACCTGGCGCGGGTGCGGCCGGAGCAGATTGAGGACCTGGCGGCCTATGAGTATCTGGTACAGGCGCCCACCTTCCGGCGCCCGGACCTCGCGCCTCGGTGGTCGTCGACGTTCGAGCTCTCAGCGCCCTTGTTCGGCAACGTGCCCAACGAGATGTCCGCCTCCTTCAACCATCATCTGGGTGCGTTCATCTCGCTGACAACTTTTGAGCGCGAGGACAAGTTGGTGATCCGCTCCGCTCCGAGGATCACCGGGCCTTGGTGCGAGCCGGAGGTCTTTTATCGGCCGCTCAAGACCAAGCCCGATTCGCTCTTTAACGCAGGCAAGGAACACCCCGAGTTTGCGCGACAGGATGGCAAGATCATCTATATGACCTTTATCGATTCCTCGGTGTACGTCCCCCACCTGCTCGAAATCACCTTGCACTGAGCCGGGCGGCCCGGGTCAGGGTGGCGGCGGCTCTTCAGCCACCATGACCTGGACCCCCCGCGAGAGCAGATTCTGACGATCGCGCTCGGCGATACCAGGCCCGGTGATCAGACAATGGACCGCCTGAAGCGAGCCAATCTGAACCAGGGATTCGTCACCGATCTGGCTCGGATCAGCCAGCAAAATCACCTCGCGGGCCGCCTTTAGCATAGCCTGTTGCACAGCCGCCTCGTCGATGTTGGAATTCGAGAGGCCAAAGTCGACGCTGACCCCGGCGGCGCCAATGAACGCCCTGTCCGCCCTGAGGGCACGGATGGCGGCTTCGGCCTGAAGACCAATGAAGGACTTGCCCTCGTGGTGCAGCACTCCGCCGCAGGAGATCAGGGTGATGTCCGGCCGATCTGCCAGCTCTTGAATCACCGAGAGCGAGTTGGTGATGACCCGGATGCCCTTGCGTTCGCGCAGGGCGCGGGCCAACCATCGAACTGCATCACCCGCGTCCAGGATGATGGTGTCACCCTCGTTCACCAGGCGTGCGGCAGCGGCGCCGATGGACCGAAACACCTCGTCCCGCTCGCGAGCCGCATCCTGGCTGGCGTCCACAATCTCCAGCGCGATCCCCTTTTGCCGGGTATAGGAGCGCATGGTCTGCAGCATGTTCTGATAGTATTCGTGGGAGCTAAAGTTCAGAACGTATCCGATGCGCCCCGGCCCGGTTTTGCAGCGGCACTCGTGGAGCAGCACATAGGGCGCACTGAGGTTGGGAATATTGCCGGCCTGCTCCAATCGGATCTGCCACCGGCCGGTATCCTCACGAAACTCGTAATAGTCCTGCAGCGTCTCGGCAGTGAGGATCATGGCAGGCGGATTGATGCGTGGGGCCAGCGGCATGCCATGAAACGCACAGACCGCGGCATCTACGCAGGCGCGGCTCACCAATTCGGGAAATAGAGCTACACCCGCCTTGAGAGGGCCGCCCTGCAGCAGCAGGTTTCTCATCCCATCACCCTCCAGGCCAAAGGTGACCACCAAGAGGCGGTTCTCATCCAGGCCGGCCGCCCGGAATGCAGCCCATGCGCCCAGGACCGATTCGTCATTGATTCCATAGATGACATTGATGTCCGGATGCACCGCAAAGGCGTCAGCCGCGCGGTGACGGGCAATGGCTCGCGTCCCCTGTCCATCCACATGCCAGATACTGCCCGAATCCCGGAGCTCGCCCAGGCCGTCGGCAAAGCCCTGGCTGCGGATTTCCGTGCTGGACCCACCGTAACCCACGTCCAGTGCCATCACCCGGCCTCCCAGATTGCGCTGCGCGTACAGGCGGACCCACCGGCCCAACTCGTATGCCGCCCGATAGCTGTCAATCATCACCACCGTGGTGGCGGCCGGACTGTGCCGCCCCTCGGCGATAACCGGAACGCCGGCACGCCGGGCCCGGTCGACGATAAAGTGCGATGCGGCCGTCTCGCTGGCGGTCACGATGAGGACATGAATTCGCTCCAGCAGAGCCACCCGGGCTCTGATCAGGCTCTCCAGGTCCGGCTGAACCGCCGAAGACCGGGTCGAGGAGCGCCGGGCGCCGCCGTGGGTTCGGACCACCGTGCCCTCTCGCTCCAGGCGCCTCAGGTCGCGGCGCGAGGTCTCGGGCGAGCAGCCACAATAGGTGCAGATCTCTTCCACCGTGATGACACCGTGCCTATCCAGAATGTCTTGGATGACCGCCTCACGCTTGCTCGAGATCATGGCCCTCTCAACTGAACTGCCCAATCATGACCGATTGCCGCTACCCACCATTGTAGCAGGCATTCCTTCTCGAACCCATGCCTATGCTGCCCGTATTTGCCCGATTTCTCCCAATTCGGTCAGAATCGGGCAGCATTCTACTCGCCAACCAACCAAAATCAATAGATAATGAAGAGACTGACCAGCAACACGGCCCGCGGGCGCTGTTCGCGTTTAAACACAACGGTGACTCAGGAGCCTGATCAGTCGGGCATCGGCCGGTCATTGGCTCCACGCGATGACAAGACCAGGAGCAGTCCACAATCCCATACCCATTGGAAAGGAGGTGCAGCAGCACATCATAGAGCTGGAAATTGGTCAGACTGGAAGCTAGACGCGTGATCAGGATTTTGGGCTAGGTAGGAGAAGAACCTAATGAAAAACAGGAATGTGCTTTTTGTCATGTTGCTTTTGGTTTCGTTGGGGCTGCTGGTTGCGTGCACGACCGAGCCCGAGACCGTGGTGGAGACCGTCATAGAGCAAGTCGAGGTCACCCGAATCGTGGAAAAAGAGGGCGAGACCGTCGTCGAGACTGTAGTGCAGGAAGTCGAGGTGACTCGTGTTGTTGAGGTGGCCCCGCCGCCGGAGCCCACCGCCGCCCCCTTGCCCGAGACTCCCCCCGGCCAGTATCAGAACGCCCTACGCCACGAGACGGTGTTCTTTGATGCCAGCGTGACGCACGGCGACCCGGCCAACTTTAACCCATGGATCCTGGACAACGTGCGCGACGTCGGTCTGCATCAGGCCATGATCGAGCCGCTGTTCATCCTCAACTATGAGACCGGCACCATCGATCCCTACCTGGGTCTGTCCATGGAGCCCAACGCCACCTTTGACGTCTGGACGCTCAAGCTGCGCGACGGAGTCAAATGGAGCGACGGCGAGGCATTCAACGCGGATGATGTGGTCTTTACCGTCCAGATGTTTCAGGCGGCGGCGCCCGACATGGGTGCGGATGTTGCCCGCTGGACCGCCAGCGCGGAAAAGATCGACGACCTCACCGTCCAGTTCAACCTGACTGCGCCCAACCCGCGCTTCCAACTTGACCTCTGGTCGGTCAAGATCTGGGGCGACCGGAACTCGATCGTTCCGGAGCACATCTGGAAGGACTATCTGGATGCCCCGATGGAGTTCACCAACTATGATCCAGACAAGGGATGGCCGGTCTTTACCGGACCGTACAAAGTAGCCGCATTCACCAGCAACGAATGGGTATATATCCGCGACGACAACTGGTGGGGCGTCGCGGCCGGATTCGACGACCTTCCAGTACCCAAGCGGCTGATTTGGACCCATTACGGAACCGAAGAAACGCGCGCCTCGGCCGCCATCAACAACGAACTGGACGCCATGGCCAACACGACCAAGGGAGCGTTCGAAGCCATCGCGGCCCGCAACCCCAATTTCATCACCTGGACGGATGGCCTTCCCTACGCCTGGCAGGACCCGTGCCCCCGCTACTTGCTCATCAACACCCAACACCCCATCTGGAGCGATCCTGACCTGCGCAAGGCGGTCAACCTGGCGGTGAACCGCGAGCAGATCGTTACCATCGCCTACGAGGGCACCAGCTACCCCTCCAAGAGCCACTTTGTCCAGTACGGGGCCATGGACAAGTACATCAACGCGTTGGAGGCGGCCGGCCTTGCGGCCAGCCCGACGGCCGACCCCGAGGCCGCCAAAGCGCTCATCGAGTCCAAAGGTTGGGCTTTGAACGCCAAAGGGTGGTATGAGAAGGACGGCCAGGTGCTGACCCTGGAGATCCTCACCATGGAGGAGTTTCAGGAGATACGTCGGATCGGCGATGTGGTGGCCGAGCAACTGCGCAAGGTTGGCATCGATTCGCAGACTCGGGTATTGGGGTTCTTCCCCTTGCTCGGCGCCATGGGTGAGGACACCGCGCAATCGGCGATCTGGTTCTTGTGCGGCGGCGTGAACGAGCCCTATGTCAGCCTCAACTCGTTCCACGGAGGCGAAGGAGCGGTGCAGGGCGGCAGTGAACGCTGGACCGGACCCAATTGGGAGGCCTACCGGCAGGCGGTGGATCTGTTGGCCGGGTTTGCTCCGGGCGACCCCGCCAGCATACAGCCCACGGTGGACGCCTACCGCTACCTGATCGAGGACATGCCCAACATCCCGTTGACGCAAGCATCGCAGCTACTGCCGCTCAACACCACCTATTGGACGAACTGGCCCACAGTTGATAACCCGTACACCTACCCGGCCACGTGGACCCAGAACGCCCATCTGATCATTCACAACTTGCAGCCGGCCAAGTAGCCGACCGATAGACGGGGCGCCTGTGTTCCCGGCGGAATTCACAGGCGCCCCAAATTTAAGTAAACGGGCCCGTCCTGGCTCGGGCCGCGAGTTTGGCAATCAGCCGCCCGAACGCGGGCGCCACAGCCGAAACAAGGAACCATATGGGTGGTCTCACAATCCGCTACCTCATGCGGCGCATCGGCATCTATCTTTTTACCGTGTTTGCCAGCGCCACCCTGGTCTTTCTAATTGCTCGCGCGACACCCGGCGATCCGGTGGAGAGTCGATGGCGCCAGATCGAGATGGACCAAGGACAGATCCCTGAGATAGAGGCGATCATCGCCCGATACAAGACACGGTTTGGTTTGGACGATCCTCTTTCGGTCCAATACGTGAAATACCTGGGCAACACGGCGCGTTTCGATTTCGGGTACTCGTTTTCGCAATTCCCCACACCGGTCTGGCGGTTGATCCGGCGCGCCCTGCCCTGGTCGTTGGGTCTCTCGGTGACCACCCTGCTCATATCGTTTTTTGTGGGCAACACCGTCGGCGCCATCTTTGCCTGGGAGCGCACGCCGCGGTTCATCAAATCCATCATACCGTCCACGCTCATCTTTACGTCGGTGCCCTCCGTCCTGGCTGCGCTTTTCCTGCTGTACGTCTTTGCCATGTTGTTGCGCTGGTTCCCGCTGGCCGGGGCATACAGCCGGGATGTGCAACCCGGGTGGAACTGGCCGTTTATCCTTGACGTGATCAAGTACGGCACCTTGCCCGTCTTGTCCATCCTCATAGTCAATGTGGGGTGGACGGTCCTGGGGATGCGCGCCATGTTGGTCACTATCGCCGGCGAGGATTACGTGCGGCTGGCGGAGGCCAAGGGGCTGAACCCGTTCTACACGCTGTACCGCTACAAGGTTCGCAACGCGCTGCTGCCGCAGCTGACCGGCCTGGCCCTCAGCCTGAGCGGGTTGATCGCCGGTCAGGTGTTGGTGGAGACCATCTTTGCCTACCCGGGCATGGGTCTGCTGATCTTTCAGGGGATCCGCTCGCAGGACTATCCGGTTATCCAGGCGACGTCGTATATGCTCATTCTCTTGACCGCCACCTCGGTGCTGCTGATCGACCTTCTCTACCCGCTCATCGATCCCCGGATCACCCACGACGGAGGCCAGGCATGACGGCGGCCACATCCAACCGCCTTTCTTCCACGCTACCGTCGCCGGCATCAGGCTATCAGGACGTCAAGCTGTCGTTCAAGCACAGCCCGTGGTACAACGGCAAGCTATTGGCCGGTGCTTCCGTTTTGGGCCTGCTGGTCTTGGGCCTGCTGGTGGGCCACTCGGTGTGGGACCAGGAACTGGCGTATGTGGGCTCATCGCCGCTCAATTTACCGCCGGTCGGCCTGGAGTACAAGGGACAGGTCGGCACCTGGGCGCATCCGTTGGGCACCGAGAACGCGGGGCGCGACATGTTGGCGTTGATCATCATCGGCGCTCCCCGATCGCTCCTGATCGGGTTCACCGCCGCAATCATCGGCCTGGTGGTGGGGGTGCTGCTGGGGTTTTCGGCCGGTTACCTGGGCGGTCGCGTCGACGACGTGGTGCGGCTGGCTACCGACATCACCATGAACATTCCCGGCCTCCTGGTCCTCATCATTATCCAGTCGGCTTTGCCCAGAGCCGGTTTTTTCACCATGGCGCTGTTACTTTCGCTGTTTTCGTGGCAGGGTGCAACCCGCGTCTTTCGGGCGCAGGTGCTCTCTATGAAACAGAGCGGTTACGTGCTCATGGCCAGGCTGTCCGGTTCGTCGCCTTTTGACATCATGTTCAAGGAGATCATGCCCAATCTGATGCCCTATCTGGTCTCCAACCTGACCTTTGGCACCTCGTATTCCATCCTCACCATGGTGGGAATGGAGGTCCTGGGTCTGGGAGCGCAGCGCATCCCGTCGCTGGGCGTGACGCTCAACAACGCCATCAGCGCGTCCGCCATCCTTCGGGGCATGTGGTGGTGGTGGGCGTTGCCCACCGCCGTGCTGATCATGATCTTTATGTGCCTGTTGCTCATTGCCGTGGGCATGGACGAAGTGGCAAACCCCCGGCTGAGGGATGCCTGAGGCGCAGCGGCGCCGCGCAAAGGAAGCGTCGGATGACCACGGACCAGGTGATGACAATCCAGAACTTGAGCGTCGAGTACCCCACGCCAGAACGCACGGTCTTTGCCGTCAACGACATCTCATTTGAGATCAAACGGGGTGAGATCCTGGGCCTGATTGGGGAATCTGGCTCGGGCAAGACCACCGCCGCCAACGCCATCCTGCGCCTGTTGGAACGGCCGGGCCGCGTTGCGGGTGGCCAGGTCTGGCTAAATGGCGAGACCGAACTGCTCAGCCTGCCGGAACACGAGTTCCGGCAACTGCGGTGGAGCGAGCTGGCGTTGGTGTCGCAGGGAGCCATGAACTCGCTCAACCCCACGATGCGGGTTCGGGACCAGATTGCTGACGGAATCCGGGCCCACGAAACCAATCCGGCCGCCCTCACCAAGAGAGCGCTGCAGGCCCGCATTCACGAGCTGCTGACGATGGTCGGCCTGCCCGATCGGGTGTACAGAGTCTATCCGCACGAGCTGAGCGGCGGCATGAAGCAGCGCGTAGGCATCGCCATGGCCGTGGCTCTCAGCCCGGCGCTGGTTATTGCCGATGAACCGACCAGTGCGCTGGACGTCATCACCCAGCGCGTGGTGGCCCAGACGTTGCTGGACATCCGGGACCGGTTGGGCATCTCGGTACTGCTCATCGGGCACGATATTGCCCTGATGGCCCAGCTGGCAGACCGCATCGCGGTCATGTACGACGGACACATCGTCGAAGCAGGACCGGTAACAGAGGTGCTAAAGTCGCCAGCGCACCCGTATACACGGATGTTGATGGACTCGATGCCTTCGCTCCTCGAGCGCAAGCCACTGGTCGTCGTCGATGAGGCCGCCAAGCTCGAGTTCTCCCATTACCTCAAGCCGCCCTTGCGGTTCGTCGAGGTGGCGCCGGGCCACCGGGTGGCCCAGTTCGATTAGCTCCGGGCCCGCCGGTCCTGAGCCGGTCAGACCCGAGTGGGTAGACTGCATGAAACAGAATCTGCTGGAAATTCGTGATCTCACCAAGATATACGGCGGTGGCCTCCTGAGCCAATCACCTCCGGTCGTTGCCTTGCAGCACTTTGACCTGCTCATTCCCGAGGAGCCGGCCCAGATCGTGACCATCGCCGGAGAGAGCGGCAGCGGCAAGACCACGTTGGCCAACCTCATCCTGGGCTTTGTGCGGCTGACCTCCGGGCTCATGTTGTACCGGGGGATGGACGTGACCCGGATGACCAAGGCCGAGACGCTGACCTACCGGCGGGAGGTGCAGGCGGTCTTTCAGGACCCCTATTCCGTCTACAACCCCTATTACCGCGTCCGGCACATCTTTGACGTGGTGATCAAGAACTTTCGATTGGGCTCCGGCCGGCGTGAGTCGCGCGACCTGATGGAAGATGCGCTCCGCCTCGTCGGCATGAAGGGCGAGGATATTCTGCACAAGTATCCCCATCAGCTGAGCGGCGGCCAGCGCCAGCGCATGATGGTGGCGCGGGCTTACCTGATGAAACCCACACTCATCGTGGCCGACGAACCGGTCTCGATGATTGACGCCTCCTTGCGGGCCATGATCCTGGACATCATGCTCAAGCTGCGCGATGAACACAATATCTCGTTTCTCTATATCACGCACGACCTCAGCACCGCCTACCAGATCGGCGACGAGATGCACCTCCTCTACCGCGGGTTGACGGTGGAAAAAGGGAGCACGATGCGGATCATCGAAAACCCGCAGCACGCCTACGCCAAAGACCTCATCGCTTCGGTACCGGTGCCAGATCCGGCCAAAAAGTGGCAGGGCCGCATCCAGATGGCGGACGAAAACGAGGCCACTCGTCACACGTTGAGCCCCCGCCCGGTGTACTGGGAGGTCGAGCCGGGACACTGGGTCGCAGAAGGCTAACGGCTGACGAGCACACCACCCATGGCTTTCCACCCGGACTACCGCCACCTGGTCGATGTGGTGCGCAATCGGCGGCCGGCGCGGTTGCCGCTGTATGAGCATATCATCAGTCCGACCATCATGGAGCAGCTGCTCGGCGTGCAGTTTGTAGGCCTTATCGGCGGCGATCAGGCCGACGTGGACGCCTATCTGGGCAACTATTGCCGATTCTTCCGAGAGATGACCTACGACACGGTCTCCTTTGAGGTCTGCATCACCACCATCTTGCCCGATGGCGGCGCCATCCTGGGCGGTCGGCCGGGGCCCATCCAGACGCGACAGGATTTCGAGCGCTATCCTTGGGGCGAACTGCCGCAGCGGTACTGGAAGCTGGCGGCCGGGCAATTTGATGCGCTGGCCCGCGCCATGCCGGCCGGCATGCGGGCGGTGGGCGGGGTCGGCAACGGCGTCCTGGAGATCAGTGAGGACCTGGTGGGGTACGAATACCTGGCTTACATGGCCGTCGATGATCCCTCTCTTTTCCGCGACCTCTACCGCAGAATTGGCGACCTGATGGTCGAGCTCTGGACCAGCTTCCTGGAGCGGTACAGCAGCCTGTTTCCGGTGTGCCGGTTCGGCGATGACCTGGGGTTCAAAACCGGCACGCTGGTCTCGCCCCAGACCATTCGGCGCCACATTCTGCCCGAGTACCGCCGCGTCATCGACCTGATCCACGGCGCTGGCTCGCTCTTTTTGTGGCACTCGTGCGGCAACATACTGAGCATCATGGACGACGTGATCGGCCTCGGCATCGACGCCAAACACTCGAACGAGGATGTGATCGCGCCCTTTGAGACGTGGATCGACCGCTTTGGCGGCCGCATCGGCCTGCTCGGCGGAATCGACGTCGACCGGTTGTGCCTTGACCCGCCGGACACCGTGTTTGATTGGGTGGTGGCCAAGGGGACGTTATTCCGGGAGCAGGCACGGGGGTTCGCTCTCGGCTCAGGTAATTCGATCCCGGACTATGTCCCGGTGGCAGGGTACCTGGCGATGGTGCGCGCCGCCCAGCAGATTCGGGAGACGGAATCCGGCGGGCGCCTGCAGGCCGAGGAGCACGTGACGGCATGACCGGACAAACCGCGCAGACCACCCTTTCGGCCAAGGAGAACTATGTTCGGGCCATGACCTTTGGTAACCCGCACCACATCCCCTATGAAGAGGTGGTTCACGCCCTCCGTTTTGACGGCGACATGATGTGGATGGGCGAACAGGGCAGGGACCGGTGGGGCGTGCAGTGGGAGTACCGGCTGGCAGAGTACTTTCCATTGGTGCTGGAACACCCGCTTAAGTCCCCCGCCGACATGGATTCCTACCAACCGCCAGAGCCCCTCTTTAGGCTGAAACAATCCAGTCTCGATGAGCTAGCGCCGCTGGACCGCGACCAGCTGCTGGTGATGGGGTTTCACCCGGGGGTCCTCTTTGAGCGCGCCTGGTACCTGCTGGGGATGGATAGGCTCCTGGTGGCAACCATCACCGACAGAGAGCGAGTCCGCCGGTTGCTGCAAAAGATCACGGACTATCAGGTCGCCATTGCCCGGAAGTACGTGCAGTGCGACATCGACGGCGTGCTGGTGGGCGACGACTATGGCACCCAACGGGCGATGATCATCTCGCCGGACTCGTGGCGGGCACTGATCAAACCCGAGATCGCGCGGCTGGTGGGCGTCTACCGGGCTGCAGGAAAATGGGTCAAATTCCATTCCTGTGGACACATCACCGAGATTGTCGAGGACCTAATCGAGATCGGGGTCAACATTCTCAACCCGTGCCAGGCAGGCGCGAACAACCTGGCAGAGTGGGGCGAACGCTTCGCCGGGCGCGTTGTCTTCGAAGGGGGCATGGACACGCAGTACACGATGCTGTTGGGAACGCCCGAGGAGGTGCGGGCCGAGGCCCGTCTTCGTATCGCCCAGTTGGGACGGGATCCCCGCGGCGGCCTGCTGCTGTGGGCCGACAACAACCTGCCCATTTCGCAGGCCAACCGTCAGGCGTTAGCAACCGCGATCCAGGAGCTGGGCGTCTACCCGCTCCGCCCGCCCGAGCGTGAAACGACGTGAGACCTATGCGAGACAACTATACCGTCTATCTGGTGCCGCACACCCATTGGGACCGCGAGTGGTACGCGCCCTTTCAGCACTTTCGCATCCGGCTGGTTCAACTCATAGACCGGCTGCTGGCGCTTCTGGAGCGCGACCCCAACTACACTCACTTTAGTTTGGACGGGCAGTCGGTGGTGCTGCAGGACTATTTGGAGATCCGACCCGAGAACCGCGAACGGCTCCAGCAGCAAATTCGCCGGGGTCGGATCGGCGTTGGGCCCTGGTACGTGCTGCCGGACGAGTTCCTGGTGAGCGGCGAATCCCTGATCCGCAACCTGCAAATGGGGCACCGGATCGCGACCGAGTATGGGCGCGTGCAAAAGGTGGGTTACATCCCGGACACGTTTGGCCACATCTCGCAGCTGCCTCAGATTCTGCGCGGTTTTGGCATCAACAACGCCATGCACTTTCGTGGCCTGGACGAGACCGGGCTGCTCGCCGAGTTATGGTGGAGGTCGCCAGACGGCAGTTGCGTCCTGTTGCGCCACCTGCCCACCTATGCCGGGTACACCAACGCAGCGGTGCTCTCACGCGACCTGGATCAGGCCATCGGCGATCTACAGTCCCTGGCGCGGGAAGAGGCCCGGCGCGCCACCACCCACCTACTCCTCGCCATGAACGGGGTGGATCACATGGAGGCACGCGAGGATGTGCCCGAGCTGGTGCGCCGGGCGAATGAGCGTTCTCCGGGACTGACCTTTGTCCAGGGCTCGCTAGAGGGTTATATGGACGCCCTGGAAGCAGCGGTCGACGGATCCAAGCTGCAGGTGGTGTGCGGCGAGTTGCGCGACACCAACCGAACACCCAACCGGTGGCTCATGCGGGTGCTGCCCAACATCCTCTCCTCGCGCATATACATCAAAATGCAGAACCAGGAGGCCCAGACCTGGCTGGAACGATGGGCCGAACCGTGGTCGGCGCTGATGTGGACCCAGGGCGAGGATTATCCGGCGGCCCTGCTCTGGAAGGCCTGGGAGTGGCTGCTGCAGAACCACCCACACGATTCCATCGGCGGTTGCAGCGTGGATCCGGTGCACTCGCAGATGGAGACGCGCTTTGCCTGGGCCGTCGAGATAGCCGAGATGGTGACCGCGCAACGATTCCACCTGTTGGCCAATCAGATCGACCTGTCCGGGTTGGACGAACACCAGGCGGCCGTGATTCTCTATAACGGCCTGGCCTGGGATTGGGACGGCGTGGTCAGCGTCGACATGGACATTCCGGTTGACCTGCTCCGTCGGTGGGCGGTGGCGCGGCTGCCCGTGCGGCCGGAGCGCCTCACCGCCGACATGGACTATGTGGAAGTCTATCGCTGGCGACCGGCGCTCGAGTGGGGTGGCTCCCCGCCGCTGCCAGACCCCGAGTTCCGCGGCCTCACACTGCGGTCGCTGGTCAGCGGCGAGGAGGTCCCACTGCAGATCGAATCCCGCTCTCCGACCATGACGGTCCACCCGCTGGGGACCGGCCTCAGCTTTCGGCAGGTGGTCCGGGTTCGCGCCTCGTTTCCGGCCCACGTTCCGCCCTATGGCTATGCCGTCTATGCAGTCCGGCCAGAGCCGCTGCCCAACCCGATTCCATTGGACGCGCCGCCGCTCCACGAGCTGGAAAACGAGTTCTTGCGGGTTCGGATCCGACCCAACGGCGGCCTGGCGGTGACCGACAAGGCGACCGGGATCGAGTTCACGGATTTGGGCTTTTTTGAGGACGGCGGCGACTGTGGCGATGGTTACACCTATTCCTACCCGGCCGAGGACCAAGTATTTACCACGTGGGGCTTGGCGCCCAACATCAGCCGGCTGGCAGCCGGGCCGGTAGTGCATCGGTATCAAATCGACTATGAATGGACGCTGCCGGCCGGCCTGGACGAGACGCGCCGGCGCCGCCAGGAGGCTCGCGTCCACTGTCCGCTCAGCGTGGTCGTCTCCCTGGCCGAAAAGAGCCACCGGGTGGAGCTGCAGGTTACATTCGAAAATCGGGCGCGCGACCATCGGCTGCGCATGGTTTTTCCCAGCGACCTGGCAGTGCAATCCAGCTGCAGCGAAACCCAGTTTGACGTGGTGACCCGCCCTGTCCACCCCCGGCCGGTGCCACGCGATGTATGGATCGAAGATCCGCCCGCCACCTACCCCCAGTTGAGCTGGATGGACATCTCGGATGGCACGCGCGGGCTCTGCCTGATCAACCAGGGGCTGCCCGAGTACCAGGTGCTGGACAGCGGGCGCCGTGAAGTGGCCATCACCCTGCTTCGGGCAGTAGGCTGGCTGGCGGCGGGCCCCGAGCTGCAGACTGCGGTGAACGGCGCCGGACCCACCATGCCGACTCCTGAAGGGCAGGTGCAACGCACCCTCACCTTCCGGCTGGCCATTCATCCACACACCGGCAAGTGGGATGAGGCCGAGGTGTGGCGGCAGGCCCACGAACACAACGTGCCGCCCAGGTGCATCACCGTCGCCGACCGACACCCGGGAAACCGTCCCGCGGCCGATTCGCTGCTGCGCCTGGAGGGCAGCAACATAATCCTCAGCGCCGTGAAACGCGCCGAGAATCTGGACGGGTTGATCGTACGGGCCCACAACCCCTCCTGCCGCCCCGCCACGGCCTGGCTCACCCTCCCCTGGAAGGCCGCGGCAGCACGTCAGGTCGACCTGGACGAGAGTGTTCGCGGACCGGACCGCACGCTGCCGGTCGGCCCGGACGGGCGGGTGGCACTGGAGGTAGCCCCGGGGCAGATCCTCACCGTGTTGGCCGTCGCCGGTGCCGGTGAGGACACGAACGGTTGTGAGGTCGTGCCCGAGCCGGGGAGCGTGGCCTGAGCATTAGAACGCCGCGTGGCGTTCGCGGCGGTCAGCAGAGAGGCAGAGTTTGACGATGAACCACGATCGTGAGAAACAGTCGACCGATCTGATCTTTTTCTACAGCCACGAAGCCTGCCCGGCGCGGGCGACCGTGCTGCCGGTGCTGGCCTGGCTAGCAGAGCAAGTGGGGTTGGACTATGACGGCTATTTCTGCGTGCGGCCCAGCGTGGCGGATATCGGCGACGCCATGCCCTACACCGGCAACAAACACGACCAGCAGTTTCACTACCTGGCCAACTTTTACCGGCACATCTACATGGTGGCGCTCACCGAAGAGGTTCCCATCCAGTTCGAGCGCTTTCTGCAGGCGCGGGGGAATGCTACCCTCATCAAGAAGAACTCGGCCGGGCTGGTCGATCTTTTGCTTACCGTCTTTCGGTTGCTAAACTACCCCCTTCCGGCCGAGGCAGTGGTGTTTCCATCGGCACCGTTTTCCTTTCCCAACGAACGCGTCGAGCTGGGTGAGTTTGTGATCCCCGGCATGTCGCGGCTGGACACCTTTTGTTTCCCGGAGGCCTTTTTCCGGCGGGCGTTGGCGCTCCACTACGAGATGGATGACGCAGAGGTCACCCGACTGGTGGCGTTGGGCCTTGAGCGGGTCCATCTGATCTTTTGCCCGGAGGACGCCGCCGCCCAATTCCAGCGCTTGGGCTTGGACGTCGATATCATCGACACGGTGCTGCCGGATGACAATTATGCCACCGTCACCGGCCGAATCGCCCACCGTTGGATTCACCGGGCCAGGGGATTGGCGGTGGGCAACGACCCCATCACCTTGCGATGGACCCCCAAATACCTGCGTGATCGGATCCTTCCCATTGGGGCGGTGCGATCGCTGCCCCAGGCAGCCGAGCTATTGGGTGAGCTGACCGACCTGGTGGGCAACAAGCTGGTCTGGGGCAGCCAGGTCTACAATGACATGGTCATTGCCGACCTTTCAAAAAAGGATATCGTCCTTTCGTTGGCGCACGACGTAGAGGTGGGGATCACGGCCAAGGAGTTGATTCGGCTGGACCGCTCGTGGCTGCCAGATACACCCGCTCCCTGGGAAGTGGAGGCCAGCGACGATTGGCTCCGGGAGCAGCTCGCCACCGGCCGGATTCCGGTCTGCTTTATGCACTATGCGTCGGACCTGGGTCACCTGCCGGTGCTGGCACGGCACTTGGATCTGCATTCGATTGATGGGCTGGTCGCAGGCATTGCCTTTCCGGCCACCTGGTGGCAGTTTGCGGAAGATCAGGTGGAGCAGCTCTACCTGAGCAAGGAGATGGGCGGGGTTTTTCCATCCAGCGAGCCGCTGATGGTCAGCGCCGGCATGGGAGTAGCTACCGAAGCCCAGGGTTACCTGAGCGGGGAGGCGCTGCTGCGCAACCTTCGAGCGGCCCAAGACGTCATCCGAGAACGCGC
This sequence comes from Anaerolineales bacterium UBA2181, assembly GCA_002328075.1. Taxonomy (GTDB): domain Bacteria; phylum Chloroflexota; class Anaerolineae; order Promineifilales; family UBA4811; genus UBA4811. Next base: position 35,217 of record DCVT01000045.1, on the reverse strand, counting down.
CGGAGACCGCCACGTGCCACTGGGCTACTATCCCTTTCAGGATGCCTGTCCCCAATATCGTCATGACACCGCCGAACCTCCCTTTGAGGTGATTCGCCAGGCCGGCTTTGACTATATGATCACCTACAAGAACGAAAACCAGCCTGCTCACATTGTCTATTCGAAGGACGGTTTCATCGCCCTGAACCAGCAGTCCGAGCACTGGAGCTGGAAGCCGATGGAGGACCTGCGGCGGTGGGAGCGAACCATGGTCCAGGAGCGACGGCCGGGCTGGATCATATTGGGGCTAGACTCGCCGTTTTGGGGGATGGCGCCGTGCTATTTTGGGATCGCCTCCAAGGGGCTGAGCCTGCACGTCGTTCAACAGGTCATGACCTACGCCCGCGACGGCGGCGAGAGCGGCAGGCTCTTTCTGGCCAAACCCCACGAGGTGGCGCGACTTGCCCGCTTGGGGCGAGAGATGGGACTGATAACCTAGGCGGCCCACTGGGAAGCGCGCTGTCGGAACCAGGACGAACCATGACCACACTGGATTACCGCGCTCGAACCGAATCGCTCAACCAGCCGGACCTTTCATGGGACCCGGAGGATGTGGTAGCTGCCGGTTGGGAAGCCATCGGCACCCACCTCAGCCAGCGAGTGCTGGCAGTCGTCCAAGGCCGCGCCGACTCGGCCTGCGCGGTGGCCATCGACGGGTACGCCGGCACCGATTGGCCGGCCGTCACCGACCCGCTGCGACGCGCGTTTGACCGGCACGGCATGGAAACCACCTTCCTAGATGCTCAGCGCTGCTTCCAGGAGCCGGCAGCCCTGGAGGCGTTGCTGGCGCCCCACTTGAGCGACGATCCCGTCTTTGGGCGGCTCTACAAAAAGGGGCTAACCAGCCTGATGGACCCCACCCGAGTGGCCGAGCTTCGGGCCGAGATCGTCCGTTGGCGCCGGAAAAAGGTCGTACGTCAACCCCGGGTGCTGGTCTGCTACGGCGCCGGCGCGTTGACCGGCCGGTTACGCTCGCTGTACGACCTGGCCGTGTATGCCGACCTGACCCGGGAGGAGGCGCTCCGGCGCAACGCCAGTTGGAGCCGTCTGGCCGGCAAGACTCAGAGCATCAGCCCCAAGCGCCTGTACTATGTCGATTTCCAGGTTCATGACCGGCACCGGAATCGGCTGCTGAACCGGTTGGACTATTACCTCGACGCGAACCGCGAGCCCGTGCTCCTCTCCGCTGGAGCGTTGCGAAAAACCGCCGCTGCCATTGCCGCCATGCCCTTCAAGCTGAAATACATGTACGAGCCGGGCCCCTGGGGCGGCCAATGGCTCAAAGAGATACGGGAATTGCCGGAGGAGTGGGTCAATTGCGCCTGGAGTTTCGAGGTCATTGCCCAGGAGATGAGTCTGCTCATCGACCTGGGTGTTACCCTGGTCGAGCTACCCTGGACCACCTTTTTTCACCTCGAGTATGACCGGGTGCTGGGTTGGGTACCCCGGCGCCGCTTCGGCGGCGAGTTTCCCATACGGTTCGACTATTTGGACACCATGGCCGGCGGCGACCTCTCCATCCAGGTGCACCCGACTACGGCGCATGTACGGCGCTGTTTTGGCGAGCCCTATCACCAGGGCGAGATGTACTATATCGTGGACGGAAAAGAGGGTGCCACCGTCAACCTCGGCCTGGTGGAGGGCATTGACAAGGAGGCCTTTAGGCAGGCGGCACGCCTCGCCGACGAAAAGGGGGTAGCTTTCGATTACCGCCGCTTTGTCCACCACGTGCCCGCCAAAAAGCACGACCTACTCCTCATCCCGCCGGGAACGGTTCACGGTTCGGGCGAAGGCCTGGTGGTTCTGGAGGTCAGCGCTACGACCTACCGCTACACGTTCAAGATCTATGACCACCTGCGCCCGGACCTGAACGGGGTGATGCGGCCCATTCACTTGGACCATGCGTTTCAGGTGATCAAGTGGTTCCGCAGGAGCCGTTGGGTCAATGCGCACCTCAAACCGTCGCCGCTCCTCATCAGGTCGGGCGCGGGTTGGGCCGAATACCTCATCGGGGACCGGCCCGAGTTCTTTCACATCGTGTTCCGCCTGGAATTCGACCGGGAGATCGAGGATGCAACCGACGGACATTTCTGCGTCATGACGCTGGTGGAGGGCGAGTCGGTGGAATTGGTGTCGCCGGACGATCCGGCGAGGAGCCTGCGGTTTCGCTACTCGGAGACGGTGATCGTGCCGGCTTGCCTGGGGCGTTTTCGCCTCGTCAACCGGGGGACGACGTCGTGCCAGGTGGTCAAGGCACGGCTGCGCTGAGGGTGCGCAACGTCAGGCGCGGACTGATGGGACCATGAACGGCCGACAGCGCATCAACACAGTCATGAGGCGGGGGCAACCAGACCGCGTGCCGGTCTGGTGCCTATTGAGCCTGGAGCACATTCTGCGCCACGGCGCGCCGGACGGGGCTCTGCCCCAGACCATTGAGGAGTTGATCGCCGCCGAGTGCAGCATGACCCGGCACTACCACTCTGACGGCCTGGTCATCTACCTGCCGGGCTACCCGGCCGGGGCCCGGGTCGACGACTGGATAAGGTCCGCGCTGGGCAGTGTGCCGGTCGGCGACCCCTCCCATATGCTGGATCGGGCCGATCCGGAGCAGTGGGAGCCCGACGTGGCCCACTATACCGCCGAGCAGTTCTACAGCAGCAGGCTGGCGCGCGAGACCCTGGGCGAAAACTATCACATCGGCGGATGGACTCCGGACGGGTTCTCCAGCGCCATTCAGTGGTTCCCCCGCCTGGAGGAAGCGCTGGTGGCGACGATTCGGGATCCGGCCCGTTTTCAGGCCCTGGTGCGCTATTTCGACCGCGTGAACGCCGCCTGGGCCAGGGCGCAGGTGATGTTGGGCGGCCTGGAGAGCATTCAGATCTCCTCGCCCTATTCCGGCTCATCGTTCGTCTCGCCGGCGCTGTATCGCAGGATGGTGTTGCCGTCGGTGCAATACCTGGCAAACGCTATCCGGGACGCGGGCGGATTCTCGTACCTGCACACGTGCGGGTTCATCTCGGACCGGTTGGAACTGATGGCAGAGACCGGCGTTGACGGCATCGAGTGCATGGACCCACCGCCGCTGGGCGACGTGACCCTGGCGCAGGCCAAGGCCCGCGTGGGCGACCGGCTCTTTCTAAAGGGAAACCTGGATTCGGTCAACATCCTGCTACAGGGCACCGACGCGCAGGTGGACGAAGCCATTCGGCAAACCGTCCTGGCGGGCAAACCCGGCGGAGGCTTTGTTTTGAGCAGCGCTTGTTCGGTGGCTCCCTCGGTGCCGCCAGAGCGGATTCAACGCATCTGGGAGCTGGCAGAGGAACTGGGTCACTATACGTGACCGAGCCGAACCCGGACATGCCCACCGAACAGACCACCGAAAGACAGGTAGATTGACGGAGGAAACCATGCTTTTTGACCTGCCCCTGGAACAACTGCTCACCTATCGGCCGCCCCGCACCGAGGCCGACGACTTTGACGCTTTTTGGCAAGAGACGTTAAGAGAGGCAGCCGGTTACCCCCTGGACGCCACCTTTGAGCCGGTTGATTTCGGGCTGCGCACGATCGAGACCTATGACGTCACCTATCGCGGGTATGGAGGGCAGCCCATCAGGGCCTGGTTCATGCTGCCCCGCCAACGCAGCAGGCCACTGCCCTGCGTGGTCGAGTTCATCGGCTATGGCGGCGGCCGGAGCTTTCCCATGACCTGGCTATTGTGGAGCGCGGCCGGGTATGCCCACCTGGTGATGGACACCCGGGGGCAAGGCAGCATGTGGTGCCCGGGTGACACGCCAGACATCGAAGTCGACGGCTCCAATCCACAGCTTCCCGGGTTCATGACCCGTGGCATCCTGCATCCCCGCACCTACTTTTACCGGCGGGTCTTTACCGACGCAGTGCGGGCGGTGCAGGCAGCCCGTTCCCATTCAGCGGTAGACCCCGATCGAGTGGCGGTGACCGGCGGCAGCCAGGGCGGTGGCATCACGCTGGCCGTCAGCGGGCTGGACCCCAAGGTGGCGGTGGCTATGCCTGACCTGCCCTACCTTTGCCACTATCGCCGGGCGACCGAGATCACCGATACGGTGCCCTATAACGAGATTGCCGGCTATTGCCAGATACACCGGGACAAGGTCGACGTGGTCTTTAACACGCTCTCGTATTTTGACGGTGTTAACCTGGGCGCGCGGGCCAAGGCGCGGGCGCTCTTTTCGGTGGGCCTGATGGACATGACCTGCCCGCCCTCCACCATCTTTGCCGCCTACAACCATTACGCGGGCCCCAAAGAGATCAAGGTGTGGCCCTACAACGGCCACGAGGGCGGCGATGTCTATCAGAAACGGGAGCAGATCCAGTTGCTCCGCTCCCTGTGGCCCGACCTTTACGCATGAAAGGCCGAGAGCGAGTCCGGGCCATCATCGCCGGCGAGCCGGCCGACCACTGCGGCTTTTGGCTGGGCAACCCCGACCCGGCCGCGTGGCCGATTCTCCACCAACACTTTGGCACCAACAACCAGAGGGAGCTGCGCGCCCTCCTAGGGGACGAACTGATCTGGATCTGCCCGGAGCTGACCGGCAACGTCTATCGGCACCCGCACGGTCGGCAGATGTTCGATCTGGAGATGGTCAGGCGTGAGCACGGCCAGCCGGGTCCGCTGGCGCACGTGCAGGAGGTGAGCCAGCTGGACGACTATGAATGGCCCAACCCGGACTACCTACATTACGACCAGGTGCTGGCGCAACTGCGAGACGCCGGCGACCTGTATCGCGCCAGCGGTCACTGGACCCCGTTCTTCCATGACCTCTGTTTCCTTTTCGGCATGGAGACCTATTTCGTCAAGATGCACACCCACCCCCGGGTGGTGTTGGCAGCAACCGATCGGGTCTGCCAGTTTTACTATGAAGCCAACGAGCGGTTCTTTCAGGCAGCCGGGGACCTGGTCGACGGGTTTTTCTTTGGTAACGATTTCGGAACCCAACTCGACCTGATGATCAGCCCCCAGTTGTTCAGCCGGTTTGTGATGCCCTGGTTCCGCCAGTTCACGGAGCAGGGCCACCGACACGGTTATCAGGTACTCCTGCACTCGTGTGGTTCCATCTACCGGGTGATCAACTGGCTCATCGAGGCGGGAGTGGACGGCCTGCACCCGCTGCAGGCCCGCGCCGGCCGGATGAGCGCCGAGCAACTTGCCAAGGATTTTGGCGGGCGCGTCGCCTTTCTGGGCGGCATCGATGCGCAGGACATCTTGCCCTACGGCACCCCGGAACAGGTGAGGGCCGAGGTGCACCGCGTGCGCCGGTTGCTGGAGCCGCGCCTCATCGTCAGCCCCAGCCACGAGGCGATTCTGCCCGATGTTCCGCCGGAGAACGTGGCGGCGATGGCCCAGGCCGCCCACGAGTAGGAGAGCGGTTGTGACCATGACCTCGCGCCAGCGGATGCTGGCGGCGTTGCGACGGCAGATGCCGGATCGCCTTCCAGCAACCACCCACCACCTGATGCCCTCGTTTCTGGACTCCTATATGGGCGGCATCTCCAGCGACGAGTTCTTTGGCCGGTTCGGACTGGACGCCTATACCTGGTTGGTTCCACTGCAGGGCCAACCCGGCCGCAGTTGGCTAGACGGCAACGGTCACACCGTGTCCGCTCAGTGGCGATACGAGTCTGAAACCATCCCCGCGACCGACTACCACACCCTGCGCTGGCGCATCGTCACGCCTCGAGGTGAACTCACGACGGTCACGCAAGGGAACCGGCAGACCACGTGGCTCACCGAGCCCATCATCAAAGAGCGGAGCGACATCGACCTGTTGGGGGAATACCTGCCAGAGCCCTGCGCCGACGTGGCGCAGATCGACCGGGCTGCGGCCGCCCTGGGCGAGCGCGGTCTGGTGCGCGGCCACGTCTGCGGCTTTGACCTTTTTGGTCAGCCCGGGTGTTGGCAAGACGCTGCCTGCCTGGTGGGCATCCAGCAGTTGATCCTGGCGACCTTTGACGACCCGACCTGGGTGCACACCTTGCTCGGCATCCTGCAGGCGCGCAAAGGCAAGTTTCTGCACTCGGTAGGAAGCGCGCGGTACGACCTCATCGAATTGGGCGGCGGCGATGCGTCTACCACGGTGATCTCGCCCCGGATCTTTCGAGAGTTCGTGGCACCTTATGACCGCGAGCTGATCGCGCTGGCGCACCACTATGGCCAACGTATCGTCTATCACACATGCGGCGGCATGATGCCCATTCTGGAGGAACTGGCCGACTTGGGCGCCGATGCGCTCGAGACCCTGACGCCTCCATCCATGGGCGGTGACGTGGATCTGGCTGAGGCCAAGCGACGCGTCGGGCAACGGGTCTGTCTGATCGGCGGGTTTGACCAGTTCCACCACCTGCTAAACTGCAGCGAGTCCGAGACGCGAGCGGCGGTCCGGCGTTGCTTCGAGGAGGCGGGCGTAGGTGGCGGTTACATCCTATCTCTGTCAGACCACTTTTTTGATGCCGACCTGAGGCTGCTGGAGGCGTATGCCGATGAGGCCAGGCGCTGTGTTTACGACGACTCGGATTGAGCGCCTCAGGACCCGCCTGAGACGCCCATTGGCCGGCTCGACCGACCCCGTCCGGACCTGACGCGGCGCGGGCACTGTTCGAGCGACCTCCCGACCGGGCGTTCAAGCCGACGGTTGCCTGGGTGCCCGGTCTCTTGTAGAATGGCGTTCAGTTCCGGCAGGTGTGCGGGACGGGTCGCAGCGAGCGGGACTCGGGCGGATCAGCGGTCGCCGGGCACGACCGACACGCAGGCGGGAATCGCAGTCTAGCGCCACGGTCAAGATGGACGCGACATGGAGATGCCGGAACGCATGAACAACAAGCAGCCCCATCGGGTGATCAATGCAGTGGCGCCCATTCGCATCTGCGACCTGGGCGGATGGACGGACACCTGGTTCGCCGGGCACGGCACGCTGCTGAACGTAGGGGTCTACCCCTATGTCGAGGTGCAGATTGAGGTCTGGCCGGCCGACGGGGTAACCGAGCGAGTGGTCATCTTTGCCGAGAATTTTGGCGACCGGTACGCGCCCTCTCTGGGCAACCGAGTATGGATCCGGCATCCGTTGCTTGAGGCGGCGCTCGAGCTGATGGCGGTGCCCGACGACCTGGCGGTTCAGGTGACCATCTATTCCGAGGCGCCGCCGGGCGCCTCGACCGGGACCTCGGCCTCAGTGGCGGTGGCGCTCATCGGGGCGCTGGATCGGCTGACCCCCGGGCGGCTCACCCCGCACGAGGTGGCCTACCGGGCGCATTCAGTAGAGGTGGACCTGCTGGGCAGGCAGAGTGGGATTCAGGACCAGCTCTGCGCAGCATACGGCGGCATCAACTTTGTCGAGATGTTTGCCTACCCGCGGGCAACCGTTTCGCAGCTCAGATTGCCAGATTCGACCTGGTGGGAGTTGGAGCGCCGGCTGTTGTTGGTCTTTTTGGGCAGATCGCACGATTCGTCCCAAGTGCATGAGCACGTGATACGCCAACTGGAGGGAGCGGGGCCGGACTGCCAGCAACTGGAGGACCTGCGATCGACAGCGGTTCCGGCGCGGGACGCGCTTTATGCTGCCGACTGGGCGGGTCTGGGACGGGCCATGATCGCCAACACCCAGGCCCAGGAGCGGCTGGACATGGCGCTGGTCGGGCAGTACGCGCACCGGGTCATCAACATCGGACGCGAATACGGCGCGCTGGGCTGGAAGGTGAACGGGGCGGGTGGTGAGGGCGGGTCGGTGACCCTCTTGTGCGATACACGTTCCTACGCCAAACGGGCGCTGATCCGAGCCATCCAGGAGGACAACCCGCTGTCTAGGTGTCTGCCGATCTATCTGAGCCGATACGGACTGCGCATCTGGGAGGGATCCCGGCCGCCGGGCCTGCTGCCCATCGACTGATCGGGCAGCTGCTGGCAAAGCCGCCCAGACCGGTCGGGGTAGCCTGCGCAGAACCTCAAACGCCGGTCAGCCCGTCGGGGACGGATGGAGCCGAACATGAGGTGCCGGTGAGCCCGTCGCGATCGTCTGGCGCAGGGCCTCAAGCGCCCCGGCTGAAGGAAGAATCCCCAACAGCTCCAGGGCCAGGAGGGCAGCGCCCATCACCGGTGCGCACTCGGCCAGACCGACCCGGCACTTGGGCAGCCGGTCTGCCACTGCCTGGCGCAACGGGCCGATTACCACCTCTCCGGCCCGAAAGACCCCGCCGGTGAGCGCCAGCTCGCTGCTGGTATCTGCCATCCCCAGCCAACGCGCCACCGCCAACACGCAGTCGGCCAGCTCCTGGCAGCCCCGCCCGAGGATGGCGGTGGCGGTTGCGTCATCCTCTTGGGCCGCCTGGATCACGACCGGGCCCAGGGCGGCTATCTCCATCCGCGGCATACCGCGCACGTAGAGGTGCCTCAGCAGGTCATCCATGTGTGGCAGCGCCAGCGCGGCCTGCACCCGAGGGAGCAAGACCGTTGGCTCGGCCCGGCCGTCATAAGCCCGCACCGCTGCCTTGATGGACTCGATGCCCAGCCAGTAGCCGCTGCCCTCGTCCGCCACCAGCGGTCCCCATCCCCCAGACCGCCAGCTCTCACCGGCCGAGTTCCGACCATAGCAGGACGATCCGGTGCCGGCAATGAGCACGATTCCCGGTCGGCCAGAGAGACCGCCGGCCAGGGCGATGCGAATATCATGGTCCACCCCGATCCGTCCCGCAGGGGCCAGCGCGAGATCCGACGCGATGCCCAAGATCACGTCGCGGTCGGCCTGGGAGGCGATGCCGCCCAACCCGAGAAAGGCAGTTACAAAGGGCGCCGGGCCCAAACCAGCCTCTCGACGGGCCCGCGTCACCGCCTCCAGAATGGCCGCGCGGGCAGCGGCAACACCCACGTCGTCATAGTTCGAGGAACCGCTCTCGCCCTGGCCGCACAGATGTCCACTCAGGTCCAGAATGGCGGCGCGAGTGCCCGTGCCCCCACCGTCGATGCCCAACACGTATCGAACCATGCCGCAATCCTCTCTGTTTGCCCCGGCAACGCCACCGGCCGGATGATACTCCAATCCTGGCTTTTCTGCCAGTCGACTTCGCCTGAAAGCACCGCCGCTCGCTCAGACGGCCCGGGCACCGGGAGCCAGCCTCCGTGGGATTCAACCGCAGCAGACCAGTCTTAAAGGTTCGCCGTGCCCGATGTGTGCCAGACGCGACAACCGCAGGTTGGTCGCCTCTTGTTGGCATCCGGGCGTCCGGTGGGCTACAATGGTCGAAGCCTATTCCAAACGCTTTGGTGCTAGGAGGCCGTCATGCCCAGCTGTCAAGACGGACCCAGCTCGTCGCTGTTCTCCCCGCTTGCCCTCGCGGGCCACTGCTCCCTGGAGGAGGTTCCCCGGACCGCCATCTCGCCACGCATGGCGGCGGCGCTGGAGCACGCCCCTGACGGCGCCTGTGTGGCCTGGGGAATCCCCTTTCACGTCCATCAGGTCGTGCTGCTGCGCGACCAGCCGTTCTCAGTTGCGCTGGAGCCCACTACCGCGCGCTGGCTCGTGTTCATGCACACGTGGGACGGCGACGGCGCCCCACCGATCACCGATCGGAACCGGGGGGCGGGTGCGCTGGGCGCCCATCTGGCGGACTACGTGTTCGTTTACGTAGACGGCTCGGAGGAACGGGTAGCCATCCGCGGACGTCATCAGGTAGGCGCTTTCGAGCGGCGGTGGGGTGAGAACTGCTTCCAGGCGGTGGCGCACCGCAAACCTCGGCCGCTGCCAGCGGCACACGAGCAACCGGCCTGGCACTGGGGATATTCGCAGACGCGGGTCTTGGCAGGGGACGACGGACCCTGGCTGAACTGGCTGTGGGCCTGGGAGAACCCCTTTCCGGATCGAATCATCAGCGGAATTCGCTTTGAGCCCCGGTTTGGAACGTTCATCGTCGCCGCCCTGGCATCCGGCAACGTCACCTCGCATCCCCTTCGGTGGGGCACGCGGCAAAAGGCGCTGCTGACGCTGCCACACGCCGAGCACTTTCTTCCGGTCCTGGATGAGGCGGGCGAGCTGGAACAGATCCGGCTGGACCTGGGCCATGTCATCTCAGCCGTCCCGCGTCGGGTCTACCCCCGGGACGGCTGGGAGCACGGCACGGCATATCAGCTGCCATTGCAATCCGCCAATGAGCTGCTGGTCGAGTACACCTGCCATCCGGAAGCGATTTTTCACCTGGTCGGGGGGATCCAGGTGCCCGCACGCCAGGTGCTGGAGGCTGCGGCCGGTGGACCGCTACGAGCCGTGCCGCCGGCGGCGCAGCGAGTGACGATTCGGGTAGTGGAGAAAGGCAGCGAGCGCATCGTGCCAGTCAAACTGCACGTGCACGGCGAGGCCGGCGAGTACCTGGCCCCGGTCAACCGGCACCGGATACCCAATCCCTCCTGGTTTGAGGATAGCGGAGCGGACTGGGTCCACGGTGGGCAGCACTATTGCACCTACATCCGGGGGGAGGCAAACATCGACCTGCCGCTGGGCCGGGTGTTTGTGGAGGTGTCCAAGGGGTTCGAAGTCCGGCCTATCCGCCAGCTGTTCAGCGTGACGCCGAACACGACCGAACTGAGCATCGAGCTGGAAAAGGTGCTCCCCTGGCGGGAGGCCGGCTGGGTGACGGCCGACACCCATGTGCATTTCCTCTCCCCCTCCACCGCGCTGCTCGAGGGCGAGGCGGAGGGCGTGAACATCGTGAACCTGCTGGCAAGCCAGTGGGGCGAACTGATGACCAACGTGGGTGATTTCGACGGTCGAACCACTTGGGGCGCCCGCGAAGCTGGCGGAAGCGGCGAGTACCTGGTGCGTGTGGGCACAGAGAACCGTCAGCACGTGTTGGGGCATATCTCGCTGCTGGGTTACGAGGGTCAGATCATTGCGCCAATGACCACCGGCGGCCCGGATGAGTCTGCGCTGGGCGACCCAATCGAGATCCTGCTCACCGAATGGGCTCGGCGCTGCAAGCAGCAAGGAGGGCTGGTCATCGTGCCGCACTTTCCCAACCCGCGCGCCGAACATGCCGCCAGCATTGTCAGCGGCGAGGTGGACGGCATCGAGATGACCTCCTGGGGGAACCTGCACCGCGGCATCGACCCGTACTCGCTGGCGGATTGGTACCGCTATCTAAACTGCGGCTACACGGTTCCGGCGGTCGGCGGCACAGACAAGATGTCGGCCGACACCGCGGTGGGGACCGTCCGCACCTATGCCCGCATCCCGCCCGAGGCCGCCTTTACCTATGGCAGTTGGATGCAGGCCGTCCGCCGCGGCGAAACCTTTGTCACCTACGGACCGCTGCTGGAATTCGCGGTTGCCGGTCAGCCCATGGGTAGTCGGGTCTGGTTGCCGGCCGGCGGCGGCACGCTGGACGTGACCTGGAAGGCCGCCAGCGTCACCATCCCGATAACCCGAGTGGACCTGATGGTCAATGGCGAGGTTCGCGAGAGCGCCCCGGTGTCGAACGAGGCCGCCTCCGGGCAATGGTCCCTCCGTGTCGACCGGAGCGCCTGGCTCGCGCTGCTGGTGCGGGGGCAGTATCCAGACCGCCCCGAAATGGTGGCGGCGCACTCGTCGCCGGTCATGATCCAGGTGGACCGCGCTCCGCTGATGGACACGGCGGATGCCCTCTCGATACTGGACCAGATCGAGGGCGCCATGGCTTATCTGGATACGGTGGGAACCCGAGCTGAAGAGCTCGCCTACCGTCGCATGCGATTGGTGCTCGAGGCAGCGCATCGATCGCTGCACAACCGCATGCACCGGCATGGACTGTACCACGATCACCTGGCCCGGCCCCACGCGGCGCACGACTGAGCCTGGCGGGCAGCGGGCCCGCCATTCCAGACACTGTATGGCTCGATAGAGTGCCAACCGCGCGGATCGGTCCGCCCGGCGAACTCGGCGACCCCGAATCGGCAGCCACTCCCTTATCGCCGGCGACAGGAGTTCAGGCCGGCCTGCTCCCGACGAAAGTCTCCGGTTATGGGTGCGCGTAACCTAAAACCCGGTTGTTGCCGGCGTCGGTCACCCAGATCGTGCCATCCGGCCCGACCACGATCCCGGTGGGTAGCGCCAGCCCATCCAGCCCGGCGCTGTATTGCCCGAACCCCCAATGGTAGTTGCCCAGGCCGTCAAAGACCAACACCCGGAACATCTCGGGGTCGGTTATGTAAACCCACCCGCTGCCATCAGTAGCCAGGAAAGGCTTGTTGTTGACCGATTGACCGTACCACGCCTCCATCACCCATTTGCGCAGAAAGGTGTGACTCCGATCAAACTGCTGAACCCGACCGTTCCAGGTGTCAGCCACCAGGAGCACACCGCTCGGATCAAAAGCCAGGCCAACCGGCTCATCCATTTGCCCGTCCAGGGGTCCCTCTTCGCCAAACTCTCCCACGTAGAGCCCATCTGCCTGGAAAACCTGCACCCGCTTGTTGCCCGTATCAGACACGTACACCAGGCCATCCGGGCTAATAGCCACATCGCGCGGGCCGTAAAAGAACCCCAGCGCGCCGGCCGACTGTCCGCCCGAGACCTGACCCAGTGTTCCCCAGGCATTCAGGAACTCGCCCTCCGATGAGAACCGCTGGATGCGATGGTTCCATGTATCTGCCACGTAGACTGTGCCATCCGGCGCTACGGCAATTCCCCAAGGTTCGTTGAACTGCCCGGCGCCCAAGGGAAGCGGGCCGCCACCGTCCGGGTCCAGGCAACCAAAACCGCCCTCGGCCACATTGCAGTAGCTACCCCAAGCCCGCACCACCTGACCGTCGACGTCGAACACCTGAACGCGGTTGTTTCCCGAGTCAACCACGTATAACAGGCCATCCTGACCGAGGTCAACGCCGCGCGGCGACCGCAGTTGGCCCTCATCTTCGCCTGGGCCGCCCACGACCCTGATGGGCCAGAGACCAGCAAGAAAACCATCTTCGTACGGGTCCACCACCGCCGCCTGGGCGACCGTTGGAGCCACGCCATAATCCCACAGCTGTGCTGCCACGTCCTTGCGCACGTACAGGCGCAGTTCGTCACGCAGGGGCCAACCCGACAGCGAGAAATCGCGGCCGGTGGCCTGGGCGTACGCCGTATAGTCCCGGTTGAACAGAATGTCCCACAGCGCCTGGCGCATGACGGGATCCGTCATCGCTCCCCAAACCCGATCCCAGGTCAGGCGTTTGTAATCCTCCATCGGCCACCAGAGGTAGGTGTATTTGAAGACGTGATAACGATCTCCCACATAGGGCTCTACCTTGGGCCAATTCACCGCGCCGACCAACACCACCGGCGCATCCAGGCTATCGCGGCTGGGGTTCTCGCCAAAGTAGACCTTGTTGGGATAGTCCCGCAGATACCACCAAAATGGCCATGATACCTTGTTGTCAAAGGCCACCCGGATACTCAGGTCGCCATAGAGCCGCATGGAAAGCGCCTCGATCTCGTCCAACGCCTGCCTGGCGCCGGGCGCGCCGTGAGCATAGACAATGTATTCGCGGGCGGTGTCATAGTTGATATAGCTCGCCATCCACGCCACCCGAACCGTCAGCACAGCCAGCAGCGTAAAGAACCCGAGCGCCGCCGCCCTCAGCAACCGTTGGCCGTCCAGGCGCCGCACGGCAGTGACCAGGGCCACGCCGGCGCCAACCGCCACCAGCACCCCGGCCAACAACCGGCCGAGCATCTTGAGATCCTCCAGGTACTCACTCCCCAGGCGGACCTCGCCAAACAGCACCGGCCGGACGCCCAGCCAAACGGCCGCTAGGATCAGGGGCGCCATCAGCCACAACCCCCACCCGCCGTCGCGCCAGAGCCGCGACCAATCGGTCGATTTGAGCAACCAGTTCAGGAACCATCCGGCCAGGAGAACCATGGGGACGGCAAAATGGGTGGTCAGCCAGCCCATCTTTTCACCGGCATAGGAGTAGAGAAACCAGGTGCCTGCCGTCCACCAGATCAGAAAGGGAATGAAGCCAAAGAGCTCCAGCCGATCCGATTCCGCAATGCCGCCACGACGGGCAAGCAGTTCGCCGATCAGCACCAGGCCCCGCCGGCGAACCGCCCAGTACAGAACGCCGGCCGCTGCGGCCCACATGGGCAAGAACTCGTAGATGGGCACGACAAACAGGTAAAAGTACCACGGCTGATCGCCCCGCTGCACCTCCTGCTGCGCCATCCAGTAACCCAACGACCCGAACCAGCCGGAGGCAAAGCCATAACCGTTGGTGAAGACAGTGGTGTACAACACGGCAAAGATGGCATAAAAGACCCCGGCCGCCCGGAGCCAGGCCCGCCAGTTCCACAAGAGACCGACCGCCACCGACGCCGCCAGCATGGGAACAAACACGATCGCCGACCGGCTGACTCCGGTCAGCGTGTAGTCCAGCGAGTTCCCGCCAATGGCCTCGATGGGAATGGGCGCCATGAACGGCAAGAGCAGCGTACTAAAGAGCACGATCAGATCAAACTCGGGATAGTCGCGCAAATGCTCTTTCAGGCCCATGACAGCGGAGGACATGATCAGCACTAACGCCAGGCCGGCAATGACACCGCCAACCAGGCGCACGATGGCCCAGGCCTCGCCGGGCGAGCGCGCCTGCTCCGCGGACACGGCCGTGGCGTCGGGACTCAGCGTGGCTGCGGCGGCCGCCTGCTTGCCGAGAGCCTGGCCGGCCATGCCGACGCCAAAGATGAGCGCCCCCAGCAGGAGCGCCAATAGGCCCATCTTGAGCCAACTGCGCATCTCCTCGTGCTTCCAGGGTTGGCTAAGAAGCCCCACGGCCATGCGCAGCGCCACAAAGCTGCCGAAAATGGCCACGTAGAGAAAACAGACCTCCTTGGTGGCAAACATGGCCGAGAGGCCGCCAGCGAACCAGAGCAGGTGCTTTTCTTTGCGGTGGGTCAGGTACCTCCACATGGCCACCACGACGACCATCGCCCAGAGAATGACCGGGATGTCCCACCGGATATAACGCGAGTAGTAGAGCAGCGAAGGCGAGACTAACATGAGAAACGATGCCGCCAGGGCGCCGGTCCGACCCAGCCAGCGCCGCAGAAGATAGGGGATCATCACCAGGATGACGCCCAGGAGCGCCACCGGAGCACGCGAGCTGGCGTCGCTATCGCCAAATAGCCAGAACGTCAGGGCCACCAGGTGGAACCCCAGCGGACCGTGCATCATCGGTGTGTGACTGAAACCCTGCCCGTCATACAGCTCCCAGGAGTAGCGCGTGTGCAGGCTCTCGTCGTGGCTCTGGGCCCGGTCCCCCAACAGGGCAAATCGGCTGGCCATCGCCAGGAGAACAAACAGCGCATAGAGGGCCTGTTCCAGGGTCAGCCCGAGCACACGGCGGTCGAGCCAATGCTCGCGTTCAGGTGGGTTTTCCTGTATCATCAGTTTCCTCGTTCACTTCCAAGCGCGATCCGGGTCACCGGAAAGTCTGAGCTCGTCGGATACTATTGCGGGCAGGTACACACATCGATCACCAGACCGGCCGCGGCGCGGCGGAATTGGGGCGCGGCTCGGGTACCGGTTCAACCGGCGCTGGGGTCCCCAGGCAAACCGGTTGCAGGGCCAGTTGGGTCCACGCTGGCCGAACCGTCATTGCGCCCAGCGTGGGTGTGCGGTGCGCGGTGGGCGACGCGGTCACCAGGCTGGCAGTCGGCGTGTAGGTGGCCAACCACCAGCCGCCAGTGTGCCGCATGGAGTTCAGGACGCCACCCAGCACCGCCAGCCCTAACAAGGTCACGGTCGCCACCATGCGCCACCGCGCCGGGCGAAATGGACGAGCTGCCGGCCGCCTGGCGCCGGGATAGAGCGCAGCCAACCGCTCGGGCTCGGCCGCGCTGGCGCGGCGCAACGCATCGACCAGCGCCCGTACCCGGGCCTCTTCGGCAGCCAGCCGTTCACCGCAGGGCGAGCAGGCCGCCGCGTGGCGCCTGAGCGCCTCACGGTCCGGACCCGACAGGAGGTCGAGCACGTAATCATCGATCAGCGCTTCGATGTGCTGCATCAGCCACCTCCGCCCCGGGCCGTGCCCGGCTCGAGTACTTTTCTTTCCTCCAGCAACCGCCGCAGTGCCACATGCGCCAGCCTCACCCGGGACTCGGCCGTCTTGGGCGGGACCCCCAGGACCTGGCCGATCTCCCCGTAGGTCAGGCCTTCAAAGTAACGCAACACGGCCGCCTCGCGCAGCTTGGGCGTCAGGCAGTTGAGGGCAGAGATGAGCTCCTCACGGTCGCTGGCCCGCTGCGCCGACTCTTCGGCCGGCCTGGCCGCACTCTTGAGCTCCACTCTCTCGCGTCCGCCATCCACAAGATCGGCCAACGAAATGGTCGGCAGGATTTTTCGCCGGCGCTTGTTCCGCGCCCGGCAGACGGCAATCCGAAAGAGCCAGGTCCGGAGTCCGGCCCGTGCCGGATCGTACCGCGCCAGGTTGCGCATGGCGTACAGGAACGCGTCTTGTAGCACCTCCTCTGCATCCTCCGTGTCGCCCAGCAATCCGTAGACCAACCGGTAGACGTCCGCTGCAAAGCGGCGATAGAGCGCCGCATAGGCAGCCTGTTCGCCCTCCAGGCAGCCGGCGACCAATTCGCTGACCTCCTGCGTATATACACTCTTGGCAGCAGCAATGCTCATGGCAACGGCCAACTGACTCCGGCGCTCGCCAGGTCCTGCCTGACCCAGAGCACGACCTTGTCCCGCTGCAGGGGCAGCGGCGCATCGCGCAGCAGCACCCAACGAAGGGTTTCGCCCGTCCGGCTCGCCACGTCGGTGGATGGATTCGGCTCCAGCTGCAATCCAAAATCGACGCCCAGGTAGCCATCGCCCAATGTGGGGCTGGCCTCGCCGGCCGGGGTGAGCACCACGGGCGACGTGACTACTGCCTGCAACTGCTCAACCCAGGTGACCCTCGTGAAATCGCGCAACGCCCAGTGCAGCAGCGCGGAATCTCCCTGGACCGTCACCTGCACTTCATGGGGCGTGCCCTGGATACGACTCGAGACGCTTTCCAGCGCATCCACCAACAGGCGGGCGCCGGGACTCGTGGCCTCGGCAACCCACAACTGACGCGGATCGCTACGGTGTGTGTGCCCCAGCTCCCACGCCTTTCCCAGGCCATAGGCACCGAGGAGCACCAGCCAGGCCACCAGCAGGCTCCCCCACGCCAACCGGTGGCTATAAGTCCAGGCCAGGGCGCACACGCCGGTGGCCAATATGATCGAGATCCCCACCAGCAGCAGGCTAGCGCTGGCCGAATCGGGGTTGCTGGAAGCGTGCCGCGCATATTGGCCCAGGTTGACAAAGAGGTGCACGCCCAGAACGCCGACCGCCACGGACATGGCAGCCAGCGACCGGCCGAAACCGGGCCACGCCGGTTGAGCCAACAAACTGGCCAGTAGGGCGGCAACCAGCCGGCCGCCCAGGAGCGCCAGCGGGATGACCACGAGCAAGGGGGCATCCGGCTGCCCGGATCGCACCAACGACAGGAGCGCTCCCACCAGCGTCCAAAACCCCATCAACCGAACCCGGCTGTTTGGGCCGAGCAGAACCACCGCCGCCCCGGCGACGCCCGAGAGCAGCAGCACGGGCTCGTAGACCAGCAGCACCTGCCAGGCCCACAACCCCTGGCGGCCGAGGCCGAATCCGTTTATCCAGACAACCAGGCTATCGGCCGCCACGCCCAGGCCACCGGGCACCAACAACAGGCCGGTGGAAGCCAACCCGGCGGTGATGACGGCCACCCGCCACAGCGCCCCACACCGACTGGCCAGCCAACGGCGCAGCCCAGTCGGCCGCCCCAACATCGCGGCCAGCGCCATCACCAACATGGCGCTCCAGAAGGCAGGCCCGGACGCCACTCCCAGTCCCATGGCAATCCCCGCCACCCAGGTCCAGCGTCGCTCTCCTGTCGCATCGGCCTTTTCCAGAGCACCCACGGCCAGCAGCCCGCCAGCGATTCCCAACACCGTTCCGGTAGCCGACCGGGAGACAAACACCAGGGAAGGGCTGAGCGCCAGCAACGCGCCGGCCGCCAGGGCTCCCCACCGGCCAAGATGGCGCTGAAATAGCCAGGCCATCAGCGGCAGCCCGCTCCCCGCGAGCGCCGGCAGCAGGCGCGCCACCGTATCCGAGGCGCCCAGCAACCAGAACAGCATGTGGTTGGCGCCCAGCAGCAGGCTGCTCTGCGCCGCCGTCCAACGCCCAACGTTATCCAGCGCAGCCAGGGCTTCGGTGGCCTCGCCCGGCGAAAGCGGCGCGGCACCCAACGCGGGCAGACGAATCAGCGCGCTCACCACCGCCACGGCCAACCAGCCGGCGCGAATGAGCCGCGCGTCGACGTTGGAATCAGGGACCGGTTCGCACCAACCCCGAATCATGGTTGAATCAACCTGTGCCATCGGTATATCACCACTCCATCGCCCTGGAACACCGCGTCCAGCACCCGCTCGAATTTGGCGGCCGCCACCTGGCCATACGTGCTGATCTCCAGCGGGCCGACAACTACATACTCGACCTGGTATTTCTCAAGCAGCGCCTGCACCTCGGGCCAAACGCGCGAGGTGTACATGGTCCGGACGTCAGGCTCGCGCAGACCCGGCTCGTGCGTGTCGCCACGCCACTGCTGTTCGTGGCCGGCCCAACCGAGAACCGTCGGGAGACCGGTATGGGCAGATATGCGAGCGCCCCAAGAGTATTGTCCGCCCACTGCCTCCAGGATCAGCGGGGTTCCCTCCACGTTCTCCTGCAGCCAGCGGATCGCCGCATAGTCGGCCGGCTGGCTGTTCTCCATGTACGCCATGCCGTCCAGGGTGGCAGACCCCCCGCGCCCGGCGGTGCGCGTGGCGACCGCCAGCACCGGGTAAAACAGCCCGGCGGCGATGAGCAACGCCCCTCCCAGGCCGCCAACCCAACGGACCCACCCCGCCCGGCGCAGCAGACCGTGCAGCGCGTAACCGCTGCTGACGGCCAGGAGCACCCAGGCCAGGTAATAGAACTTGAACACCGTGTTCATGCGCCCCTGAAATACGTCCTTAAGGTAGACAAACTCAGGCGCCAGCGTCAGGAGTGAAGCTGCCAAGACCAAAAGCAGGACAAACGACGCGACCGAGACCGGTTCGAGGGTTGACGCAACCGGGGGACCGACCGTTCTTGCCCACTGACCGGCCTCGGCCGGCGCGGAGCGCCGGTTGAGCACCAACGGGTAGGAGAGCGCAATCGCGCTGGCGATCATCGCCAGCAACAGCAGCGCAGTCCAGGGGTTGGTGAGCCGCCGAATGAGGGTCAGGCGGACGGCCGAATCCAGGCCGCCAACGTCACCCGTCACCTGCGCAATCCAGCCCTGCGCCGTTGGAGTCAACGCCGCCAGGGCGCCAAACAGCGCCACCGCCACCACCAGGGCCAGCAGCAACCCACCCGTGATACACAGCCCGACACTCCAGTTCGCCCTACCGGTGGGCAGCAGACCAAACAGCCATACCAGCAGCACGAGGAGAAACGGCCCGAACATGACCACGAACTGCGGCAGCCGGGTGGGGTTGATGACGTTGGGCAGCAGTCCGGCCGCCTGGGAACGAAACCCCAGGTAGAACGGCACGTAGGCCAGAATGCCCGCAAGTCCCAGCCCGACCGCGGCGACTAACAACTCGCCCATCACGCCCAGTTGCCACTGACCGCTGCGTTCCTTTTGCTGCTGTGCCAGCCGAAAGAGCCACCAGGTGGCCGGGGTGAGCGTCACGGGCGCCAGCGCCGGCAGCCAGGCAGATTCGCCGCCCAGCAGCCGGCGCCCCACCAGCACAATGCTCACGAGCGTTACCGCTCCCAGAAGGGCCGTCTCTGCCACCAGCCCACTGGCGGGGGTGTTGGCGGCAGGTGCCGGCCGATCGCGAATGACGGCCAGCGTCATGGAGCCCACCGCTATAGCCAGCAGCGACGGGAAATCCCAGGTGTTGAGAAATGCCAGCGCACCCAGGCAAACCGCATAGAGGCCCACGTGCACCGGATCGGCCACGCTGACCAGTTCGCGGATCGACGCCCACAGGGGCCGGCCGACGGTGGATTCCCTCTGCCAGGAGGTCAGCCACCAGTTGAGCGCCAGTCCGAGGCCCAGCAAGACGTAGGGCAGGGCCATCATGTGCGGGTGCATGTCGCCCAGCACAAAACTAAAGGCCGGGAACTCGGCAATAGGCTGCAGACCGAGTGATTCGCCCGACAGGCCGCGATCGTGTAGCACCCGCGACGCTCGCCACCACCACCAGCCGCCCCGAGGTGGCCACCAGGGGCTCGAAACCACCGGCGCCAGGTTGATCTCCTCAATGTCCAGCCAGCGCCAGAACCCGGTTGGCAACCAGGCCCGGGCGTGCAGCACCTCGAGGAAACCCTCCAGATTGCCCATTACCGCCACCATCACGCCACCCAAAAGCCCGGCGCCGACACGCCCGAGGGTCACGGGTTTTCCCCGAGAGCCAACCTCGGCGCTGACCAGGTTATAGACCAAGCCAAAACCGCCCAGGACCGTGCCGGCAAACTGCCAGGCCAGACCCAGGTTGAACGCCACGGTGCCCGGCACCCCGGTGAGCTTGGCCATCATGGCGTGCATTACGTAGCCAAAATAGTAGTAACTGATGGCATGGCCGGATAGCCAGGGGTCGACCGGAGGAAAGGTCTCTGACCTCAAGATGGCCTGGATAAAGGCCAGATCCATCGGTTTCTCCGTACCGGTGATCTCGGGGTTGTGCGCCCGGACCAGACACCAGAGCGCGAAACTGAGGGCAAAGAGGAGCTCTACCGCCAGCACGTAGCGCCGGTGCGCGGCGACCCATCCCGGCAGGTCGGCCGGGTCCCGGGTGCAAGGGCGTCGGTACACCCAGGCAGCCAGGAGCGCAACCAGCGCGGCCGACATCAGGATGCCGCCAACCGTGTTGCGCAAGAGGCCGAGGCTGCCCAGCAACCAAAAGAGGTAGGTGACAAGCAACACCCCCATGGCCTTGCTCAGCGCATACCCCCGGTCTGGAAGGCGCCGGAAGAGCCGAAAGGTCAATGGCCAGGCAATCAGGCCCAGGAACTGGATCGCGAGCCACCAGAGTGCCGCGGCAAGGATGTCATTCATGGTATACAATCACCTGACACGATAGATCTCTGCACCGGCGTTGCGGTAGACCTCTTCCAGCAATCCCAGCTCTTCCATCAGTTCAAATTTGTTCAGGCCGACGGCGCTGTAATAGGCTCGCTCCAGCGAGCCAACGACGACATATTGTACACGGAATTTGTCCAGAATGCGGTCGGCCTGATAGACGTCCGGCGTGTTGTAGAACGTGATTACCTCATTGGCTCGTTGCCGAACGAGCTCGGTGGCATCGGTGAAACCCGCCCGGTGCTGCCGCGTGTGCCATTCCCAACCCACAACCGTCGGCAGTCCTGTGTAGATAGAGATGCGGCTGCCCCAACCGTAGATTTTGGGATAGGTGTTGGCCTCCATGATGACCGGTGAACCGTCCACGTTCTCCTGCAGCCAGCGGATGGCCTGATAGTCAGATTCCAGCAAAATGACCTGATCCCGGTCATAGTGGGTTGCCGTGCGCATATAGACCATTCCGTCCAGACCGGCCGGCGGTTGATCGGCGTGAAAACGATCCAAGACCTTGGCACGCGAGGCAGTCACCGGATAGAGCGCAGCAGCGAACACCAGCAGACCCAGTATCCCGAACCACGCCTGGCGCCAAGCCGGGCGCCAAGCAGACGACCACTCCCACACCCAGATCAGAGCGGCCCCGCCGGTCACACTGAACAGGAGCCAGACTTGCATGTAAAACTTGAACACCGTGTTCATCCGGCTGATGTCCCCCGAAAGGACAATGAGTTCTACCGCCAGCGTCATTACCAGGCCGAGCGTCAGGAGCATCAGCACCGCCCGGCGTTCCGCCGCCAGGCGCCGCTGCAACGCGAGCATCGTCACCGGGACTGCGACCACCAAAACCAGCGGGCCGACCGACACCCCTGATCTCAGCAACACGACCATCGCCACCAAACAACCCATCACCGCCAATGCAACCAGCAGCGCGAACGGCTCCCATGCCCGCAGCGCATCCAGCGTCAGGCTGCGCGTCCAGTCCCGGTATTCGCGTACCGCCCAGGTCAACAGCAGAAAGAGGAAAAGCCCGTGTACGCTCAGGTAAGCCCACACCGGGGTGACGCCGCCGCGCCACGCCATGACTTGCGTGTATGCCGGCACGAACTGGCGCGTGTACGGAAGATAGGCCAGCACGTTGAGTCCGACCAGCGCTGCAGCACCCAGCCCTGCCAGCAACAGCCAGCCCCCGGCCGACGGGCGGGCCCGCCAGGCAGAATAGGCAATGGCGACGCAAGCTACACCGAGCGAGGCAGGCCAGTCCCACGTATTGGTGGCTCGCAGCGCACCGATGACTATCCCCCCGACCACCCAGATCAGGGCCAGTCTGGAAATCAACCGGGTTGCGCCCCAGTGCCGACCCTGACCGAGGACACCGCGATCAGCGGCTTGCGCCAGAGCCAGTGCCCAGGCAAGCGCCAACAGAACCAACGGCATGTCGATCATGTGCGCGTGCAGATCGGCGTAGAGAAAGGTGAAAAACGGAAACTCGGTGATCGGTCCCGCCTCGCCGGCGGCCGGTGGAATGATGCGCGTGGCATCCCAATACCAGGAGCCAGTATGCATTGGGAGTGCCGCGCCGCGGAGATTCTCCAACAGCCCACGTCCCGCCTGCACCAACCAGACTGCATCCTCGCCGGCCGCGGCTTGCCCCAGCCGGTGCCAACCGGACAGCACCGTGGCCAGCTGGCCCAGGTTACCCAGCAACACCGCCAGGCAGGCGGCAGCCAATCCGGCGGCAAGCGCTCGCCGGGTCCGTTCGATCGGGTCATTTGACCGATCCTTGCCCGCCACCAGGTCGTACGCCACCGAGAACGCGCCCAATCCGGTCAACGAATAGAGCATGGGCAACGCCAGGTTGTACGCAACGTGTGGGACAATCCCGAGAATCTTGACCAAGTTGCCGATGATCACAAAACCAAAGTAGTAATAGTTGATATAGGCTCCCGACAGCCAGGGATCATACGGCGGGAACTGGGTGCTCTTGACGATCGCGTTGAGAAAAGCCAAGTCCATCGGCTTTTCGCCCCCAAAAACCGGATGCCAGAGATCCGGGTTCCCACTGCGTATCGCCAGAAAGAGTAGAAAGAGCCCCAGCCCGATTCCTTCCACCGCCAGCATCCAGCGCCAACGACACTTGACCAGGCGGACCAGGGCCGGCCATTGCCAGCGTGCCGCCAGCGCGGCCATCGCCGCCACCAGCCCAACTGCCAACCAGATCGCGTTCCGGGTATAGTCGGTCAGGTGGATGCAGGTCAGAATCCACACCAGCCAGGCCACCAACACCAGGCACAGAACCTTGCTGAGGACATACCCCCGGCTAGGCAGCCCTGGAAAGACCGCCAGCGCGATGGGAAAAACAAGCCAACCGCCCAGCACGACGGTCAGCCACCATGTCACGGCCGC
Organism: Anaerolineales bacterium UBA2181; assembly: GCA_002328075.1. Classification (GTDB taxonomy): domain Bacteria; phylum Chloroflexota; class Anaerolineae; order Promineifilales; family UBA4811; genus UBA4811. Next base: position 11,618 of record DCVT01000045.1, on the reverse strand, counting down.
CAGGCCGGGGAAGCGGTTCAATGGACTGCCGGTATCAAAGAGGTCACGCCACGTGCCCCCGGCCTGCTGCGCCTCCAGCACATCTTCCTCGAGCCACATGCTGCGCTCCTCCACCGGCTCCGCAGTCACCGGTGTGATGGAACGCTTGCCCAGCAGTTGGTTCAGCCACGTCGGCCTGCGCTGTGCCCATAACTCCTGGGTATAGTCGTAGGGAATGATGAACTGGCGCTGGCTGACGTCCACCTCGTCAAGGACCGCCCGGACCGCAGCCGGGCTGTAATCGTCGCTCTTGACGAATATCCACACTGGCGGGTGATCGTACACTGAAAAGGCTTCCTCAGCCGCCCACTCGTCGGGCGGCGGCCAGCCCACAGCCGGCGTCGTGCCCCATTCAACCTTGCCGAACACGTCGTTGACGTTTAGCGGCCCGATCTGCAGGTCGGCGAAAAAGGTTTCCACCAGCTGGTAACCGAGCCGACCCTCAAAAAGCGCCTGGTAATAGGCAATGGTCAACGGATAGCGGGTAGGCATACGAGGAATGGACCCCAATTGCCGGCTGCTGGTGATGAAAAGATACTCGCCCTCATCCAGCAGCCGGATAAGCCGGGCCCGTTTCTCTTCATTGTCCTCCCAGTACAGCTCCAGCGGTTCGCCCTCGTAAATGGTAAAACCATCCAGCCCGTCCAGGCGCAGTGGCAAACCGTCGTCCCACGACGACTCGTTGATCAGGTAGGCGCCGGTGGACCGAATGGGTGCTCCAGCCACTGCTTCAAGGGTGAGGTAATAGGACTGCCCCTCAGTGAGGGACACTGGCTCCAGCTCCACCAGATGCGCGTCCCCGCGGACGCTCCTGACCGGCCTGAGGTCAGCCGACAGAACCCCGGTCGTCAGTTCGCCCGTTCCTTGCGAGTCGGTCCCGATGGACACCCGAATGACCTCGGACTCGACATCCATTGCCGGGTCGGAAAGGTAGTTCAACCGCAGGCCGGTGGCGGTGCCGTCCGTCGGAAGCTCGAACGCGGTGACGGTGCGCCAACCATCTTCAGCATACTCGATGCGAGGAACGTGTACCTGCACCCGCTGCACACTGGAATTCGGGTCGGCCGGCTCCACCAACAGGGTGGCTCCGGTCGGCACATTCTGATACACCCAGCGGGCGGCCGCTACCCGCGTAGTAGGCTGCCGGTAGATGCGCACAAAGGTGAACGCCCAGGCCCAGGTGGTGAGGCAGACCAGCGCCGCCAGGCCCAGGGCTGCCCATTTCGTCACCAGCCAGAGTCGGCTCCTCGCGAGTTTTCCGTCGTCCACGCGCCCAGATGCCGCCGCCCGGCTCCACGCATCGTGCAACAACCAAGCTGCCAGCAGCACCAGCGCAGGGTAGATCGGCATGAGATACCGCATGGACTTGACCCATTGCGTCCCCTGGTAGAGGAAAAAGACACCCACCCACAGGACCGGAAAAACGTGCTGCTGCCAATCAGTCCGTGCGCGGACGAGCCGCCAACCGGCTATCAACCAACCCGCCCACGCGGCCAGGCCCAACAGCGGCCCAAGGCCATAAAGCACCATGTTCCGCCACGGAAACACGATGGGTGTCCGGTCAGTCCATTGGTGGTTTGGGGGAAAGTCCACATCGCCGGTCATCTGGCTGCGGATCGTCTCCATGTTGTTCAACCACCGAGGCGACGGCAACACCAGTGCGCGAAGAGGTCTCGGCATCAAGTCATAGACCTGGTGCCACCAGGAAGGAGCCAACGCCGTGATCTCTTCAAAGCGTTGCTGGCCGACAACGTCCGGGCTCAGGCCGAGCCCGGCAAACGCATCCGGCTGGCACAATCGGAACGCCAGGAAAGCAAAGGAACCGGCCACCACCATGCCGGCAAAGGGTCGCCACGCCGCCTCTGCGGTACTAGCCGCTGCCCGGATCAAAACCGCGGCCGCCAGCAACAATCCCAGGGGCCAGACGGAGATCTTGCAGGCCAACGCCATCCCGAACGCGGCACCGAAACCCATCCAGCTCCGGGACCCGCCTCCCCGCACAATTCCCGCAGCCGCATAGATTGCCAGCGTGACAAAAAAGGTCAGAAAGGTATCCACCGTGAAAAAGTGGGATTGCTGGATGGGCAAGACGGCCGCCGCGTACAACAGCGCCGCCAACAGGCCTACCCAGGCACGGTACATCCGCCGGCCTAACAGGTAGAGCACCGCCACCGTAGCCAGGTCGGCAAGGGCCGACAGCGATCGGCCGACCAGATGGACCCCGTCGTAACTGGTGAAACGATAGCTGCAGATTGGCTTGACGGCGCAGGCTGCCTCCAGGCCCTCCGCCACGTATCGCACCAGAGAGATGGGCAGCGTACCGTAAACAAAAAAGCTGTGGCCCCGGTTTCGCGGGTTCATGGGAGAGGTAGCGGTGGACAGGTATTCGGTGATGCTGTAGGTCGGCTGAATGGCAGTCTCAACCATCGTCAGGTGGCGCTCATCGGGATGCAGGTGGGTCCCCTCGTCCCAGTTCAACCCGACCAGCCGAAGCCAGCCGCCCAGAATCAGCACCACCACCAGGCCCATGGGACCGACCACCCAGGCCTTGACCCTTTCCACCAACTCGCTGCGCATCATGCTACATACACGGCTGAACGAATATATGCTTGGTCGCTATCGGACCTCATATGCCACGAACAGCAGCCGGTCGAACCGGCCGGGAAATATCTTTTCCACGCCGCCCGGCAGCGCGCCGCGGATCACCTGCAGTTCGGGCATCCTCTCTGGCAGAAAGAGGAATACGACCGGGCTTTGCATTCCCGGCAGATCGCCTAGATGGGTGATGGGCACCGGAACGTCCTGCCGTTGGACCTCAGGCACCAAGAAGCGCACCGTGGGAAACCCACCCTCGTCCGAAATGCCCATACGCGGCGGGCCAAAAAAGAGTGCTTGCCAATCTGATCCCAGATCCGCCAAATAGTCCGCCACCCGCTGCGCGACTTCGGTGTTGAGGCCGCCAAAGTCGCCGTTCCTGGCATACTGACCAAAGTAGAACGAAACGTCACCCCAGTTGAACAGGAGGGCAACAACCAGGACGCCCGCCATCCACGTCCGCTGGCGGCCGCCCAGGAGATGACGCAATTGCTCGCTGATCCACACCAGCGCCGAGGCCATTAACAGGCAGACGGCCGGCGCGGCGATGACGTATCGCTGGCTGCTGGGCGGGTTCTCCAGCAACACACCGGCAAACAGGATCGTGGCGCCGAGCCACAGCAGCAGAACAAAGGCCCGAGTCCGGCGCAGGGACAGCGCCGCCAACACCACGCCGAATACGAACAGAATCGACGGCCAAGAGCGCAATAGTGGAATCCCGGGCCGATACCAGAACGTGGGATCCACGGTATAGTTGAACGCCAGCGAGGATTTCCAGATCTGTTCGCCCAGCAACCGCGCCTCGCTCTTGCCCGTGAGGACGACCTCGCGCTCCAACCAACCGGATTGGTAGATGCCCAGCTGGTTGACACGCGCCATGTAATCATCTGGGTGCCGCACCGAAAACAGGACGATGGGAAGGCTCACCACCAACGCGACCGCCAGCATGGCCGCGATTCTGCCCCTGGCCTGCCACAAGCGTCGTCGGTCGGTTATGAGCCAATAGAGCCCCATTGCGGCCACCAGCAGGAGCAGCATGCGCGCTCCCATGTAGAAATACTGACTCAGGCCCAATGCCAGGCCGGCCGCGACATAGTGGCGACCGTCGCGGCTCTCCCACCCGCGGATGAACAAGCCCAGGACCGCCAACGCAAACAAGGGATCCCACACGTTGTTAAGGGCAAGCCGACTAAAGTGGAGGTGAAAATGGCAACCCGTCAGCAAGAAGGCGCTCACCAGGCCCACGCTCCTGCCATACGTCTGCCGCGCAAACAGATAGGTGGCAAGCACCGTCAGCGAACCCACCATGACCGAAAGAAGGCGCAACGCCAGGGTCGTGGAGCCCAGCAGACGAAGCGGGAGCGAGAGCACAAAGAAATAGAGCGTGGGATGGGAAAACCAACCCGTGATGAACGGGTTGGCCAGTTCGCCCTCCAGGACTCGCAGCGCCTCCATCCCCATGCTGGCTTCGTCACCGCTCAAGACGTACGGCAACCCGGTCAGGTTTACCAGGCGGAGAAGTAACGCGAGCCCCACCAGCGTCAAGACGGCGACGATCTCCCACAGCGGCCACCGGCTGCGGTTTCGGTGGGGCGGATTCCAGCCAGTCCCATCCGACCTCGCGCCATCCTTGCGCCTGATGCTCGAAACAGCTCGGTGCACGGCACCCGGCCACAGAGCCGCGACAGCCGCGACGATTCCGGCCAGCCAGGTCAAAAGCGGTCCGGTTGAGCCGGCGGCGGGCTGGTGCGTGTCCTGTACTAGGAGCCAGGCCCAGATGGAAAGCAGAAAACCAGCCAGCAGAATCGCACCTCGCGGCCACTCTGCCCGCCAGCGGGCAAAATTCCACCCCGTGCGGCGCGCACTGGCGACCGATGTGCCCGACCGTCGGCCGGTCCAGGCAAAGATTCCCAGCGCCACAGCTGCCAGGATGTACCAGGTGAACCCATCTGCAGGCTGAGCCGGCCGTTTGGCCCAGTTCCAGTTGATCTGCCCGATGGCGGCGCAAAGCACCGCCGCTACTAGCCATGCCAGCGAACTGACGGATGGCCGCACCCGGAGACCGGCGCCGGTCGCGAGTGGCTCCTGCGATGAAACAGGGGATTCGATGGCACCGCTTGGATCCGGCCCGGTCGAACCATCTATTGGGCTCAGGCGCTCCGACGATTCCGACCACAGGAACGGCTCGTCGGCCCAGGAAGGCACGAATTCAGGCGGGCAGAACTGGCGCTCCGGGAAACCCGGCGACGCGGCCGCCGGAAGCTCCGCAGGCAGTTGAGCTGGCGCAAGACGCCGGGCAACAAACATCAGGTAGGCGCCAGCCTCTGGCAGAGGCTCCTGGTAGCGCGGCCGCAGCCACCGCTCCACCCATTGAAGGCTGGCGCGCCAGGGCGCAATGACCCAATGGCCCAACACCCACTTGCTGACCAACGCCGGAAGTCCCAGGTAGTGGCCCCATTCCAGACAGGCCGTAGCAGCCGGTGAAAAGTAGTAATGCCAGCGCACGACTTCCAGCCCGGCTGCCGCCAACCTTTGATGCCAGACGGCCGGAGCGTCGCAATGGTGGTGCCGAGAAATCCGGTTGAACCAACCGGTATAGGCCGCCGCCGCCCGGTCCAACCCTACCCTGCTCAACGCGCGACCGATCGAAAGAAAAGAGCCAAAATGCTCGCTGGGCACAGTAAGCGCCAGCGTGCCACCGGTTACCAGCACGCGCGCAGCTTGGCGCAACACGGCGTCCACATCTGGAATGTGTTCCAGGACCGAATTGCAGACCACACTGCCGAAAGAAGCTTCCGCGAAGGGCAGACAGCCACCATCCGCCTGGATGGCGCCTTGGTAGGCACACCGGTCACGCGCTTGCTCGACAGCGGACCACGACGGATCAACCCCAAAATCCGGCCCCCGCAGCTCGGCAAAGGTTGTGGCCGCAAACTGACCATCTCCGCAGCCCAGGTCCAGAACCGGTCCATCCAGCGCAAGGTTCTGGTAAAAGCGGGATTCTACCGCGCGGAGCAGGGCGCGGAACGCAGGGACCTGTTTGAGATGCTGCCAGAGAAAATCGTCTCTTTGCATGGCGTTGTATCAGGATATTGCACCCCTGGTGACGGGTATCTCGCTTTCACGCCTTACGGCGTCGCGTCTTAGCCCAGCGTAGGGGTCTGGGTCGCCGTCGCCCGGCGGCGCCCCGCTCATCAGGCGAGCAAAAAGCGCCTCATAACACCGCGCAGTCTGGTCGGGGGCAAAGACGCCCTCGAGTCCCGCCGGTGACTCGGTGTAACGCTCTCGTTGACGCAGCACTCGCAGAATCGATTCCGCCAAACCATCCGGGTCTCCGACGGGCGCGATCTCACCCATCCCGGTCAGCCGCACCGGCTGGCGCACGCCTGGAAGGTCACTGGCCACTGCCGGGACTCCCAGCAGCATCCCCTCCACCTGCACCAATCCGAAAGATTCCGTGCTGTTCAGGCTGGGCAGAACCGTGAGATCGCAGTTGCTGTAGAAAGCAGCCATGTCTCGTTGTCGCAACGAGCCGACAAAAGTCCAGTGGTCGGACAACGCTTCAAAACGCGGCTGCAGGTGGCGAGCATACTCCTCCTCGCCGAGTACATGTTGATACGGCCCCGCAAAAAGGACCCGCGCCCGCGGGAATTCGTCAAGAATTCGGGGCAGCGCTTCCAACAGCACCTCCACCCCTTTTTCGGTGGCCAGCCGGGCAGCCATGCCGATGATGGGTTTCCCCGTCAGACCCCACCGCTCAGCAAACGCCTCAATGGCGCCGGGTTGAGCAGCGGGCAGCACCACCGGCGGCGGAATCACGTGGACCTTGCCGAGCAGTGGGTACAGGAAGGGAGAGTGCCGGGCATAATCATCCGTGTAGGTGACCACAGCGTCGGCCAGCCGGCCGGCCAGCCAGTTATTGGCCAACACGACCCGGTTCACGAGCCTGTTGAACCCGCCGGGGGGCAGTCGGAGGTCACAGTGGTACGTGAGCACCACCGGCCGGCGCGACACTCGGCCGCGCAACGCCAGCCCCGGGGCATCGAACTGGGGAAGGTGGAGGTGGACGATTTCGTTCTGGCGCGTCAGTTGCGTGGCCAGCCACCCAAAGCTCGGCATCACCACCCCTTTGCTCACCCGCAGAGCAACGGGAGCACGCACCACCGTTACCCCATCCATCCTGGCCAGGCGGGGCAAATCGCGATCAAACTGAGAGGTCAGTACGGTCACCTCGTGTCCACGATCGGCCAGCGCCTGCGCCAGCCGCTCCACATAGATGGTCAGGCCGCTGATGTGCGGCCGGTAATAGGTCAGTACCTCCAGGATTCTCATGCCCCGCTCGATTCGCGCACCGCGGCCATCACCCCACCCAGACTGTACCCACTCCGCCACAGCCCAACGAGCCCCAAGATCAGGTTCGTCAGGTACATGACCGCGTGATAAACGACCGCAAAGCTCAAGGCATCCTCAGGCGAGATGGCAAACACCGAAAGGCCCAGCACGACCGCGGCATGGAACACTCCGACCGAACCGGGCGACGACGGAGCGCTGATGCCAAAAGCAGCGGCACAGACGGTGATCAACGCCGCCGGCAGCGTGACGCTCGGCCAGCAAGCCGTCAAGCCCCAATAGTAAGCTGCGACGATGGCCGACCAAAGCAAGACCGTCAGCAAGGCTACCGGCGCCAGCAGCCGCCGGTCGGTCAAGATGTTCAGGCCGTCCAACAGATTCTCCAACCATGCCAACCAGCGCGCCCGCGGCGCGGTCCCCAACCGTTTGGGCCAGATCAGCAGTCGCTCCAACAACCAGCGCCGGTTGGCTGCTGCCAGCACCATGCTCATGACCCCAATCACGGCCGCACCGGCAAATGCCACCCCGGCCACGGTCATGCTGGTTGGAAGTGATGGGACGAACGGGATGGCCAAACCCAAAAATAACACGATCATCAACACGTCCAATATCCGTTCCATGAACACGCTGGACAACGCAGCCAACAGAGTCAATCCGGGAAACTTGCCTGCCAGGTAGGATCGGGCCAGGTCGCCCAGACGAAATGGCAGCAGAGCGGTGATCAGGTACCCAATGTTCTGCGCATGGAAGAGCGGTCCATACGGCACTGATGCCACTGCCCCACCCTCCCGCTGTACTGCGGCTGCCAGCATCAACTGCCACCGTCGAGCGCGCAATACCACGAACACCAGTTGACTGACAGTGATGACTGCCACCGCCAGCCGCCAGTCGTTTCCGGCAAGGGAACGTCGGACCTGCTCCAAATCAACCACCCTGAGGACGGCCACCACACACGCCAGGCTGATCAGGATTCCCAGCCAGAATTGAGCCACTTTAGCCCGGAGGCGCCGAGGCCCGCTGACCGCAGCCCGGGGTGAGCCCGGCGGTTCAGGATCGGTGGACGAGTCCACTCCGGTCGCCGAGACCATTTCCTCAGGATCCCTCAACCAAACCCCCTGCGCCGGATCGCACCCGGGCCACCAGTTCTTCGGCCGTCAGTTGCTGCCGGTTCTCAAAGATCAACACCAACGGATGGTCGTAGACGGTGAAACTCTCGTCGGCAGTTCCCAGGTTCCAGGCCAGGCCGTCCGGCCTCCACTCGGCCAGGTGCACCGGTGCCGCCAGTTGGGGACGGGAAAAGGGATCATCGAGCAATGCCAGCGGACCCAGCACCGGGTACCGGACGCTCCAATGCACCAGCTCAAAACCCAACTCGCCATTGAACAAGAGCCGGTAATATACTCCCGCCTCGGGGTACCGCTCCGGCAACCGTGGGATGACACCGTACAGCCGGTTGCTGGCAAGAATGACGAAGTCGCTGCCGGCGACCTGAAGCATGGCGTCCTCCAGCTTCACCCGATCCTCCGCCAGCTTGCCAAGATCCTCCACGTTGTACCACACCAACTCCTTGCCCCAATAGCGAGGAGTGCTTCCAGACCAATCTTCGGCGCGCAGGCTGAGGGGCAGGGCATGGTCCCAATGTTCGGTCGCTAACGTGCTGCCTGCCGGAACGTTGCTCAGGATCCAGCGCGAGGCAGCTACCCAAGGATGTTCAGCCACCCGGTACATGGAGACAAACGCGACCGACCAGAGCAAACTCAGAATGACGACCAGCGACCCCAGCACTACCCGGCCGCTGCGTCCCACGAACCAACGCACCACCGGCGCCAGCTTGTCGGAGCGGACTTGCCCCAGCCCGGCCAGCATGCCGGCTGCCAACACCGCCAGGAATGGCGTGAGCGGAAGCAGATACCGCAGGAACTTGACCTGGAACGAGCCGGTGACCAGCAGGAACGGGACCGCCCATGCCAACAGCACCAACTCGGCCGGTCGTCGACCAGGCTGCCACACCCGGCCGAGACCCCATGCCAGCCCGGCCAGGCCAATCAGGGTCCAGGCCGGACCCAGCCCCCAGCGGAACATCTGGTCCAGGAAGTAGAGATAGGGTGGCGTGCCTATGTACTGAAATGTAAAGGGAATGCGGCTGCTGCCCCGCACCATGGCATTCTGCGTGCCAATGTTCTCCAGGTAGCACGAACCCACTGTGATGGAGGGGATTCTGAGTCCGATGATGGGAACGACCCCACCGCTCAGTCTTGCCGTGCACGACTGATCCAGCAGGGCAAAGGGATTGGTGATGGCGAAAACCGCCACCGACACCAGCAACGCCCCTACTGCCTCCAGCAGAGACGGTCCAGCCCGGCGAATCAGCCGCCCGATGCGGCCGTCGCGATCGGTCGCCGCCCGCCCGGCCGGACGATGCCGGACCAGCACGGCCACGACCAGGGGAAAGAGCAGCATGATCGCGCTGAATTTGGCCCCCACTGCCAGGCCGGCGAAAAGGCCGGCGACGATGGTGTCGCGAATCCGGCCGCCCTGCGCCCGACGGACCATCCAATACACCGCGGCGGTGACTGCCGCAGCCAGAAAAGGATCCGTGACGTAGAAATGAGCGTTCTGAACATGCAGCACGGCCAGCGCGACCAGGGCCGCCGCCAGCAGGCCGGCCGCATCGCCGTACAGCCGCCGCGCCAGCGCAAAGACCAACAAGACCGTCAGGGTGTCAAACAGCGCAGCCAGAGCCCGGCCGACCAGCGTCAGGTGGTGATACTCGATTCTGCCCGGCAGATTGAGCAGATCCCGCACCAGAGTCCAATCAGCGGGGACTTGCTCCGCCCAGCCAGCGTTCCCCAAGGAGTCCAGCCAATGGGTGGTCATCACCCCCAGGTACAGGGGCCAATGACCGTAGGCGAACGAGCGAACCTTGCCTTGCTCCACGATGATCCCCTCGCTCCTGGCGTCCGGAGGCCAGCGAAACGGGTTTATGGTGGAAAGCTCTGGGTCTAAGGCAGTCTCCCAGCTGTCCGGTATCTCGATGGTTGTACCGACCCAGACAATGTACCTTTCGTCCGGGTGCAGATGGTACAGGCCATCCCAGTCGATCCCAACCAGCCGGAGGGTCAGGGCAACCAGCAGGATCACCGCCAACAAGGGGCGGGCCCACCGGCCGAGGCTAGGTGCGATGTTCGGTCTGCAGGACACCGGCATATTGTAGCAGCCGATCCAGGCATGTCCAGAACCGGCTGCGCAGCGCACGGCCTTACGGTACAGCCCCCCTGACCCCGCTGGGTCTCGACGGGCAACCATCCAACAAGGCGGCTGAACAATAATACCGGACAAGACGGTACTCGCCAGGTTGGCCGTTGACTAGCACTGGAGTCATAGCCTTGGCCGATACGCTACAGGGCCTGGGGCAACCTGGCGATTGGCAGGGCAGCGTTAGAAGCGGCGCATACCTCTGACCTGGAAATCGTGCAGGGCGATTTCCTGGTAGAATTCGCGCCAGATGGCTCGCTGAGCCCGTTCATGCAAGGCGATTGCCCAGGGAGGCTAGACCGGCCGGATGGTGCCGTACTCGACAGAAGCTGATGCCAGGATTCGCGTCGGCCTGTCTCGGAGCATCAGGTCCCCGGTTGCCGCCCGGCGATCGCACTTGCCTGATTAAGCTGGAGAGTGTGTGACCGCATAAGGTTATCAGCATGATCACGTGTCGCAACTATGATGGTCCGGACGACTACCGGCGAATAGACAGATTCCTCATTCGGCATTACCGGCCGGGGAACCTGGATGGCAACTGGGTCGAACCCGCGTGGGAGTACATGCACGCACATCCTTATCTGGATGAATCTTGCCTGCGCAGGATCGGGATATGGGAAGAGACCGAGGAGATCGTCGGCGTGGCGCACTATGAATCGCGCCTCGGGGAAGCGTTCTTTCAGTTTCATCCTGGCTACCGGCATCTCCAACCAGAGATGCTCGACTATGCTCAAGAGAACCTGACCGGCCGAACGAGGAAGGATGGGAGAAGGTACCTGTGCGCGTTCGTCAACGATTGCGACCGGAGGTTCATCTCTCTGGTCAAAGGCCAGGGTTACGGCAAAGATGCCGAGAAAGCCCGCCCGATGGCCAGCATGGTGATTCCCGACCGGTTTCCCACCATCCTGCTGCCCGAAGGATTCCGGCTGACAAGCCTGGCGGAGGACTGCGATTGGGCCAAGGTGAATCGCGTGCTCTGGCGAGGGTTTGACCATGAGGGGGAGCCGCCGGCCGATGACGAAGAACTGGAGAGCCGGCGAGAGATGTTCGACACACCCAACGCCCGGCGTGAACTCAAGGTCGCGGTGGTGGCTCCCGATGGGGAGTTTGTGGCCTTTTGCGGCATGTTTTACCAGTCGGCCGGTCAATACGCCTACGTCGAGCCGGTGGCCACCGACCCTTCCTACCGGCGCATGGGGTTGGCCCGAGCGGCCGTGTTGGAGGGCATCCGGCGTTGCAGCGCGTTGGGCGCAAAGGTGGCTTTTGTCGGATCGGACCAGGAATTCTATCTGTCCATGGGTTTTCGGGTCGTTTACAACAGCGAGTGCTGGGTGAGGTTCTTTGAGTAGCCAACCTAGGAGACTACTGAAAAAGCCACT
>DCVT01000055.1 GCA_002328075.1 Anaerolineales bacterium UBA2181 | reverse complement strand
GGTGAAGGGTTGGTTGCCGCCCCTATTGGAGTTGGTCGGTGCGGAGGCGCTGTCCAGTGACGATCAGGATGCCTTCAAGGTCGTGGCCGATACCGCGGGTGTTAGCCACCAGATCTGCCGGCGACATGTGACCAATCACGAATCACTCGACGACGCGCTGGGAGAGATCAAGCGCCGGTTTGGCCTCGAGAGCGACGAGCACGACCCGTTCCTGCGCGACCTGCTGGCACGCCGCCTGACGGTTCAGGACGGCCGCTGGGTCTGGCCGGGCGGGATGAGCTCGGCGCTGGTGTGGTGGGAGGGGTGAGGGGGCCGGAGGACGAAGGACGAAGGACGGGGTTCTGGTTGTAGGGGCGGGTTTGAAACCCGCCCCTACACGCCTGGTGGTTTTCTTAGAAACCGCCCACACGTCCTGCCTGACCGCGCCACGGCGCACGAATACCTCGCGGGTCTTGGAGACCCGCGAGGTTTGGCGGACGGCGGTGTAGGGGCGAATGATGATTCGCCCCTACCAGCCGGCGCGCATCACAACCGGCAGAAAGACGATGCGCTCCACCGGTTCTGCACTGACCGGCTCAGAGACGTTCCCCGCCCGATCCACCGCCCGCACATAGACCCGGCCACCGCCGTCCAGCGTCCACGGGACGTTGGTGATCGGCCCGGCAAAGTCAGCCTGCTCGCAGGCGGCAAAATCCGCGGTGTGGCTGAGCTGCACCTGCGCCACGCCGGTGTTGCCGTCTGACGCCGTGATCCGCACCACCACGTTATCCCCAGAAGCCTGCACGTGCCGGCCGCCACGCAGCACCTCCACCTTTTGGATTCTGGGCGCGTCCGGGTCATAGATGATCCAGTCCATGATCGGGCCGTAGGGTCGGCCGACCGCGTCCCGGAACCGGGCATACACCAGATACGGCATGCGATAGTCGCCGTAGGTTTCGAGCACCCAGCCGGTCAACGTCGGTTTCTCGGCATCCACCGGCAGCCAGGCGGAAGCGCCGGCGCCAAAACCGCCGTCATTGCAGAACTGCACGTGCGCGATGGCGTCCTCCACGTTCCAGGCGTAGCGCAGCGTCACGGTGGGGACGTTGGTTGCCAGCGCGCCGTCGTTGATGGAGAACCGGTAGCCCGGGTTGAACCTGGAGCCGGCCGACAGTTGAACCGCCTGGCCCCGCCCGTCGGCGACCGTCGCCGTGTTGACAACGCCGGCGCCGATGGGGGCATCGCCCACCATGACAGCAAACTGGACCAGCACCGGTGTGCCCGAGATGACCTGCCCATGCCAGACGAGGGCGCCGGCGTTAAGGGTCACAGCGCCCTTGTCACTGGCGCTGGCGCTGCCCGCAAGATAGGTGGTGTAGGCGGGGATGGGGTCTGTGAGCGTTGCCGTGGCCGCCACGTCCGTGGTGTTGCGCAGGAACAGGCTGTAGGTGAGCACGTCGCCGCTCTCCACGCTGGTCAGGCTGCCCACCTTGTCCGACAACGAGAGGTCCGGTTTCCCAATCGATGGGTCGATCGCCGTCAGCACCACCTGGGCATACGCGCCGTTGACGACGTTGGTGACCGTCACGCCCACCGTGTACGTCCCCGCCACGGCCAGGAGCGTTTCCCAGGTATCCCGGTTCTCGCCCACCGGGCCGCCGTTGAGGGTCCAGGCGTAGGCCAGGGGGCGCTCGCCGTCGGCCTGGACCGTCAGGCGCACCGGGTTGCCGACCAGCAGCGCGCCGGTGGGCCGGTAGCTGAGCGTGACTTTGCTCACCGGCGCCAGGGCCAGAAACACGGCCGTCAGGTCGCGGTTGCGCGTGGCAGTCAAGGCGTACTCGCTGTCGGTGGAGACGGCCACACCGTCCTCGGTCCAGCCCCCCAACCGGTAGCCCGGGTTGGCGGTGGCGGTGACGGTGAGCGGTTGACCGGCGGCAAGATAGCCGCCGCCGCTCACGCTGCCGCCGGCCGCGTCGTTGGCGCTCACCGTGATGCGCCAGGAGAGGGCCTGATGCACCCGGAAGGCCAGAAGCCGGTTGCCGCCGCTGACGGTGATGGCGCCCAGGCGGGGGAGCGGGGCCAGATTGGCGTCCACGCTGTAGACCACCGTCCCATCGCCGGCTCCATTGCCGCCCGAAGTAACCGTGATCCAGTCGTCGGCGGTGGTTGCCGTCCAGGAGATGTTGGCGCTGACCGTGCTGCTGTGGCCGGCCGATGCGCCCATCCCGTGCGCGTGATAGATCGGCACGATGCCCAAGGCGGGGACGGCGCCACTCTGGGTCACCCTCAGCGTGCGGGTGAGACCACCGCCGCTGAGGGTGATGGCGCCCTCGCGGGGTGTCGGCAGGTGGTTGTCTTCAACCCGATAGCGCACCTCGCCCGCGTTGGTGCCCTCGTCGCCCGAGGTGATGACGATCCAGCCGGCCGTCGCCTGCGCTGTCCAGGGCACGTTGCCGGTGACGCCCACCTCGTGCCCGCTGGAGGCGGCCGCATCGTGCCGGCGCTGCTGCGGGGTAATCTCGAGGGACGCGGCCTGCCGGACGGTGAACGTGCGGGTGATGGCGCCGTGCTGGCCGGCGACCGTGATGGTTCCCACGCGCAGGTCCGGGAGCGGGTTGGCGGCAACCGTGTAGGTGATGACGCCGTTATCCCGGCCGGCCGCGCCGCCGGTTACCTGGATCCAGGCGTCGTTCGAGGTGGCGGTCCAGGTGACGTTGGCCGTGACCGTGATGGTCTGCGCGGCCGACGTGTTGTTGCGGTAGCTGCGGGCGACCGGGTGCAGCGCGACGACCGCGGCCGTGCGCCGATGGGTGGGATAGCTGTCGCCCTCGTCAATGCCCCAGATATCCAAGAAGTCGTAATTGGCAAAGGTGGCCTGCTGCTGCATCTGGGCCGTGGTTTTGCCTGTGCCCCCGGCGCTCGCGATCTGCCCCGAGGACTCAGTATCCCAGTAGCAGTCGGCAAAGATGGCGTTGTGGTTGAGATCAATGCCCAGTAAACCGCCGACGTTGGTCGTGCCGCTGACCACGCCGGTGCTATAGCTGCGGTAGGCCTTGCTGTAATTCGTGTTGGCGTGCCCCACCAGACCCCCCACGTCCTGCACCCCGCTCACCGGCCCCCGGCTATAGCTGTCGTAGACGGCGCCATAGTACAAGTGCCCGATCAAGCCGCCGACCCGAGGGCCTCCCTCCACCGCCCCCAGGTTGTACGACTCTTCCACCGTTGCCAGGCCCGAGCCAGAGAGGTAGCCCACCACGCCGCCAGTCCCGTTACCGCCTTGCACCCAAGCCGTGTTGGAGCCATTCAAGATGGCGCCGTCCGTCTGAAAGCCCACCAGCCCACCCGTCGATGCCGTTCCCAGCACCTCCCCGCTCACGTGCACGTTCTGGATGGTGCTGCCGCTCGCGCTCCCCGCCAGCCCGCCGGCGCCGTAATCGGTATAGATGCTGACGTTCTCGAGACGCAGGTTCTCGATCGTCGCGTTTTCCATGTGACCAAAGAACCCCTGCGGGGCCGTCCTGAATCGGATGACCGCCAGATTGCGGATGGCAAAGCCAGCGCCGTCCAGGCTTCCCTTGAAGCGCTGGGTGGGGTCGCTGAGCGGCCCCCAGAGGACTCCCACCGGCGTCCACCCTCGCCCGCCATCCCAGACCACGGTTGCCGCCAGGTCAATGTCGGCCCCCAACTGGTAGGTGGCGGTCAGCACCCGGCGCATGGCATTGAGCTGGTCGGGCGTGGTGATGATATAGGGAGAGCCGGGCGAGCCGTCACCTCCGTCGAACTGGACCTGGGCCACGGGCAGCGGCTGGGCATAGCGGGTCAGGTCCTGGAAGACCGGATAGTCCCGCCCCTCGTCAATCTGCCACAGCGCGCCAAAATTGTAGCGAGAGAAGGTGGCAAGCTGCTGCATCTCGGCCGTGCTCTTGCCGGCCACGCCCGTTTCCCCGGCGCTGGTAGCCTGCCCCGAGCTCTCCACGTCCCAATAGCAGTCGGCGAGCGTTCCCCACTGGAAATAACCCAGGAACCCGCCGACGTTCGTAGCGCCGGTCACCGGGCCGGCGCTGTAGCTGCGATAAACATAGGCGCTGCCCAGGTAGCTGACCAGGCCTCCCACATAGCTCGTGCCGGTCACCGCCGCCCGGCTGTAGCCATCGGCGATGACGGCATGAGTGCTGTGCCAGCCCACCAGGCCGCCGGTGTACTGGGCGCCCTGGACCTCACCCAGGCTGTAACTGTGGAAGATGGATGCCGCCCCGTAGGTGTACCCCACCAGGCCGCCGGTATAGTTGCTGCCCAACACCTGGGCCGCACTGGCCGCATCATGTATAGTGCCGCCCGACAGGTAGCCGGCCAGGCCGCCGGTATAGTGCTGCCCACCGGCCACCTTGCCTCGCACGCGGGCGCGCTCTATGACGGTATCATCCGCCCGCCCCACCACAAGCCCGGTGTAGCTCAAGTCGCTAAACACCTCGCCCTCTACCCGCACGTTCTGGATTGCGCTGCCGGCCGCAAACCCCGCCAGGCCCCCTACATACTGGCGGCCGTGGACGCTGACGCCCTCCAGCGTCAGATTCCTGACCGTGGCGCCCGATAGATTGCCGAACAGCCCCTGGTAATCCGTCCGCGGCCGGCTGACGGTCAGGTTGCGGATGGTATAGCCTGCGCCGTCGAGGGTTCCGCTAAAGGGTTGCGTGCTGTTACCGATGGGGGTCCAGCCCTGCCCGCCATCCCACACGACCGAGTCCGCCAGGTCAATGTCGGCCCCCAACTGATAGGTGGCCGTCATCACCAGGCGCACGGCGTCGAGCTGGCCGGCCGTGGTGATGATATAGGGGTCCTCATCGGTTCCGGCGCCACCGCTGAACGGCGCCTGGCCCAGCCCCCGAGCGCCGTCGGGGGCCAGCGGCTGCGGCTGCGTGTAGGTGGTCACGTCGCCAAAGGTCGGGTACCCCTGGCCCTCGTCCATCTGCCACAGGGCGGCAAAGCGGAACCGCCCAAACGTGGTCCGCTGCTGCATCTCGGTTGTCGTTTTGCCGGCCACGCCGTCGCCCCCGGCGCTGGTGGCCTGCCCCGAGGATTCGGTATCCCACAGGCAGTTGGTGAGGTAGCCGGTGGCCGGAGTGGCCAGCCCGACCAGGCCGCCGACGTCTGAACTGCCGGTCACCTGCCCCGTGCTGTAGCTGCGGTACACGAAAGCGTAATAGTTATATCCCACCAGGCCGCCGACGCGACTGGCAGCGCTGACCGCCGCCCAGCTGTAACTGTCGGCAATGATGGTGGGGCCGCCCACGGCCCCATAGTGCCAACCGACCAGGCCCCCGACGTCACTGCTGCCCACCACGCTCCCGCGGCTATGGGAGCGAACCACCATCACGGCGCCGCGGGTATAGCCGACCAGCCCACCGACAGTGTCGCTTCCCCGCACCGCGGCCGAGCTGGACGCGCCAAAGATGTTGCCGTCCTGCAGATAACCCACCAGCCCGCCGGTGTAGATATCACCCGTCACCTCCCCACTGACCTGCACGTTCTGGAAGCGGCTGGTCAGCGCCTGGCCTGCCAGCCCGCCGGTGTAACTGGACGCCTCGATGCTGACGCTCTCCACCCGCAGGTTGCTCACCGTTGCCCCGTTCAGGTAGCCGAACAGCCCCTGATACTGCGTCGCCGGCCGGCTCATCGTCAAGTAACGGACGGCATAACCGGCGCCGTCGAGGGCGCCGGAGAAGGGGGTCGAGGAACTGCCGACGGCCAGCCAGCCCTTCCCGTTGTCCCACACCACCGTCGCCGTCAGGTCAATGTCGTTGGCCAGCCGGTAGGTGGCCGTCAGCACCTCTCGCATGGCGTTCAGCTCAGCGGCATTGTGGATCAGATAGGGGCTTTCCGGCGTCCCGTCGCCGGTCAACGTGACCGGCTGCGGCAGCGCATAGGTGCTCAGCTCCTGAAAGACGGGATAGTCGCGCCCCTCGTCAATCCGCCACAGCGAGCCAAAATTGTGACGCGGGAAGGTGGTCGCTTGCTGCATCTCGGCCGTCGTCTTGCCCACCACCCCGGCGCCGCCGGCGCTCTCGGCTTGCCCCGAAGTCTGGGTGTCCCAGGTGCAGTCGAGGATGATGCTGCCGGGCACCTGCTCCCCGATCAGGCCGCCGATAGAGGTCGCTGTGGTGGCGGTCACCTGCCCGGTGCTGTATGCGCGACGGAGGGTCGTGCTCGATAGCAGGCCGACCAGCCCACCCACCCGGCTCTCACCGTGGACCGCCGCCCGGCTATAGGTATCGATCAGGGTGACACTGGTGGTCAGGCTGCCGGCCAGTCCGCCGACTGATGCAACGCCGCTGACCGAGCCGGTGCTGTGGCTCTGGTAGAGGGTGGAACGAGAGACGCTGCCGGCGAGACCACCAGTATAGTCGGTGCCCTGCACGGTCGCGGAGCTGGAGGCCAGATGCACGGTGCTGAGGTCGAGATCGCCCGCCAGCCCGCCCGTAGAGGTCTCGCCCTTGACCTGCCCGCTCACCTTCACGCCGGCAATGAGGCTGTTGGCGACCCGCCCTGCCAGCCCGCCGGTGTAGCCGCGGCCGTGCACCGCCACGTTCTCCAGGGTCAGGTTCCTGACCGTCACGCCGTCCAGGTAGCCAAAGAGCCCCTGGTGCCCCGTCAACGGCCGGTTGATGGTGAGGTTATAAATGACGTGCCCGTGCCCGTCCAGGCTGCCGGAAAAGCGCTGTCCGGCGTCCTGGGCGCCAATCGGCTGCCAGCCCGCCCCCGCGCTGTAGGGAGCGACGCCCAGGTTGATGTCGGCCGTCAGCCGGAAATGGGCGTCGAGGTGCTGCCGGACGCTGTCCAGTTGCGCGGCGGTGGCCACCAGGTACGGGTCGTCCCGCGTTCCGGCGCCACCGTCAAAGCTGCTCTGGGCCAGGGCGGCCGGCGCCTCCTGACTGTGCACGAGCAGTGCGCCCCCCAGCGCGACGAGCATCACCAGTCCCACTACACCCACTGACGTTCTGGTAATCCGGTTTGACACGATCAACCTCCTCTTTCCGTGAATGACGTGCAAGGTGGCACAATGGTCGGGAGGTCCGCCCCATGAGTGGGCCCGCAACCCGCTTCTGCACCGGTGAATGCAGTGTACCACAGAGCGCACTCGCGGGCAAAGCACCAGGAAGCGCACGGAAACCCGCCCCAACCATGGCGCGGCCGGAAAAGCAGACGGGGGGGGGTGCCTTGCACGTGTTCTCGTGGTACACTGATTCACGTGGAGGCAACTATGGAAACCCAGAACCTTACGCTGTCGCTGCCAAAGGAGACGTTGCGCCGGGTCAAGGTGATCGCCGCGCAGCGTGAGACCTCAGTTTCACGCCTGGTTACGCGGGCACTCGAGGCGTTGGTCGAGGACGAGGACAGATATTTGCGCGCCAGGCAGCGCCATCTACGTTGGCTGGAGCAGGCGGCCGACCTGGGCACGGGCGGCGCGATCGGAACCCGGAGAGAGGAGCTTCATGAGCGACGCTAAAGCCCTCCAGTTTGTCGATACCAACGTCCTGGTGTACGCGCACGATCGGTCGGCCGGGGTCAAACACCAGCGGGCTCGCGCTTTGGTGGAGCGCTTGTGGCAAACCGGGGAGGGATGTCTGAGCATCCAGGTGCTGCAGGAGCTCTATGTGAGCGTTACCCGCAAGGTCCCCTCGCCGTTTCCGCCGGCCGCGGCCGCCCAGATCATCACCGACCTCGGCGCCTGGCGAGTCCATAGTCCGGGAGTGGCCGATGTGCTGGACGCCATTGGGCTGCAGCAACAGCACCAGCTGGCGTTTTGGGACGCCATGATCCTGACCAGCGCTATCCAATCGGGCTACCAGACCCTCTGGTCGGAGGACCTGCAGTCGGGTCAGCAGTTCGGGCTGGTGACAGTGATGAATCCCCTGGCATCGGACGTGTAGGGGCGGGTTTCAAACCCGCCCGTGCACCCGTTGCTGTGGCCGGTAGCCTGACCGCACCCCGCCGCCAATGCCGCGCCCCGCCGTCCGCACCGGCAGTCCGCCTAGCCGGCCCGCAACTGTCGCCACCTCGCCAGCGTTGCGACTGCCACCAGCCCGGCCGCCGCTGGCGCATAGACGACAAACCGGCTGCCGGGAATCAGCCCCGCGAAATCGATCGCCGGGGTGCTACCTTGCGTCAGGAGATACATCCAGAGGACATAGAGCGCCTCGAACGCCTTCCCCGAGCCGGTCAGCGTGCCCAGTGCCAGCGCCAGCGACGGGATGAATACGATGGCAATCAGCCAGCCCAAAACCGCTACCAGGTCGCCGGTCAGCAGAAACCTCGCCCACGCCCCCGAGCCCAACAGGGCGATGACCAGCGCGGCCGGTAGCCAGCCGGCCAGCAATTGGCTCAGGGGGCGCGGGGCGGAAAAGACAATCTGTCGCGTGTTGAGTCGGTTCTCCCGGCAGCCCAGCCCGCTCAGGATCAGAGTGGGCCAGACCCAGGCCACAATCAGGAGGTGCGGCAACGCATCGTACTGGCTGACAAGTTGGGCTGCCATGAGGCCGGCCGCGACGGCGTACCACCACCAGCGTTGTCCCTTGAGAAAGAGTTTGAACTCGCCCACGAGCAGCGCCCCAAAGCGAAAACGCGCACTCGCGCCGGCAAGTGGCGTCAGGCGCACGCTCGATAGCGGGATCGGCTCGACGGCCGGGGCCGGAACCGGCTCCGCGGCGGCGCCCTTGCGTCGGGTCGGGACCAGCCGGGCGGGGTTGAACCGGTCAAACCAGCGGCCGGCAAGCATAACCAGCGCGACCGCCAGCAGCAGCAGAAGCAGGCGGGAGGCCAGAATGCCGGCGGTCCACCGGATACCGAGGTAAGGAAAGAGCTGGAATTCCGAGAATCCCAAGATCCCGAACGAGAATCCCGCTTCCACCGGATACACGGCGCTCGCGGAGCGCGACACGCTATCGCCGATGATCAGCATGCCGGCGGGGTCGACAAAGGGGTTGACCCGAAAGTCGCGCGTCCACCCAACGAGGGGCAGGTAGCTGGCAGGGAAAAGGATCAGGAACAGGACAGCATAGACCGCGTTGCCCAGCCCGCCCCGCAGCCACGTGACCGACTCGAACAGGACGGCCACGGCGGCGATGAGCCCCAGCCACGGGAGACTGAGGTGAACCAGTGGGGATACCATCGCCACCATGTCCAGCCGTCCCTGGCCAAACCAGAGCTGCATCATGATTCCCGCCATCGCCAGGACGACGACGGTGATCCCGAGCACCGCATAGTTGCTGAGCCACTTGCCCACCAGGTACAGCCGGCCGCTCATCGGCGTTGTCGCCATGATCTGCCCCACCCCGGTGATATAATCGCGGGCCACGGAACCGGTGACGATGTAAAAGCCGACGAGACCCAGCACGCAATTGGTCGTCATGGCCATGGTCGCCCCCACCCAGGCCGAATCGACAACCCCGGCATAGTCGACGCCGATGGTCAAACGAAACTCGCCGGTGGCCGCAAGATAGCCGAGCCAAAGCACCAGCCCCAGCATCACCAGGAAGCTGTAACGGCGGATGCGCTCGATCAGGTCGGCCCGCGCCAGGTGATAGAGCACGCGAACCGTCTTCACCGTTCACCTCCACCCTCTGAAACGAGGACCAAATAGGCATCCTCGAGACTGGCGGCGACCGGGTGCGCTTCCGCGGCCGGCGCCGTTTGGCTGACAACTCGCACCTGGATGCCATCGCTGCGGCGCACCGTCCCGCTGACAATGTGCCTCTGCTTTAGCCCCGGCAGCTGCTCCTCCGGGACCACCCATTGCCACACCTGGCCCTGGAGCAGAGCAAGCAACCGATCGGGCGTGGCCCGTTCAACCTGGCGGCCCTTGTTGATGATCACGATCTCGGTTGCCGTCGCCTCCACGTC
The DNA here is from genome assembly GCA_002328075.1 of Anaerolineales bacterium UBA2181. GTDB lineage: Bacteria > Chloroflexota > Anaerolineae > Promineifilales > UBA4811 > UBA4811. The sequence continues at coordinate 73,880 of DCVT01000055.1, read as the reverse complement.
CGAGACAATGTGGGTGGACAATATGATAATGCGCGCGCCGGCCAGATCGGAGAGCAGGTTGCGAAAGCGCACGCGCTCGGCCGGATCGAGCCCGACCGTGGGCTCGTCCACGATGAGCAGTTGTGGGTCATTGAGCAGCGCCTGCGCAATCCCCACCCGCTGCTTCATCCCGCCCGAGTACCCGCCCAGGGGCCTTTTGGCGGCATCCACCAGGTTCACCACCACCAGCAGCTCCTCGATTCGGCGGCGGGCCGTTTTCCCGTCCATTCCCTTGATGGCCGCCATGTACTCCAGGAACTCTTTCCCGGTGAGGTTGGGATAGACGCCAAAATCCTGCGGCAGATACCCCAAAACCTGCCGCAGATCGTCAGGTTTCTGGGCGATGTCGGTGTCATTCCAGGCGACCTTGCCTTCCGTCGGCCGGGTGATGGTCGCCAGGATTCGCATCAGCGTCGACTTGCCGGCCCCGTTGGGCCCCAGCAGCCCGAGAACCCCGGGGTGAAGGTCCAGGGTGAATTCCCGCAGTCCCCAAAAACCGCCGCGGTATTGCTTGCCGACCCGGTCAATTTCAAGTTCCATCTTGCCCACTCTGTTCCCTCTCTGAATCGTTGGACGATACCCTTCTCACCGAGAGCAGCGGCACCCCGAGGTCGCGGATCCGGTTCAGGATGCCGTGCAGCGCCGCCTGGTCGGTCACGGGGCCGGTCAGCACCGTATCGCCCTCCGGCCCCAGGACCATCTCCAAGCCTTCAAACTCGTGCGCACGGAATGGACTAAGGTGTCCCACAAACCGTATCTCGTACACTTGCGGTTGGCTCCAAGGTCGTGCGCCCATGGTCTCTGCCGTCTTGCTGACTTGCTGCTCAGCCAACGCTTCACCTACATCTCTAGCGCCAGCCGGGTGCGGCGAAAGATGCGCCGACCAAACGCCAGCAGCGCGCCGTCGATGACCCACAGCGCCAGGCCCAGCACCCGCGCTGTGCCCGATGTCGGGGCCAGCACCCAATTCAACAACCGGACGGTCGTCGTCTTGCCGGCCCCGTTGTGGCCCGGGAACCCAAACACCTCGTCGGCCCGGACCTCCAGGGTCAGGTGGTCTACCGCGACCAACGACCCAAAGTTACGCGTGAGGTTTTCGGTGGCAAAGGCTATCTGGTCGTTCATGGTTCTTTCCTCCCGTCCTCCTTGTCCTGCTGATCGCGCCGCGTCCGGCTAAAACTCGAGTTGCTCAAACCGGAACAGGCTGACGGCGACAAAGACCACCGCCAGCGTGGCGGTGACGCCGATGGGCGTCCAGATCGACACCGGCAAAGGCACCCGCATGACGGCCGGTCCCAGCAGGCTGCCCAGCGACCAGGGCGTCAGCACAGCGTACTTTCCCAGGAGGTTGGTGATCGTCGGACCGCCCATCAGCACGCCCATGGATACGCCGAGCAGCACACCGCGACTGGTAGTGAGCACACCCATCATCAGCGTCAACGTCAGGTAAAAAAGGGTGGACGCCGCCAGGCCGGCCATGCCCACCAGAAAGGGCGCCGGCGGGAACGGCTCACCCACCGCGAGCCACAACAAGCCGTAGGCGATTGCGCCCTGCAAACCCACAAAGACCACCATCACGCCCAGACCATGCGCCAGCACCTTGGATAGCACATAGGCCGAGCGGGAAACCGGCTTGGACAAAAGCCACTCGGTCACGCCCAGCTGGCGCTCGCCGAGGATCTCGCCGTGAGCCAGGACGACGGCGCCGATGGCCAGAAACAGCATGCCCATCTGGAACAGCAGGTTGACGCCGGCCTGGACGGGTTCCATTCCCAGGGCCGCAGCGGCGCCCGGATAGAACATCACGAAAGCGACAAAGCCGTTGATGGCGACGGCCCACAGGATGCTGCGTGAAAGCCACCGGCGCAGCGCCCACCAGGAGCGGTTCTCCTTTTGCCACAGGTTGGCCAGGCCGGTCCGCCAGCCACTCGTTCCCAATCGTTGTAGTTCGGTGTCAGCGACCATCTTTTGCTCCCTCCACAATGCTCATGAAAACGTCCTCCAGATCACATTTTCTGCGGCTGAACTCGACCACGGTGAGCGGTTCGCCGGTCAGCACGTTGTTCAGCAGGTCAGCCTCGGCGGCCTGCTCGTCGGTGACGCTGATTTCCCAGGTGACGTGGCCGTTGTGCGCGACCTCGCGTACGCCCGCGACCCAGGGCAGCGCCTCCACGCGGGTTCGGGCGCCACTCGCATCCCCCCGGAGCGACAGGATATAGACCGGTTTGTCGCCCCCGGCCAGCAGGTCCTCGATGGACCCCTGAGCCACCAGTTCGCCATGGTTGAGAATGGCCACGGTGTCGCTGACCCGCTCCACGTCGTCCAGGATGTGGGTGCTGTAAAAGATGGTGGTGTGGACGCGCAGCCGCTCCATCACTTCCAGGACGTCGCGGCGGCCCATCGGGTCGAGGGCGGCGGCCGGCTCGTCGAGGATCAGCAGGTCGGGGTAGTTGACCTGCGCCTGGGCAATGCCCAGCCGTTGGCGCTCCCCGCCGGAAAAACCCTTGATCGGCCGGTCGGACTTGTCGCCCAGGCCGACCAGCGCCAGTGTCTCGGACACCCGCGCCTGAATCGCGGCCTCCGGACCGCTGTAGAAAAAGCGAGCCGTAAATTGCAGCGTCTCGCGGGCGGTCATGCTGTCCACAAAGCGAGGCTGTTGTGGCAGGTAACCGACCCGGCTGCGGATGGCGATGCTCTCGCGGACGATATCCTGGCCAAAGACCTTGCCGCTGCCGCCGGTCGGGCGGATGAGCCCCAGCAGCAGCTTCATCGCGGTCGTCTTGCCCGCGCCGTTGGGGCCCAGAAAGCCAAAGATCGAATGGCGGGGCACGCGTAGGTCCAGCAACTTGAGTGCATGAACCTGGCCATAGCTCTTGCTCAGGCGGTCTGTCTGTATCACCAACTCTTCGGATTGATCCATCGCTTGTCTCCTTTCCCAGTTCTACCAGCGCACCAGGCCTTCATCCCGGCCTGTGCCAGCATATTAGCCGACAAACGGGCGTATTGTCAGCGTCCAAAAGGCGTATTGGGAGGGCGTATTCCGATGGCAGCGATCGGGGGAAAAAAGGGAGGCGAGCGGTTACACCAGCTCGAGTTCGCGGGCTCTGACGGCAGCCTGGGTGCGGTTTTGGACACCCAGCTTGCCGTGGATGTTCTCGACGTGCTTCTTGACGGTCCGAACCGAGATCACCAGCCGGTCGGCGATCTCCTGATTCGAGTCACCGGCCGCGACCAGGCGCAGCACCTGCAGTTCACGTTCACTGAGCGGCTGGATCAGCATCCCGCCTGGCGGGGTCTTGAGCGGCGCCGGCGGCCGTTCGGCGTGTCCCTGGTGAAAAGCTGCCAGCAGTTTGCCGGCGTACGCTCCGAGTTCGCGGTCGGTCCACCGGGCGAGGGCCGTCTTTAGCAGGGTCTCGATGGGCTTGCCCTCATCCAGAAACACGCGCACGTGCCCCTGGCCGCGCGCCAGACTCACCGCTTGCGCCAGGGCATCCAGCGCAGCGTGGGCGTCTGCCCGCATGTCCAGGGCAATCGCCCACAGCACAAGAACCTCGACCAGGTCGCCGTGTCGGCCGGTCGCTTCCATCGTGCTTTGGAGTCGCGACAGCAAACGCAGGGCCTGGTCCGCGCAACGTTCCGCCAGCAGTATGCGCACCAGGGCCAGATACTCCACCTCGTTTCCAGGACCGAGTTCTCCACCTTCGCTCAACCCCCGTGTCTCAGCCCAGCGACGGGCCTCGTCCAGCTTGCCCTGGGCCAGCCACAGCTTGGCCTGCGTCGCGCCGAACCAGGCCAGGGAGTGGACCTCATGGGGATGCTGGCGGAACACCTCGTTGGCGCTGGCCTGGGCCTGATCCGTGCCCGACCGATCGCCTTGCGCCTGGAGCACCGTCGCCAGGAAGAGCCGGCCGCACGCCAGCGTGTCTACCGCCCCCCACAGGGCGCCAGATTCGACCATCATGTCGGCCAGTGCCCGGGCGGCCGCGAGGTCGTTCCATTCTCGGTAGATGCGCGCCAGGCACGCATAGGCCTGTCCCGCCACGGGGGATTTGGCGCGGATGGCGGTCTGCAGCGCCTCCTGATAGATCGCTTCCGCCTGGTGCAGGCGGCCCATCGCCTTGTGGATGGACCCCAGCGACGTGCGCCCCAGAACCTCCAGCATGACGTTGCCGCTCGCGTGGGCCAGCTCCACCGCATCGGTGAAGGCGCGGGCTGCGCCTGGCAGGTCATCCTGGAATACAAACCCATCCCCCAGAATGGTCAATAACCCGCTGCGCACCGCCCCGTCTATCTGCGGACACAAATCGAGTGCTTGTCGCGATAACACCGCCGCGCGTTCCGGGTCACGCCTGACATAGGCAATCCATGCCCGGATGGCGGCGATATGGCCCTGCATCTCGGCCGGCAGCCCGGCCTGCGAGGGGTCGCCTGCCCGGTGTTGCTGTTCGACCGCGGTCACCTGGCGGTCCGCGTCTTCTGTATCCGCCAACACCGAGGCCCACGCAGAGTAGATGCGCAGCCAGGGTCGCTCGGCCAACGTCTCGCCCGGCAGCGCCTGTACCCAATTGTCGAGGGTGGCCAGCTCGGCCCGGAGCACCATGGACCACGCGTTGTCCTGGACGATCTGCGCCGCCCGCTGGTGATGACCGGCGAGCAGCGCGTGGTGATACGCCTCGGCGACCAACCTGTTCTGCCCGTACCAGTCGCTGGCGCGGCGGTGGAGTTCGATGACCTGATCCGGCGGCCAGGCGGACCTGGCCAACTGCTGCAGGAAATCCGCAAATAGGTGGTGGTAGCGATACCAACACCGGTCGTCGTCCAGCGGAACCAGAAAGAGATTGGCGCGCTCGAGGTATTCCAGGATCTCGCCGGCCGGCGAGCGCTGCCGGAGCGCCTCGGTTCGCTGCGGGGGCGCAGGCGTGGCGCCCTCTGGCCGCGCTTCCAGGCTCTCATGCCCGGTGGCCTCCCAACCCAACACCGCGTCGCACAGCGGCGCGCAGAGGCGATCCAGGACCGAGGTGCCCAGCAGGAACCGGCGCACCCGATCCGGCAGACGGCTGACGACTTCTTCCAGCAGATAATCCACAATATAGTGGTGGCTGCCGCTCAACTCGGCCACCCACTGCGCGGCCCGCTCGGCGCCGCACCCCTCCAACGACAACGCGGCCAACTGCACCCCGGCCGCCCATCCCTCGGTGCGCGATTCGAGGGCCGTGATCTGCTCGGCCGGCAGGTTCAAGCCATGCAGCGAGTTGAGAAAGGTGGTCATCTCCTCGGGGGTAAAGCGCAGGTCCCGATCCCGTATCTCGGTCATCAGGTCGCGCACCCGCAGGCGTGGCAGCGGGAAAGGCGGGTCGGCCCTGGTCAAAACGACCAGGTGCAGGTTCGGCGGGGCGTGCTCCAGCAGAAAGACCATCGCCTCCTGGATGAACGCGGTGCTGATCACGTGATAGTCGTCCAACGCCAGGACCACCGGCCGGTCCAAAGCCGCCAGGTCGTTGATGAGGGGGGCCACCATCGCCTGAGGAGTCTGCGGCATCGCCTGGAACCCCTGCAGCGGTGGTCGTCCCAGCGTCGGACCGAACGCCTTTTGGAGCGCGGCCACCAGGTAGGTAAGGAAGGAGAGCGGGTCGTTGTCCCCCTCGTCCAGCGAGAGCCAGGCCGAGGGAATGCTGGTCTGGCCCAGCCAGTCGGTGACCAGAGTGGTTTTGCCATAGCCGGCCGGCGCAACGACCAGGAACAGGCGATGGCCCTGCCGCAAACCCTGGTCCAGCCGCTGGGTCAGCCGTGGTCGCGCCACCAGGCTGGGGGTCGGACGCGGCCTATGGAGCTTGGTTGCCAGCAGCGTGGAAGGCATGGTGTACCTTCACCCCAATCCGGTCGCTCCCGGCTCAACCGGCCGTCGCACGGCCTGCCGCCGCACCCAGGCGGGTTGTTCAATTGACGTCTCTGCGTCCAAACGGCGCCCACCAGACCCGGTCATCCAACAACCTCCGCCACAGCCAATCTCCCCTGGGGCAGGGGTCCTCTTGCGAGGATACCGGTGCCGCAACTCGCTTGCAGCATATCACAGCGCAAGCGGGCGTGCAAACGGGCGGCCGAAACAACCCATGCGGCTGTAGGGGCGGGTTTCAAACCCGCCCCTACGCGGTCAACGCGGCGGAATAATCCATCTGAACCCCGGGCCTGGATGCCCGGGATTCGGACCCGGGCCCTTACGCGCCGGGCGCCAGGCCCAATCTTGTCGTTTCTGCAGCGGCGTGCTATGATCCGTTGGCCGGCAAACCAGCGCAGCGGGATCGAACCCAGTGGTCACTCCCGGCTCCGGCGCAACTGCCGGCCGATCTTGTCAATGGACGAATCCAGGCGTCGCCCTCAAACTCGCGATGGGGAAACGCGTGATGTCCGCTCATAAGGAGGTATACCATGAGCTCGAACCCACCCTGGGACGCAATCGGCCGTGATGCCGTCGCCACCCTGAGCCGCTACGTCCAGTTCGACACCACCAATCCCCCCGGCAACGAGATGGCGGCCGCAGCCTGGCTGGCCGACCAACTGCGCGCTCGGGGCATCACCGACGATGTGGTGGTCCACGAGACGGCGCCCGGTCGCGGACTGGTTGTGGCGCGCATCCCCGGCAGCGAACCGCTGAAACCGCTGCTGCTGAACCACCACATCGACGTGGTGGCGGCCGAAGCCGCGGCCTGGACCTACCCACCGTTCAGCGGCGCGATCGTGGACGGCTTTGTGTGGGGCCGCGGCACGCTGGACACCAAGAACCTGGGCATCATGTTTCTCCTGGCGCTCGAGTCACTAATCAAGTCGGGCGCCCGCTTTCGGCGGCCGGTGGTCTGGCTGGCCGTGCCCGATGAGGAAACCGGCGGCAAGCATGGCATGCGCTGGCTGGTGGAGCAGCGCCCGGCCGAACTCGACCCGGAATGGGTGTGGGACGAGGGGGGCGGCGGGTTCAAGGACATGTTCGGACCCGGCCTCTTTTTTGGCCTGACGGTCGCCGAGAAACAGATCCAGCACCTGAAGCTGATTGCCAGCGGCAAGCCCGGCCACGCCTCGATGCCACACCAGGACAACGCCAATGTGACGCTTCTCAAGGCGCTGCACCGGGTGCTGTCGCCCCCCCGGCCGCTGCGCGTCAGCCAGATCACCTCAACCATGTTTCGCGCCATCGCGCCGACGCAAAAGTTTCCCGCTTCGGCGCTCCTGGCGAGGTTGGATCGGCCCTGGGCGCTGCGACTGGCCGCCTCGCGGCTGGCGGCCGACCCCAGCTTGAATGCCATGTTGAGGGACACCGTCAGCCTGACGGTGTTGCGCTCCGGTTACAAGGTCAACGTCATCCCCGAGCGCGCCGAGGCCGAGATCGACTGCCGGCTGTTGCCCGACACCAAGGCCGACGAGTTTCACATCTGGCTCCGGGAACGCCTGGCCGACGAGCGGATTCAAGTGGAAGTGATGGAGAGCTCGCCCCCGTCGGGGATTGCGCCGCTGCACGGCCCGTTCGTCGATGCGGTGCAAGCCGGCATCCGGCGCCACTATCCCGGCGCGGTCGATTTCCGTATGTTGGTGCCCGGCGGCACCGACGGCCGTTATTGGCGCCAGCGCGGCTACCCGGCCTATGGTTTCGCCCCGGTGGTGATGGAGCGCGCTGATCTCGGCCGGGTTCACGGCATCGACGAGCGCATTTCCGGGGAGGACCTACTGACGGGCATCAAGGTGGTGCGAGATATCATCGAGACGCTCTGCGTGATGTAGCCTAGGCCGGAAGACCCATCGGGGCCGGTCTGGCCGGCCGGTTTTGGCTCACCGATCGGTAGAGGAACACCCGCCAGGTGGCTTGCCAATGAAACCGTCAACGGCCTCGGCTCAAGTCGGAACTGGTGTCAAGGACTGCCCGCAATGACCCACCGAAAGATCGTGACCCAGGGCAGCCCATGGGGTGAGGCGGCGCTGCACACCGGCTGGGGGGTGGGTACCCCTGATGAGACGATCTGCGAGCTCTGTTGCCTGGTGGTGGCCCGTTTTCACAATTTGGCCGCGACGGCGGGTATGGACCTTGGCTGGACGCCCCATACCGCCGAGGTGACCATCCCGATTGACCAGGACTGTGATCCAGAACAAGCGGAAAGCTGGCGCGATCAGGCCTGGTGCGAGGTGTGGGACGCCATGGTGGACACCGACGCCCCTGGCGGGTGGCCCCTGGTGCGCGAGCTAACCGCGGAGGAGCAAAGCGCTTTTTCGGGCGAGAGGAGCGCTGACCTGGCGATCTGGCATGACGGCCGGTGGTGCTATGCCAACAAGAACCCGACCGAGGCCGACCCGGCCGGGTACCGCGACGCCCAGCCGATCATGACCCAGGGAGGCGAATTCGCCTCCTTGCCAGACCGACGCCAACCCTCCTGGCGAACCCGCCCGAGCTGAGCGCAACGCCGCACAGGGTGCGCGGCCCGGACGCACGGCGCAACTGGCCGCTGACGCCCTCCGCCTGGCCCACGTTCTCAACCGGTTGGCGCTGCCGGCTAACCGGCGGCCAGGCCACGCCGGACAGGTCGGCTAGGCCGGCCGCCGGTCAGGACCGGCCAGCGCCGGTTACGCGACGGGCAGGAAACGAATACCCCTGTCTGCCCGGCGCCAGGCGAGGCGCCCGCGCCGCGCGGCCGGTCCTCGCTGGGCGGCCGAGGGGCAGCCCCTATGCCCCGGCTACACCCACCAGGATGACGGGAGCGCCACCCGAAGAGAGTCGGGCAGCGTCGGCTGCCACCGCCTGCATCTCGGGCGTCGCAAAGGCCTGCTGCAGCGCCTCGGCCGATGGGAAGGGCAGGGAAAACATGAGATAGTAGGGCGGCCTGCCAGGCGGCATCTCGACAAAACGCGTCAGCGCGTACGGCCGCGCCTGCTCCGGGATCTGCATCTCTTGGTGTAGCAGCTTTAGGTGATTCTCGTAATCCCGGTTGAACCGGTCGACATCGGCCGGAAAGGGATACAGGACAAAAAGTGTCACCTCTGCCATTTTTCGTTCTCCTCTACCATCTGGATTCGAGCACGCCTCTCGTCATTGGTCGTGGTACAGCACACAGAGCGCCCGGCTCACGGCGGCCGGATAGCCCGACGAATGGCCCTCACCCTCCAGGATCTGGGGCACCACTTCCAGGCCTGGATAGGCACGCGTTCGCAGCCGCTCGGCCATCCGCCCGATCGGCTCAAGCAGCTCTGCCTCCTTGCCGCCAACCGTGATCAGGAGCCTGGCTGCCAGGTCATCGTGCGCCGCGGCGTATGCTTGCTCATACTCGAACAGCACCTCCGGCATGTCGGGGCTGCCGGCAAAGTACCGAGTGAAGGTATCCGGCCGGTGAAACAGGGTGTACAGGGTAAAGAGCCCGCCAGAAGAGTAGCCCGCCAGCGCCCGGTCGCCGGGAGCGGCGCGGTAGTTGGCCTCGACAAACGGAACGATCTCCTGGCAGAGCGACTCGAGGAACTGCGCGGCGCCGCCGGATTGGACATCGAGCTCCTCGCCGTCCAGGAGCGCGGCCAGCTTTTCCCTCCAAAACCACTCGTCCTGCGCATCGCGAACCGGCGTGAGGTCGCGGGTCCGCCATGCCGCCCATTGGGCCAACCCCCTGATCCGGTCGCTGTCGGTCTGGTACCCCACCCCGACGACGATGATCTCTTGCGCGCTCGTCCCCGGCGTCTCGAGGATCAACGAGGCGGCCGCATACAAGGAAAAGGAACGATTTCCGTCCAGGCAATACAGGACGGGATACCTTGCATCGGTCCGTTCGTAGCGCCAGGGCAGCTTGACGAACAGCCGCATATCCTGATCGATGATGTGGGAGTGCAGGTCTCGAATCTCAACTCCCGGCTGCAAAGCGGATGTGGCCGCCCGCGATCGTTCGGTCATCAAGGTTTCCTCCGTGTACACTCTCGCAGTCGTCAAGGGGCCCGGAGGTGTTCCCCGGGCCCCGGATGCCACTCCCCTGCCTGCCTAGTCTCCGTGCGGGTCGAGGACGGTCACGGTAGCAAAACCGTGGAGTATGGTCGGAAAGTCGATGAATTCACGGATCTGGAGCCCGTCAAGGTCGCCATACCCGCGGCCCACCGCGTGAACCGACGAGCTCCAGGTGTACTCCTCTGACCACCCGGTGAAGGCTCCTTCAAAACCACCGGTGGTAGGAGCGTTCGCCGCCGCCTCCCAGGAAAAAGTGCCCCACTTGGGCCCGGCCCCATCCGCGTCCAGGTTATAGTTTACCACCACGGTGAGCAATCCCGCGCAAAGGGGGTTGTCGGAGACCTGCTCAAACCAGACCACGCGCCCTCGGATGTGCATATTGGGACCGTGGAAGCTAACCGTACCCTCTTCGTACCCCAGCAAGGTCAACTCGGCTGCACAATCGGTGAACGTAGCCTGCGCCGACGCAGCCTGAACCGACGGCAGCGCAAGCGCCAGCACCAGTGCCAGGCAAACCACGGTCAGAAGACATTTGACTTTCATTTTCGTCTCTCCTTTCACTGCCAATTCTCTAACTTCCGACGTTGCCACGCTTTGAGAACACCCAGTAACCAAATGCCAACGCCAGGGGGACATGAAACGCCAGGTTGAACCAGGTGCTGTTGTTGGGGATTCCGGTCATTTCTCACCTCCCATCCAATCCTACGCACCGCGGAAACGAACGAACCCACTCCGGCCGGTTTGTCCCTTGCGTCCAACCACCACCATACAGCTCGAACGTCAAATCAGCGTCAAAACCCTGGCGGTCGCCTGGAGCGGCGCCGACTAGGCTATTCCTGGGCGTGCGCCAGGGCGGCCCGCAGTTTTGCCGCCGATTCGGGATGGATTGTCCACTGGATTCGGCTGATCTTGCCGTGGTCGATGAGGACCTGCGCCGTTGCTGCCAGCGGCGCCACGCCGAGTTGGCGTGTTGAATCAGTCCAGGAGAGGGTCCCGGCGGTCACGATGGTCGCTTTTGTCGCCAGGATGTCTGCTTCGATTCGCAGGTGTTGAGCGGCAAGGTCGCCGAACCAGCTACGGAGCTGTTCCTTCCCTCTGAGGGCACGAGGATGGCCGGGTGCGATGCCGATCAGCGTGCACTCGGCGTCGTCGGCCAGGTGCGACAACGCCCGCTCCAGGTCGCCAGCATTGATTGCGCTCAGGCTGTCCAGCACCACTCTTGAACCTTCACCGGCAGCCGAGCTGTTGCGTGGTTCCAGCATGGATCACCCCTTCTATTGGAGATGATCCTGGGCCATGATCGTCAAATCTGCGTCAAGTCCGCCGCCATGAGTGTTCTGTGATGAGGCCGGAGCAGGATGGTTCACGAATCGTCCAACGCGGCTTGCACTGCCCACTCGGGCGGCATCCCTGCCCCGTGTGCCCACTCGCTGGTGAACGCCTCTTCCCCCAACTCGGAGCGCATCGCATCGACATCCCGATTGACAACGTCCCACTGGAGCGGTGACGCCCGATAGCCAAACGACTCACCGTATGCGATGGCACACCCTAGCAGGTGAAGGGACTGCAGGGTTTTTCCCCGATCCCTGGCCAGCCCTGACAGCAGGATCAGAGCAAAGACCGCTACCGTCTTTTCTCCCAGTTCCAGGGCGAGGCGCAGACCCTCCCTGGCGACGGGCAACGCCTCGGCGACCCTGCCCTCCCAGCGCAGCATCACGCCCAGCACCGAGGTCGCCCAGGCAAGCTGCCGCCTGTCACCCGCCTGACGGCAGATAGCAGCGGCTTGCTCCACCAGCCTCCGCCCCCGCCGGTCGTCGCCCTCATAGTGTGCGCCCGGCCCCAGGATGATCAGTGCGTGCGCCTGCTCCGTCGCGTCGTCCAATTGCCGGAAAAGCTCCAGGCTCTCTTCACCGCGGGACCGGGCCTCAGCGTCCCATTGGAGGTTGAAAAGCGCCGCATGCGCCAGATTGACCAGCGCCCGGGCGCGTCCCCAGGGGTAGTCCAGCTCCTCTGCCAGAGCCAGCGCCTCGTTGAAATTGGCAAACGCCCGCCGCGGGTCGTTCTGGTAGACGGCCAGGAGGCCTCTCCCTATCAGCACGTCGAACAACGCCAGCCTGTCCCCCACCGCGCGCAATATCGCGGCGCTCTCTTCCTGCAGCGCCGCTGCCCGCCGGTAGTCTCCCAGGTCCCTCGCCAGCCAGCTGGCCGAAACCATTGCTTTGACGCGCAACCGGGGCGGCGCCTCCTTGCCACGCCCCAGCAGGCGTTCCAGCCAGGCGCACCCCTCGCTCAGATAGCCCCGATGCCAAAAGATCCCCAGCGCACCCGCAAAACGAAGACACAGCTCGGCCGATCCATGAGCCAGTGACCACGCGAGCGCCGACCGAAAGTTGTCGTGCTCCGTTTCCAGCCGTGCCAGCCAGGCACGCATCTCCGGACCCCGCAGCTCCGACTCTGCTCTCTCGGCCAATCCCGCAAAAAAGAGCGCATGGCCATGGCGGGTCGCCTCCACCTGGCCGGCCTCGCTGAGCCGCTCCAGGCCGTATTGCCGCACCGTCTCCAGCATGCGGTAGCGCGCTCCGCCGCCCGGCTCTTCTGCGGTTTCCACCAGCGATTTGTCGACCAGGCGCGACATGAGCCCAAGCACTTGCTGAGACGAGATGCCGTCTGCGCCCACTGCCTCCGCCGCCTCCAGTGTCCAGCCGCCGGCAAACACCGACAGGGTGCTCATCAGACGGCGCTCTTGCTCCGAAAGCAGATCGTAGCCCCAGTCGATCACCGCCCGCAAGGTCCGGTGGCGCGGCAGGGCGGTGCGGCCGCCGGCCGTCAGCAGGCCAAAGCGATCGTCCAGCCGTGCGGCGACCTCCTGTACCGCCAGGACTTTCAGGCTGGCTGCTGCCAGCTCGATGGCCAGCGGTATTCCGTCCAGCCGCTGGCAGATCTGGGCAACGGCTGCGGCGTTCGTATCGCTCAGCTTCCAGCCCTCGGTGACGGCCGCGGCTCGTTCGCACAGCAGTCGGACGCTCTCATAGTCCTGCGGCTCTTCGTCCGGCAGAAACTGCCCGGTCAACGGGTACGAGAGCGAAGGGATGAGCAGGAGCATCTCACCCGGGACTCCAAGGGCCTCACGGCTGGTGGCGAGTATGGTCAGCCTGGGGCACTCGTTCAGCAACACCGCGGCAAGCTGTGCGATCCTATCCACCAGGTGCTCGCAGTTGTCCAGCACCAGCAGCACCTGCCGCGGAACCAGATGGTGGACGAGGGTCTCTTGCGTCGGCACGTTGGGCTCCTCGGCAACCCCGGCGGCTCTGGCGATGGCCTGAGAGACCAGCGATTCGTCGGTCAGCGGCGCGAAATCCACCCACCACACGCCGTCCCGGAAAGCGTCCACCAGGTCGCTGGCCACCTGGACCGCCAGGCGCGTCTTGCCGCAGCCGCCCGGGCCCGTCAGCGTCGCCAGGCGTGCCTGTGCCAGCATCTCCTTGAGTCGCGCCATCTCCCTGGTGCGCCCGACAAAGCTCGAGATGGGGATGGGCAGGTTGGTGATCCGGGCTTCAAGCGCCCTGGCCGGGGTTCGCGTCAGCCAGCGGTACAGCGCGGTGGTCTCGGGTGATGGCTCAACCGCCAGCTCCTCTTGCAGAGCCCGGCGACAATGCTCGTATTGTCTCAGCGCGGCGCTGCGGTCTCCCAGGGCCAGGCGGCAAAAGATCAGATGCTGATGAGCGCGTTCGTTGGCCGGCTCGCAGGCCAGCGCCCTCTCGGCGTATTCGATGGCGGCCGCATAGTCGCTGCGCGACCGGTGCAACTGGATCATCTGCAGCACCAAGTCCAGGTAGAGCGCCTGGTAGCGGTCTCGCTCCCGCAGGATCCAATCGTCGTAAAAACCGGGGAGCAGGTCGCCTCGGTAAAGGTCGATCGCAGATCTCAGCGGCGCAATTTCATGACCGGCGGCGGATCGCGCCTGCTCTTCGAATTCCCCGGCGTCGACCCAGATCGAGAGGTCAGGATTGACCCAGACGGATTCGCGATCCGCCCGCAGGACATCGCTGCCAAGATATCGGCGGAGCGTCGCCAGCGCAGTGCGGAGCGAGTGTCTGGCCTGTTCGTCGGAGACATCACCCCAATACAGCGCGGCCAGTGCCTCGCGCGGGTGAGGGCAGTGCTGGTGAAGGACGAGATAGGCCAGGAGCAACGTGGTTTTCTGGGTGGGAAGCGGCGGCAGAACGACCCTGCCTCGGCGCACCATGGGTGGGCCGAGGAGATAGATATGACAGACGTGTTGTGCCGCCATGGGTTCACCCATACCGAACCCCTCTTCGGTGCGGCTGCGTGCCGATCAGAGCGACGCCAGGAAATCCGTCATCGCCCTCAGCAGCGGAGCAACCGTCCCGGTATCCAGCCCCAGGCTGTGATCTGCGCCCTCTATTTTCACATGCGCTCCATGGGCCAGCAAGGACAGGGCGTGTTCCGCGTCGCCGTCGGAGACGACCCCTCCCTGCAGAATAAGCACCGGGCACGTCAGCCGCCGCAACGCGGCGTCCAGGTCCACCTGCCGCACGTACCCGTCCATCCGCCCTTCCGCGTGGTACTGCGCTACATCTGGATCCAGCCCGCTCAGGGTCTCTGCCCACGCTCGGATATGGGCAGCATCCCGGCCGGGAAGGTCCCCGTACCGTACCGGCGTGTCCTGTCCCGGCACGGAGATCGGCATGTCCGCCAACGCAGTAGCCAGCTCGGGCGCCGAAAGCCCTGACCCCACCAGATCGCGCAGGGTACGGTAGAACGCGATGCTACGCTCGCTGCCCTCGTGCGCGACCCAGCTCTCCATGCAGAGCGGCGGGTCACCCAGAATGAGCGCCCGCACGTGGTCCCCGAGTTCCGCGGCCGCCAGTAGCGCAATCCATCCGCCCAGGGAGTGACCAAAGAGGATCGCGTGTTCTTTGACCCGCCGCTGCAGAAACGCGGCGATGTCCGGAACGTACTGCTCGGGGCGGTACTGACCGGGCGCCCGGCCGGACTTGCCGTGCCCTCGTAGGTCCAGGGCATAGACGTGCCATCCGGTCGTCAGGCTCGGGATGATGGGCAGCAGGCCCTGCCAGCGGTCGCCTCCGCCGTGCAGCAGCACCAGTGCCGGCCCAGAAGCTGGCCCCTCAACAAAGTTGATCGTCACGGGGCCCGAATCAAAGGTCTGTTCCCTGAGCATCTCCATGCCGCCCTCCCTTTGCCAAATCGACCGTCAGGCGCTGTGCCCCTACCTCTCACCCCGGCCGGCGCGTCCGTCGCTGGTCAAGGGCGTCGGCCGGGTGCGCGGCTCGATCTCTCTGATCACCCGACCCGGATTTCCCGCTACGACGGTATTCGCAGGAACATCCCGGGAGACGACCGCGCCCGCGCCCACCACGGCATTCCGGCCGATCGTCACACCCGGCAACAGGATGGCACCGCCTCCTAGCCACACATTGTCCTCGATGACGATCGGTTTGGCGACTTCCCAGCCCTGGATACGAGTTTCCGCCTCCAGGTCGTGGGCGGCGGTATAGATCTGGACCGAGGGGCCGACCATGACGTGATGGCCGAAATGCACCTCGTTGCAGTCCAATATGGTGCACATGACGTTCAAAAAGACATGATCACCGAGATAGATGTTCTTCCCGTAGGCACAGTAAAAGGGCGGTTCAACCACCGAATTCCGGCCGATCTGCCCCAACATCTGCTCCAGGGCGGTTTGTCGTTCTGGTCCGGGTTGGGATAGATTGTAGCGCCGGAGCAGCGCCCGGACCATCTGACGTTCGGTTTCCAGGTCAGGGTCGAGGCAGTTGTAGCCTTCTCCCGCCAACATCCTCTCTTTCTGAGTTTTCGAGCGCATGACGTGACTCCTTGATGGCACTTGCCGCCGACACACCGGCCGCGGCATGGCGGCCCATCTACCCAACATCCCGTGTCCTGATTCTACTCGATATTGGCCAGAATGATACCCGGAAGCTCGTGGTGGCAACAGCAAAGCCCCCGCTGCGCCAGGCGAGGAAGCCGGGCTGGCAAGCCGCCAGGGGACCGCGAGATCGGTTTGAGACGAGACTCCCCAGGTCGACCTGATCTCGGAGGCATGGTCACGTTCATGTGCGTCGCACCGGTGGCGGTGATCCTCTGCTTCCTGGTCGGGCACCTGGTCCGCCAGCTGCCGCTGGTGCGAAACGTGCTGTAGGGAGGTTCACAGAGAGCGCTTTGCCGGAACACCGGCCGGTCTTGGGCGGCCGGCGTTTGGCTATTGACCTGGCGCGCAATTCGGGTTGAGTATTCACAGTGGGCCTGAAGGGCGCAACGCAGCTCACGCAGGCCCTTATACCCATCATTCCCGCGCAGGCGGGAATCCAGCCGCCTTCACAACCCGCCGTTCTCGTCAATCCCGCCTGCGTCTCGGTCACCCTTGTCACCCGCGTGTCGTCCCGGTCGTGTGTGTTCTGGGCGCCCGCCTGCGCGAGGGAGACAAATGCGCCGTTGCGGTGAACCTGCAAACCGCCGGCCATTGCGGACCGCGGCCAAACCATCCATGCGATGCACGGTCCAGGTTATCCCGGGGCACGCAGGAATCCACCGCCGCACCTCATGGATTTCACAGGTGCGCGGTCAGCGCCCTCAAGGTTCTCACGGCGCCGGCTGTCCCTCGGCCTCGTTCTGCCCCTCGCTCTGCTCCCCTGCCAGCGTCGGAAACCCGCGCGAGCGCAGGAACTCGGTTACTGACGACCCTCCCGCGCCGGCCGGCGCCTCTCTCGAGGCCAGCGCCTGGCTCATCAGCCCAGCCGCGTTGCCGTGCGGCGGTTGGTCCAGCGCCTGCCGAAAGTCCGGATCGCTGCCCCCCAGGATGCGCCGGCCGCCCTCGCTCTCGGCCATCGTCGTCAGGATGCGCCGCATCGTCTCCGGGCTGCGCCGGCTCATATCGCGCTGCAGCGACTCGCGGTACGAGCTCGGGCTGGTGAGAGTCTGCTCCGGCGCTACTTCCCAATGGTGCCCGCCATAAAAGTGGGTCTGCGGCGCCCCGGCCGCCGGCCGATGGCTGGCCACCTGATCCAGCGCCTCCACCAGGATGCGCGGCTGATCGTACAACGGTCGCTCCATCTGCTCCACCCGCCCCAGCCACGCGTCAAACCCGCGCCCGCTCACCAGATTCTGAACCTGCCCTTCCCGCTCAGCGGTAAAGGTCTCCTGCAGGGTGTCGCCCTCGGCGGTCAGCAGCTCCAACTGTTCCGAGAGGGTGGTCCCAACCCGCCCGGTGCCCGGGTCCACGCGGTCCAACACGGCCACCTCTTGGGCCCGCGCCCTCGCCTGCCTCCGCCGGGTTTGCTCGGCCAGTCGCCGCGCCCGTTCCGCTGCCCGGCCGGCGGCGGCACTTTCCGGCTCGGACTCGACTCCGGCGGCGGCTTCGGATTCCATCCGTTGGGTCGCTTCCCTCCCCTGACGGCACAGCACCACCAGCCGCGCGTGCCGCGCCTGCAGCCCTTCCAGCACCTGCGCCGGCGAAAGGTTCATGAACGACCGCCGGTCCATGCGGAGCATCTCTACCAGCTCCTGCGCCACTTGCCGCACCTCAGGCGCTGATCGGTACCACGCAGAGCGCGAGAGCGCCATGGTCAGCACCTGCCAACGCTGAAAGTACCCGCCCAGCACGCGGTTGCGAATTTGGGTGAGGGTGGCCAGCACGGGACGGCGGGCGCGCGCGGCCGCCTGCGCCTCCGCGCGGGCGCTCCGCCGGGCGGCTGCCTGGGCGGCCGCATCGCCCTCGGGCGCAGCCGGCCGCAACCTGTTTGCCAACGCTCGACCGTGCGCCTGCACCAGAGCCGCCAGCTCGCCCGCCTGCTCGGGCGTCAACTCGTGAATTGCCCGCGGCCGCAGCGTGCGCATCCATTCGGCGGTGGGGTGCTCGTCCATCAGAAGGTGCAAGAACGGCCAGTGGGTGGCCGGGATGCCAAAGTTCTGATAGATGCCCTCCGATCCGGTGCCGTTGAACAGGTCAATCGCCAGCCCCAGCGCGTGCGCCGTGCCGTGCGGGTCGATCGACCCACCGCCGTGGGTCCGCTGGCCAATCGGAACGCTGCCCAGTATCTGGTTCAACTGGCCCGCTAGCGTCCGCGCCTCCTCGGCCGTGGTGGCCTCTGGCAGAGCCCGCAGCGCCACGCCCAGTGGGATCAGGTACCGTTGCAGGCCCGGCTCTCGGTGTTCCACCGGCTGGCCGCCCCGGCTCTGCTGCTCCTCCATCACCCTCACCATCTGCAGGACCTCGCTCCGCATGACGTTGAATGCCTGGACTCCCAGCCGATCCAGCGGGGTGGGCTGAGCTGCCGCGCCCGCCCGGCGCCGCGGGGCCGGGCGCGCCATCGCGCGTGCCTGCCGCTGGATGGCCCGCAACTCGGGGAAAAAGGCGCCCGGCGCCATGTAATGGCCCTGGTTTGGCTGCACCCCGGCGGCCACGTCCATCCCCACCTGGGCCGCCGCCACGAAATAGACTGCCCGCGGATGCACCCCCAGCTGCAGGCCGGCCAAACGAACGGTGGGCATGGCCTGGATCGCCTGCAGGTACGACATGTTCATGCTGGCCTGCGCCATCTGTTCCAGCCGCACCGCAAAGTGGAGAATAGTCGGGTAGCGCCGCCCCGCCCCCAGGTCGTCCAACCCGCGGTTCCACGCTCGCACCACCCGGCCTGGCGCGCCGCGCGGTCCGCCGCCGGGCAGCAGCCCCTCCAGGATCGTCATCCCCTGGTGGATCTGGCCATCGGTCAGCGGCGCCATTGGGCCATCCCGAGCAATGGCCACGGATTGGTTGATCGTGTTCAGGTCGCCCGGATTGCTGATCCCCCAGCCGACCAGCTGGCTGCGGATCGAGTCTACACTCTCCGGCGTCCGGGCGCCAACCGCACCCTCCAGGCGGATGGTGTACGGCATGATGGCCGCCGCCGGCGCCTTTACCCGGACCGGCGCAACGGGTTCCGGGTGCGCGTCCCGCAGCAGGGCGACGACCTGGCCCAGGCGGCGGTTGCCCAGCACCCGACTTAACTGGATCAGCGCCTGCTGCCGCTGCTGCGGGGCCATGCGCCGGAGCGCGGCCGCCTGGGCGGGCAACGACCCGCCCCCGGCCGCTGCCAGCCGCCCGGTCTGCCCGGCAGGCAGTGGCTGGGGTTCAGCCGGCGCCGACTCGGGCGGCCGAATACGTTTCGTCTCAGGTTCTGGCACAGTGCGACGGGCTGGCGCGGACATTCCCGTTCCCGGAGAAACGCAGTCTCTTGCTGATTATTGTACGCAGAACGCACCCTGAGTCAATGACCCGTTGGGTGGTCCCAGCGCCGATTCGCCCGTCGGGCCCCACCCAGCATTGGTCCAACCGTCACACCGCGCCCGGCTTGCACCCGCCCACCCCACGAGGCCCGACTGGTCTCCGCCCGTCGGACCGAGCCCGGCTTGCACGCGCCCACCCCACCAGGCCCCACCAGTGTCCGCCGGTCGGAGCGCGCCCAGCTCTTGTCCAACCGTCACACCGCGCCCGGCTCCTGTCCGCCCCACGAGGCCCCACCAGTGTCCGCCCGTCGGAGCGCTGGGCTCTTGTCCATGCGCCGGGCCGCGCCCGGCTTGCACCAGCCCGCTCTACCAGGCCCCACTAGCGGCCGCCCGTCGGAGCGCGCCGGGCTCTGGTCCACGCGCCGGGGTTGTAGCCTCCCACCAGGCTGTACCGGATGGTTGGCGTGCTGTTGGCGCCATTGTGCAGGTCAGCGCCCCCAGAGCCGCTGGCATTGCCCCAGACGACCGTGTTCTGGATGAAAGGGCCGCTGTTGTCATTAGAGATGCCGCCGCCCGCGCCGCTGGCCTGATTGCCGGCGATGGTGGCGTTGGTCAGGATCAGGCTGCTGTATTCATTGCGGACGGCGCCGCCGCTGGCGCTCTGGTTGCCCGAAAAGATGGCCTGGACCACCACCACGGCGCTCGAGCTGTTGGCCATCCCCCCGCCCGACTCGCCGGCCGTGTTGCCAAGAAACACGCCGTCCGTGACGGCGGCGCGACTGTGGTGATTGAAAATCCCACCTCCGCGAGTGACGGCCGCGTTTCCGGTCAAGGTGACACCGTTCAGCGCCGGGCCCGCTCCGGCCACGAGTCCGGTGTCGGCATTGCATATCCCGCCGCCGCGATAGGCCGTATTCCCAACAAAGGTCACGTTATCGAGCGTCGGATTGCTGCCATCATAGTTGAACATTCCGCCGCCGCCCGCGGTGGCCGAGTTGCCGCTAAAGGTCACGTGGTTCAGCGTCGGGCTGCTGTGCGTGTTGTACATCCCGCCGCCGTCCTCGCCGGCCGCGTTGCCGATCAGTGTCACGTGGCTCAGGACCGGGCTGCTGCTATCGTTATAGATGCCGCCGCCGCCCCGAGACGCCCAGTTGCCGCTGACGGTCAGGTTGGCCAGCCGGGGGCTGCTGGCGGTGTTAAGCAACCCACCGCCGTTGTTATTTCCGGCAACGTTCGCCTGCCCGGCGGTGATGACGAAACCGCCCAGCGCGGCTGTCGTGGCCACGCCGCTGCCCGTGACCACGTGGTAGCTGTTGGTTCCGGTGATATGGGCCGTGTCTTCGACGACGCCATTGGGGTCGGCGAGGTCGTTCTGGTCAATATCCCCGCTGAGGACGGCGACGTTGGCGGCCCAATCGCGCTGCTCGCAACCGGTTTCGGTCCCGCCAAAGCCGCCATAGACCGCCACGCCGCTCTGCAAGGCAAAGGTGTCGTTGCGATTGCTGCCGGGGTAATGCACGCCCGCGCTGACCCAGATCTCATCGCCGCTGGATGCGCCCGTCAGTGCGGTTTGCAGGGTGCAGGCATTCGCCACGAGGAGCAGTCGCCGCTGCCCTGCGCCGCCGGTGCAGTGTAGCGGATGCCTGCCGCGCGAACGGCTTGAGAGGCGGTGAGCACGGCCGCACAGGTCAGGGATAGCCCCATCACTAGAAAGGCAATCCCCGCAAGCGGATTACGGGCTATGTTGTTCATGATGACCTCCTGTTGAAGCGGACGGGCTGCAGCTCAACCATCAAGGAGACCGAGTTTTTGCGGCCTGGCTACCCAGGATCCCAAACCGAATGGGTTCGGTATGGTATGGCATGGCAGAAGGGTTGACTTTACTTTCGGCCGCAACACCTGACAATGCCACGGGAAATCGGCCCATGGTACAGATTCGGCGACAAGATCACTACACGGGTAAATCTGTTTCTGTCTAGCGGAGAGGTCAGCCCGTGGTAGGGCGCCACTCCGGGAACCTGTTGGATCAGGTCCGCGCCTGTCCTGAGCTTGCCGATGCCATCCGACTTGACACGATTCCTGCCGCTCAGAGCAGGATTGCGTCGGCTGGATCAAGCGCTGCCATTGCTTCCACAACGTGCGTCACCCGCTCGAATGGGCGCGCCCGCGGGTCAGAGCCGCCGCGGCGCGCAGTGTTACGCTGCTCGCTCGAGTACGCCAGCCGCCAGGCGTCAGGCCGATGCCTGCACAGACGCCCTATTCGTCGGCATATGAGCGCCCAAAGTCGATCCGGCGTTGCCGACAATCAACCGCTTGCAGCGGCACAATTGCCCGGCAACCATCCAAATCGTGTACAATAGTCGCGTTATGATATCAACGCTGCGATATCACGTCCCTTACCCGGCAGCGATAGTAGGGCCGCGCCGGGGCCGGAGAGGGTAGCGTACCCTGGGGTCGGACCGAAGCCGACGGGTAGCTGGGTACACCGATGGAGGGTCCCAATGCCACGGTGGCTGCAGGTGACTCGCCGGCCGGTGCAAGCCCGACCGGGGCATCGAATAACTGTCGACAGTCTCCATGATGGGTCGCCGCGAGCCGTCCGCCGGCCGCCGGCGTCTCAGATGGTGCCAACAACTGGAAACGAAAGGAAAACTGAATGAATAAGATTCGAATCTCAACACTTGCGTTGACACTGGCTTTGTCACTGGTGCTGATCTCGGGGTTGGGACTGGCGCAAGGGCCGGGCCCTGAGGCCGAGGTCCAGGAAAAGATTACGACCCCGACGATCAGCCCACCCGATACGGCCGTCCCAGATGCATCCGGTGCCCCGCCCGAATCGGCGCCTGAGCCGCATGAGCTGGATCCGGCCCTGGCGGACGAGATCGCCGGGGTAGAGAGAACCGCCGCGATGGAACCGTCTGCACCTGACCCTGCGGCGCGCGCACTGGCCGTGAACGCCTTGTCGACCACCGGCCTGCTCTTGGTGCCGGATTCGACCAACGACCGCGTCATGGCGCTGGATCCACTCACCGGCAACGTGATCGACGCCAACTTTATCCCGTCCAACAGCGTGGTGGGCACGGGGGTCAACGCCATCCTCAGCGCCGACGCCCGCAGCATCCTGGTATCCGACCAGACCGGTGACGTGGTGCACCGGTTCGGTCTTGACGGCGCCTATCTGGGCGTCTTTGCCCCGGCCGGCGGCGTCAACACGGCCATCCTCGACAACATCCGCGGCATCAGCCTGGACGCCACCGGCAACCTGCTGGTGACGGTAGGGGCTGGCGCCAACGCAGATGCCGTCGCCAAATTCGACGCCAGCGGCAACTACCTGGGCAACTTTGTCGCCAACGGCTCCGGCGGGCTGGACAGTCCCTTTGACGTCTACCGGCGGGCAGCCGACTGGCTGGTTTCGGCGACTGATAGCGACGCCATCCACCGCTACAACTTGGCCGGCGGCTACGTCGTCGATTTCGCCTCGGTCAACACCTTCCCGGAGCAGATCGCCGAGGCTGCCAACGGGAACGTGCTGGTGGCCAACTTTAGTCCCACGGATCAGGAAGGGGTCCTCGAGTTCACGCCGGCCGGTGCGTTCGTCGGCCGCTACGACCCGGTGGGACTGGGCGGCTACCGCGGCGTCCATGAGCTGCCCAACGGAAACATCCTGACCACCACCGGTGCGGGCGTGCACGAAATCAGCCGGAGCGGCGCCCTGGTGGCAGACAAGATCACCGGGATCAGCGGCCGCTATATCGAGTACGTCCGAATCGGGCCGCCACCGAAAGCATGCCCGGCCGGGTCACGCGCCGGCGAGCTGACCACCGCCGATTCGGCCTTCACCCGGCCCTTTAGCTCGGACGGCACGTGCGCGCCGTCGGTCGCGGGCACGGTCGTGTACTTTGACGTGTTCTCGTATTTCCTGGGCGGCCCGACGCCCCACGATCTGTTTGCCAGCCTGGTCGGCGGCGCGACCTTTGACTCGGTCCTGGTCTTTTACCAGGCGCCGGATGGCTCCCAGAACCCCTTTGATCCCACTCAGCCCTGCCTCAATCTTGTGGCGTACAACGACGACTACCCTTCAGTGCTGCAGTCGCAGATCGACGCCACCGGCCTGCGGAACGGCTGGGTTGACGTGGTCGTGACGACGTTTTCCAACGGCGTCACCGGGACCTACATCCTGGGGGCGTCGAGCCAGAGCTGCCAACCTGGCGAAACGGTGACGGCCTGCAACGCCGGGGCCATCGCCGTTCCCGCCACCGGAACGCCGGCCGGTCCCGCTGCCCCCTATCCATCGACCATCGCCGTCTCCGGCCGACCAGGTTTCCTGACCTACGTCCGGGTCCACCTGTACGGGCTTGACCATACCTGGCCAGATGACATCGACATGCTGTTGGTCGGCCCGGAGGGCCAAAACCTGATCCTCATGTCCGACACGGGCGGAAGCACCGACCTGGTCAACGCGAATCTGACCTTTGACGACGCGGCCGACGGCCCATTGCCGGACGCGGCGCAGATCACCTCCGGCACCTACCAGCCGACCAACTATGGCACGGGTGACGATTTCGCGGCACCGGCCCCGGCTCCCTCGGCCGCCACCACCCTGGCCACCTTTGCCGGCACCGGCCCGAACGGTACGTGGAGCCTCTACGTCGTTGACGACGCCTCAGGCGATGTGGGAAACACCCACGGCGGCTGGTGCGTGGAACTGACCTTCCACAAGGTCAGGGTCTTCCTGCCGCTGGTGCTACGCAACGCGCCGTGAACTTGGCCATCGCGGCCCCTCCCTCCCGGCGGGGGTGGAGGGGCCGCGCAGAGGTGTGGATCACCAGGATAGCTGGGTTCCATGACCGGCGAAACGGGCCACGTGATCCGTAACACTGTCCCTCCCCATCCGGTCAACCGACCGGCGGTTCACGCGGCGGTCAAAAGCTCGACTGCGTCGACAGCCCTGACCCGGCCGGCAGACGCAGAGGCCACCCATGTCCGGCGGATATGGCAGCCAAGGGTTGATGCGGTCCGATGCGCGTTGTTACCGATGGAGCAAACCGGTCAGGCCGCTCAAGGCCGAAAACCGATCTGGCGAGCGCAGATGACGGGGCTGCGCCGCGGGTTTGGCCCATACGGGCTGCAAGAGACCGGGAACGAGCTTGATTGTGAGGTGCCCTTCGGGGGATATGGCCGACGCCGGCGCCGGACAGCCATCATCGGCGCGGACCGGCCGATTGCCTGGGAAGCGACCTGCCCCCAGGCGCCCATCACGGGTGGCGCCCGATCCACGCTAGACGACAATTGGCCGGTGTCTGGAGGTGCAAGACGATGACGGTGTGCCGGCTGACGAATCAGGCCTTGGTATCTTTGCGGCAGTTCATAGAGACGACGGTTCGCCCTCTCGAAATGGCCAGGTTCAGGCACGCCTTTGAGGGAGGATCGGCCGATCTTGTGTTGGATGCCCTGAAAAGATACCAGAATCCCGATGGCGGATTCGGCCGTGCCCTGGAGCCCGACGTGCGGGCTGATGAAAGCTCTGCGCTGTGCACGTCCATCGCGTTTCGGGTCCTCCGCTCAATTGGAGCAAAGACTGACCAGGCTGTTGTCTCCATGGGCATCCGATATCTGTTGGCGACACTGGACAGAAGGGAAGAACATTGGCGGATTATCCCAGCGTCGGCCGAAAAAAGCCCTCATGCACCCTGGTGGAATCAGACCGGCCGCGAGAGTGAATTCGATGATTTCTCGCTCAATCCATCGGCCGAGATTCTTGGGTATCTGGTTGATTATCAGGAACTGATCCCCAGGGACCTTCTCGCGCTGCTGTCCGATCGGGTGCTCGGCTACCTGTCCGGCCTGGAAGAGATCGAAATGCACGACCTTCTCTGCTGTGTTCGCCTGCTCCAGACGGCCACCTTGCCCGGGGAGGTCCATGAACCCCTGCTGCGCAAGCTCACCGGACTTGTCGCAGGAACCGTCGCGCGCGACCCGGAACAGTGGTCTGGATACAGTCTGCGTCCCTTGCAGGTCGTCGACAGTCCGGCATCTCCATTCATGTCAGAGCTCCAAGAGGCGGTTGCGGCCAATCTGGATTACGAGATAGCATCACAGAACCAGGACGGCTGGTGGACTCCCACTTGGACCTGGGGAGACGCATACCCAGATCATTGGAAAAAGGCACAGCGTGAATGGGCTGGCATCCTCACGCTGGAAAATCTCTTGCTTCTGGAGAGATTCGGTCGGATTGAAGGAGCTGCCTGACCGGCGAATGCAGCCGATGCGCGACGCTGCCGCCGGGAGCTGGTTGGTAAGGTCCTGCTGGTTCTGGAGTCCCAGAATGAACCGTCAAGCCAGACGATAGGAGGTTGACCTGCCCACGCCGGTGGCGATATCGGCGGTGGCGTGGCGCTTGGCCGCGATGGCGCTCTCGCGGCTGTAGCCTTGCACTTTGGGGGGCGGGAGAGCGAGACCTGCGCCTATCCCTGTATTCGTACTAGGCCTTCGCTGGAGCCATGGCTCGGCGCGGGGACTGCCCGTTTGCGCTCCACCACCGCCACCGCAACTGGCAAGTTGGTATGTGGATCTTCGCATCCGCCCGGGCCGGCGGCCGCCAGGTCAGACCGGCGAATTGGGTTCCTCACAGAACGAGATGGCTACGCGATCGATGTCACCTCCACGTAGCGCAGCTACTGCGAGGGACCGGTGTAGGTTTCGTGGACGTACACCGCCCTCGTTTTTCGACCCGCATGTGGGACGCCCAGAACCACTCACTGCGGTGCAGGGCGATGTGTGTAGATCTGACCGGAGACAAGTTGCACGGGGGCCATCAACTGGCTGACAGTCACAAAGCGAAAGCCCCGAGCGCCAAGGGTCTCAAGGACGGCAGGGATGGCCTCGACCGTGCTCGCATGTATGTCATGCGCATGGACGATCGCCCCCGATGAAGCGCTGCTCAACCTCTCCGATAAGAGGACAAATCGCGATCCCTCCAATCGAGGGGATCCAGGCTCCACAGGATCACCGGAAAGTGCGCCGTCGCTACCCCATAGTCATCGTAAGCGCCGTACGGCGGCCGGAAGAGACCGGGCACAGCGCTGGCAATCTCGGCAACCAGGGCGTTGGTCTGGTCTATGTGCTCCCGCACCTGGTCCTCGGTGAGTTGCGTCATGTTGAGGTGGCTCCATGAGTGGTTGCCGATCTCGTGCCCCTACCATGCCATGCGGGCGAGAGTCCGTGACTGCACCCGGGCAGACCAGCCCAGCACAAAAAACGTCGCGCGCGAGTCGTGGTCCCGCAGCAGATCCAGCAGCCCCTCGGTATAGACCGACGGCCCGTCGTCGAAGGTGGGCGCCACGCACAGGACCTGCGCGCAGTCCACAGCGCCGGGGCCGGCCTCAGGCCCGGGCGTTGCTGGGGTGCGCGTGTGCGTGGGTGGCGGCTGGGGCGTGGAGGAAGGCGCTGCGGTCGGGGTCGGCGTCGGCGCTGCCGGGGCGATCCCCAGGAGTTGCCGCATGTTCCAGGTCAGCAGGTCCGCGACGCCGTCCACCGGCATACTGACCGTGACCACGCCATGGCTGCCTGGGGCCACTTGGTATTTGTCGAACTGGATCTGCAGCGTGCCGTCCTCGTGGAGCAATATCCCGTCAAAGTTCTCGGCCTGCGGCCCGGTGCCGAGCCGGATCATCTCCAGCCTGATCGCCAGCCACTGCTCCCGCGCCGCCTCGGACTGGGCCTGGCGCTCCAACCGCTCGCGCGCCAGCCGCGAGAGCCGCCCCAGGTAGGCGTCGCTCTCAAAGAGATCGGCGGGAGCGAGCTCTGTGCCGGTCGTGCGATCAAAGACATAGCCGGTGACCTCCGTGTTGCCCGTCCCTACCATGAACTGGTACCGCTCGATTGCCAAAGAGATCACGTTGGCGTCGGGGATGGTGACGTCAAAGTGCTGCACATACTGGGTGACGAACGACGCAGCCGCCTCTCCCGTCTTGCGCACATAGTCCTGGTTGGCCGACTCCTGGAGGGCGGATTGGGCGCGGAACTCCTCGATGAACTGATCCGCTAGCGCTGCCAAGCGCGCGTTGATGGCGGGGTGTTCCGTCACAGGGTAGGCCACGTGCAACAACGACCTGCCTTCGTTAGCCGTCTGCTCCACCGTGTAGACGTAGACCTTGTCGTACTTGGAGTACGGGCTGATTGGCTCGAAGATCGTCTCCGCCGTAGCCGTCACCGTCGGGGCTACCTGGTCACCACCCACCGATTCGGCGCCGCCGCCGGGCGCTGCGACCGTCACCGACGCAGCGACCTCGTCACCGCCCACCGGTTCGGCGCCGCCGCCGGGCGCGAATACAGTGGGGGTGTGCGCGGCTTTCGTAGGGCCGGCCGGCCCGCATGCGACCGGGGCGAAGCCCAGTACCAGCGCCGTCACGCTCCGGGAACGCGCTGCGCCCCGGAAGTTCATCTTTCCGCCGGCCAGCTTGAGCACATCCGCCGCTCCATGGAGGTGCCCTCTCGTCGAGTTGAAGGTTCTGCGATCCACAATCATGCTACGGGCTCCATATGCACCTCCTGACAACACAGCGCAACACAGCACTCGAGAGAGCCCGCCGCATGCTGCCAACCAGCTCGAGGCTCGAGGTCAGATAGGCGTCCACCGGCTCACTCACAGAGCCGACGTCACCCCCCAAGAGTGTCGAGCAAACCCGAGAACGTTGCCAAGTCGACGATCTCGCCTGCTGGCATAGAACTGCTCCTCTAGGAATTCACCTCGGCTCAAGCAGATGCCGGGCGCGAGGCCAATGGCTGGCAGCGCGCCAGCGCCTGGACGAGCTCGTCCACGCGGATCGGCTTGCTTACATAGTCGTCCATCCCCGCCGCCAGACACATCTCTCGGTCCCCCTGATTGGCATTCGCCGTCATGGCGTTGATGCGCGGCCGCTCTCCGGCCGGCCGGCGCGCACAGATCTGGCTTGTCGCCTCCAGCCCATCCATCTCGGGCATCTGCACTTCCATCAACACCACATCGTACGGCTGCCGCTCCAGCGCCTGTATCACCTCCAGCCCGTTGGGCGCCACATCGGCCCGGTAGCCCATCTGCGTCAGCAGCCGCAGCGCCAGCTTTTGATTCACCAGATTGTCCTCGGCGATCAGGATGCGCAGCGGCAGTCGCTCGGCCATCTCCACGTCCGGCCGGGCCGGCACGGCAGCCGGCGTCGGTACCGGCTGCGCGCTTGCCGCTAAAATGCCCATCACGGCGTCATACAGGGCCGAGGCCCGGATCGGTTTGGTCAGGTACGCGGCAAACAAGTCCGCCGGGATCTCCGTTCCATGGCCGCCCAGCCACGACAGCAGAATGAGCGGCATAGCCCTCTTTGCGTCGTGAATCGCCTCGGCCAGCTCAACTCCGTCCGTCTCGGGCATGTGCAGGTCCAGGATCGCCAGGTCGAACCGCTCACCCCGGCGGACCCACTCAAGCGCAATTCCGGTCGGCCGACCGGCATCCGGAACACGTCGGTCGGGGGGCGGCAACCACTGCAGCCAGCTGGTGGTGCTCCCCTCGGCCACCCAGGACGGGCATCTCTATGCGGCGCAAGACACTGATTGCCGCGTTGCCGACCTGGACTTGCGCTTGTGCACCACGCGGGTTCATGATAAACTGGCCCACATCGGTTTCTCGGACATGATCTTTGGACGCGGCAGCGGGATCAACGAACATGGCTTTTGCGTGACGACCTCATGGGGAGCGCCGATGATGTGGCCGCCGTGCGACGGGTTGCCCTATTTCGCGGTCGTGCGCGCGTTGCTGGATCGCTGCAGCAGCGTCGATCAGGCGCTGCCCACTCTGGCGGACATACCGGTTGCCTGGTGCACCAACGTGATCGTCACAGATGCTGGGGGAGAAGCCGCACTGATCGAGGTTGCCGGAAAAGACCGAGCCACCCGGCGCCTTGGCCGAGAATCGCCGGGCCGGTTCCTTTGTGCCACGAACCATTTTGTTTCTCCCGAATTGCACGCCTATGCCGTCAACCGCCGGCGCGAGCCCGTGACTCGGCGCCGAACCATCGAGTCGCGCCTCGGCGCCGCTACTCCATTGAGCAAGGAGCTGATTCGTGACCTCCTTTCGGAGCCGTATCCCCACGGGGTATGTTTGCATCACTACGCCGATGGACTGGGAACCTTGTGGTCCACCATCTGGAGCGTGACGGAGACTGCTGTGGTTGTGTGCTTGGGCGCACCGAGCAGCGTCAAGAACCCATGGCGCAGGTTTGGGCTGCAGGACCCGGTCGGCATCACCCAGTACCCGGCGCACATTCCTGACCGGCGCGCCGGCCCTGGGTTCTGGGAGTGGTTGCCACCCGGGTCTGATGGCTGAACCGGCGAGCCATTGGAAGCGCTGGTGGCTGCGGAGGCCCGATATAGGCGTCGCGGATTGCCCCTGCAGCACAGCTCGAGGCCGTTGGGCTCACCGGAGAACCCGGGTCGGTGGCCGATGCGCCTGGCGGTTGGGTAGCATTGATCCGTCCGGTCGTGACCAGATTCGGAGAGCTCTAAATGAGAGGTGAGACCAGCCGCTTGCGAATCGACATACCTACGCTGATCGCGCTGGCCGCCCTGGCGTGGATCTTGGTGAATGTGTCGCACGAGATCGTTGGCCATGCGGGCTCGGCAGCGTTGCTGGGGATGCCCATCAACGCGGTGTCCACCACCACGGCTGACATCCAGTGGGTTCAGGGATTACCGGCCGGGGCGTACAGCACCTTTTACGCGGCCGGAACGCTGGTGAACCTGCTGGGAGGCGCAGCAGCGTTGGCGCTGCTCCGTTGGGGGAGGCGCGCCCACGCCGCCACCAGGACCTTTCTCTGGCTCTTTGCCACGTTCAGCCTGGTCATCGTAACGATGAACCTGGTTTCTGCCAGCCTGATCGGGGCAGGCGACTGGACCGAATTCTCCAGACACCTGGAGCATCAAGATGTCTGGAGAGCTGTCATCATGGGAGTGGGCCTGATCATCACGATAGGCGGCTACGTCATGCCGCTGCGAACCTTCCTGCCGGACCTGAGAGACCACCGCAGAGCGCAGTTGACCCTCACCGTGATACCGGTGGTCACGCTGATGGTGGTCCAGTCGCTGTCTCTGATCGGCAGCCCCTTTGTCAGACTCCCCTCGGCCGCCAACCATCTGCTGGCCTGCGTGTTTGCCTACCTCCACTTTGTCCTCTGGGCAATCCTGGTGAACGCGCTCCCGGCGCCCCGATCCAGACACCCGGCCGAGAGCATTCAGCTGCCGCGTTCGCGTGGTTGGCTGGCAATCGGGCTGGTGTTGGTGCTGCTCTACCTGGTGGTCCTGGGCCCGGGGGTTGGGTCCGCCTGAACCGGATCCTCTCCTGAGGCGACTAGAGCGGCTGCCCGGCCTGCTCTCGCAGGCGATGCCGGTACAGATGGCGCAGGTTGCCGGCGAAAAACGAGGTGATCTGCCATCGGTTGTATGGCTCGGGGATGGCCATGCCGTCGATCCGTTCCTCCGGCTCCCCCCGCTGGATCATCGCGCGCGCCAGGCCGTCCAGCGTGAGAACGTATTCCTGCATCTGCGCCACGCTGTCGGCCGTCCCCACCGGGCCGTGACCCGGCACCAGCACCCTGGGAGCCAGGCCGGAGACGGCGTCCAGAATACCCGGCAGGCTGTCCGGATCGCATCCGCCCAGCCAGGGATGGCACCCCACAAAGAGGAGGTCACCCATGAAGGCGATCCCTTCCCCCGGCAGCCAGAGCACAAGGTCACTCTGCGTGTGTCCTCCGACAAACTCGATCAGTTCGGCCGAGCGCTTGCTCCCGTGGAACGCCAGGCGCCGGGTGAAGGTCAGGTTCGGAGCACGAACCTGGAGGATGGGCTTGGCCTCGACCACACTCTGGCATTGGTCAATCCATAGGGAAAGCTCGCGGCGCTGGCCCTCATCTTGCGCCGTCTCGTATCGGGCGCGCGTCGCTTCCAGGTCCGCCTCGGCACCGGCCAATTCCGCCTGGTAGTCGCCGTCGTCGCGCGCGGCGATGATCCGGCGGCGTGTCTCCTCGGTGGAGAGAATATCGGTGCACTGGGAAAAAACCTGGTTGCCCCAGATATGGTCGCTGTGCCAATGGCTGTTGATGACCGTGTCGACCGGCCGGCCGGTCAACGCCTGGGCTGCGTCCCGCAGGTCCTCAGCCGGTCGCGGCGCGATGAACGTATCGTAGATCAGTGTGCGGCCGCCCAAATCCACGATGCCCGCGTTGCCGATGGCTCCCCCTCCCTCCCGATGGATGGCGGCATAGACGCCGTCGGCCAGTTGCTCCAGGCTAAAGTGGTCGGAGACCGGTAGCGGCTGGGTGGTCTTCATCTCGCATTCCTCCTTGTCATGACCCGTTCATCTGGTGGGTGGTGATGCCCGCGGACATGCCGGGCAGCCTGCGCCCCTGGCGGACCGTCACGGCGCCGGCCCGACCACGCTGGAAACCGGGACCTGGAACCGCAGGGCGTTGAGCTCGCCGGGCACGATCCCATCCCACACCTGGTTGGCGATGACGACACCCCCTTCGCCGGGACCCTTGGCCAGCTCGACCGTGGTGGAGCCCACGTGGCCGCGGCCAATCTCGAACACCAGCGATCCGCCCTTCTCCATGCCCGTGAGAAGAATGTCGACGACCATCTCTACCGTACCCCCGGTTTCGGCGCGCGCCAGCGGCTGGGTCAGCGCAAAGCGACCCCCTTCCGCTCCGGCCGAGTCCGCCTCCGGGCTGGTCGACACCACCGCCGGCCGCAGCCAGGCTCCTCCGTCCACCAGGTCAAAGGTGGTCCAGTCAGAGCTGGTCATCAGCCGAAAGCGCACTGCGTACGCCTCGGGCCAGGTCTGCGCCAGGAACCGGTCGACCCATTGGCGGGTGAGCGCCAGGTATCCGTCTGGCGGAAGCGCGCCATAGTCCGCGTAGGTATAGCCCCGGCCGTTGTCAAACCCGACGGCCGCCGGCTCTATCTGGGTTCCCTCGTGCCACTCGTTGAACGAGGTGATGACCACCAGCGCCGGCTCTACGCCCGTGTCCAGTGCGGCTTGCCAGCGCTCGTCGTAGGCCGCCCCACCGCGCCGCGGCACATAGGTGCTGGCGTCATACCCAATCCGCACGGCCGAAAATCCGGGGTTCACACCCGGAACATACCAGGCGCCCGGGGGGAGGGCGCGTGCCCAGTGGTAGGCGGCGCCACCGTCGAACTGCAGCACGGCATAGCTGTACAGCCCGTCAAAGTGCCCGTCGTCGATCCACTCGCTGAGGGTTTCGTCGGCGATCACCAGACCGCCATCCGGCCGGGCATGGATCGCATCCAACGCGTCGCGCCAGTAGGACGCCTCCACCGGAGCGCTGTCGGAATCGGGATAGCGGGAGGCCCACAGGAAGAACATGCCCTTTGGCCGGTCGTCGGGGCTCCAGCCGCTGGCGGCCGTCGTCCGGAAAAAGGCGGGATGGTCGCCGTAGCGCTCGACTAGATAGCCGACGTCCGACACCAGCGCCGTGGCCGAGCGCCCAGCATAGGGCTCCAGGTGGAATGCAACCTGGATGCCGTAGCGCTCGCCCATCTCCAACAGGAGCGGCACCGCCTTCTCCTCGATCGACGGCCGGCCCCACCAGGATGAGATGATCACGCCCACGCCGGCCTCGCGGAGCCAGGCAAAGTGCTGGGCCACCACCGCCGGATCGAGGCTGCTGTAAGGTCCCAACTGCGGATAGTAGTCGCTCGAGATGTTCAGCGGCGGGCTAAAGTAGGGCTCGTTCCAATGGACCCAGTCGGGGTCCGCCGGAATGCTGCGGTACCATGGATAGTAAAAGGCGCCGACGCGATAGGATGGCTCAGACCCCTCGACTGGAGGCAGCGTCGGCTCCGGGGTAGGCGTCGGCGGCATAGGCGATGGTAAAGGTGTCGCCGTGGGCGCAGTGGTAGGCAGAGGGGAAGGTGGGGGCGGAGCGGTGGACGCCGGCGAGGGTGTGGGCGTCCCGCCACAGGATGCCAACAGGAGTGACAGCAGCACCACGAGTCCCGCGAGCCGGGGCACCTTGCTCTTGCACATATCGACCTCCTTCACGGCCTGACGTGCGTTGCCGTCATTGTACCGCGTTTTGCTCATTCCTGCCCCTGATCCCGTCATTCCCGCAGCCGCTCGGTCGTCATTCCCGCGCACGCTCGGCCGTCACTCCCGCCCCTGTACCCGTCATTCCCGCGCAGGCGGGAATCCAGCCACCTTCACAAACGGACCGTTCCGCCGTTATCCTCTGCACCTCAGTCATCCTCGCCAACCCGAGAGTCGTCCTGGTCGTGTGCACCCTGGCCCCCCGCCAGCGCGGGGGAGACGTGTGGTTGGTGTCGGTGCACCTGAGGACCACCGGTCTATCCGGGCCAAGCCACATCCGCGATTCCCGCGGCCGCCCGGCCGTCATTCCCGCACGGTCAACCGTCATTCTCGCGCAGACGGGAATCCATCTGCCCGCGCGTAACCGATCTCTCTGTCACGCCGGCCGACCGGCAGTTCGGACCCCTGGGCCGTCATCCACCCGCACTCGCGGTGGTGTAGCTATCCGGGCGACAGTCCGCGGCGTCGGCGAGATATGGCTCCCGCAGGTACGCCCGCTTGGGGTTCTTTTGGTTCAACATGACCCTGACTGCCTGGCCAACCGAAAGGGCCCGGGTAATCCGCGATGCCTGGACCATGTTGCCGGCCTCGCATCGGCTGCCGTCAAAATCAAAGGCGTACGCTATTCGACCACGGCCGCGAAAGAACCTCAGGCTGATGATCTCGCCCGGAACCTCCTCGCCCTCGTCAAAGCAGCGGCGAATGGTCCAGATGCGCCAGACGGAGAGCGTCACCCCGGCCGCGCCGGTCATCGGCGCAATCCGAAGGAAAAAGGCCGCGGCCTCCGGGTCAAAGAACCGCGTCGCCAGCGCCAATCCCCACACAACGACGCACAGGATCACGCCCAAAGAAGCCCCGTAGTCAATCCGGATGATGCGAAACGGCGATGGTACCGGCTTCACGTCTCTTGCCCTTTCTTATTCACCAGGCGAAAACGAACACTCGCTCGACGCCGATCAACCGGCGCGGGGCCAGCGGACGATCAAGAAAAGGACGGAGACGGCCAGCGCCGCCACCAACAGGCCCACCAGGGCGACCCCGGCGACGACCACGAGGATGTACAAGATACGCTGTACCTCGGTGACGCCGGCCGGCTGATCCGGGGCGCTAACCGGGAACTCGCCCAGGCCGAGTCGGGCCTCGTTCTCCGTCGACGCCAGGATGGGTTCGACCCAGCCGGTGGTCCCGTCGGCCGGCGTCGCCAGCGCCTGATGGTCGCCGTCCATGGCCACTGCCAGGTGGGCTTGCTCTCCCTCATGGATGGGTTGCGCACCATAGCTCACCACATTGCCGTCGGCGTCGCCGACCAGGAGATGGTAGTCGCCGCTGCCCACCCCGGTGAGCTGCACCGCGTACTCGCCGGCCGGCAGCCCAAAGAGCCACTGGCGATCGGTCGCGTCCTCCACCGGCGGGTAGAAATCGGCGCCCTCGATCTCGGTGACCCAGCTCCCGTCGGGCAGCACCCCCAGCCGGCGGCCGTCGCCGGCGGTGATCAGGACGTCCACCGGCGACTGGACCCCGATGCGCTGGGGATGAACGCGCTCGGATGGATACAGGGTGCGGGGATACGCCGACGGGTTGCCAGAGAGGTGCGGGTATTCGCCGGAGCCCTCGCCCGGGCCGACGCCCCAGCGGAATTGGACCTGCCAATCGGAAATGGTGAACACCTGGGGTACCTGCTTGGGCCTGGGGTCAAGCACCGTGCCCGCTGTGCGCCAGTCCTCGCCCCGGGGAAAGATCATCACCGCCTGATGGCCCCCGCGGTAGGCCTCGATGGGGCCATAGTCCAGCCCGTCAAGCAGCGCCCGCACCGCCGGGTCCGGGTGGATGCGAATCTCGGTCAGCCGCTGCAGCACCCGGGTCTGATAGTCGCCGCAGGCAAAGAGCTTTCCGTTGGTCAGGTTGTTAACATGCCCCGGCTGGGCGCCACGCGCCAGCAGATATCCCTGCAACCAACTCGGGTCGATGGTATACTGGCCCGGTGGAATCTCCGTCAGGAACCGGCCGGTGAGGGTCTCCAGGTTGCGCTGGATCGTCTCCGCGCTCGGCGTTTCGGATTCGGGAGCATGGCTGCTGGTTGCCTGCAGCGTGAGCCGAGTTGAGCCGGTATCGTACTCCCACTCGGCCGCCAGACGGGTGGAATCGGTCCACTGACCGGGAGCGCTTTCCAGCACCCCGGGCAGCGAGAGGTCAAAGCGAAAGCGCGGTGGGTCTCGATCTGGTGCAACGCTGCTCCAGTAGGGCCCGTACTGCTCCATCTCGATCCGGGCGCTGAACTTGTACTCGCGCCAGCCGGTCACCTCGTCCTCCAGCATCTGGAGGGCCAGCGTCGAGCCGCCGCCGGCGAACCCGGGCACCGCCAGGATGACCTGCTGTAGCTCCTCTTCGTTGGAGAACTGCCGCCATGCCTGGATTTGCGGCTGGGCGCTCTGGGATCCGCCCAGGATGCTCCAACCGGCCGCCGTCAGCGCGCCCACATTGAGCGGCGCTGGCGGATCGGTTACCGGCGGCTCGGGAACGGTCAGTCGCGCCGAGCCGGTCCCGTCCTCCTCAACCGTCAGGAAGAGAAGCACGCCGCCAAAGGGACAGCGGCCGTCGGGCGGCATGTTGACCTGGACCGGGAGCCCCCCGGCGCCGGCCGGAGCCGCAGCCGGCCAGGTCCAGGTCAGGGTGTTGCCCTCCTTTTGGTGCGCGTTGTGCAAGTCGATGGAACCGGGGACGGTGAGCTGCCAGAGAAAGTACTCATCCCCCCGCAGGTCCGACGTGTCGGTATCGGCCGGCATGCCCTGCAACAGCGAGACGTCAAAAAGGAACCGATCGTCGTCGAATCCCAGACAGTTGACCCTGATCACCTCCTCCCCAAAAGCCTTCAGGAACGCATCCAACCGGTCAAGGCCGGCCAAGGGAGCGTTGATGCTGCACCAGTATTGGTCGCCCACAGTCCGTTCACGCGTGGTGTAGCCCGGTAGCATAAACTCATCATCATCTTCCACCGTGCAGCCATCTTCGTTGGGAATCAGGTTGCCGTCGGCATCGCGCTGCAGGTATGAACCAATGGTCCACTCCAGGTCACCCGAGCCGTCCGGCGTTACGTTGATCCTCATCTCAACGGCGAGTATGTCGCACGCCGCCAGGACGCAGAGCAGGAGAATCAGGACCGCGAGCGGTTTGAACGTTTTCATCGTCACCTCCTGGGCTACCGTCACCCATCAGGCGGCGACCTGACTCCCGGACAGGTCCGACCGTGGGGCGGGCTGGAGCACGTCTGGAAGACTATACCGCGCCCACCGCCAGGGGGCAAAGCACCAGCGGGGTCAGACCGCCGGCGACCCAGGTCGCGCCGCACGGGCGCTCGCGCTGCCGGGCGTCCACCTGCGTGGACGCAGAATCTTGGTCCGCGTGCCGACGGTACGGACGGCCGGCGCCGGCCCCTCAGGCGCGATTTCAGTCGCTGGCCCCTCCGCCGCGATTTCAATCGCCGGCTCGTAACGTGGCGGGCCGTGGCTCCAGGCCGCGCGTGATCCACATGGATAGGATCCGCGAGTCTTGTCGCTTTTCGGGCCCGGCAGACCCCCTGCACCCCCAGGATCAACTCCTGGCCCAGGCGGTGCAGATCCGCCACATACTCCAGCGCATCCGGCGCGCGATTCCACCGCACCAGGTCCCAATCCGCCTGCGTGGCAGAACAGAGCACCCGAGCCGGGTCAACCGGAAAGACCGCGGCTGCCTTGCCCTGGGCCCCGGTGATGGCTTTTTCCAGCGACAGGTCAAGGGGGCAGCACAGCGCCCAGATACCCGCCAGGTCCTTGGGCGCTGTTCGGTCCAGCACAACCGTGATTTTGTTGGCCAGGATGTTCTCAGCCGTATCGACCATCCCCAATTGCGGATGAATCCACGGTTGTCCGACGCGCGATGGAACATCGTTCGCCAGCTCAATCTTTAGTGACAGCTGGTCCAGTTCCAGGTTCAGCCGGACATAGCGGTCGTCCCGCTGGACCACCTGGAAGGACCAATCACGCGTGAGCTGCAGCGCATGGATGACCCGATCGGCCCACAGCCCAAAGCGAGAGTCGTCATTGACAAAAAGGTCCAGGTCATCCGAAAAACGATGGTCCAGATAGCCGCGCGAGAGAGCAGTTCCCCCGGTCAAATGGAACTCGGTTTCCACACCGGCCACCACGCTCAACACACGGTCCTGGAACGGGTACAGCTGTTCAAAGAAGAACTGACGGTCCATGGTCTAGATCAGCTCCGGGTGATGAACCGGCAGCCACTCGGTCAGGAAATCGAAACTTCGCCTCCGAGCCGGAGAGCGGACGCGGTCCCGCCAACGAGGCCATCCATCCACCAGACGCTGGAAACCCATCAAACGAACAATCTCGGCGTACGGCGCGTACTCGAGCAGTCGTACCGCTGCCCAGTCACCGTCCAAACGGCCGAGCGTTTTCTGCCCGTGCAACAGCGCCAGAAAATCGGGTTCGGACAGATCATAATCCCAAACGTACGCCGGTCGCATGCCACCTGCTCCAGGCATGATTACACCGTACCTCAGCATGGCATGGCAACCGGGCGCACGGCAAGCTGCATCGCTGCGACCCTCGACGCAAGAACCCGGCCGGCGTTCAAACCACCAACCGCCACCGAGGTGTCACATCGGACACTCACACCAGTGGCGCTCACCTGCGTGGACGCGGAATCACCACCCGCGAAATATACCTCCACGTCCGGGTTCGGACGCTACGGACGGCCAGCGCAAGCCAATCGGCGCGATTTCAGTTACCCGGCGGGCGGGGTAATCTACGATGTCATTCGCCGTGAGCCGTTCGGGAAATCCGCCGTCGGCGGGGGTGCCGCCCGTGAGGGATGCAGAGATCGCTCCTTGTGGCTGATCCGGCCGGGATTCCCGGTCGTCTTTTTCGCCCGGCCTTTGGAGCGGTTCTACCTCCCGGCCGTCCTGGCCGCGGGCGCTGCGCGCGGAGATCGCCGGGCTGATCCTGATCCTGGCCGCCGTGGCGCTGCGCGTCTGAGCGAGGACTACCGGGGGCGTATGCTCGCCGGCCAGGGAAACTCTTCGTCGGGATCTGGCAACACCCAATCCTGCAGGATGATGATCCTCCAACAAGGTTGACAGACGAATGGAAATACAATATACTAATATATGAGTATATGTTCATATCTTGTTTGATCCTTGAAACACGCCAGGTGACGACGTATGAAAACAACATCAGTGGACCTGTTGGCCTGCCCGGCCTGTCACAATTCCCTTACCCTCACTTTGGATGGAAACACCCTGGTTGAGTCAGGTAGCCTGCTTTGCGAGATCTGCGGGAAAGATTATCCCATCGAAAAGGGTATTCCTCGTTTCATCCGGCTTGAAGAACTGACCGGTCTGAACCGCCGATTCGCGCGTGCCTATGATTGGATCTCTTTTGTCTACCGCCCAGCGTCAACCTTTCTCTTTGTTTTCCTGGGAGGAGAAAAGCGTCAACGCCGCGAGATCGTGAATCGGCTGGAGCCAAACGGAGGCCGCGTGCTGGAAGTCTCAATCGGCCCAGGGGTCAATCTACCCTATCTTGTCGGGGCGCCGGGCGTTGGCCAAGTCTATGGACTGGACATCTCGCTCGGACAATTGCAGCGCTGCCAGAACTTGACCCGTCGGCGGCAATGGCCGGTTGATCTGTTCCTGGGCAATGCGGAGCAACTACCGTTCAAGCACGGGGCCTTTGAGAGCGTGTTTCACATTGGAGGGATCAATTTTCTCAATGACAAGAGGAAAGCCATCGAAGAGATGATCCGGGTGGCAAAACCAGGCACCAAAATAGTCATTGTGGATGAAACCGAAAAAGGGGCAGTTGTGTATCGCCGGACAAGCCCTGGTTTCGAGCGCATGTTCGATGGCAAGAGGGAGGCGATCACGGTTCCTGTGGACCTGGTCCCTTCAAACATGCAGCAAGTGCGCGTGGATCACGTCTGGCGTGGCTACTTTTATTGCCTGGAGTTTCGCAAACCCTGAGCTTGCGTGTCTCTTCTGATGGGTCCATTGTGCCGGCCCGCGTTGGACGCTGACCTTCGCGCGATTCACGAACCGTCCAGATGACATTCTGCTCGAGGGAGATGATGAACGGCTGCTGCCACGCCCTGGAATCTCCGGTCGGGTACCTGGACTCCCGGTCATTGCATCGTCCATCTGGCCATGGTGCTGGCCACGGGTGCAGCCTCCTGCGGGGATGCGGCCGCCAATGATCTCACCTGGGCATCGACCGAGTATTGCCCGGTCTTCAGGACCGATATGGGAAAGGTCTCCCAGAGCTGGCACAAAATGCTATATGCGGCGCCAGTGTGAACCACCTGGCGCGCGGGCGTCCCTTCCCTGCCATCAAGCCCAACCGGAACCTGAGGCGCATCCAGACCGAGGCGTTGACCGGATTCGTTTATGGACAAGCAGTGAGCTAAAGCAACCATGAAATCCGCACAGTTTCACCATCAGGTAGCCATCATCACGGGAGCATCATCTGGTATCGGCCGAGCGTTGGCCCTGCAATTGGCCGGCCAGGGCGCCAAAGTCGTCCTCGCGGCCCGGCGGGTCGACCTGCTCGAGGATGTTGCCACGGCGTGCCGCCTGGCCGGAGGCGAGGCGCTGGCCGTCCCGACCGACGTGATCGACGAGGCGCAGTGCAAGGCGCTGGTTGAGGAGGCCGTCACAACCTTCGGCGGTGCCGATCTGCTGGTGAACAGTGCGGGCTTAGCCGTGGTCGCCCTGCTCGAGGATTTCCCGAACCTGCGCCTGTTCAAGCACACCATGGAGACCAACTTCTACGGTGCCGTCCACTGCACCTATTACGCCCTTCCCTGCCTGAAACAGCGCCGCGGGCGAATCGTGGCGATCTCCAGCCTGGGCGGCAAGGCGCCCCTGCCGTACAACACGCCGCACATCGCCAGCAAGTTCGCCATGCACGGTTTCTTTGACGCTCTGCGGATGGAACTGGCACCACATGGTGTGAGTGTCACCATCATCTGTCCTTCATGGGTGGCGACCGGTTTCCATGAGGCACAGATGGACAAGGATGGCGTCCCAAAGGGGCCGAGCGGCCGAGCCGTTTACTCCAAGAAGACGATGACCGCCGAGCGCTGCGCCGCCATCACCCTGCGGGCCGCCGAAAGGCAGCGGCGCGAGGTGCTGATGGGACCGGGAACCCTGGCGGCCTGGCTTCGGCTGCTCGCCCCGGGAGTAGTGGACTGGATCGCAGTCCATGTGTTCCTGAAGGCCGCCGCCCGCCGGGTGACAAAGAACGCACCTCAAGGGCGCCCGGATTACCGGATCGAATCGGCACCTGGACCCCAGCACTGTCTTGAGGAGGCCGGCATGTCTGAGACACCTTGTCGAGACCTGAGCGGCGTGGCCGAAACGCTGCGCATCACGCTCTACCTGCGGGCCATGGAATCGCAGCACCCGGATGCGCTGATCAGGGACGAGAAAGCCGTGAATTTGGTCAGGTCGCTGGTGCTGAGGCTGCGCGACCGTTTCCCGGGCGTGGAGCTGGTCTTTGACGCCTATTCACCTATTCACGTCTCGCGGAGCAATCTCCAGTTGTCCGTCACCAAGTTCGGCGCCGTTATACGCTGGGGGCTCCGACGCGGCCCGGCGGTCGAAGGCTGGGCCGAAGGCATCCGCCTTTTCGACGAGTGGGGATTCTTTTCCGTGCCTGTGCCGCGCCTGGCTCTCATTTGATGGATGCGCCGCATCGAGGCCCGGGCCGGGACGATGCGTATCTTTCACTTCCAACTCAAAGAGGCAACCGGGTTAAGAATCCCGGCATGAAAGGAGTGCAGAATGGACCTGGGATTGGCTGAAACCATCCTGCGCCGGGCGGGCGGATTGCTGGCCTTTGCAGCCCTGGCGCTCGCGTTCTACGGCATCTGGCGCGGGACGCGCCGTCCCGCCGGCCGGACGAGCGGGAAGGCTGCCGGTTGGCTGCGCTCGGCCGTGTTCCACTTGATCGGCACCGCCGGCTTCCTGGGCTTTTCGATCTACTTCTGGAAGCCCCTGCCGCTAGAGCTGATGCCTGGGGCTCGCCTGGGAATGCTGGTAGGTGGCAGCCTGGTCTACTTTCCGGGGATTGCCTTGCTGCTATGGGCGCGGTTCGTATTGGGCAAGATGTACTTTGTCTCGACCGGCTTTGGCGCCCAACTGTACGCCGACCACAGGTTAGTGATGGATGGCCCGTTCGCCGTCGTGCGCCACCCGATGTACCTGGGCCTGGTGACCGCCGCCCTGGGAAGCCTGCCGCTCTACCGGACCTGGACGGTGCTGGCTTTTGCCCTGTTCGCCCCCTTTGTCCTGCGCCGCGCCCGGCGCGAAGAACAAGCCCTGGCAGCCGAATTCGGGGAGCAGTGGCAGGAATACTGCCTCCGCGTCCCTGCTTTTCTCCCGATCCTGAAGAGGAGGCGAAAATGACGATCATCGAACTTCAGGGAGTTGCCCGCACCTTGCTGGTGCCTCTTGCCTGTCGTGCCCTGGAATCGCCCCGATCGGATGCCATCATCCACGATCCGCGAGCCGCTAAAGTATACAACGCCCTGGGTGGCAGGCGGGATTTCCTGATGGGAATGCGCGGCCACGATCTCTTTGCCTCCGTGATGCGCGTTCGCCAGTTCGATACCTTCGCTCGAGCTTTTCTCACCAGGAACCCTGACGGGTTGGTGGTCGATATCGGTTGCGGTCTGGACGCGCGTTTCGACGGCCTCGATGCCGGCAGGTTGACCTTGCTCGGTGTGGATCTGCCCGACGTGATCCAACTGCGCTGGCAGTGGCTGCCCGATACGGAGCGCTGCAAGACCATCGCCCGATCCATGCTGGATCTTTCCTGGCTGGATGATGTGGCCGCGCAAGACAAGCCCGTCATCTTTCTGGCCGAGGGTGTCTTTCCCTATTTCGGTACCGCCGATGTGAAACCGTTGGTGATGGAATTGGCGCGACGATTCCCGGCCGGGGAGTTGGTCTT
The DNA here is from genome assembly GCA_002328075.1 of Anaerolineales bacterium UBA2181. GTDB lineage: Bacteria > Chloroflexota > Anaerolineae > Promineifilales > UBA4811 > UBA4811. The sequence goes on along the minus strand of DCVT01000055.1, from coordinate 31,486 downwards.
CGCTGCCCTCTCCCCGTTTTTGGCATGGGTCAACAATCGCCAGAGTTCCGTGCTCAAACGCTCCGGCACATCCGTCCGCTGGGACGCCAGGGATCCCCTGGAACTGGAAACTTGGGGCCTGCACCTGCCGGAGCGCTGGGGGTACTTTGACAAACCCGAACCACGCCTGGGCGGCGCTGCCCTGATCCGCCTTATCCCGCCGCTGGCACGATCCACCTACCTCGCGCACTACCGGCTAAAGGAGTAAACGAACCTAATGAAAATGACCAATCGTTGGAACCGCTTCATATACCGGCTATGGGCGCCGGTCTATGACCGGACCGTCAACCACATCTTCCTGCCGGGTCGAATCAAAACCATCCAACTCCTTGACCTGAAACCTGGAGAGCGCGTTCTCCTGGTGGGTGTTGGCACCGAGGCCGACCCGCCTTTACTGCCGGAAGAGGTCACAACCGTTGGCGTCGACCTGAGTCCGGACATGCTCGCCCGTCCCCGGTCAAAACTACCACTTCCCGGCCGGTCCGTGATCCGGCTGCAGGGAGATGCCCAAAACCTGTTGGTCGAGCAGGCTTCCTTCGACGCTGCCATCTTTAATTTGATCCTGTCTGTCATTCCGGATGGACGTCTCTGTATGCGTGAAAATCTGCGTGCCCTCAAGCCGGAAGGCCGGGCGGTGGTGTTCGACAAGTTCGCCCCCGATGCCGGTGGAATCTCCGCACTCCGGCGGTTCGTGAACATGTTCAGCGCCCTGTTCGGAACGGAGATCACCCGGCGTTTTGGAGATATGCTGCGCGGCAGCCGCGCACAAGTGATCAGGCAGGACACGAGTATCCTTAGAGGGATGTACTCGGTATTTCTCTTGCAGGCCAACCCCAGTTTGGGTGGAAGGTGAGTACCTGATCTGATGCAATTGCTGCCTTCTTGCTCATCGCCTTACCAGCTTTCCAAACCCTCATCACACGTAGGCAATACAGGTCCGATAGCTCCCGGCTGGTCTTCTTCATACAGTATGCCGCCGATAGATCTCCAGATCCCTCGGAGTGACCGGCCTCGCCTTTCTGCGCGGCAGCGGTTTTCCCGTCAGGCGGAGGGCGAGCTGCTGGCCGAACCGGCGACGACGTCGCGCCGCACGCGCGCTCACCTGCGTGGACACGGAATCCCCGGCCGCCGCAGCTACTTGTCCGCGTGCCGACGCTACGGTCGGCCGGCGCAAGCCAACGCCGCGATTTTAATCGCAGGCCCCTCAGGCGCGATTTCAGTCGCCGCTCTCCCTCCATCCTCCCATTGCCCGGCGCCCCGCCCGTGATACAATTCGCAAAATCCGCCCCGGCACCACTATGGGCGCCGGCGGCCGTCAGGAGGTAACCATGAACGATTTGCACATCGAGAGCAGATGCCACACCTGCCCCTTTCGGGCCCGCGCCGAGCGCAAACCGAGGTCGCTCGCGGCCCGATTCTGGCGTTGGCACACCGGCTGGTGCCCCGGCTGGACTGGCTACACGAAAGAGTTGAAAAGCAAAGGAATCGCTGTCCCAAAGGTCTAGGCCAGCCTGGATGACCTGGCCGCCGCCCCGGGCCCCCAACCGCCGTACAGGATGCAGGCCGTCAACGTGGGTGATCAGTTGAGCGCCGACAGCGGCACGAACCCGGGCACAGACCCGGGAACAGACCCGGTCCATCCAGAACCCGGCCGTTGGTGCGGCATTTGCGGCGAGCTGTCAGATGAAGAGTGGGCCCGGCAGAAATGGGGCTGGCCGGAGAACAACACCTTTCTGCCCGCGGCCGCTCACCACCCGATCGTGGTGCGGGATTTTGACCCCTATGCCAGCCGCAAGCGGCAACTTCAGCAATGCCCGGGCTGCGGCGGCTACTTTCTGTACCAGACCGACTACGAGTACCTAGCCAACGGGTCGGAGGACGAGGAGCATCTGACGCGGCTGACCGACGAGGAGGCGGCCGGCTGCCTGGACCGGCCGGGACAGGTCCAGGCCTGACCGGGGTCTCTCAGCGGCCCCAAGTTACCCGCCGGCATCAGCCGGAGTCGGCCCGTACGCATCGGTTGCCGGGTCATAGCTCCAGAATTCGCCGGTGCCGATGCTGAACACCCAGCCGTGCAGCGCCAGCCGGCCGGACTCCACCGCCCGGGCAACTCCGTTATAGGTCTGCAGGTTGCGCAACTGGAGCCGAACGTTGGCCGCGACGATGCTGCGGTGGCGCAGCTCGGGATCGGCCACCAGCCGCGCATCGACCTGGGTCTGGGCCGGACGGGCCCACTGCAACCACCGGCTCAGGTTGGGTTCGGCCGCCATGTCCAGATGGCCGTCCAGCGCTTTGATTCCGCCGCAATCCAGGTGCCCCAGGACAATGATGTTGGGCACCTTGAGTTGGCGCACGGCGTACTCGATGGCCGCGCCCGCGCCGGACTCGGAAACCCCGTAGGACGGCACGATGTTGGCGATGTTCCGCAATACAAACAGGTCGCCCGGCCGGACATCCAGGATGAACTCGGGCGCCACCTGCGAGTCGGCACAGCCGTTGACTATTGCGGCCGGGGCCTGACCCTCGCGGGCCAGCCGCTACATCAACTCCTGCTCTCGCTCAAACAGCGAGCGCCGCATACCGGGAACCGGGCGGATCGGTTGCGTCATGGTTTTCACCTCGTTGGTCGGATCACCGGCCCCATAATACAATCGAAACGCCAACCGGGACCCTGGTCGGGGGTCCGGGTGCGGCGGCGCAGCGGGCTCAGAGCGCCCGGCGGGTCGGCGGATCCACGTCACGCCGTGGGAGGCGATGGCATCCACAGCGCCGGAACGTCGCCGGTTGTCGTCTGGCAGACCTCATTCCGATTCACCGCATCATGTTCCGGCGTCGGGCCACTCCCAGAACCAGTATGCCAGCCCCTTCCACTCACCCCAGGCGGCAAACGCGGCTTCGACCTCGGCCTGGCCCACCGGCCGGCCGTCGTGCCAGTGGCGGGAGACCAGCCGCAGAGCCCACGAGTCCACCGGCAGATAGTCATAGCGGCCCAGGAGCAGCAGGAGGTTGGCGGCCGCATAGCTCCCCACCCCCCTGATGCCCATCAGGTCGTGGCGCAGCTCGGCCGTCGGGACGGTGGAGCGCTTGAACCCCTCCAGGTCCAGCTCCCCGCCGGCCATCGACCGCGCCAACCAGACGACGTAGGGCGCGCGGTAGCCCAGCCGGGCGGTGGCCTGCAGCTCGTCCGGGTCGGCGTCCGCCAGCCGCTCCGGCGTGGGAAAGGCGCGGCGGTCCGGGCTGGCCGGCAGGGGATCGCCATAGTTGTCCACCAGCGCCTGCACCATGCGGATGGTCCCGCCCCAGGCGGTGTTGGTGGTGAGGATGGTCTTGACAGTGTCCTCCCAGAGCGTCGGCGAGCGCAGCACCCGGCCGCGGGCCTGCGTCTCGACCTGCGCCAGCCGGGGTTCACCCCGCGCCCGCTCGTAGAACGGCGCCAGGTCCTGCTCCAACCCCAGCATCCAGGTGACCTGGCCGGCCACCTCCTCGGCCTCGGCCGCGTCCAGCGTGCCGCCCACCTCCACCCCCACCCCGTCGCCCTCCGGCCGGAGCCGATAATCCACCACCCGGCCCGATGCCAGCCGGTCGACGTATCGCAGCACCGCCGCCCGGTCATCGGTGGCGAATGGCGCCAGTTGCGCCCAGCCGTGCGATTGGATCACGCTGGTCAGCCAGAACGGGGGTCGAGCGGGCAGCTGGATGTGCGTGGTCATGGCGTTACCACGGCCCGGCATAGCGGACCGCATACGGCCGGGCGTGCCGGCGTGCCGAGTGGCGCCAACCCGCGCAACCAGTCGATGGATTCCGCCGGCGCCTGGAGCTCGGCTTCAGTGGACGGGGCCAACTCCCGCCGGCTGTACCGGCGCTCGATCGACGAGGTGGATTCCAACACTGTTTAGCGCCGTTGACCGGCCTCCGGAAACACGCTGACAAACCCAGGTTCTAACCCGCGGACAGCGGTTCAGGCGACCGCGGCTCCTGGTGGGCTGCCATCTCGAACTCGCGGGCAATGTCGCGAGCGGTAGCCAGGACCAGGCTGCCGATTTCCAGCATGCGCTCTGGAGTCAGTCGGTAAGTCGGGCCGGCCGTGGCAACCGCTGCCAGCGGCCGACCGCTCCCGTCAAGGATTGGAGCCGCTACGGCATTGATACCATCCTCGAATTCCTCCACCGAAAGAGCAAAACCCTGCTCTCGCGCCTGGCGCAGGTCCTCGTAAAACAGCTCAACCGAGCGCGGGGTCAAGGGTGTGTACGCGGGCATTCCACGCTCCAGAATACGGCCGACGGCCTCGTCCGCCATGTGGGCCATGATGGCCTTTCCGGACGCGGTGGCAAAGGCAGGTAGACGCTGACCCACCGCCGCCGCCAATTTGACCCGCTGCGGGCTTTCGACCACCTCCAGGAAAATGATGTCGGCATCCTCCAAGACAGAAAGGTCGACCGTTTCGCGGTGCGACTCGACCAGGCGGCGGAGGAAGGGGGTCGCCAACCGACGCAGATCGTTGTGCTCCAGCGTCAGATAAGCCATCTGGAGCAGGCGAAGACCAAGACGGTAGAGCCCCGTGGCCGGGTCCCGTTGTACGAAACGTTTCCGCTCCAGCGTGCCCAACAAACGGTGCACAGTGCTCTTGTGCATGCCCACCTGCTCGGCAATCTGCGTCATGGTCAATTGGGGTGTCTGCCGGGAGAAGCACATGAGGACGTCCAGTGCCCTTTCCACAGCTCGGATTGATTCGCTCACGGTCAGAGTTGCCTCTTGTTTGCCAGACCTGGTTGCACAGCGCGGAACCGCGCGACGCAGCATACCATAGCACACGACCAACCGGGTGTCAAGCTATTGACAAACTGTCCGAACTGTCCTATACTATGAGTATCGTTGTACAAGACTGGGTTTCATCAGGTGCAACCCCGAAAGATCATAGAATGGATGAGGCCCGCGGAGGAGGTTGAAAGGTGTCCGAAATCGATAACCTGGCCCAGGCAACCATGAAGGTGATTCAGGATCGTCGCAGCATCCGGGACTATACGGCCGAGCCCATCTCAGACCAAGACCTTTTGCAGATATTGGAGGCAGGCCGGCAGGCGCCTTCAGGCGAGAACGCGCAGCCCTGGCGATTCATCGTCGTCAAGGACGCAGAGACCCGCACTCGTCTGGGGGCCCTGGCGGGCGGTGGCAGCGGCCGCCGGTTCACCGCCGAGTATGTTACGAAACGGATGCAGGAACGCTTTGCGACGCTGCAGGACGAGGCCAAAAAGCGCGCTGCGTTCGAAAAGCTGACCTCCGGTCAAGTCTCTGCCTTTCTGGCAGATGCCCCGGTAAGCATCGTCGTCTGCGGCAAGAAGGACGTCTGGGACATGCCTTTTGATACGTCGGCCGCCATTGAGAACATGCTGTTGATGGTCACTTCGCTAGGATTGGGTGCATGCTGGGTGATCGCCCCCTGCATAGACATCCGGGACGAGGAGCGGATCAAGGCCCTGCTGGGCATTCCGGAAGGATTCAAGGCGGTCAGCATTCTCTCCGTCGGACATCCGGCGCGGTCCCACCGGCCCCGCCCCCGGTTGCCACTCCAATCCCTGGTTTTCGCGGAAAAATGGGGAGAGCCCTACATCAAGGAACAGCCATGAGCGACAAAACCATTCCTCTGGATTACGCCAACGGTCTTCTGTACGAGCTAGAAAAGGCCTTCTGGGACGAGCGCGGCCGGGGAGCGCGCTTTCGAACGACAACGGTTGGGCGCCAGTTCCTGCAGGAAAAGTGCCTTCCGCTGATCCAGTCCACGGATGTGGACTCAATTCTCCAGGTGATTGAAGACAAGCTCAAACGTGAGGGGATTGCGGACCAGGTGGCCCACAACCGGGAGGATCGGCTCCTGCGGGTACAGCTGGAAGGCTGCGTACACCGGCCGATCGAGGAAAAGATGGTAGCGCATGGCATCGAACCATTCACCTGCGTGCCGGCTAACTTGATGGTGCTGGCCATCGAAGAAAAGCTGGATCGGCCGGTCGAGCTGGCCGAGATCAAGCTGGTGGAAGGCGCCTGCCACCTGCTGCTGGTGCTGTTCGATCAGCGACCCACGCTCCGTTAAGAGGCAAGCATGACCAAGCTGACGACGCTGGCGGAAGCGGTTGGCTCTATTCCCTCCGGAGCGCACCTGGCTCTTTCGGGGTTTGCCATCTCGCGCTGCACCATGGCGTTCGCGCGCGAGGTCATCCGTCAGGGCATCCGGGGGCTGACCATCTCACAGTGCGTGGGGGCAATGGACATGGACCTGTTGGTGGGGGCAGGCGCGGTCGATCGCGTCATCTATGGCGGCGGCTCGCTGGACCGTTTTGGTCGGCTCACATGCGTGAACCGGGGCATCGAATCCGGCGGGCTGCAGGCGGAGGAATACAGCAGCCTGTCCGTCACCTTTCGCTACCTGGCCGGCTCACTGGGCCTGCCCTTCATCCCCATCCGCTCGCTGCGCGGTTCGGACCTGATCAAGCGGATCGAGGAGCAGACAGGCTCCGACGTGGCCACGATCACCGATCCGTTTTCCGGCGAAAGCTGGCTGACGCTCAAACCGCTCCTTCCCGACGTGGCCGTGGTCCAGGTTCAGTGCGCCGACCAGGAGGGCAATGCCCGCATCCTCGGACCACGGTGGGACAATCCCGAACAAGTCCGGGCGAGCAAGCGCACCATCGTCATCGCCGAGGAAATCATATCAAACGACGCCATCCGCCAGAACCCGGAGCAAACGGTCATTCCCGGCCTCCTGGTTTCGCACGTGGTAGAGCTGCCCTTTGCCGCCCACCCGACATCGGTCTATCGAGCGTACGACTATGACGCCCGGCAGATCGAGAACTATGTCCAGGCGGCTCGCACACCCGACACCTTTCGGGCCTATCTCGATCACCTGGTTTATGGCGTCAAGGATCACCAGGAGTACCTCAAGCGCGTCGGTGGGATTGACCGGCTAGACCCCCTTCGGGCGGACCCAACCCTGGGATACTGAGGAGCGAGATCAGCAATGGAACTGGACTACACCCCTTCTGAGCTCATGGCGGTTGCCGGCGCCCGCGAGTTGCAGGATCGCGAGGTCGTGGCAGTCGGATTGGGCCTGCCGGTTGTCGCGTCTTTCCTGGCCAAGCAGACCCACGCGCCCAACATGACCATCCTTTTCGAGTTGGGCGTCATTGATCCAGAACCGGTCGACTGCGGCGTGGGTCTGGCGGATCCGAGGGTCTGGCACCGGGCCACGGTGTTGAGCAGCTTTGTCGACATCCTGGGAGCGATTCTGCACAAGGGTTTGGTGGATGTGGGATTCCTGGGCGGCCTGGAAACCGATCCTTACGGCAACCTCAATACCACGCTCCTGGGGGACCCGCGCGCCACGTTTCGCCACATGGTCGGCAGTGGTGGCGCCAACGACATCGCATCCTGCGCCCGGCGGACCATCATCATCATGCGCCACGAGGCGCGCAAGCTCAAACCGGCCATTTCGTTCGTCACCAGTCCCGGTTACCTCGCCGGCGGCGACAGCCGGGAGCGAGCCGGGTTGCACGGGGGTCCCAGCCGGGTGATCACCGACAAGGCGATCTTTGGATTCCATCCAGAGACCAGGCAGATGACCGTGCTGTCCATCCACCCCGGAAACACGCTGGACGACGTGCTGGGTACCATGGGTTTCGCCCCGGCCGTTCTGCAGCACGTGCCCTACACCCAGCCACCCACCCGCGAGCAGGTTCGCCTGATCCGGGAAGTCATCGATCCGCAGGGAATGTACATGGGCTAGCCCGCAGGGCCTGGTAACGGGAAAGGAGGAGAATGGGACAGGAGGAACAAGGGTCTGGTTTGGATGCAGGTAATCGTCAGGACAGTGTGGTTTCTTTGCTAGGATAATCGACCGACAGGTTGTAAGGTAAGGAGAAGGAAGATGAAAAGACACATGAACGTTGCGGCAATCGCCGCGTTTTCCCTGATGCTGGCGCTGGCAGCTTGCGGCGCCACGGCAACCGCCGTGCCACCGACGGCGGTGCCACCCACCGCGGTGCCGCCAACCGCAGTGCCGCCAACCGCGGTGCCGCCAGCCCCGGCTGAGAAGGAGATCATCGCCGTGGCGCTGCCCGCCCTGGACAATCCACTAATGCTGGCGTTGAGCGGCGCCTTTGAACAGACGTTTGCCGACGAGTACAACGTCCAGGTGGCCAGCGCCGATGGCAATCCCAACACGCAGGCAACCCAGGTAGAGAACTATACTGCCATGAAGGCCAAGTTCATGTTCGTGATGTCGGTAGAAGCCAGCAGCCTGCTGCCCAAGCTGGAAGCGGCCCGCGCTGCCGGTGTCATGATCATGGTGGCCGGAGGCGAACCCGGCGCGTCCGGGCGTGACGCCGTCATGAAGATTGATCAGTTCCTGGCCGGCGAATATGCGGCCCTCCTGGCCAAGCAGTGGGTGGAAAAGACCTATCCAGACGCCGCCCCCGATTCGATTGAGACGGCCGTGTTCCTCTCGTCGCTGAATCCGGAGGCCATCGAACGCTCCAACGGGCTCTTGATGATCAGCGAGCCCTACTTGAAGATTGCCTCGGGCGAACTCATTGATGCGCAAGGAACGCCGATCTCGGACGACAAGGGCAATCTGCTGGCCGGCAAATCGGACAACGACAAGGTCCCGAACCCGGTCTACTGCCCGGCGGTCAAGATAGTGCAGACTCCGTCGGCCGAGATGTTCCAGGCGGGACAGACGGCGATGCAGAACGTGCTGACGACCAACCCCGGGGTGCGACTCGTGATTGCCTACGCATCGGACGGCGGAGCCGGCGCCTCCAAGGCAATCATGGATGAGTACGACAAAGGCGCCACCAGCGTGATCAAGAACCTGGACGAGGTCGCGGTCTTTGGCGTCGGTATGTTCGGCCCGGAGGCGGATGCAATCATCGAGTCCTCCCAGGGCAAGGGCGTCTTTCGCGGCGCGGTTGCCTTTGGTGGTGGGGATCTACCCGGGACCACGGTCGGCATCGCCGCCAAGATGCTGGCGGGTGAGGATTATCCCGAGATCACGTGGGATCCTCTCGCGCTGGCGACGGCGGTGGATGGCCAACTCAGTGTGGTGCCGGTCGCCAATTCCGGCGTCATTAGCGGCACACCCTAAAGTCGGCCGGATCAATCGGGCCAGAGTGATCGGCGGTTTGTTGGACGCCAGACCTCTGGCAGCAGGGCGTCAGGGCTGGGTTCTTGAACCGAAACGGTTCTACCCAGCCCTGGCGTTTTGACTGCAGCGATGGCTTGGTTAGCAAATCGGACGTGGGATGGTATCCTTGACGAACCGGCTGCGAGTCCTCGGACGTTGGGACACACAAGTGGGTTTCTAGCATGAAATCGGATTACGTCGTCGAGATGAGGGGCATCGGCAAGCGTTTCGGCGGTATTCACGCCCTCAAAGGGGTGGACCTGGAACTGCGCCCGGGTGAGATCATGGGGATTGTGGGAGACAATGGCGCCGGCAAGTCAACGCTCATGAAGATTCTGTCCGGTGCGTATCTGGCGGATGAGGGCGAGATCTATGTCGAGGGGCGCAAGGTTCACCTACACAACCCGCAGGACGCGTACAACCTGGGCATCGGCATGATCTACCAGGACCTGGCGCTGTTCAACAACCTGGACGTGGCCCGAAACATCTTTGTCGGCCGCGAATACTCCCGTGGTCCCTTGGGCTTGATGCTGGACAAGAAGAGCATGTACAAAAAGGCGGAGGAGTTGATCCAAGAGCTGCGCGTCGACATCAAATCGCCCAGGCTCAATGTCGCCCGGATGTCCGGAGGTCAGCGCCAGATGGTTGCCTGCGCTCGGGCCATCGCGTTCCAGTCCAAGATCCTGATCATGGATGAACCCACGGCGGCCCTGGGTGTCACCGAGGCGGGCAAACTGCTCAGCCTGATTCGCAACCTGAAGGAAAGAGGGCTGTCCATCCTGCTCATCACCCAACGCATCCCGGATATCCTGGCCATTGCAGACCGCGTGTTCGTCCTGAAAGGCGGGCAAAGGCAGGCGGTCCTGGACGTCAGCCAGGTCACGTTGGACGATGTGGTGACCATGATCGTCCGGGGCAAGGATCCCAACGGCATTAATGCGCCGTCCGTGGAATTCCAGTCCTTTGGATAAAGCCCATGTTGAGATTTGACCCAAGTGGCCTTCGAAAATACACGGTCATCTTTGTGCTCCTGGCGCTGGTAGGCCTCTTTTCACTTACCAGCCCCTACTTTCTGACGACACGCAACATCACCAACATCATATCGCAGAACACCTACTTTGTGATTGTGGCAGTGGGCCTCTCGTTTGTGATGATCGGAGGAGGGATTGACCTCTCCGTTGGTTACCAGATGTCGCTGGTGAGTGTAGTCACGGCCATGCTCATGGTGATCTACGAACAGCCGGTGTGGCTGGCCATCATTGCCGGGTTGGTATTGGGAACACTGCTGGGCCTGATCAACGGCATCATCGTGACCCGGATCAGGATCTTTCCGCTGATCGCCACGCTGGCCACCAGCGTGATCTTTCAGGGGATTTCGTACATGATCTCGCAGGCCAAGACATACCGCAACTATCCCGAAGCGTTCCTCTTTATCACCAAGAGCAAGGTCCTCGGTCTACCTTTCGATGTTTTCTTGACCCTGCTGATTGTCGTCCTGGCCAGCTTTGTCTACTATCAAACCATCTTTGGTCTTCGAGTCATGGCCCTGGGTGGCAATGAGGAGGCATCCAGGCTGGCCGGCATCAACACCCGCCGTTTGCGGGTCGCGTTGTATGCCATCTGTGGCTTTGTGGTTGCCATTGGCACCATGGTCATGATCTCCAAGTCCAACACCACCCATTCGTCTTTCGGTCCAGGGACCGAGTTCATCGCCCTGACGGCCGCCATTGTCGGTGGTATCAGCTTCATGGGCGGGGAAGGCAACGTGCCGGCCCTGGTGGCCGGGGTCTTTGTCCTGGCGGTCGTGGGGAACGGCATGCAGCTGGCCGGATGGGGAATCTATCCACAATACATCGTGCGGGGGGCAATTCTGCTGGGTGCGGTAGCTTTCGATGAATACCAAAAGAACGCCCGACGCTCCAGGTTGGCCAAGAGCTAACGGTGGGGAGCGCAGGCCCACGGAGGTTCCAGTGCATGACTCCAAGAGACGGGAGAGCAATATGATGCCACCCAGGAGATTCGGTCGGGTAGATGAGGCGGCCATCCAAATTCCCAAAGCAGATATCTCACATATCGGCCGCAAATGGCTGGACCTGCCCTACGCCGGCCGATCTCCCGCGCAACAGCTGGACATCTACCTGCCCGAGGAAGGGGATGGTCCGTTCCCGGTCGTTTTGCATATTCACGGAGGCGCTTTTGCCATCGGTGACAAGCGCGATGCCATGGTCAATCCGTTTCTTGACGGCCTGGGGCGCGGGTATGCAGTGGTGAGTGTCAACTACCGATTGAGCGGGGAGGCAACCTTTCCGGCCGGGTTGCAGGACATCAAAGCAGCCATCCGCTGGTTGAGGGCCCACCGTCAGGAATACCGGTTGAATCCAGACCGGTTGGCAGCCTGTGGCGGATCTTCAGGCGGTTACTATGCGGCAATGGTCGGCCTCACGGCCGAGGTCGCCGATCTGGACGACCCGAGCCTGGGCAACGCATCCTTTCACTGCCAAGTGCAGGCAGCGGTGGACTGGTTTGGGCCGACGGATTTCCTCCGGATGGACGAGCAACTTGCCGCCAGCGGAGTGGGCCCCTGCGATCACGGCCAGGCGGATTCGCCGGAATCACGCTTCCTGGGAGCCAAAATCACCGAGGTACCGGATCAGGTGCGCCGCGCCAGCCCGATCACCTACATCCACCGGGACATGCCTCCGATTCTGATTCAGCACGGGCGGATGGACCCCCTGGTGCCCGTGCAGCAATCCATCGCATTTGCGGCGGCGCTGGCAGAACAGGTCGGCCACGACCGGTTCGAGTTCGATATCCTGGAGGACGCCGTCCATGGAGACCCGCTGTTCGAGGCGCCGGAAAACGTGGACCGGGTCTTTCGGTTCATCGACCGCCACCTGATGCGACGGGACGAGAGCAGTTAGGGGGCGCCGAGCAGATGGCCGACCAGGAACCGCCACACGGCACACACTATGCGATCCAGCAGCAGCCTCCTCCGGCCGACACTGCCCACATCCGGCGAAAACACCTGGACATAGCCTACGCCGGTCTTTCGCCTGCCCAGAAACTCGACATCTACTTGCCGGACCTGGGCGGAGGGCCTTTTCCGGTCATCGTGTCCATCCACGGAGGCGCCTTTATGGGCTGCGACAAGGCCGATTTGCAGGTCCTGCCCATGCTCGAAGGGTTGCGGAGGAGATATGCGGTGGTCGCCATCAACTACCGCCTGAGCGGAGAAGCCCGTTTCCCCGCCCTGGTTCACGATGCCAAGGCCGCCATCCGTTGGATTCGCGCCAACGCGCCACGGTATGGGTTCGACCCATACCGGATCGCGGCGTGGGGTGGTTCGGCCGGCGCCTACTTGGCAGCGATGTTGGGCACCTCGGCCGGAGTCCCGGACCTGGAAGACCGCCACCTGGGAAATCCGGACCAGCCAAGCCACGTGCAAGCTGTCGTAGACTGGTTTGGCCCAACCGATTTTCTCAAGATGGACGAGCAGCTGGCGGAGCGGGGCCTATCGCTCCCGGAGGATCAGCTCCACAGCGGAGCACACTCGCCCGAGTCCCTGCTCCTCGGCCGGCGAATTACCGAGATACCGGACAAGGTCCGAACCGCCAACCCGGAAACCTATATTTCGCCGGATGCGCCCCCGTTTCTGATCCAGCACGGCACCCAGGACGGCACCGTGCCGGTTCAGCAATCCATCCATTTTGCCGCCAGATTGACCAGCGTTCTTGGCGATGGGCGCGTGATACTGGAGCTGCTGGAGGGCGCCGAACACGCAGATCCCCGGTTCGACGCCCCGGACAACGTCGAGCGCGTGCTCGACTGGCTCGACAAACAGCTAAAAGCCGAGATCGTGCCCGCTGAGAGCCAGTTCGCGGCGTAGCGCATCCAGCGCCTTTTGCACGCCCGGGGGGATCTCCACCCCCTGGGCCAGAACCAGCTGCATGTTTTCGTGCTCTTTTTCTCCGGCCGTGTAGATGCGCGCCTGGCCCGGCGCCAGGGTTGCGCTCCGCAACTCGCGCATCATCTGACCGGTGATCCGCCTGAATTCGGCCAGAGGGATAAAGTGCGCCACGTCCATGGCCAGGAAAAAGTGACCGATGCGCAGGAATTGCGGTCGGCCCTGACTGTCGACGTCATGCAGCCCAGAGAGGTAGGCGCCGTTCTGAAACGCGGCCGTAAAGATCTCAACGGTGGTGGCCAGCCCAAATCCCTTGTGACCGCCCAACTGCTCACCCAGCCCTCCGAGCGGAAGCAGAGCGGCGGCGCCCTGGTTCATTTGGCCGATGATGTGGCGACTATCGGTTTGCGAGGTCCCGTCCCGGCCGATCACCCACCCATCCGGTACGGGCTGCCCGGCCCGGGCGGCAACCTCAATCTTGCCGCGCGGGACGATGGCGGTGGCGGCGTCAAATAGAAAGGGGAACGTCTCGTCGGTTGGAGCGCCCACCGCAATGGGATTGGTGCCCAGCATCGGCTGGACGCCAAATGTCGGCGCAATGGACGGATGGGCATTGGTCATGCTCATCCCGACCATGCCCTCTTTCACCGCCATCATGGGATAGTAACCGGCCACCCCATAGTGGCTAGAGTTGCGGACGGCCACTGCTGCCAAGCCGTGTTCCCGCGCTTTCCCGATCGCCAGTTGCATCGCATGGTTCCCCACCACCATGCCCATGCCGTTGCCGCCGTCAACCACGGCCGTCGTGCCGGTCTCCTTCACAACTTGTATGCGCGTGACGGGGAGTTGGAGTCCGGCCTGGATGCGCTCGTGGTACATCTTGAGGTGAGCCACGCCATGGGAACGGATGCCCCACAGGTCCGAGGTGATCAACACGTCGGCGATGATTTTAGCGTCATCGGCCGGGATGCCCATGGCCGCGAGGGCATCCAACATAAACTCTACCAGCGTGACAACCGGCACGCGCAGGTTCAGCTCTGCCATGATCCATCTCCAAAGCTTGAGGCATCCAGCAACACCTTGATGACTCTGTTCTCGCGGCGCTCGTACAGTGAAAAGGCCTCTTCCGCTTGCCGGATCGGAAACCAGTGTGTCACCAGCGTCGTCAACTCTGGGCGGTGCTGCACAAAGAGATCGCGCGCTTTGGGCAGGTACTCGCTCCACTCGGGCGTGACGACCGCCAGCAGATGGGCGTTCTTGCGGAAAAGGGTCTCAAACTCGATGGCATAGACCGGGTGATCCGGCACGCCAAAGGCGACGACGGTCCCCCTCTTTCGCATTAGCTCCAGGCAGTCGTTGAGCGTGTCCATCTGATGACCGACGGCCTCGATGCAGATATCCGGCGGCTCCCACTCGGCCGGGTTGCGCCGCGCCGCGTGGACCACCTCAATGCTGCGCAGCGGGAACGTCCGGGTAGCTCCCCACCTCTCGGCCGTGCGGCACCGGTCGTCGCGCGGGTCGATGCCCGTTACGCGCGCTGCCCCGCGCTGGCGCAGCAGCCAGCAGAAGAAAAGGCCCATCAAACCCAACCCTACGACGGCAATTGACCGGCCGGCGACATCACCCAGCCTGTCCACTGCATTCATGACGGTGGAAAGCGGCTGAATGAGGCAGTAAGGGCCGGCGTCGCCGTCGGGCGGCAGCCGCACCGCCTTGGCAGCTTCTGCGACAAAGAACTCGGCCAGACCCTGATCGCCTTCCGGGATAGCCAGCACATGATCGCCGGGTCGGAACGCGTCCGACGTGCTCTCTACCACCTCGCCGGTGCATTCGTGTGAGGGGGCTCCCGGGGCCAATGGGTAGGACCGGAAGCGCTTGCTGCCGGCGAAAATCGGAACATCACTGCCACACATGGAAGCCCAGCGAGTCCGAACAAGAATCCGATCGGTTCCATCGGTTCGAAAGCTGGGGGTGGGCAGTACCAGCAACGCAAACGAACGGGGACTGACTAGCTGGAGCGCTTTCATCTGCTGATCGTCCTCTTTTCCGACCCGGGTAAGGCGAACGGCCAAGTCGTTAATACAGCCACCGCAAATGTCCTGCCAAGTGAAAACCAGTTTCGAGCTATAGAATAGCATCCTCGCCGGTTTTCGTCAAGGTGGGCTGCAGCCCGCAGTTGCGAATGTCAGTTCCACGGAGTGAAAACGATTGACACCAGCCGAAACCTATGATATTATTACTCTGCAAAACCGATTTCTATCGCGTGGAACCACTGCTTTACGCCAGGACGAAACACGGAGCGCAAGATGTCCGAACCCACACGTGCCGTCGATCGGGCCCTCGATATCCTCTTGTGCTTTAGCCACGAGGAACCGGTCTTATCCCTCACTCAGATCGCGCAACAGGTCGGCGTGCCCAAGAGCACGGCCCACCGGCATCTGGCCACGCTGGAGCGAAAGCACTTTGTCCAGCGGGACGAGTCCACCGGCCTGTATCGCCTGGGCCTGCGGTTGGTTGAGTTGTCTTTGCTCGTGTTGCAGGAGGTTGATCTGTTGCGGTGGTCGCAACCCTACCTGGAACGCCTGTCGGCCGAGTGCGAAGAGACGGTGGACTTGGCCGTGTTGGAGGGTGCTCACGTCACCTACCTTCAGGTCATCGAGAGTCACCAGCGGGTCAAGCTGGCGGCCGCGGTCGGACAGCGGTTGCCTGCCTGTTGCACCGCATCCGGCAAAGCCTTCCTCGCCTTTCTGCCCGATGAGGAGGTGAACGCCATACTCGGCGAGGAGATCATCCGGTACACGGAACATACCCGCTGTTCCCGCGCCGAACTCCATGCGGACCTGCAGACTGCCCGCCAGCGGGGGTTTGCCATCTCGGAGCAGGAATACGAACGCGATATCAACGCCGTTGCTGCGCCCATCCTGAGCGGCGACGGGCGGCCGGTAGCAGTCATTGCCGTTGCCGGACCGTCCTTCCGACTCCCCCGCGAACGGATGCTCAGATTGGGGGAGCTGATTCTGGCGACCACCGATGCCATGGCGCGCGAGGTCAGTCTTTCGGCCCTGTCCGTCATCGTGTCGAAAACGACCATTCCCGGCGCAGCCGGGCGTATCGAGCAGAGAGGTCATTATGAATAATCTACCGTTTGTGCGAGCCGCCGATGTGCCGGGGGAATTCCGGGTTCCGGCGCGGGTCTCCAAACTCCTGTTGGCGCCCAAGTATGGCGGGGTCGCCCGCGTGTCCATGGGCATGAACATCACCGAAGTGGGCAGCATGATCCCCGACCACATGCACGAAGAGTCTGAGGAGGTCCTCTTTCTCATCAGCGGCCGTGCCCGGATCGTCATCGAGGGCGAGGGAGAGTGGGAAATCGGTCCAGAGACCGCCTTTTACTCACCGATCGGGAAAATGCACCGCATAGAGAACATCGGCGATGAGCCGCTCAAGCTTGTCTGGGTGTATTCGCCGCCGCTGCCGGCGCACTGCAGCCAGTAACCTTAAACAGGGCATCCATTCTATCCATTCCATCTGTATCTAGGAGAAAACGACCATGTTTGAAAGCACCCGTGAATACCTCAAAACGCTGGGATTGCCGCCGGGCGACCTCTTTGATATGCCGACCTCGACCGCACGCTTTGCCGATGGCGGCGGCTACCGGATCGAGGTACCCACCGTGAATTCGGCCGAGGCGGTAGGAGCCCTGTTGGACACCGCCACGCGCAACGGCATCGTCATCAACCGGGTGACCGAGACCTATGGCATGTTCCGCCACACGCGGGCAGAGATCATCGAGTGCTGCCGCCTGTGCGCTCAGTACGGCGCCGAGTTGATGCTGTCGATCGGCCCGCGCGCCACCTACGACACCGGTGCCACTGTCCTTTCGCCTCAGGGAGTCCGCATCAGCTATCGGCTGCGCGGCATGGAGCAGGTTCTGCGCGGAGTTGAGGACATTAAACGCGGCTACGATCTGGGATGCCGTGGGTTTCTGCTCTACGATGAGGGGATGCTGTGGCTGGTGGGTCAGATGCGCAAGGACGGCGCACTGCCGAAGGATATCATCTTCAAGACCTCGGCACACCTGGGCCACTGCAACCCGTGCTCGTTCAAGCTGCTGGAAAGCCTGGGGGCCGACAGTATCAACCCGGTGCGTGACCTGCAGATCCCGATGATGGCCGCTTTGCGCGCGGCGGTCAGCGTCCCGCTGGACATCCACACCGACAACCCGCCCGCGTCCGGCGGCTTTATCCGGGTCTATGAAGCGCCGGAGATCGTCCGGGTCGCGGCACCGGTCCACCTCAAGACGGGCAACTCGGTGGTAAGCTCCCATGGTCAGATCACGTCGGCCGCCGACGGGAGAAAGATGGCGGACCAAGCCTCCATTGTGGTCGAGATGGTCAGCCGGTATTACCCCGAGGCCCGACAGTCACCGCAGGGATCGAGTGACCTGCATCTCCCAGTTGCCTGACCGGCCCAACCCGAGAACGACCCGCGATGAACCAGGGAGGATGACATGAGTGGATGGCAGTTGCCGCCAGAAGGTGGTCGCATGGAGCGCCCGGATGGCCTGTACTTTCAGACCATGAACATGACCCAGCTGCACGCGCGGCTGGAGCAGAACGATCTGATCATCATACCGGTGGGAAGCACAGAGTGCCACGGCGCTGCGCAACCCCTGGGAGAAGATACGTTCCTGGTGACCCGCATGGCCGAGCAGGTGGCCCTCAAGACCGGCTGCACCGTGGCCGAGCCGGTATGGTACGGGTCCCATCCCTACAACCACCTGGGGATGCCCGGCACGGTGGTGATTCCCGAAGACGCATTCCTGGCTTACCTGCGGGGCATCATCGCCGGTTTCTGGAATACGGGTTTTCGCAAGCAGATCCTCCTCAACGGCCACGGCCAGGAAGAGGTGATTCCGCTGGCGCTGCACCAGTTTGCCAAAAAGTACCAGGTGCCGTGCATTCTCATCTCCTTGCATTGGCCCACCGTGATCCACGACTACCTCAAGGACAAGGCGCATGGTGGACCCTTTGAGACTCCGTTCCAACACGCCTGCGAGGTGGAGGCGTCCTACTCGCTGGCACTGTTTCCCGAGTTCATGCAGATGGAACTGGCGGTGGACACCAAACCGCAAGGGTTCTTGCCGGCCGGCCACGTGGACAAGGGGGGCGAGGTGTACCATGCGCCCATCAAGGGCCACGAGCACGTCGGGTTGGGTGGAATCGAAGTGCTGACCTATCCTGAAGGGGTCATCGGCCGGCCGACGCTGGCCGACGCCGAGAAAGCCAAACCCGGTCTTGAGGTTCTGCTGGACTACATGTGCCGGTTGATCGGCGACATCATGGCCCGCTTCCCGGCCGGGCAGCTTCCTCCGCTTGACAAGACAACCATGCGCGACCCGCAAGAGATCGACGCGCTGCTCAAGGGGCCGCTGAACGGCGGCAAACACCTGTACACCGTTGCCTATCCGCCCTAGAGGGAAAAAACATGAGAATCCTGCGCGTGGACATGACCCGACTCGGGGTGCAGTGGGAACCGGCGCCCGACCTGTATTCCCGTCTCGGCGGCCGAGCCCTCACCTCCAGGCTGCTGCTGGAAGAGTGCCCGCCCGGTTGCGACCCATTGGGTCCACATAACCGGCTGATCTTTGCGCCCGGCCTGCTGGGCGGGGCCAGCGTGACGACGGCCGGGCGTCTCTCGGTGGGCGCCAAAAGCCCACTCACCGGCGGCGTCAAGGAGGCCAACGCCGGCGGCACGGCCGGCGATGCGCTGGGCAGGCTGGGCATCAAGGCCATCGTCATTCAGGGTCAGCCGGCTAGTCGGGGGCTGCAAATCCTGCATGTGACCCAGGACAGGGCCGAGCTCCTGCCGGCCGAGGCCTGGCGCGGTCTGGGCACCTGTGCCACGGCCGATCGGCTTCAGGCGCAGTACGGACGCCAGTGCACCGTGATCTGCATCGGCCAGGCAGGCGAACTCTTGCTGGGCGGCGCCGGCATCGTCTGCACCGGCGAGGGCGAGCAACGCAGCAATTGCGCAGCCCGCGGCGGGTTGGGCGCTGTGATGGGGAGCCAAGGGCTCAAAGCCCTGGTGATTGATCCGACGGACTCACAACCGGCTCGATTCGCCGATCCCCAGAACTTTCGGGCCGCCGTCAGGCGCTTTGCCCAGGCCCTACTGGACGACCCCAAGGTCGGCCCCAAGGGCGGAACGCACCGCTACGGGACCGCGGCGATAACCGCCGCGGTGGACGAGATGGGATCGCTTCCGACCCGAAACTTTGGCACCGGCTCCTTTGAGGGAGCTGCCAACCTGTATGGCGAACGGATGCGCGAGGTCATTCTGGCCCGCGGCGGCCGGATTGGAACACGCTGCATGCCGGGTTGCGTCATCGCCTGTCGCAACCAGTATGTGGACGAGTCGGGCGACCCCATCGTCGGCACGCTGCAGTACGAGACCATCGCGCTGCTGGGCGCGAACCTCGGCCTGGCCGACCTGGATGCCGTCGCCCGGCTCAATGCCTTGTGCAACGACTTTGGTCTGGACACCATCGAGACCGGCGCGGCGCTGGGAGTCGCCATCGAGGCGGGTTTAGCGCAGTTTGGCGATTTCGAAGGTATCGCCGGTCTGTTGCGGCAGGTGGGCCAGGGCACAGTGGTCGGCCGGCTCATTGGCAGCGGCGCGGTCGCCGCCGGGAGGGTCCTGGGCGTACGGCGGGTGCCGGCTTCCCTCGGCCAGGCAATGCCGGGCTACGATCCCCGCAGCCTCAAGGGGAACGGGGTAACCTATGCCACCTCGCCGATGGGCGCCGACCACACTGCCGGCAACGCCTTTGGCGCCCGCAAAGAGGTCGATCCGCTAGGCATCAAAGGTCAGAAGGAGCTTTCGTCAAGGCTCCAGATCGTCGCGGCGATGCTCGACAGCACGGGCCTGTGCCTGTTTGCCCGCCCCCCGGTCATCTCCGACCCCCAGCTGATGCTCGACATGATCAACGGCATCTATGGCTGGGGCTGGACGACCGAGGATCTGGACCGCTTTAGCCGGAACGTGTTGCGTTCCGAACTCGAGTTCAACCGTCGGGCAGGCATCACGGCCGCCGACTATCGCATACCCGAGTACATGCGCGAGGAACCGTTGGCACCGCACGGTGCCACCTTTGATGTACCCGACTCGGATCTGGATGCCGTGTTCGAGGGTCTGTAGGTGACTCGGTAGAGAGCCGAGGATGATAGCGCGTTGATGCCGGGCGCGCCGCCCGGCCGGGCACCTGGCTGCAGCGGGCGGCTGAGGGGCACAACGTTAACAGAAAGGTAGGGTGAAGCCCGCAGGCGGTCGGGCTGACGGGCGGCGACGGGGTCGGGCAACCGATGAACACCGTTCCGCCTGACTGCCGATGGCGCTTTTCCCGCCCGTAATGGGCACCTAACCTGCCGGGCGGCCGCAGGCTTGACCCGGGCTGAATGGTCGCTGAAAGGGAAGGAGAAAGATGCAGTTTCTTCAAGTCAGAGGCCTGGCAAAGTCCTTCGGTGGTTTGATGGCGATCCACGACCTGGACTTTGAAATAGAGGAGGGCGCGATCCTCGGGCTGATCGGTCCGAACGGTTCGGGCAAGACGACTACGCTGAACCTGTTGACCGGGTTTCTGCGACCCGACGCCGGCACCATCACGTTTCGCGGGCACAACGTGACGGGGATTGCGCGCCACCGGGCTTGCCAAAAGGGGATCGCCAGGACATTCCAGTTGACCAAGACCTTCCTGGACTTTACTGCCCTGCAGAACGTGATGGTTGGCCGAGCATACGGCCAGCAACCGGCCAGAAACTTGAGGGCGGCGGCCGAGGAGGCGAAAGAGAGCCTGGAACAGGTCGGGCTCCTGGACAAGGCGGGCTTCATGGCCAAAGACCTGACCCTGATGCAACGCAAAAAGCTCGAGTTGGCCCGCGCCCTGGCCTCCAGGCCCCAGCTACTCCTGTTGGACGAGCTGATGGCCGGCCTGAACGCCGCGGAGGCTGAGGATGCGATGGCGTTGATCCGGCGGATTCGGGATTCGGGGATCACCATGATCGTCGTGGAGCACATTGTCAAGGCGATTCTGGGACTCTCTGACCGCATCATCGTGTTGAACATGGGCGAAAAGATAGCCGATGGCCCTCCCGGTGAAATCTGCTTTGACCCACACGTCATTGAAGTCTATTTGGGGAAGGCGCCATGCTTACTGTAGAAGAAATCGACGCCGGCTACAAGGACCTGCAGGCCCTGTGGGGCATCTCGCTGGCGGTCAACGAGGGCGAGATCGTTGCCCTGGTCGGACCCAACGGGGCCGGCAAGACCACCACACTGAGAGTCATCAGCGGACTCCTCAAACCGTCGGCCGGTTGCGTCCTCCTCCGGGGCCGCTCGCTGGCCAAGGAACCCGCACACCGGATCGTCGAGTTGGGCATCTCCCAGGTCCCAGAGGGGGGCCGGATCTTTACCGGCCTCACGGTGCTGGAGAACCTGGAACTGGGCGCCTTTGGCAGCAACGCCAGGAAGGTCAAGGATCAGAGCCTGCAGTGGGTGTTTGGCATCTTTTCCCGGTTGGAAGAGAGGCAGAGGCAGCGGGCGGGCACTCTGAGCGGCGGCGAGCGGCAGATGTTGGCCATCGGCCGAGCGTTGATGTCCAAACCGGGTCTCTTGCTGCTGGATGAACCCTCGTTCGGCCTGGCACCCCTGCTGGTGGAGCAGATATTTCAGATGATCACCGAGATCAACCGGCAGGGTGTGACTATCCTGCTGGTGGAGCAGAACGTTCGGGCGGCTTTGGAACTGACGCAGCGAGCCTATGTGATCGAAAACGGCCGGATCGTGGGCCAGGGCAGCGGCGAGGCGCTCCTGTCCTTTGAGTCGGTGCGAAGCGCGTACCTGGGAAGCAGTTGAGAGCGAGGTTTCTATGCTTGGACCCATAGCTCAGAACCTGGTGTTTGGGATCATGGTGGGAGGGCTGTACGGATTGGCAGCGGTGGGCCTGTCGTTGGTGTTTGGGGTCACCAAATTCCTAAACGTCGCCCACGGCGAGTTGCTGATGCTCGGCGGCTATGCCGGTTTCTGGATCTTTACCCTGTGGGGCGTGGATCCTTTTCTCTCGCTGCCCCTGGTGGTCGTCTGCCTGGTCTTGATCGGGCTGGTCCTCTACAAACTGCTCTTTGCCCGCATGGTCAAGCTGACCGAGGAGAACAAGATCAAGAACACCCTCCTGGTAGGCTTTGGGCTATCGCTGGTCTTTCAGAACATGGCGCTCCGTCTGTGGAGCGCCGATGATCGGGGCATTACCACCGCCTATTCAGGACAAGCCCTCACGCTCTTTGGGGTGCGCTTTCCCGTCGTCCGATTGGCCAGCCTGGCCATTGCCGTGGTCACCCTCCTTCTCCTCGACCTCTTTCTCCACAGGACCTACACCGGAAAAGCGATCCGGGCCACAGTTCAGGACTGGGAAGCTGCCACCTTGATGGGCATTGATATCCACCGGGTGTACCTGCTGTCGTTTGTGGTGGGAGCAGCCGTCGCGGGGATTGCCGGAGCACTGGTGAGCGTCGGCTACTCGATCGAGCCGGCCATGGGGCTGGAATGGACGTTGATTGCCCTGATTGTGATGGTCCTGGGAGGCCTGGGCAGCATCGTGGGCACCTTTGTCGGCGGCCTGGTCTTGGGGGTAACCCAGTCACTCACTTCCTACTGGATAGGGGGCACGTACCGCGAGATCGTCGCCCTCCTGATCTTCCTCGTGGTTCTGGTTTTCCGGCCGCAGGGCCTGTTCGGTTCAAAGGAAGGGTAGCCACGTGACCGGAAAACGGATCATCACCCTGGTTCTGATCATCGCGGTTCTGGCCCTGCTGGCAGCCCTTCCGGCGGTGGTCAGCAGAGACAGCATCATCAACATGGCGGTCTTGGTCCTGCTCTACGTTGCCCTGGCCTCGAGTTGGAATATCCTGGGGGGCTATACCGGGCAGACCAACCTGGGCCACGCCGCCTTTTTCGGGTTGGGCGGGCTTACGACCCGTCTTCTCTGGCTATCGGCCGGATGGTCGCTATTTCCCAGCCTGCTGGCGGGAGCGGGTGCGGCCACGACGCTGGCCCTGATCATCGGTACGCCCGCCTTTAAGCTGAAAGGGGTGTACTTTGCCATCGGCACCTTGGCGCTGGGTCAGGTGCTGAACGTGACCGTTGGAGACATGTTCCCCATGATCACCTCCCTACCCGTTCAGCAGCTCGTGTCCTATCAGTTGCTGCCCCGCTACTATCTCTTTGTCGGGTTGGCAGTCCTCACCGTGGGGACGGCCTACGTCCTGGTCAATTCGAGGCTTGGGTTGGGGATGATGGCGGTACGAGAAGAGGAAGAAGCGGCCGAATCGTTGGGCGTCAGCGCGTTTCGGCACAAGCTGTTAGCACTGGTGGTCAGCGCCTTCCTGGCTGGCCTGACCGGCGGCGCTTTTGCGTTTTACCACGTTGGCTACTATCCCCAGTTTCTCTTTAGCCCGGTGTGGACTTTTGACGCGTTGATGATGGCGTACATCGGCGGAACGGGCACCATCATCGGCCCCATCATCGGGGCTCTGTTCTTTGTCGTCGCCAAGGAGTTGCTGGCGCTGAGACTGGTCGAGATCCACCTGACGGTGTTTGGCACCTTGTTCATCCTGGTAGTCCTCTTTCTCCCCGGCGGGTTTGTCCAGGCCTGGGCAAGTATCCGCCGGGCGCTGGTTCGCCAGCTCGGGGCGAGAGGGGTTAGGCTGGCATCGCGGAGGCAGGCGAGTTGACCAGGGGCCCCGCCGGCCCCTGGTCGAAAAGACCAAGGAGGTTGCCTATGGGTTGATGGCACGCAGATAAGCTCGTGTTCCGTTGTCAGGTTTTTCACGCAAACAAGGAGGATCGAACGTGAGAAGCAGAATCAGTGTGTTGTTCGTGTTGGTGTTCGTGATGAGCGGTCTGTTGACCGCCTGCGGGTCGCCAACTGCTGCGCCGGCAACACAGGTGCCGGCAACGCAGGCGCCAGAGCCGACCGACGTACCCAAGCCTCCGACGCCGGCGGCCATCGAGATCGGCGCGTCGATGCCCCTCACCGGCAAGTACGGCGCGCTGGGCGCCATGGTCAAGCCAGGCTACGAATACGCTGTGGCCGACATCAATGCAGCCGGCGGCATCTATGTTAAGGAGTACGACGCCAAGATCCCGCTTCGTCTGACCATCTACGACGACGAGTCCGACCCCACCAAGGCCGTGAGCAAGTTGGAGACGCTGTACTCGGACCAGAAAGTCGTGGCCTACCTGGGCGGAGCCGGCAGTGACATGCACGCCGCGACTTCGGCTATTGCCGAAAAGAATGGGGTTCCCTACTGCGGCGTGGCCTTTGCCTTGTGGCAGATTCACCAACAGGGTTACCGGTACCTGTTCTCGCCGTTCCCCAAGTCACCCGACCAGGCTAGGGATGTGTACGAGATCCTCAACGGCCTCCCCGAGGGTGAGCGACCGACCAAGGTCGCTATCTTTCAGGAAAAGACCGACTGGGGGATCGAGCTGGGAGGGCTGTGGAAGGACAACGCGGCGACGTATGGGTACGAAGTGGTGGCCTATGAAGAATACGCTCCCAGATCAGAGGACTTTTCGGGGATGATCCTCAAGGCCCAGGCTGCGGGCGCACAAACGCTGCTGGCCATGCCCAGTCCGCCGGACGGCCTGGCAATGGTCAAGCAGATGGCCGAGTTGGGTTGGGCGCCCGAGTTCAGCCTGATCATCCGCGCTCCGGAGAACGTCACCTGGGGCGAAACCCTCGGCACGACCGGCGACTATATCACCATCTTCCCAGGCTGGCACAACGGCGAAAAGTTCCCGGGCGTGGCGGAGCTGAACGCTGCCTACCAGGCACAGTTCGGCCGGCCGGCCGACCTGCTCACCGGGCCGGCCTATGCCTGCGTGCAGATCTTTGCCGACGCTATCGCGCGAGCGGGCACCCTGGACCGGGCAGCCCTGCGAGACGCCGTGGCCGCCACCGACATGATGACGGTGGTGGGTCCGGTGACCTTTAACGCCGATGGCACCGGAAACGTGCTGAACCCGCTCATTCAGTGGCAGTCGGGCAAACTCGAACTGGTGTGGCCGCCCGAACAGGCCACCGCCGACCTGCTTTTCCCGGCGCCCGCGTTCGACAAACGGTAGGCGAAAGGTCCTGAGCAAGGGAACAGTCAGTCAGAACGTGGCGATAGCCGGTGAGCTCACTGCGGAGATGCAGGCCGGCTATCGCCGCCAACCATCGCTGGGCGCTACTGGTCGCCTCACCTGCCCTGATTGCTCGAGACGACCCCACCGACAAATCCGCACCAGCCCAGTCTGTAACCGGCATTGGGTTTTCGGAACTAGCATTCGAAATGATGCAGTATGACGAGAGGCGAGACAGGGTCCACAAACGGCACCACATGGGGCCGTTTGCCGGGCTGCGCATCAGGCCAACGGACCAGCCCACCACACGGATCACGCCCGCCGTCCGGCGAATCGACGCGCGGAACACCGCTTATGGGCTTGCCGGCCGCGGCGAGTACGGTCCGGTGGTGCAACAGGGCGTCCAAAAGAGCCTTCCCAGCAAACACCCCCTTTCGGCGGCGCAAAAGGATGTCATCGACCATCTCGCTCTGATCCGGGGCAACTCGGTCGCTCCCAGAGTCGCGTCCATCCCTCAGGATCCAGCAGAGCTTACCCGCCACATCAAGGAGGTGGCCCATTTTCTCAAGGCTGACCTCGTGCGGACCTGCCACGTACCGGAATGGGCCCACTATAGCCATGACAGGCATGGCAACCCCATCGAGACGCGGTACGGCAACGCCATCATCATCGCGATGCGCAAGGAATGGAATGCGGTGCGCGCCTCCACGGGCTGCGACTGGATGGGCGACCCGATCAGCTTCCAGGCGTACGGGCACCTGGCATTGGTCGCCGAGACCATGGCCAACTACATCCGGCGGTTGGGCTGGGAGGCTTCTGCCCAATACGGGCCCTCCTTTGTCGACCAATACACGGTCCTCTTGCCTCCGCTGCTGCTCCTCGCTGGCGTCGGGGAGATAAGCCGGGCGGGGATCGTCTTGAATCCCGTGCTCGGTCTTGGCTTCAAGGCGGCCGCCATCCTGACCCATATGCCCTTGCGACCGGACAAACCGATCGATTTTGGCCTGCAGCAATTCTGCCAGACATGCCGCATCTGCGCCCTCAATTGTCCCAGCCACGCCATTCCCACGGGCGACAAAGTGACGTATAACGGCTACGAGACCTGGAAGCTGGATACGCGGCGATGCGCCAGCCTGAACTTTACCAACAAAAAGGGCACCATGTGCAACCGCTGTGTCAAGAGCTGCCCGTGGACCCAGCCGAACACCTGGTCACACCACCTGGTCCGCGCCCTGGTCACCCGCTCCCGGTTGGCCGGGCGCATCGCACTCCGAGCCGCTCCGCTGCTGGGCTCGGCCCGAGATCATCCGGCCGACAAATGGTGGTTTGACCTCGAGTACGTCGGCCGTGGACTCGAGTCGCGTGGTGTGGGTGACAGGTAACATGGCAGAACCCTCCCAAGCCACCCGGACAAAGAGGATCGACTTTGAGGCCCATTTCGTCACCGCCGCCTACGTTCGGGCGATGGAGGAAAACCCCGTTCCTCCCCGGTATCAGCGGGACCTGCGCACCGGGCGACGCCGTCTGTGCTACGCCGAGGGGGTGACCGAGCCCCTGGGCGACAACCTGCTAAGCCGGTTGCTGGATGTGGGAGAGCAACGGTTGGCGCAGATGGATGCGGCGGGAATCGACCTGCAGGTGCTCAGCCTGACGGCGCCGGGCGTGGAGCAATTGGATCCCGCCAGGGGCACGGTGTTGGCGGCAAAGATCAATGAGGAGCTGGCCAGGGTGATCGACCGACATCCAGGCCGGTTCCTGGGGATGGCAGCTCTGGCGCCGGGCTCGCCCCACGCGGCGGCCGACGAACTCGAACGGGCAGTCACAGCCATGGGGTTCGTGGGCTGGAAGACCCACGCCAATTTCGGCCAAACCTATTTGGACGATGAACAGTACTGGCCGATTCTCGAGCGGGCGGCCGAACTGGACGTGCCGATTTTTCTGCATCCGACCGTTCCGGCTAATCCGGCACTGCTAAAGTACGGCTTTGCTCTGGCCGGGGCGCCTTTTGGTTTTGGCGTCGAAGCCTCGGTGTGCATGATGCGACTCATCTACAGCGGCGTCCTGGACCGCTATCCGGGGCTCAGGGTCATCCTGGGGCACCTGGGCGAGGGTTTGCCTTTTCTCCTGCAGCGGATTGACTTTGCCTACGTCAGGCCCTGGTTTGATCCAGACGCGAGGCCCGTCCTGAAGAAAAAGCCCGGCGACTATCTGAGAGACAATACCTTTGTCACCACCAGCGGGAACTATCTGCCGGCCGCATTCATGTGCACACGCGAGTCCATGGGCATAGAGCGGATTCTTCTCGGCACGGACTATCCCTACGAAGAGCCGAGCGAGTGCGTGCGGTTCCTTGATGGGCTGGCGTTAGGTCAGGAGGATAGGCACAAGGTTGACTGCCTGAACGCGGCCCAGGTCCGCGTGTCTGTCCCTCCAACCGAGCCGGCCGCGACTCGTTCGGCGCCAGGTCCTGCTCCAACCCCAGCATCCAGGTGACCCGGCCGGACACCTCCTCGGCCTCGGCCGGGTCCAGCGTGCCGCCCACCTCCACCCCCGCCCCGTCGCCCTCCGGCCGGAGCCGATAGTCCACCACCCGGCCCGATGCCCGCCGGTCGACGTATCGCAGCACCGCCGCCCGGTCATCGGTGGCGAATGGCGCCAGTTGCGCCCAGCTGTGCGATTAGGTCAAGGTGGTCAGCCAGAACGGGGGTCGAGCGGCCAGATGGATGTGGGTGGTCATGGCCTCACCACGGCCCGGCATAGCGGACCGCATACGGCCGGGCGTGCCCCGCGGTGTACGCGTAGAGCAGCTCCACCAGTTGGCGGGTGTGGAGCAGGTCGTGCGCCACCCAGGACGCCAGCACATCCCCGGCCGCCAGGTGGCCCCACGGCACCGCGGCCGACGAGCGCCAGTCGGGTTCCGCCAACCCCCGCAACCAGTCGATGGACTCCTGCCGCGCCTGCAGCCAATTGCCCAGCGACGAGCCCAGCTCCCGCCGGTTGTACCCGCGCTCGGCCGGCCAGGCGGTGGGGTCAAAGGGGGGCCAGGGTTCGCCGGCGTGGAAGAGCAGATGGTCCAGGTGGGCGCGGAAATCCTCCCGCTCCTCGTCCAGCAGGTGGCAGATGACCTCCAGCACCGACCAGGAGTCCGGGTCCGGCCGCCAGGCAGCCTGTTCGGCCGGTAGACCATGCACCAGGCGGTCGACGGCGGTTGCCTGGTGGCTCAGGCGTTCAAGGCAGTAACTCAGGTCCATAGCGCTTCCTCCTCCGCGAATGCAGCCCGGTCATTATACCCGCCCAGACCAACCAAGTCGAGCTCGGCCGGGTTTGTGCCATCCAGACCAGGTCGGGTTCGCAGCCTGTGGATAAGTGGGGCAGTTTCCCACAAAACCGGTGGATAACTGCCGTCAGGCGGCCGGAACGGTGGATAACCGGCCGGGTATCATGGCCGCCCGATCCGTGGCGCCTCCGAACCGCGTTGGCAACTGGGAACGCCGGGAGCGTTGGGAACGCCGCCATCCCTGGCGGCTCCGCCTTGGCAACCGGGAGCGCCGCCATGGCTGGCGACCCCGGCCGGCAGCAGGTTGTGCCAAACCCGTCGCCGAAGCTGCCGCTAGGGATGGCGGCGATACCAACGGATAGCCGGCCGCATCCCGGGCCTGGCGTTTTCGCCGGTTGCGGGTATAGTTAGTCCGATAGAACCAGGTAACACAGGAGAGTGATCATGAACCAGGAACTGACCCCCGCCGAGCTCCGCCGTGTATGCGACCCCGCCATCCTGGCGTGCGAGACCAGCCGCCAGGCGCAGCCGCTGGACAGCATCATCGGCCAGGACCGGGCAGTCAAGTCGCTCCAGTTCGGCCTGGGCATCCGCGACGCCGGGTTCAACATCTTTGTCTCTGGCATGCCCGGCACCGGCCGGACCACCACCGTCCGTCGTTACCTGGAGCAGGTGGCCCGCGAGGCGCCGGTGCCCGACGGCTGGTGCTACGTCCACCGCTT
The DNA here is from genome assembly GCA_002328075.1 of Anaerolineales bacterium UBA2181. Taxonomy (GTDB): domain Bacteria; phylum Chloroflexota; class Anaerolineae; order Promineifilales; family UBA4811; genus UBA4811. Next base: position 2,189 of record DCVT01000055.1, on the reverse strand, counting down.
TGCCGATCCCTCCCGCCCCAACGCGCTGCGCTTTCCCCCCGGCTGCGCCAGCACCTTTCAGACCGACCTGGCGGCTTTTGTCAGCACCGCGCTGCGGGCCATCCGATCCGCCTTTGAGAGCGAGCAGTACGCCGGTCACCGCGAGGCGCTGGCGCAGGACTTTCAGCGGCAGCGGGACATGATCCTCTTCCAGGTGAACGAGTTCGCCAAGCAGGCCGGTTTTTCCATCCAGTCGACCCCCGTGGGGCTGCTGACCATCCCCCTGCGCGACGGCCAACCCATGCCCGAGGAGGCGTTCGTGGCGCTCCCGGCCGAGGACAGGGAAACCATCGTCCAGGCCCGCGGCAAGGTCCAAGCCGAGATCGAGGCCGGCGTGCGGCAGGTTCGCCGGCTGGAAAAGGAGTCCGAGGCGCAGCAGGAAAAGCTGGACCGCGACGTGGCTTCCTATGCCCTCTCTGGCCTGATTGAGGAGCTGCGCACCAGCTATGGCGATCTGCCCGAAATCAGCTCCCATCTGGACGACCTGCGGGATGATATGCTGGCCAACCTGGCCCAGATCCGCGCCAACCCCAAGGAAGAGCCCGAACCCCCCTTTGGCGGGCTCAAGGCGCAAGAGATCCGGCTGCGCCGCTATGAGGCCAACCTGCTGGTGGACAACGGCGAGCTGACCGGGGCGCCGGTGGTGATCGAGCTGAATCCGACCTACCTCAACCTCTTTGGCCGGATCGAACAGGAGGCGCAATTTGGCACCTTGGTGACCGACTCTACCCTGATCCGCGGCGGGGCGCTGCACAAGGCCAACGGCGGCTACCTGGTGTTGCCGGTGGAAGAGCTGCTGCGCAACCCCTATGCCTGGGACAGCCTAAAACGGGCGCTGCAGAACCGCGAGATCACCATCGAGGACGCCGCGGCGCAGACCGGGCTCATCAGCACCAAGAGCTTGCGGCCGGAACCCATCTCGCTGCAAATCAAGGTGATCCTCATCGGCCGGCCGGACCTCTACTACCTGCTCCGCGCCTATGACGAGGATTACGCCGAGCTGTTCAAGGTCAAGGCCGATTTTGACACCCGAATGGACTGGACCGAAGCCAACATCCGCGATTATGCGTCGTTCGTCTCCACGGTGTGCGAGAACGAAAAGCTGCGCCACCTGGACGACCACGCGTTGGCCAAGTTGGTGGAGCACGGCGCCCGGCTGGTGGAGGACCGGGAGAAGCTGAGCACCAACTTTGGCGAGCTGGCAGACATTGTGCGTGAGTCCAGCTATTATGCCGCGCAGGATGGCGCCTCGCTGGTGACCGTGGCCCACATCCGCCGGGCGATCGACGAGCGGTTCTTCCGCTCCAGTCTGCTCAAGGAACGGATGGAGGAGCTGGTCCAACGCGGGACCATCATGATTGACGTCCAGGGCGAGCAGGTCGGCCAGGTCAACGGGCTGTCGGTGCTGGGTCTGGGCGACATCACCTTTGGCCACCCCAACCGGATCACGGCCGCGGTAGCCATGGGCAAGGACGGGCTGGTGGACATCGAGCGGGAGGCCCAGTTGGGCGGTCCCATTCACACCAAGGGGGTGCTCATCCTCTCCGGCTATCTGGCGGCGACCTATGCGGCCGACAAGCCGCTGAGCCTCTCCGCCCGGTTGGTGTTCGAGCAGAGCTACTCGGGGGTGGAAGGCGATTCGGCATCCTCCACCGAGCTCTATGCGCTGCTTTCCAGCCTCGCGGGTCTGCCGGTGCGGCAGGGAATCGCGGTCACCGGGTCGGTCAACCAAAAGGGCGAGGTGCAGGCCATCGGCGGCGTGAACGCCAAGATCGAGGGCTTTTTCCAGGTCTGCCAGGCCCGCGGTCTGACCGGCGACCAGGGGGTGATGATCCCCGCCAGCAACGTGCCTCACCTGATGCTGCGGGAAGAGGTGGTCGGTGCGGTCGAGTCCGGCCAGTTCCACATCTGGGCAGTCCGGACCATTGACGAGGGGATCGAGGTGCTCACCGGCGTGCCGGCCGGCGACCGCCAGGCGCACGGCACCTTTCCCGAGGGGACGGTCAACCGGCGGGTGGACGACCGCCTGCGCACCTGGGCGGAGGCGATGCGCCTGTACGGCCGCGGGGATCGGGGGTAGATCATCCGCGCAACCCGCAGCCGTCATTCCCGCGCAGGCGGGAATCTAGAAGCTCAGCCGGAAACCCGAC
>DCVT01000053.1 GCA_002328075.1 Anaerolineales bacterium UBA2181 | reverse complement strand
CAATATCCCCGCTCAGGACGGTGACATTGGTTGCCCAGTCGCGCTGGCCGCGGGCGGACTCCGTCCCGGCAAAGCCGCCATAGATGGCCATACCCATTTTGAGCTGGAAGGAACCGGTGCGCTGGTTCTCCGTGTATCGGCTGTCTTTATCCGGATAGTAGACCCCCTCTGCCACCCAGATCTCACAGGCATCGCTCACGTGCAGCGCATCTTGCAGCACTGTGAATGCCTCGCCCCAGGATGCGCCGGTCTGTGGCCCGGCGGCGTCCTGGTCCACGTACACCACCCCGCCGGCCGGGCAGGGGAAGGCCTGGTTCTCGTAAGCGCCCAGATCCACCGTTGCCCGGACGATGCGAAAGTCGGCATCCAGATCGGTGGGGATAGCGCCGATGGTGGTAGTCAGCGGGCCGGTTCCATCCAGGTCGGCCGCGTTGTCCCCCTGGTTGATGGCCGGCGAAGGATCCTGCAGACGATAGTTACCGGCCAGCGTCGGCGCGTTGGCGGCCGGCTCGGGAGCGACAAAGAGCGGGTCCGTATCTGCCAGGTTGTTCCCCCCGTTCACGCTGCAGGCGGCCTCCCATACGCCGCCCGGGTTGCAGCCGTTCACCAGGCTGAACCGCGTGGTCAACGACGGCCCGATGTTAAATAAGTTGATCAGGAGCTCGGCTCCACCGGAAGTGCTGGTGTTACCCGAGACGATGGTATTCTGGAGCAGGGTGACATCGGTCCAGTTGGCATGGATGCCGCCGCCGTTGTCAGCCCGGTTTCCGGCAATGGTCACATTCGTCAAGGCGCCGCCAATGCTGAAATTCATGGCAATGCCGCCGCCGTTTGCCGCCAGGTTGCCGGCAAAAAGAGCGTTTACCAGGGTGGGGCTGCCCGCATGAAGGTAGAGTCCCCCGCCCTCGAGGGAGGCCGTATTCCCGCGGAAGGTTACCTCCTCTAGGTTGGGGTCGCCGCTCACCGTCGCCCCACCGCCATAGCGCGCCTGGTTCCCGAAAAAGTTGACGTTCCGCAGGCGCGGGTTGCCACCCCAACCGCACAGTCCCCCGCCATAGCCGTTCGCCTGGTTGCCACTGAAGGTGAGGTTCGCCAGATTGGGGCTGCCATCCGAGACCAACAGCCCGCCGCCATAATCTTGGCGATAATCCACACCGACCGCCTGCCCGGCGGTGACAAAGAACCCGTCCAACCGCGCCGTCTCGGTCACGCCCGTGGCAACGACGACGTGGTAGCTGTTGGTTCCGGTGATATGGGCCGTGTCGGTGACGACGCCATTGGGGTCGGTGAGGTCGTTCTGGTCAATATCCCCGCTCAGGACGGTGACGTTGGTTGCCCAGTCGCGCTGGCCGCGGACGGTCTCCGTCCCGCCAAAGCCGCCATAGACCGCCACGCCGGGCTGCAAGGCAAAGGTGTCAGTGCGATTGCTGCCGGGGTAATGCACGCCCGCGGTGACCCAGATCTCATCGCCGCTGGAGGCGCCCGTCAGTGCGGTTTGCACGGTGCAGGCATTCGCCCACGAGGAGCAGTCGCCGCTGCCCTGCGCCGCCGGTGCAGCGTAGCGGATGCCTGCCGCGCGAACGGTTTGAGAGGCGGTCAGCACGGCCGCCACAGTCAGGGACAGCCCAATCACCACAAGGGCGATCCTTGCCAATCGGCTATGGGGTTTGCTGTTCATCATGACCTCCAGTTCACACCAACAGGCAGCCGCTCGGCATTCATCTGGACCGTGCCACAACGGCGTGTCTACCCAGGTCCCTGGGCCAAATGGGTTCAGCATGGCGCAGCCAGAAGGCCGACTCGTGAGCTCCTGCCACTCCCCCGGACTCGGTCATGGGTAGGCTGCCCACGGCACGGACGTGGCGATGGGTACAGTGTACACCCGGTATCCGCCTAATGTCAAGCGGGACCCGACGCGCGAATCGCGGCAATACGCACAGGCGGATTCCCGTTGCCACTTGGAGCGACGAGTCCCGGCGATTGGCGCTGCTGACCCCTGCTGAGGTCCGGTCTGTGGGGCAAGTCACCTCGTGATTGTACACCAAACCGTTCTCCTTGGGTATCAGGGCCGTCAAGCCGGTTGGCGGGATGACCGGTTGCTGATCGAGGGACAGGCGGACTGCGCCGGCCTCGGGATGTGTGCGCGTTCGGATACCGGGCACGCACGGGGCGGGTTCCGGCCCGCACGTGGCGGGTTTCAAATCCGCCCCTTCTTGCAGCCCCGGCCCTTCGGGTGTACACTGACCCGGCAGGTAGACTCTAGCTGCTTTCCGAATCTGATACGCGAGCCAAACTGATTGACCCGGCCATCCATCAGCGTGGTTGGACCGAGGAATTGATACGCCGCGAGGAGACCGCCAGGGCGATCGAGATCGGCGCAACCGGTCCGCGCCGCCGTGCCAAAGGGCGCGTGGATTACCTGCTGCGCATCAAGATCACGCGGGAGAGCGAGCCGGTGGCGGTGGCGCTCATCGAGGAAGGAAAGACCCCACAACCCGGAAGGGCATTAAGACTACCGGGATAATGCCCACAGTCTGCCCACTCTGGTCCTACGAAGGAAAGACCCCACAGCCCGGAAGGGCATTAAGACCGCAACTCCACACCGGGGATACGTACAGGGGTTCCCCAAGAAAGTGGACATGTAGATAAGGCAGAATCATGGTCACTAGGATTGGAGGAATCATGGAACAGGAGCGACGGAAGTATGACCGGGAGTTCAAGCTAGAAGCGATTCGCCTATGGCAGACCACCAAGAGAAGCGCCCGCGAGGTTGAAGACGATCTGGGTATCACCCGCGGTCGTCTGTACCGGTGGAAACAGCAACTGAAGATCCGAGGCGAAGACTCGTTTCCTGGCCACGGGCGCATGCCGGCGGCCGACGAGGAGCTCCGCAAGTTGCGGCGAGAGTTGGAGATTGTGAAACAGGAACGAGACATCCTACACTTGCCCTGGCGGGCAGCACTTGCACTGTGCGCAAGCACATGTGTGCCAGGGAAAAAAGCAGTGGCCACGCCATGGCTGTCTCGCAGCCAAGCAAATGAGGTTCCAGTTCATCGGAGATCATCGAGCCGAGTTGTCCGTGAATCGCATGTGTGAGGTGCTGAAGGTGTCGCGCAGTGGCTACTATGCCTGGCGCACCCGGCCGGCNNGGTGCAGTCGAGGCCGGGTGGCACGCCTGATGAAAGCTAGTCACATACAGGCAAACGAGAGGCGGCGTCAAAGGAGCACCACCAGGCGTAACGAGACCCATCCGGTGGCTCCCAACTTGCTGAAAGGCGACTTTGCCACAGAGCAACCTGATCAGAAGTGGCTGGTCGATACACTTGCACTGCACGCCAGTGCATGTGTCAGCTACATCCCCACCGGGGAAGGGTGGCTCTACCTGGCCGCCGTCCTGGATCTGTACTCCCGCCGCATCGTCGGTTGGGCAATGGCGGAACGCATGACCAGTGACCTCCCCATCTATGGTTTGATGATGGCGCTGCGACAACGGAGGCCGCCATCGGGGCTCATCCATCACTCCGATCGCGGCAGCCAGTACACCGACCGGAGGTACCGGGCCCTCCTGGAGACGAATGGCATCCAGGTCAGCATGAACGGTGTCGGTAGTTGGTACAGGGCGCCCCGATGGAAAGCTTCTTTGCCACCTTGAAGTGCGAGCGAGTGCACCACCAGATCTACCAGACACGACAGGACGCCCGGACCGACCTTTTCTACTACATCGAAGCTTACAATCGGCGCGGGTTGCACTCCGCGCTGGGTTACCTCAGCCCGGAGGCCTTCGAGCAAGCCTACTATTGGCGACGCCGGGTTATGCCTTAACAATGTGTCCACGAAGGCGGGGGAATCCCTGTATGATCTCCAGTCGATTGAGTTCGGTCTTGCTCATGGTCAGTAGTTCGTCCACACTTGTTCCCCTTTCCATAGGGGACATTTCAACTTTGGCAAAAGGGGACTCTACTACTTTGGGCTAACACGCCGGCCGACTCCATTTGACGGCCGCCAGTCGGTGTTGTAAAATCAGCGCGCTTGCGGTGACGCCTCCCCCTCCAGGTTGCTGGCGACGGCCGGCTACGACGGGAGGTGCCGTCCTTAACAATCTCGGGGCCCTGATCACCCACCATTCCGTCACGTCAAGCTCGCTCGTCGAAGGCCGCCGCAGGCAGACCACGATCGAATCCATGAACCCGTTGCTGGCCTATCGCCGCCAAACGCCGGGCGGTAGAAGCCAATGGCTCGCGGCAAGGCGTTTGGCCTAGCCAGGGTGGCAAGACCCACACAACACACAAGGTTTTTTCCGTTCTGATAGGGCGCCCTGCCGCGCGGCGGGGCCTGTGCGAAAGAAAAGGAGTTCTGGCTGATGCATCAACACCGTTGGGTTTGGATGAGCCTCCTCGTCATGATGTTGGGAGTGTTGCCGACAACCGGCAGCCCGGTTCAGGCGCAACCGCCCGAACCCGCGCTGCGCGTCGGCGAGGGCGAGAGATCCGGCGGGTCGGTCCTAGAGCTGCAGGCCGGCGAGGCGATCGGCAGCGCGCAGGCCTGCAGCGCCGAGTTCCCCTTTCAGGGCGCTCTGGTCCCTACCAAGGACAGCTATGTCTGGAGCGGGTCTGCGGGCAGCAACTATGGCAGCGGCGCCTTTCTCAGGGTGGGGTACGTGAGTGGCGGCCCCACTGCCGGCGATTACAGCTCGCTGCTGGCCTTTGATTTCTCGGCCCTGCCGGCGGATGCCGTCATCCTGACCGCCACGCTGGAGCTCTACCAGAGCAGCTCGGCGGCCCAGGTGGTGCGGGCTCGGGCGCTCACCGCCGATTGGGCCGAGAACACGGTCACCTGGAGCAACCGGCCGGCCAACACGACGGTCGATGAGGGGCTCGAGATCGCCGGCGAGGGCGCTTGGCGCCGTTGGGACCTCACGAATATGACCAATAAGTGGCGGGCGGGCAGCCTCGCCAACTATGGCGTCGGGCTGTACTTTGTCTCCGGCACCAGCACCAGTTATCGAGCCTTTCACTCGCGGGAAGGGACCAACCCGCCCCGCCTGGTCGTCCAGTACGTCCGCCGCGCCACGCTGAGCGCCACGGCCGATGCGAGCGTCTCACAGGCCAACCCGAACATCAACTATGGCAGCGCCTATGAGATGCTGGTGCGCGACGGATCGGGAAGCAATGCAGGATACGCGCTGATCCGGTTCGACCTGGGCAGCATGCCGGCCGGCAGCACCATCATCAGCGCGTCGCTCGGCCTCCGCACCTACTTTGCCCGTGCGCCAGAGTTGGACGCGGTTCTGGCGCTCAGCCTGGCGCCGGAGGCCCTCACTGCGTCCTGGACTGAAGACAAGGTGACCTGGAACAACCAGCCGGCCTCGGTCAGCCGGGCTGATCCGGCCTATGTCTGGGCGGACAGCAGCCTCTGGAACTGGTTGGATGTCAGCAAGACCGTGCGCGACTGGTCCTCCGGCGCGGCGGTCAACCACGGGTTCAAGCTCAAGCCGGCCGTCGGATCGTCTGGGTTCGCGATGTTCTATGCCCGCGATTACGGGCCGCTCTATGCGCCGCAGCTCATTGTCACCTACGGGCTGCCGCCCTGCTACCCGGCCACCTCGGTGACCATCGGCGGCGCAGTCGAGGGCGTGACGGGTCAATCCTACACCTGGAACGCCAGCATCCTGCCGGTCACCGCCACACCGCCCATCACCTACTCCTGGCAGGCTACCGGCCAGGCGCCGACCAGCGGGTCCTCGGCCAGCGCCAGCTATAGCTGGGCCACCCCTGGCGTCAACGCCATCACCGTCACGGTGGAGAACTGCGGCAGCACGGTGGCAGATACCCACCAGGTAACCATCAACGAGCCCCCGCCTGCCTGTGATCACCCGATCACCGGCCTGACGCTGAACGGGCCAGCCTATGGGGTCATGGGCAGCGAGTACACCTTTGGCGCCGTATCCAGCCCGCCCAATGCCACGTTGCCCATCACCTACACCTGGCAGGCAACCGGCCAAAACGTCATCGAGGTCGTGGGCGGGGTTTCAGCCGGGGTCGGATTCACCTGGAACTCGCTGGGCGCCAAGACAATTGTCGTGACGGCCAAAAACTGCGGCGGTCAGGTCCAGCAGCAGTTGGTGTTTGACGTCGTCGCCTGGGAGGAGCTGCCCGATCTGACGGCGAGCAGCCTGTGGTACGACGGCAGCCAGGGGCGCATCGGCTATGTGATTCAGAACCTCGGGGGCATCGCCGTCCCGGCCGGGCACACCATTGCGCTGTACGTGGACGGCGAACCCGAGTCCAATGTCGAGTTCAACCAACCGCTGGCGCCCGGCGCTGTGCGGGCCGGGTACATCCCGTTCGCCTGGGGGTGCGCCGGCGCCAACGCGTTGGTCATGGTGTGCGCGGATGCCACCGGCATAGTCCAGGAGCAGAACGAGATCAACAACTGCGTCCAGCAGACCTGGCCCTGCGACCAGACGCCGCCGCGCATCACCTCGGGACCGGTGGTGTCCCCCATCGGCGAGCAAACGGCGCAGATTGCCTGGACCACCGACGAGCCCTGTCGCAGCCGGCTGGATTACGGCCGCAACGGGGCGTTCGCCAGCCAGTCGCTGACCGACGACACGCTCCGGACCAACCACACGGCGTCGCTGACCGGACTGGTCGGCGGCAGCACCTACTGGTTCAAGGTGACGGTGAGCGACCGCGGTGGCAACCTGGAGACCAGCGGCGACCGCTGGTTCGAGACGGCGCCGCCGGGCTCCGATCCTCCCGAGATCGTCTCCATCGGCCTGGTCGAGTACCCTACCAGCCTGTACGAGTTCTACCTGCTGCAGGCCACGGTGGCGGACACGACCTACGTGGAGCGGGTGACCTTTTTTCTGGACGGCCAGTCCATGGGGCGCGATTACACGCCGGATGCGCTGGCGGGAGGCGACCCTGACGCCGGAGTGTACCAGGTCTTGGTCTCACCGGCCGCGCTGGGCCTGACCCGGGCCGATTGGTTCAAGCCGCACACGCTGCAGGTGCAGGCCTACAACCTAGAGGGCGACATAACCGCCGAGGTCGGGGTGGTCACGCCGCCGCCGCGCCAGATGCCGACCCGAACCCTGGTGCAAAAGATCGCCCCCTCGAGCACCATCTATATCGGCGGGGATTATGCTCCGGCCGGCACCAACGCCACGGTGACGGTGTGGGCGGCCGAGTACGGTTGGGGTTGCTACAGCGAGTGGATCGAGACCCCGCCGCCCGGCCTAGAGCCGGTGGATTGCTTTGACGTGCGCCAGGATGTGCAGCGGGTCGAGCTCTTCCTGGACGGCAACTCGGTGGGCACCCAATTCCCGCCGGCCGGGGCTCTGACCACCGATTTTCAGGTGAACCTGGCGGGCAAGTTGCTGGGCCCGCACACCCTCCGGGCGGTGGCCACCAGCAGTGACGGCGCGGTGGCCGAGCACGTCACCACGCTGACGGTGGCCCGCGGCGAGAACTGCGTGGAGATGACCCGCCTGGTGGAGCGGGTGGGCAATTTTTACCAGGTGACTCTGACGGCCAAGAACGTCTGCCCGACCACCATCCACCTGGACGCCATCAGCGACCGGGGACTGGTGGGCTTTTATCCGGCCGGCAAGGCGTTTGACACCCACTATAGCCTCCAGACGACCTATGACGCGACCACCCAGCGCGCCACGGCCGAGCTCGACCTCTTCGCCGGCCAGCAGCCTGCGATATCACTCAACCTCAACGCGCAGGTTGCCGTGCAATACGTGGTTGTGCCCATCCTGCGCGACCAAGCGTTCACCGGCAACAGCCTGAGCTACAGCATGGGGTATGAGCGGACCGGCCTGGTGGCCTACACGGTGGGTGCGGATCCGACCAAGCTGGAAAAGAGCTTTTACCAGCCGTGGTTCGGCTCGGTGGTGGACGCCGTCAAATCGGCCGACTATGTGATTGTCACCAACCCCAAGCGGCTGAATATCTTTTACGGCAGCGCCCAGGCCGGCATCAACCGGCTGTACGCGACGATGGCCCACCTGGCCTACCTCAAGCAGGGCGTGTTGGGCATGCTCGAGTCCTACGACTTTGAGACGCTCAACTCGCTGCTGGCAACCGGCTGGGCCAACCAGTTGCACCCCAATTTCAAGAGCGGCGCGCCGGGCGGATACGTCCTGCTGGTGGGCGAAAGCGAGATCATCCCCAGTTGGCACGAGTACTCGTTCAACGTCGAGTGGTCGGACGGAGGCATGACCCATGAGGTGCTGTTCAGTGACCTGCCCTATGCCAGCATTGCCGGGCAGGACAAGCACCCCGAGCTGGCGCTGGGGCGGATCGTCGGCAACAGCACGGGTGCGCTCATCAAACCCATCGAGACCAGCATTCGGGTCTGGGAGGGCCAGCCGGGGTACAGCTTTGACCGCTCCCACGCTGTGGTCGTCAGCGGGCGCGGCATCGGCGTGGAGGAGACATTCATTCCCACGATCAACATCGTCGAGGATATCCTGCAGGGTCAGGGGACGAACGTGACCAAGATCCACTGGAAGACCAACAACAGTCCTTCCTACACCTATGTCTTTACCAACGTGACGCCCGGCAAGGACATTGTCCACTTTTTTGGCCACGGAAACGTGGGGTCGTGGGGACCTGGGCTGAGCACGGGTCTGCAAGGCGTCTGGCCGTTGGACTTTGACGGCGCCAATCCGTTCGCCTATGGGACGACCTGCCTATCGGGAGGGTACGAGGACAACGCGGACAGCATGCCGGAACGGTTCTTTGCGAGCGGGGCCGGCGCCTTTATCGGCGCCACCCAGGTCTCGGCCAATGGCTCGAACGCCGAGGCGGCCAAGTGGTTCTATCGCAACTGGAGCGTGAACGAGACCACCGGCAAGGTGCTGACCAACCTGAAACAGCACTTTGTTTCCGAAAGCGCCTACTGGCGGCTGTGGTCCTACGAGTACAACTTTTACGGAGACCCCAAGTTTGGTTCGGCTACGCTCACCACGGGCGGTTCGGCTACGCCTACCACTCGGGGTGCGTCGGACGCGCCCGACGGCCCCAATGTCGCCAGCGCGGTCGCCGCCGCACCAGCCGGCGCGACCGCGACGACCGCGTTGAACGTGCACGTCCCGGACTACCAGGTGACGACCTATGAGGGCTGGGATTACGTTGAAATCCCGGACGGCGGCATGATGGACGTCCACGGCGACTATGCGACCCCGTATTGGACGGTGGCAGTGGATCATCCGGCCGGGCAGCGCGTGCAGGCGGTGACGCTGACCGGCCGCGGGGAGCCGGCGGTGTCGGCCGGGTTGCAGCTGACCGTGACCCGTGCCATCACCTCCAATCCGGCGGTGATCGCTCCGGTGGTCCTGCCGGCCCCCGGCTGGCACCCCCCGCTCAGCCAGCAGTACGACTGGCGGGTGGAGGAGCAACCGGATGGCGGGTCGCGCCTGGTCCTCAAGGTCTATCCGTTCTACTATGACTCGGCGACCGGGAGCGTGCTTTATTACCAGGACTATACCTTTGACGTTCAGACGGTGGCATCTGATGCGCGGATCGTGTCGCTGACGCTGGACCGAACGGCCTACCCGCAAAGCGCGTCGGCCGCCATCGGCCTGCTCATCACCAACGATGGACCGCCGCAGGACCTAATCGTTGCCGTGGAAATCCGCTCCGCTGTCTCCGACGAGGTTGTCGAGGGGTTGCTGATGCGCACCCTGGATGCATATACCGGCACGGTTCAGCTCGATTACACGTGGGACAGCCAGGGTGCAGCGCGGGGCCGCTACTATGTCCATGCCGAGCTGCGCAGCCCTTTTGGCAACCTGCTGCACAGCGACGAGCGCGATTTCTCGCTGGGCATCGCCTCGGCTGAACTGACCTCGATGACGGCCGTGCCAACCGGGTTCGGCCCAGGCCAGTCGATTGACCTGTCGCTGGCGGCGGCCAACACCGGCAGCATGCCGCTGAACGGCACCGCGTTCCTCCTCATCCAGGACGAGGACGGCGCCGAGGTGGCCACGTTCTCCCAGGCGGTCGCGAACCTGGCGCCCGGCGCCGGGATCCTGATGAACCGGACCTGGACGCCGCCCGAGGCCCGGACCTACTCCGTGGTGGGGTATCTGGCGTACAACGGCACCGGCACCGAGGCGCACCTGATTAGGCTGAACCCCCGGGTAAAGATCTATCTCCCGGTCGTCGTGCGGCGGTAGGCTCTGCAGGTGACCAGTGGGGGGCGGCGCCGGCGCCGCCCCCTGCCATCCGGTCGGCCGCGAGAAGCTGGCCGCTGCCTAATTCGCTGGCACACATGTGCTTGCGCAGGGTGCAGGCGCTGCCCGCCAAAGTACGTGTGGGATGCGCCGCCCTTGTTTGACGATCTCCAACTCCCGGCGGAGCTTGTAGAGTTCCTCACCGGTTGCTGGCACGTGGCCTTGGCCAGGACACGAGCCTTTCGCTCGGGATTCAGGTTGCTGCTTCCGTCAGTGCAGACCGCCGTGCGTGATTCCCGGACCGTCTCTTACCGCGCGGGCTGCAGCTCATGGTCCACGATGGCGGTTCTGGCCTGGAGGCTGCCGTGCGGCGCTGGTACGCAGCGGCGCCCAGCCAGCGCTGCATCTGGCAAAAGCTGCGCAACGTGTGGCGCAGCAACACAGCCAGCAGGGCCAGGTAGATGACCCAGGGAAGTCGGTTGGTCCAGTTTGGTAGGCGTTTCATGCGCTCACCTCCTTATTGGACACAATGGCCATCTCCTGCGGGCCGAAGCGGCAATCCTTCGCAGCCTGCCCTCCACGCAGGTGCCCCTCCAGCGATTCCAGCTTGATCAGCCAGACCTGCCCGATCTTGACCCCGTCGAGCCGGCCGATCCGCAGGAAGCGGCGAAGATGCTGCTCACAGTAACCAAAGTGGGCTGCGGCCGCTTTGACCGAGAGATGCGCCTCCCTTACTATCTCACAAGCACTATCCTGAGAAAGACGAGTGTCCCTGCCGAACCTCCAAGCAGCGGCCGGTCAGTTATTCCGGCTTGCTGCGCCCTGCAGGCGCAAAGCGTAGCACGGCCAGGAACTGCTCGGCTTCTGTTGACATTGGTTCGAGTCACGGTGGGGGTAGTTGTAGATAATCTTGCCACCGATTGGTTTCTCATCATTTCGATAGGGTGTAGCAGTGAATTGAAGAATCTTTGCGTTTCTGAATCTCTCCTTCAGTTTCGCCCAGGTGGGTGCGGCTGTGTGGTGTGCCTCATCAATGAACAGGAACGGGCAATGGTATGACATGCGTTCCTGCACTTCCTCATTGCACCTCCCAGCCACACTCATCGTAGTGACAATGACATTGCACCCTTCGAAAAAAGAGTCGACTTCATCAGGGGTCTTTGGTCTGCTGTTCAGTGTGCCAACGATGGGGTAGAGGGCTTCATCAGATAGGACTCCAATAGACTTCAGAATCCCCAATGTCAGGAGCTTGTTGGATATCTGGTTTCTCAGAGCATCAGTCGGGACTATTACCAGAACTCGCCCACATGGTTTTGAGACCAGCACACCAAGCATGGTTTCGGTCTTGCCTACTCCGGTGGGCATAACGATGGTTGCTGCCTCGTCTGATACAGACCAGTGGGCAAGCACGGCGTGAATCGCACCGATTTGGGGCGGCCGAAGACCCGGGAGATCGTGGTCAGGATTCTCTTCAACATACGTGAAGTTACCATACCAAGATTCTCGGACCTGATCTGTGCGTTCCTGGTGATTCAACGGTGGGTCTGGAATCCTGGAAAGCCCTGGATGCTTTTCCCACTTACCGATAAGCACCTGCTCGGAGCTTATTCCAACTTCAAATTCCTTCCTTACCCGCAATATCCGTTCAAACCCTTCTGGCGGCTTGGCGGCGTTCTGAATTGCGAGGATTGGGCCAACATCATCTGCAATCGGGGTCAAGAGGTACCCCATTACCCGCCGCTCCCTAAAGGGACGTACGGTCACTTCTAGAGACAGGCTGGGCAGTATGATTTGCTGAATAGCATTCCCATTACTCCGCTCATCAATGGCAGAGATTGGTGGAAAGACAGTTCTCTCAGTTGAATGGAGCGAGTCCATGTTCATCTTCCACTCCAAGGCATCGATTGCTCAGTTTAAATTGGCTTGATTATCACTCCTCAAACCCATACTGCTCGAACTTGAGCGTCCGGCTGTTCTCGCTGACCGTGCGAACCGTCCCCTCGTCAAAGCCGTCACTCTGCTTGGCATCCACCTCCAGCGCGATCTCTACCTCACAGCCGAGCTGACTGGTGAGCCGCTCCAAGACCTCCTCCACGATAAGCCCCACGTCCTTGATCACCCGCTGTGGGTCCAGCTTGACCCGGCCATAATACCGTTTGAACTGTTTGGGACGATCGCACGTGCACTGGTCTTTGAGCTTGCCGCATTTGGCGCAGAGCTCGGGTTCTCCCACGCAGATGCACTCGTCCACCGGCCGGAGGCATCGGGGGCAGCGCTGCACTGCCGGGGGCCACTCGATGTGCTCCGGGTGAACCAGCAACCCCTTGTCGTCGAAATAGACCCCGCCCGAGGAGCGAAACACGATGCCGGTGTGGTGGCCTTCTGCGTCTCTGCCGGTGGCGTAGGCAAATGGCGCATCCAGCCGGCTGACGCCGTCCTTCACCGCCTTGACCAACACCTCGTGGTCGGTCAGCCGGGGCAGATAACAGTACTGTGCCAGGTACTCCCAGAGCTGCTTGAGCCGCACCTCCCAGCCCCGTCCCTCGTTCCAGATGTAGCGATCCAGCTCCATCCGCAAGATATCCGGCGACCATTGGGCAATCAGCAGACCGTCGTTGCGCAGCTTGCGCGCCGCCCGGTCGTACGGGTTGTCGTCGCCGCTGATCTTGCTTGCTTGGATCTCAATGGGACCCAGGGGATCCGGCTGGCAAGGAACCAGCAGCCAGTTGTAGGCCGACTTGAGTCGGAGGTCCACCGTCTCATCCGCTTTACTCAGGCTGCTCTCGACCTGCTGCCGCTGTTGTGCGTCCAGGTTGAGCGCGTCTCGCTCATTCTGAATCGATTGCCAGGCGAGGTAGTCCCGTACTCCAAGGGCCAGGGCTTCAGCATCGTTCTCGTCGGCCGCCACGAAAACCAGCATGTTCTTGTACAGCCGCTGGGCGGTTCCCCGGCCTTCCAGAAACCGCCGGGCCTCCCTCTGGGCAGCCGTCTCGCCCGCAACTCGTTTGTGGCTCGCATCGGGGTGCAGCACCACCGCCCGCGCCCTCGGCTCGTCCGCCACGTCCGAGGTCTCGGGCGGGGCCACGTGAAAGGCAGCAAAGTCCCGGTTTTTCGACACCTGGCGCAGCCGCTTGACAATCTCGGCGTCCACCTCCGCCTTGATATAGCTCTGCGCCCGGTCGCGGGCCAGCTTGTTGACCGTCGGCCGGGTGTCGTACCAGTAACGGCTGCCGTCGGTGTAGAGGTAGGTCAGCTGAGCACTCATCCGCCGCAACGCATCGCCAAAGACCGCGGACGGCTCCCCTGGCTGGGCGCATCCCAGCCGGATACGCACCTCTTCCAGGCCACGCACCCGCTGCGCCGCCACCGAGGGGGCGCTGCCGATAAAGGTCGTGCGAGCCACCCGCCGCGCTGCGTTGTACCGTCCCAGCGCCGGCACCTGACCGTCGATGGCAAAGGGCCGGGACTCTGGCCCATCCACATCCGTCTCGTAGACTGCTGACCAGGTGTCCGGCAGGTAGCGCAGCAGTTCATTGCGCACCGGCGTGGTATGCAGTGGGAGCATTCCAGGCATGATCAGCAGCGACTGGTCGCCGCCGGTCCAGAGCTGGTGGATGACAGCCGCCATGAGGCGCAGCACTCCGCGCGTTCTTTGGAACCGCTCCAGCGTTGACCAGTCCTGGTACAGGCGCTCGAACAGCTCGACGTGGATCGGATAGGCGCCGCGCAGCCGCTCGAGATAGTCCCTCTCAGCCACCCCGGCCGGGAACTCGCCGGCGGCATTGCGGTACATGTCGCCAAAGGCGTTGACCGCCGCGTCTCGCGCGGCAAAGTCCACCGCACTGGCAAAAAGCCGGCGCCGGACGATCTCGAAACTCTCATTCGCTGTGACCGGCTTCCACACCGATTCGATCCGGCCGACCACGTGCGATAGAACCTCCAGTGCTGCCCGGCCCGCCTCACCACCGATCTCAATGTCTGACTCCGGCAGCGAGATGAGCATGATGGATTCGTCAGAAGCCCGGACCGCCTCGGTGAGCGACTGCATGAAGGTCATGACGGCGTCGAACGACCCTGCCGGTAGGCGGTCTGCGCCGTACAAGTTGCGGGCGTACGCCACCAGTTCGTCAATGATGATCAGGGAGGGACCAAAGCGGAAAAACAGGTCGCGCAGGTCAATCGACCCAGGGCTAACCCCCGCCAGGTCAGCAGACTCTACCATCCGGTAACCCTCCAGCCCACCGAGCTGGTAGGCCAGCTCCCCCCACAGCGTATGCACGGTGGCGTCTGGATAGTCGCGGGGCCGCGACGGATTCAGAGCGGTCCCCACCAGGACGGCGATGCTGGCCTCCGGCAGGTCAATGTTCCCGATCTCGGCCGCGAGGCGGTCGCCGCCGGGCACCTCGCCCAGCCGCAGACGACCGCTGCAAAGATGGTAAAGCGCCAACATGCTGTGGGTCTTGCCGCCGCCAAAGGCCGTCTGTAGCTGTACCACCGGATCCCCGCCCTGCGCCGTCAACCGCCGGACTCCGGTTGCCAGCAGCCCCAGTAGCCCCTCGGTCAGGTAGGTGCGGCGAAAAAACTCGACGGGGTCCTGGTATTCAGACTCAGCCGTCCCGGCGACCACCTGGGCCAGGTCGGCCGCGAATTCGGCCTGGATGTAGCGACCGCTGGCGACGTCGGGATGGGGTTGCACAACTTCGCGCCATGGCTTGAGGCCGGCCAACGTGGTGATCTCGACGGTTTTGAGCCCCACCGCTTCCTTTCTGGCCTTCTCCGCCTCGGCCTCAAAACGGGCATGCAGCAGGTCACGAGATATCTCGTCCACAAGCCGCGCCTCTCGACTGGCATTGACCATCCTCAACAGCCGGCCGGCCGTGTCGGCAATCCGGTAAGCCTCATCATTAGTCAAGGCCACCTGGTGCGCCCAGTTATTGCGCGCTTCGATCATCTCGCTGGTGTACGAGCGTCCCATGTGCCCCAATTTGTCCTGAAACGCTTCATTCCAGCGGCGCCACATCAGATGCAGGCAGGCGTGTGTGTCCAGCGCTTCGTCAAGAGCTTCTTGGTCAGACCACGCCTCGGCCGGCAGCCCCGGGTAGGTGGGACTCGACAACGCGTCGTTCATCTGGTGAAGATAGGCCGGTCCGAAGGTGTTGCGGTATTCCCGCACCACAAAGGGGACTAGCCCGCTTCGCAGCGCCTCCAACACCCTGCCAACACGTTCTTTGTTGCTCAGTGCCATGATACCCTCCAGGTCAAGTAGCTTCTCATCGTGCGAGTTGAGCCCCAGGCGGCTAGTATCCGTCGCATTCCGCGTCGGGCTCGGTGCTTTTCGACGGGATTACTGGAACATTCTTCGCTGCTGATACTGCTCCCGATGTCTCAGCGCCTGCTCCTGGCTCGCTCCCCAGGAGAGCACCAGCGCGTTATAATCCCGTGCGAGGTCCGCCCACCCCTTGCGGTCGCAGATGCTGTAGAGCCGGTAGGCCAACTGCCGCGCCTGAGCCGCCAGGTCCGGCGACATCCGCGCCAGCAGCATTGCCGCCCCCGCCTCGCCGTGGACGTTGAGCCGCTCGATCAGGTGGTGGGTCGCCTCCCAGGCGGTGGGCCGCTTGTCGGTGGCCGGGTCCCATGCCGGGTCCAGCTCCGCCCAGCGGTAGAGCCGGACGTGGCCTGCCCCGGATTCGAGCACACCGGCGTCGGAGAGGCCGTCGACGCCGGTGTTTTTCGCCCGCGCCAGCACGTCCGCCTGCCCAAATGAACCTTCCCGAAAGCCAAATTGCTCGAACCAGGCGACGGCAAAACGCGATTCCTCGTCGATGTACCCCTCCTGCTCCGCCAGGTACGAGTCCAGCTCCTGGTTGATCAGTTGCAGCGCGGTGCGCACCGACATGCGCGACCCATCGGCTTCCAGCACCTGGCTGTACCGGCTGTAGACCGCCATCCCCGGCCCGATGCTCGCCTGCGCCAGGTCCACCGGCGCGATGTTGCCCGACTGCATCTCGCGCATTGCCGCAGGAAGCTGCTGACGTAGAGCGTTGACGAAAGCTCGGCGTGTTGTCGTCACGGCGTCTTCGCGTCTTGGCCGGCACACTAGGACAATCGAGGAGGCCAACACGTTGGATCCTGTTTTGAGCCCTTGGTCGCGTTCCGTACGCATAGGCCACGTTCCGACGATCTCATATCCAGCACGGATCAGACTCGAGAGCATAGTCTCCCAACCAGTGCTGGCCACGCCATCTTCGGTCGCAATGTCGGACTGCTTGAAGGCGTAGAAAACCGTGAGCGGGAATTCTTCCGGTACGATCTCCCGGATGTTGCAGAATGCCTTGAAAAGACCTGACTCGAAATGCTCTTTCGCCGCGCCCGTATCGCGTGCAAACCGGTATGGTGAAGCGATCAATTCTGCGCTCTTGGGCGTTAACAACGTGCTGAACAGGTCGGGATACGCAGCTTTTTGGCTTGTCCTCAGCCAGACATAGAAATAGTCCGAGAGGTCAGCGTAACCAATGTTGTCATAATACGGCGGATCAGTGCATATGGGTATTCCGGCAAGATCGGTCATAGTCTGAGCGGCGTCCCGCTGAACTGCGAATCCTGGGCGCAGAGCAGGCACAGAATCAAGGAGACATTTCGATATCCATGTAACCGCGCCATCCCAATTCCCCGTACTGTCCGAAAAGGGGTTGGCTTCGCAGTAATCCCAGACCATTGGCAGCGCCTGCCGGCCGAATGTCTGGACCACGAAATCGGACCATATTGTCAGAGTCGACCAATAATTGGCACCACGGTCCACCGCAAACGCCAAATACACACTCACCGCCTCGGCATATGCCCGGCTACCCGTCCCCCCTTCGCGCAGCGGAACCCCATTGTCCGGCAACCCGGCCGCCACCGCATCCGCGTAAACCCGCTCCCGCGCCTCCTCCACTAGGTCGCTGAAGGTGGTCAACGCCGCCAGCTGTCGGGGGGAAAAAAGGTCGGCGAAATCATCAAACCCGTATACCTTGCACCAGATATTCTTTGGATCATAAGCCATCTGCCCCGCCGGGGCCCAGGCAGGTTCTGCCTTCTGGGCAACCAGTTCGTGCTCGACACAGGGCGGATTGTAGCTTCGGCCGTTTTTGCCAGCCGTGACAATGGCCATCATATGGGCACCCATTCGGCCGGCCATCCCCTCGTCCTTCAGGTGTTGATCGGGCGCAACCTCGCCGCAGACCAGACAGCGAAAATGGGCGCCGCGCCCGACTTTGGGCGGATCGGGCGGGCCGCCGCTGCCGGTCTGCACCGCAAAACACACAGTCCTGGCAGCTCGGTCAACCGTCGGTTGAACCCATGCCTTGCGACCCGTTTTTTGGCTGAGCCAGAGTGAGCTGATCAGCGGCATCCGCGCCCCGCAGGCGGGGTTGGGGCAAGGCACCGTGCGCGCCCACAGCCAGGCGATCACCGTCTCGCCGTTGCAGGTAGGATAGAGGTGTCCGATCCGCTCCCAGGCACGGTCGCGCATCCACTTGCCGAAATACCGCACGTCGGCCGCCAGCCCGGCCGCTCCTTGCCAACTCCCACCGGCGGCGGTCCCGCCCCGGTCGCGCGGGTTCACGGGTGGTCGGTTGGCAAACA
Source organism: Anaerolineales bacterium UBA2181 (assembly GCA_002328075.1). Lineage (GTDB taxonomy): Bacteria > Chloroflexota > Anaerolineae > Promineifilales > UBA4811 > UBA4811. Next base: position 43,538 of record DCVT01000053.1, on the reverse strand, counting down.
TCGGCGGGATCTCGATCAGCGCCTTGCAGATCATCACCGCCACCGGGTTCAGGTCGCTGGCGTGAGCCTCCAGCCCCAGCCGCTGCGCCTCCAGCGGGATGCTCCCACCGCCGGCAAAGGGGTCCAGCAGCGGCGGCGGGTTTCCATCGGTGCACAGTCGGATCAGCTCCCGCGCTGTCTCCAGCACCTCCTCGTTCGTGGTGCTCTCCCACTGCACCAACGTCTCGATAAAGTCAAACAGCCGTTGCCGGGGAGTATCGTTCTCGGCGGCGTTCTTGCCTCGGGGCAGCCGCCGGCACGCCTCCACAAACGCAGGTGGCGCCTCGGGGTCGTCCGGGTCGTCCACCAGCGATGTAAAGATGACGGCGCGACAGGCAGCCAGCGGCCGTCTGGCCCACCAGAGGTGCAGCGTACTCGGGTGCCCGTGCCGGATCGACTTTTCCCGCGCACTCGCTACGTTAATCGCCTCCAGCGGCAGCGCCACCTCGATCAGCTTTTTGCGATAGGTCATCGTTCCTCACCTTCTATGTACGCCAACTCCGTGACCAACGCGTAAATCAACAGTATCGATTGAACGGAAAGCCTTGCTCTCGCATACGTCACATCGCTGCCGTGAAGGATACCGTTTCGCTCGGGAATTAATGACGCCACGAGAAACTCAGATATCACGCTCAAGACATGCTCATTTCGTAGGTCAGAGCTGCGTACTTTCTGACCCAGACCGTGTAAACGGATTGGAGAGCCATGTTTATCCAATCTAGGTTGCCCAGTCGGATCACGCTCACACGGAGTCTCGTTGACCAGGACCACAAGGTTTCTGAGTACCAAGGCATCTGTGAAGATGCCTTCTACCTGGGTGAGAGAGGCTGGTATCGACAACTCATAATCCCGGTTTCGGTGCGCCCGCAGAGCCTTTTCCAGTATCCTCCAGCGCGGTGCCAAAACGGAAGACCTCCGGCAGTTGTCATGCAATTCAGTCTCGAAACTCGACGAGCACGTAATGGACCGGAGTCGCTTTGTGACGACGGCACTCTGAACCCGTGGGGGGATTCTGCGCACATCGGTCAGTTCGGCAAACAAATCGGGCATCACAGGCGCCAGAAACGGGTATCCACTCTGATCGAGTAGTTGGTTTGTTTCCAGGTAGGCGCGGTGTAGCTGAACGATCTTCGTGACATCGGGAAAGCCCTCGAATAACGTGCCCAATCGAAAGGGAATGCTCACTGGTGTTGACTGGGCGACGGCTGTCTGGAAGTTCCTCAGGGGTTCAACAACAGCTTCAGTGACCGACCGGAGCGTAGTCTGCACAATGTTCACCGTGTGGGCCATATTGCCGAGTCGTGTGTGCAGATCCTCCATTTGGCGGCCGAACGACTGCAGAGTGTCTCGGACTCGGCGTTCAAAATCCGCCACGTAATCGCGACAGGCATCAAGGAACGCTGGGAACGGGAGTTCGTCGTCCGGCAATGCCCATGGAGTGCCTTCCTTACGACGGGACCAGGTCCGCACGACAGACGCCAGAAGCTCGTCTGGCCAGGAACGGACCTCTTCCTCGCCGACCTGTGGAGACCAGAGTAGGCAGCTGATGGCCTGTACCGCAAATTCCCGATGGTCAACTCTGTCGATGATTTCCTCAAGATGCATCACGGTCGCAAGAGAAAAATCACCGCGAAGGTGCAAGGTTCCGTGCTCGGTGGTCTCGATATTGACTGTCCTGAAACGCACTTCGATCACGTGTCGTCCTCCGTGTTTTTCGGAAAGGCATTCAAGCCGTGCGCGTTCACTGTGGTGGACCGCTTTTGGAATGGAGGTCCGCCACTCGATAATTGACGCTGGTGACACCGAAATCCGGTTCCCTGCCGAAGGGGTGCCGTACATACCGGGCTGGAAGCGCATGCCCGTCTTCGATTTCGACCAGAGCCAGTGTGTACTGCTCCGCGCTGTTGATGCCGGTCAGAATCTCATTCCGCGTCACCGTGACCGTCTCTGCCCCGGCTCGCCGCCCCTTGACCTCGATGAATCGCAGCCGGCCGGTCCGGGGATCGAAGCTTTCGATGTCGTAACCGCGGTTCTCCCCGCTCACGTCGCGCGGGTGGTTGCCCAACGCCGTCTCGGCGTGCATCACCGCCTGCATGGCGATCTCCTCGGTCACGCGGCGGTCCATCAACTCCGGCGGGGTATGGGATCCCAACAGCAGCCCGATGGGCACTACCAGCGCCCCGCCCACAGCCACCGGGGGGCTGGCAGAGAGCTGCCGCTCCAGCGCCAGCCCCTCCTTGCGCCGCTCCAGGCGGGCTGCCAACTCGTCGGCTCGCTGCTGCGCCAACGCGGCATTCAGCCGCTGATTAACTCTGCCCGTCTTTTCCAGCTGCCGCAGCTCGGCCGCCCGCCGGTCCCAGTAGTTGATCTCCTTGGTCAGCCGCTCCTGCACCGCCGCCAGGGTCTTGTCAATCAGCGTCTCGCGGCGCTCCCGCACCTGCTGCAAATGACGCGGGGCCAGATGTTCCACCGCAAACGCCATCACCTGGTGCTCCAGCTCCTCGCCGCCCCACCATCCAACCGGCAGCTTCCCGCTCACCTGGGCCAGCTCGTCGGCCGTTGCCGGCCGGTAATCCAGGTACGGCGCACAGCCCCCCGCCCTGGCCTGTCCATCCCGGCCGATCTCGACGAAATGCACCTCGCGAGAGACCAGCTGCTTCTCGCCGGTCACGCCCATCTGCGCATCCCGAATGTCCTGCTGCAGGAAACAGAGAAACCGGGGCTCGGTGCCCGGGTCGGTTGCGTCCACCAACACCGCCCCCGAGCGCAGCACCTCTTGGTGCCTGTCCAGCACCAGATCCACCACCGTGTCCAACAACGGATGGCCCGGGCAGAGAAAGTCCGCCTGCGGCCGCCCGACCTGGCCCATCAGCTCCTTGTCAAAGCAGACCCGGTCGTACTGATCCCACACTGGCACCGTTGTGCCCCGCTCTCGCGCCCGCTGCCGAATCCGGGCGGGGACGTGGCTGATGCGATACCGGCCGGGCTCGCGCTCCCGCATCGTCCCCCCGAGGCTCTCGAATGCCTGTACAAAGAACGACCGGATATAGTGTGGCTGCAGCCGCCGGGCCGCATATCGCTCCATCTCCTCCCGGATGCGCAGGATCTGGCTGACATCCAGGCTGTCCGTTACCAGCGACCGGCTCTCCAGCAACTCCCGCACCCGTTCTCGGTCCACCGCATTGTCCACCACCTGCTCCAGCCGCGCCCGAACCTCCGTTTGGTCACCGTAGCGAATCGCTTCCACCAGTAGCTTGCGCAGCGGCGTCTGCTCAAAGAGCACCCCCAGCACGTCAAATACCCGGCCCTCCAACGCCGCACTCTCGGCCTCCAGTTTCAGCAATAGCCGAGCATACACGTACCCCTCGCGGGTCTCTCCGGCTACCAGGTTCCAGAGGTGACAGACCTCGGTCTGCCCGATGCGGTGGATGCGGCCGAACCGTTGCTCCAGCCGGTTGGGGTTCCAGGGCAGGTCATAGTTCACCATCAGGTGAGCCCGCTGCAGGTTGATGCCCTCGCCGGCTGCATCGGTCGCCACCAGAAAGTAGACTTCTGGATCGTTGCGAAAGCGGTCCTCGATTGCCCGCCGTTCTTCCCGTGGCACGCCCCCGTGAATGCGGACCATCATCTCCTGCCGCCCAAATAGCGTGCCGATACGCTCCCACAGATAGTTGAGCGTGTCGCGGTGCTCGGTAAAGATGACCAGCTTGCGGCGTTGCCCATACCCGTCCACCATCCGCTCGTCGTCTTGGATGATCGTCGCCAACTGTTCCCACTTGCGGTCGGTCCCTCGCTGCCGTACCCGATAGGCAGTCGCCTCCAGCCCGGTCAGGGTCTCGATCTCGGCTTCCAGCTCTGCGATCGTCAGCGCGGCCGTGGCGCCGTCCATGATCTGCTCTTCGATCTCTTCCACCTCTTCGGCCGGGGCGTCGTCCAGATCATCCAGGTACTCCGGCTCGTAGGTCGGGAGGTCCCGCGCCGATGCCTGCTGCCCGGCACGGGTCTCTGCCAGCCGCTTCTGTAGCCGCTGCCGCCGCCGCCCCAGCGACTGGTAGATCGCTTCCGGTGATGAGGCCAATCGGCGTTGCAGGATCGTGAGCGCAAACCCGACATTTCCCCGCCGCTTGTCGTCTGCCAACTGGTCAGCGCGGTTGAACTCGGTGCGGACGTAGTCGGTGACTGCGTCGTAAAGCTGCTGCTCTGGTTGCGAGAGGGGGTAGCTGACGGTATATGCACGGCGCTCCGGGAAAAGCGGCCGGCCGTCGAACCGCCGCAGGTCCTCCTTGCTCATGCGCCGCATGATGTCGGTCACGTCCACGTGGTGCACTCCCTCGCGGAACCGACCCTCGAAGCGGTCCTGGTCGATCAGTTTCAAGAAGAGTTGGAAATCCTCCTCCTTGCCGTTGTGGGGCGTGGCAGTCAAGAGCAGAAGGTGGCGCGTGACGTCCCGCAGGAGTTCGCCCAGCTTGTAGCGCTTGGTCTCCGTCAGGTCGTTGCCCCAATAGTGGGCCGACATCTTGTGCGCTTCGTCCACCACGATCAGATCCCAGTCGGTCTGGCGCAGCCTATCCTTGAGCCCATCGTCCCGCGCAACCTGGTCCAGCCGGATGATCACCAGGTCCTTCTCCAGGAAGGGATTACCGCACACCGAGCTCTCGTAGGTTTCCCGGGTAAAGATCTCGAAACGGAGTTGGAACTTGAACCAAAGCTCATCCTGCCACTGGTCTGCCAGGTTCCCCGGCACGCAGATCAGGCAGCGCCGCACATCGCCCCGGATCATCAGCTCCTTGATGAGCAACCCCGCCATGATCGTCTTTCCGGCGCCAGGATCGTCCGCCAGTAGGTAACGGAGCGGTTGCCGTGGGAGCATGTCGCCATACACCCCCGTGATCTGATGCGGCAGCGGTTCGATCAGCGAGGTGTGAACCGCCAAGACGGGATCAAACAGGTGAGCCAGGTGGATGCGGTAGGCCTCCGCCACCAGCCGGAAAAGCTCTCCATCGGCGTCAAAGCGCCAGGTAGTTTGCGCCTCGACGATTCCCAGGCTGCCTTCATCCTGGCGGAAGAGAAGTTGGGTCCCCGGCTGACCATCGGGTCGCTTGTAGAACAGCTCGACCGCCGTGCTGCCGTGCCAGTTCACGCCAACGACGGTGACGCTCTGACCTGGGATAATGCCCTTTACCCTGCTACCTGTTTTGAGATCCTCAAGTCGTGCCATCACTTCCCCCGATGTGACGAATCCTCTTGTTGGACGCCTGCTGACCTCAGGAGATCTGGCCTTGCACACCCATCTCCGCGGCGATCACCCCGATATCTGATTTGCATGTTCTTCATCGAACACCGACCAGGGCAACGGATCAACGCTGTCTAGATCCGGGTTATGCAATACGGTGAAAGTCACCACAACAGGCGTCTCAATGATGAACTTTGCCCAGTCTTCGATGCCGATCTCTAGTGGAGGGGGAGTCCCGTTTGGCGTCCAGCGCATAATCGCTGTTGCGCTCAGGTCGGAATGCTCATGGAGAAGCCATTTGACATGTGAAATAAGTTGATCGTCCTCAAAACCGATGGGGGAGTCCAGAGCCAAGGCAATGATGCGTGGTATCCTCCGGTTTTCCTCTCGCAGAGCAGAGCTTTCGAGCTGCTGCAGTCCCTTCAGTACACTGGAGGTTATCGCATCCAGATTCAGACAGCCGTAAAAGTGGACATGGATTTCCAGGCCGCCAGATTCAAAAGGACCCTCTAAGAGGAGTTGATACCTCGCTTGTAGATTGATGTTGTGAGCAAGAACAGGAAACCGATAGAAAGCCGAATACCGGGGAACGCACGAGAATGGATGCCCCACCATCCCCCATTGCCAGCCCGGGGTTCCTGTGTCAATTGCCTCGATCGCGCCCTCAAGCCATCCAAAAAACTCCGCTTTACCCTCCTCATCGGGGACGTACAAATCGTCACTGTCCAACCTCAGGCGGTACGGAAGATGCCCCACTCGGGACCCTGTGAAATGCTGGCGCATTCCTTGCGCGAATTTGACAAAGTACTTCTGCGTGTGTCGACTCAGCCAACGATGACTCTCATCGAACTCGGTTTCATCCCCGTACAGGAATTCGTACTCGTCCCTGGGCATCAGTATACATCTGTCAGGTGCTATGCGTTTCGATCGTTCGATCTCAGCGCGGCGCTTCAGGCGCTGGTCGCGGTAAAAATCCAGGGATGTGAAAGGGTAGTTGGCTCTTGCTGACTTGACTGTCTTGACCTCACAAAGGAAACAGTCGCTGCCATCACAGACACGAAAGTCCGCAGCCCGGCGTTTTCCCGTATCGAGTTTGGCAACTGTCCAGCCCGGGCGTTTCTCAAAGTAATCCCGAACATGCTGTTCGTTCTGTTCGGTCAACGAAAGGTCACGAAATTCGGTCACCGTTTTGGCCCCGAAAGCTTCAATACATCCCCTGGAAAGGGTAACTATTCGTTTGCCGGGCATGAACAGCCAAGCCAGTGCGGCCTGCTAGCCCACGCCTTGACCGCAATGGGATTTTAACATAACGTCGAGTTTCGAGCAATCCGGTGCTGTGCGGTGGCTTCTCCGATTGTCAGCCACCAAATCGCGGGAGAACAGTGACACGCGTGCCAGACGCGCAATATGTTAGCGACGAAGGAATCCAGCCCGGGGTTATACCAGGTTATTGTGACCGATCCGTTGACCGTGAAGATCTTTATGGATCGGTGTTTTCAATGCAGGTAAGTCAACTGCCCGACCACCAACCGCCTCGCCCCAGGCTGGTCACCGGCCATCTCGGCCTTCCTGTACCTCGGATACATACCCAGGAGAAGATGGGCTTACGAAGGCGATGGATGTGCGGGCAGTTCAGGCCGCCGCTCGGCTGCAATCAGAACATGCTGACGCTTCTCCTCGGCAAAGGGCCGCGCAAAAAAGTCACCGGCCGTCCCCACCCTTCAGCACCTCTGAAACATACCCAGGAGAGGAACTGGCGATTATAGCAATCGACGCGGCCGGCAGCTCAGGCCAGCGCTCAGCCGCCGCCAGGATTCGCTGGCGTTTCTCCTCGGCAAAGAGCCGAGCGACAAGGTCACCAGCTGCGGCAAAGCGTTGTTCGGCCGTAGTCGCTCTGGCATCGGCCTCGGTTAAGCGTGCCCTAGTTGTCTGCAGCTCTGTCTGAAGCTCCCTGATGGTCTGCTTCGATCGGGTTAGCTCAGGGTTTGCGTCACCTTCGGTCTCAACTGTGTTAGCCAGAATACGGGCGAACAGGAGCGAAACCAGCGGAAGAATGCCGCCGAACGCAAGTGAATATAGAAGCGGTGGGATTCGGTACTGACCGTATATGGCAAATTCCCGGCCGTACTCTACCGCATGCCCGAAATTGGCAAGCACAGAAACACCAACCGCAACCAGAAGCCCGCCTGCATAAGCATTGAGATACTGATACGATATCCGCCTAAGCCAAACGCGGCCGGCGGTGTAACGCGGGGTGGATTCGATGTGCTTTGCCAGTTTGTGGGTCAGAGCCGCGATGGCAGCCTCAAAGGCAAAGGCGGCCGCCCAGCCAGTGATCAGGCCCCACGGCACGTCCAACCAACCGGCCGAAGGCGATTCGAAGCGGCCGAAGGCCCAGGCCGTGTGCGGCAGCAACACCGCCAGCAGCGCCAGGTAGATAGCCCAGAGAAGTAGGTTGGTCCAGTTTGGAGGGCGTTTCATGCGCTCACCTCCTTGCTGGCACCTAGCGCTATCTCCTGCGGACCAAAACGGCAATCGTCAGCGGCCTGCCCGCTCCCGAGGTGGTGCTCCAGCGAGGCCAGCCTGATGAGCCAGACCTGACCGACCTTGACGCCTTCCAGCCGGCCGACGCGCAGCAGACGCCGCAGATACTGCTCACAGTAGCCAAAGTGCGCGGCGGCCGCTCTGACCGAGAGGTGTGCTTCCCTTATAATCTCGGAAGCACTGTCATCAGAAGCCCGAGTGACCATGTTGAACCTCCATCAAGCGGCCGGTCAGTTCCTCCAGCTTGCTGCGCCCCGCTGGCGCGAAGCGCAACATAGCCAGGAACTGCTCGGCTTCATTTGACATTGGTTCGAGTGACGTCACCCTGGGGGTGGGCTCGGTACCAGAACCACTCGTCTGCTATCCACCGCTCCCGATACTCGTGGAATCCCAATCCAAAGAAGGTAACGCAGGCGCGTTCCTGGGCGGCCGGCCGGCTCACAGTGACGAATAGGAACTCGCCATAGTTGTTACAGGATTCCTCAACTCGATGGATCGTAGTGCGCTCGTCCTTGACGATCTCTTGAAAACGACCCTGGCTCAACCGGCCGTCAAGGCGCTCCATCTCGTTGAGATGAAACACCTCATGGAGACTCGGGCGGGTTGGCTGCTCTGCTCTTTCGTGGGACATACCTTCCTGACTTTGAGGATAGCACCTCTGCGTGCATGCAGTCAATTCCGATTCCACTGGACAGCCGCCAATCCCTCGTGAGAATATGGAGTCAGGAGCATCCTTGAATGGCAGAACAGCAACGCAGCGATTTCAAAAAGTGGCTCGAAAAGTTGGTAGGGCTTTTCTCTGGTCTGCCGTGGATCGAGATCATTGGCGACGTGTGGAAACTCGGTCGCCAGATGCTGCAGTCGTCGGGTAACGCAGGCCTGTTCGAGGTGCTGGAGTACGAGTCAACCCTCGAACTCAAGGATCGGCAGGGAGAGATGGCTACCTTCAAGAAACGGGAGAAGGTTCGCTACCTGAAAGACAACGTTATTGCATACCAGGATCAGGCATGGGGTGATGGGGAGATACTCGTCGATTACCGCTGCACGCCAGGTGTGCCGGTGGATCAGTACCGGTCCGGCCACAAAACATACATCCTGATATCCCGTCGAGAGGTAAAGAACAAGGGTGAGACAGATGAGTTCAACATCCAGTGGCGGATGAAGCGGGGGTTCTTGCGCCAGACGGAACAATGGGAAACGAACGTTCGGCATCCGACGAAGGAACTCGTGGTCATCGTGATCTTCCCAAAGTCCCGGCCGCCGCGACAAGCCACGCTGATCGAAAGCACCCGCCAAAGGAGCCACAGCTTAGAAAAGAAGGAAACGACACTGTTGCCAGACGGCCGCACAAAGATCACCTGGGAGAAAAGCAAGCCCAGACTCCACGAAACCTACATCATCCAATGGGAGTGGTGATAAAGAAAAAGCGACAGACCCGCGGTGTCTGCCGCCTCTTATGGGGCCTCTAGGTTCCGCTTCCACCGCTCATGACCACTCTCCTTGACACAATATGGCGGACGGCCGTCACGGATGAATGCACGTGCCAGGAAGATGTCGGTTCGCAGGACGAAGACGGTCTTAAAGCTCGCTATAATTCTATGCGATAACGCTTATATTGTCAAGAGGGGAAGGGGCTATTCGCGGGGATCTCTCGGTTTGGGTCCGGGTCGGCGGCCTTGGGCCAGGTATTCCTCGACCGCCTTGGCAGTTGTGACCCAGTTGCGTCCGAGTTTGACCCCCCAGATTTCCCCGCGGTTGACCAGCAGACGAAGGTGGCCGGCGGAGAGGGCGCTGAATTCGGCCGCGGCCCGCAGGGAGATTAATATATCCAGGCCTGGTTGGTTGGAGTCACTACTCAGAGGTCTTGTGTTCATTGTCACCCGCTGAGATATCAGGATCTGGAGACGCCTCACAAAGCAGTATAAACAAGTTCATGCCGACAGGCAAATACTTATCCTGCGTCGGGTCAATCGCGATTTCTTGCGTCGGACATTGAACTGGCATATAATGCGATAGATCGAACCTTCAGTGGGACTTGGCAGGCAGTTGTATGACTATGAAGAGATCTTCTCAACATCAATCGGTGGTTCAATCAAAAACCCAAAGATGGCATCACGTTTCACAATTGGAGACAATTGATGACCGAAAAAGGTGCGGGCCAAGCTGTGTCAAGAAGCGGAGTACCATTTCACATCCAACAAGTCGCCAGACCAGAGTGGCTTGAGCTTGTCCTGAGTATTCCGTTTGATGGCAAGACACTCGATGCTCATACTATGTATCTGCGCGTGACACAGGAGGGGCATCCCATCACACTGAACGCTGTGCAGCGCAGCCTGGACCTGGGCAAGAAGCTGGGTCTATTCGAACGGATAAAACGTATCTCCTACGTGCTAACCGATCGGGGCCAGGCCTGCCGTAATCTGGCTTTGTACCATCGCGAGGAATACTGCGACGCAATGCATTTTCTGCTGTTTTCCACCTGGGCACTCAATGGTCAAAGGGATTACTGGTCGTGGTCGTACGCCAAGACCTGTGAAATCCTCTGGCGCGACAGGCCTACCGTCAAGAGCCGGCAAGCGATCTTTGGTGAATTGTCGGCGGAAGCATCAAAGGAGTTTCCTGACCTGGACCCGGTGGTGGGGACTGAAACCATCTATGCAGTGACCAACTGGCTGCGCGAATTATCTCCGCCGTTTCTAGTCACTCGGGATGATCGGTCAATCGCCAGCCGCGAACGTGAGTGGTTCTCCATCGGACTGGCGTTATTGTCAGTGTTATATCTCTATGCAGCGCGAGGTGCAGCTTTCCAGACACCGCTGTTGATGGACCGCGACACCATTGAACAGTTGTGCCCATTGTGCCTGGCTCCGCCCGATCGGATTGTGGCGATGATCGAGACTGCCTCGAGAACCTTCCCGGCTCTGGACATCCACACTGGTGAGTGGGGCAGTAGCGTGATCCTCCGACAGTCAGTAGACATCAACACGCTCATTTGACCGATAAGGGTGTACCCGATGAACTCCCGTACCGACGTGGAGAACCAGGTCAAGGTCCGTTCTGATGCATCCTGGTTCTTTCCATCTCAGGTTGCCGCATATCGTGAGCTGCTGCCATTCCTCGGGGGGCTTGATCGGGTGGTCAACTTGTACGGACTCCAAGGAGTTGGCAAGACGTTCCTCGCTCACATATTGTGCAAAGAACACCGCGTGGAATATGTCGCTTCTCCCGAATTGATTTGTTCCGCTGACCGCCCGCTGGTCATTGATAATGCGCCCTTTGAGCGGACCTCCGTCCGTAGCATGCGCAATCAGATGCGCAAATGTGATCTGCGGCAAGTCGTCCTTATCACAAGGTACCGCGTCGAGGACACGATTCCGGCGTTTGCGTTGAGCCTCACGTCAGATGACACACGCTGTTTTCGCGCAAACCTTTTCCGCTACCTTGATTTGCGCCTCCCTGACAGTTACGCGCTGAATCTATGGGAACACCTCAAGCTGATCGGAGGAAGTGATGGCTAAAGATCTCCGCCTGGACAAACTCAGGAATATGGATCCTGTTATCGGGACCTTTACTGCGCGCGACTTGGTCGGCACCCCCGACTTTGTCAACCAGACGTACTTGGAGCATGCGGAAACCCACATGTCCTTGGGAGACTCTTCAGACCATGTGGCTGTGCTGCTGCGCTGGGCACAGGTAAACAAGGGAGCAGTTGTTGGCGCGATTGCCGGTGAGTACGGGTACGGAAAGACGAGTACAGCCATCCACCTGTGGCAGCAGTGCGAGCAGGCAGGGGTCATCGCGGTGCCGCCGTTTGAATGGCACCGCCTGCAGGACATTATTGATGCGACCTGGGCCTGGGTGCGGTATCGGCTGTGCCAGATCCAGCCTGGAGCAGTGGCGCGATTGGATCAGATCCATGGCAGATACCGTGAGAGGTTCGTTCAGGAGTTCGCCGACGAGGAAATTCTCCCCGTCTCGAAGATACAAGAGCTCCTAGAACGAGGACTGATCAATCTCCACTGTCATTCCGAGGACGTGATCAGGTTCCTGGCTGAGGTAAGTGAATTACTAGAAGAGGATACTCTGCGATTGTTCGGTCCGGTCGTGTTTACCGACGAACTGCAGGTAACGATGGCGCGCTACATGGATGCGCGGCGCTCACGCGACGAGTTCATGCAGGACCTCTTTGACTTGCTCAACCCTCTCATAAATAACCAGGGTAGTTACGGTCTGATGTTCGGTTTGCCGCTTTCTACGGAAGCCATTATCAGCGATATCCGCCCCGACATCCTACAGCGCCTCCAGCACTGTAAGCTGTTCATCCGCGCCAACGCAATGTACGGGCGCGATTTCCCCGCCGAACTATGGCGCAAATTCGCCAACGTGTTCGGTTTTGAGGACATCGCTAGTCACATCCTTCCAACTGACACATTGGACAGTATTGGTCAGATCGCATTCCGCGACGATCTTGGAGCCGGTCCCCGCACAGTCATCCAGGCGATACGCTGTGGAATCGATCACTATGACCAGACGGGGAAGGGCTTCTCGCCTGTAAATCTGATGGATGCCTATTTGAATCGCCAGATCGCTTTCGACGCGGGCGGGAAGCTGATAGCAGCAGTGAACGAGGTTTTGCAGTCCAAAGAGGCGCAACAGATACCCAAAGGTGTCCAAGCGGTGAAGCTGATGGCGGCCTTCCCGATGGGCTGCCCAGAGTCGCGATTCGGGGAATATGGCCTAGTGGATACCAAAGAGGAAATTGCCAAAAAATTGTACGCCGAGTACCTATACAGGTTTCCTGAAGGTGTATCGCTGCGAAAACTGGCTCCCACTGAGCGGGGAGTTGAACCTCGGTTCATCGAACTGACAAAGGACTTCATACAGACCTACGCAGAATCTGAGCGCAACCAAGAAGCTGCTGTTCAGGCATTTCGTGCAGCGGTGATTCGGGAACAAATGCTGACTGCACGTCGGGCGGACCAGGTCGAAGGCTGGCTACCCGACGCCAAGGTGGTGGAACAGTGGATTGGCGCCTTTGACCGAAGGTACCCAGAACGGCGACTGGCGGTCAGGGTATCCCGGGAGCGTGACGGGCTTGTCAGGGGAATTGAGGAATTCGGCCTGGCATTCTGGCTTGACGCCGGGGGTGTCAATGCGACTCCTGGGCGCATCGAGCGCGCGAACCAGGAAGGTACTCTGGCACTATTTCACCTGAACTTGTTGAGGAAACCGTCCGGACCGCTCAACATTCCATACATAGAGGACCTGGGGTACCCCGCGTCGAAAGCGACTCCGCTGTTCATGCTGGCTCTGGTTCAGCATCTACGGGAAAGCGAGCACGTGATACCGGAAGACGAGAAACGTACCAGTCTGCCGCCACTTTTTCGCAGTCTGTTGGGTTACTCGGTCCAATTGCTTTTCGGCGAGGACTTGCTTGTGGATCCCGGGTTCGATAGCCTATCCAAGGTCGGCCTCGCGCTACCCCAGGAGGTTTTCCTGCGTATGTGCCAGGCACGCTATCCTAACTACGAGACGCTCATCTCCACTGGCCGATGGGAAGGCAGGTATAGAGCCTATCTGAATGCACTGGGGTCTCAGATATTCTCGAGCTCTGTGGGCGTACTGAGGGGAAATAGGACGTACGAGGCTACCCAGCGCGACGTGCTAGCGCTGTTCGGTGAGACCAGGGTTCAGACATTTAGGGGCATGATCGAGAATCTAGGCAGCGTGCTGGAGGTGAACCTGGGGAGCGGAGCTGAGGCGACTTCGACTGTCCGGCTCAAGCTGCACCAAGGCGAAGAGGCCTTTATGGAGGCGATTCGCAGCAGTAAGGAGAGACACACTCATAACCAGGTGACACTTCGGGCTCTGGATAAGCACAAGGGGCTGGACCTGCTAAACCAATTGGGGTACCGCGAGGCGGAGATCGGTGTTATTCTGCAGATGCTCAAGGCGCGACGCCTGGTTGACTTCGATTCCAGACAGCAGTGCTTTGTGGAAATCCTGGAATCTCCTGACGAGCGCCGAGAAGCGATCCTCGCGGCACTTGCGGATCTGAGACAACAAGGCAAAGTCCTAGTTCAGATCCCCGACTTCGAAAGCGAACGATTCCAAATAGCAGCGGGCAAACTGGAGGAGCAGGTCTCCAGCAGCAGCGACGTCGAGGAATTGGAGGAGTACCAGGCCCAGTTGAATGAGTTGCGAGATGTACTGGTGCGATTCACCAAGAAGTGGGAGCATACCATCCAGACCAATTTCGAGCGAATCCGTCAGGAAGTAGGAGTGGTGTTGCGGGTTAGCCTGCCTGCCGACTTGATCCGTTCTCTGAAGAGTGATGTAAACTGGGTAGGCGAGTTGGTGCAATGCCAGGCGTTGCTCAAGGACAAGTACCAGCGCGGCACTGCTGCATTCCGCAACGCAGAAAACCGGGTGACTACGGCCTGGAACGTGTGGGCGAATGCTCCTTTCAAGGACCCGGCGGCGCTCGTGGCCCTGTATGAAGCCAACCTGGCTGCACAATCCGAGCTGAAAGAGGCACAAGCAGACCTTGAGGCTGCCGCAGCGTATCTGCGAAGTTATGTGGGCTGGTTGAGTGTTCTCAATGCTGCCTCTCGCGCCTACCAAGAGGCCACTGGGTGTGCAGTCTCGTACAAAGAAGGTCGATTCCAGCGGGAGTTGGACGTTCTCTTTGGTGAAATCGCGGAGCGTTTCCGGAAGAAGCGTCTGGAAGCTTTGCCCGATCACGAGATGTATGCCGAACGAGTTCGGGATACACAGACCCAAATCGACTCCTGGTTTCGTGACCGGCGCGAAAGCTTTTTGGAGGATAAGCGCTTCTACGAAGAAACGCTGAAGGCTCTCGGTGTGGAGCGGTTCAACCTACACGCCGCTTTTGATCCATTTGATCCCGATACCTCCCGCAGCAGTCTGTATAGCGAGGTATTGGAGAGAGCGCTGCAACACGTTCAGTCTCTGGAACAGGAATCGGAGCGTCACCGTACTGAGATTCTGTATGCTGAGCAGGTCGCGGGTGCAGACGTATCCGAACCGGCGGCGGAGATTCAGCGGGTCAAGGCGGAACTGGTTCGGGTTACGATTCAGGTCAATGACTCATGCATTCGACAGCGAGAGTGCTTCGCTGCGTTGGGCGAGGTATTGAGCAGTCTGGGTGCAGCCATTCAAAGGGTGGAGCAGAGCCTCAGGGGCGTTCTGCAGAAGCGCGAACCCACACCCGACGAAGAAGCGGTCCTGAATGTGCTACAGGATCCCAGGGGAACTGATCTCAGCGTGGTGATCGCCAATCGGCTGGCGAAAAGCGGGAGCGGATTCTCCGTGGACGAGTTGATGCATTTAGTCACCTCACTGTTCAGGAAAAGCCAGGTCATCATTCGCCTTGAGAAGAGGAGATGATTCAGGCTACCATGATGTCTCGACTCGATGTTCTCCTTGACTGCACCCCGGTCGTGTATGAAGGGGAGCCGTTGTTGCTCGCCGAGTTGGGCAACATAGTCATCGAACGGGATGTCCGGAAGTATGTGCAGCGCGTGGACGACCCGTCGCCGCTCTCTGTTGAGCGGACAGTGTTACTGGGACCGGTCACCAGTTATTTCGACCGGTGGCCGGTGATGCGGATGGACGTCAAGATTCCGGCCGACCTGGCTCGGTTTAACCGTAATCTGTTCCAGAACTACGATCAGGTACGGCGCTTTGCTTTCACGCAGTCCGACGTCGCGGCCCGCATTGAGGAAGATCTGGATGTGGACGTGATCGTCCTTTTGCTGATTGACGGCTTGTCCTATTCTGACTGGATAGACTACGGAGGCGTCCAGAGCTGCCTGGTTGAAGGGCCGACGATCACGCCGGTCGGCTTTCGGAACATCGTGGGCAAGCCTGTGATTGCGAGCCGGCTGTTCAAACGAGGATTTCGCAGGCGGTTGGGCTTTTCGCATTGGGATCGCGACAACAAGTTGACCGACATGCTGTTCTATGGCTTCGACCGTTCGACGCAGATGTTCAAAGTGAGTGAGTTCAAAGAGGTCTTGGCAGGACTGGACAGGTTGTCCGCAGGGCAGACCTACGTTCAAGTCCTTGTGAACGGCCTGGATTTCATCAGCCACCGCTGTCGCGGACGGCCGCCAGTCCAGGCGTTGGCTCGCTCTCTGTACCAGGATGTATTCCAGGCGCTGGCAGAACGACTGCAGGAGATGAGGGTGGCAGCACTGATCTATGCCGCCGCCGACCATGGCATCCTCTGGAGACCACAGCCAACCAGGGGAGAAGAGTTGATCGTAATGCCGGATGAGCGCGCCAGCGCGCACCGCTATGCCAGGGGTGCGCTTCTGGTGCCGCACGCCCGGCAGTTCAGCTGCCACGGCGTAAACTATACCGTGTTGGCGTATCCATATGTGTTCAAGCCGCTGGCAGGGCTGGAATGGGGTACGCACGGGGGAATCTCGTTCGAGGAATCGGTGGTGCCCTTCGCGAAACTGGAGGTCATCTGAAAGTGAGGTCAGCGTCATGAACCAGGCGACAGGTCCAGAGAACGAGAAATTTAGCGGTTTCTTGCTTTGCGAGTATGACAACATTGCCGAAGCGCACTTCAAAACCACCGAGATGATTTCGGAGTTTCTGAAGCACTACCTTACGATCATTTCCATTCCGATTACGGTCCTGGTCGTCGTTCTGAATATTGATTCCGCATGGACGGTGGCTTCGACCATGGTGATAGGCGTTGCCTTCACAGCCGCCGTTCTCTTCGTTATCATCTCTGTGGTCGGGTTGATGGCCCTGTGGCATATCATCAATCTGCGGATGGACGCACTTCTGTATGCTCGGACCGTTAACAGCGTACGTAAGTACTTCTACGACCAAGGTAGCAGTCTCGACCTTGCCGCGAAAGCCAAGTTGAGAACGCTTCCCCAGTCACCACTACTACCCGCGTACCGTGAGTTCTCGAATTTCGGGCCTTTGATCCTTATCTTTGCCTTACTTGATACGTTGTATTTTTACCTCGCTTGCGCCGTTCTTGCATTCCTGGCCCAAGGCGGTGCCAACCCTCTCGGACATCCAGCTGTTGTGGTTCTGCCCTCTCTGTTCTTCACTGCTCACTTCGGCACTTACCTCTTTCTCGCCCGATACCGTGAAGGCGCCTACCTTCGCTCCAACATCCTCGGCGTTGACATTGATGGAGTCCTCAACCGGCATCGCACACAATTCTGTCGTGTGCTGCAATCAAACGCAGATAAAGAGCTGGATGAAGAGCAAATCACCACCATACCGGTACACGATTGTCCAGCACTAGGGATCACGCGAGACGACGAGAAACTCGTATTCAACGACCCAACGTATTGGACCGAGATGCCCCCGGTTGAGGGTGCCGCTGACATCCTGAAGCGTCTTCGCAGCTCAATGAATCTCAAGGTCCACATTTTCACTCGCAGGCCGTGGCCAGTCACTGCTGGGCTTACCCAGGCAGCAACGAAACAGAAAAATCGGATATGGGCGGACCTTTCCAGGAAGTACATTCGCGGGGTCTTCCGAGATAGGCCTTGGTGGGGTCATATCTTGTCTTGGTTCAGGTCAATCGGACAGGTGTTTCCTTATAGGATCTTGAGGCTGAAAACGCTGCTCCACAGACAGGAATGGATTGACCGGATCACGACGGCCTGGCTTGACAAATACGGTTTTCAGTATGACAAGATAATGATTGAGAAAGGGAGTGAAGATGCTGCAGACGCGTCGAGTCACATCATCAACCGCTTCTATGCTTGTAGAACGAAGACCATCAAGTACTTTGTCGAGGATGATCTTCTCAACGCCAAGAAGCTTGCTTTCATATGCGATGTGGTCTTTCTGTTTGATCAGCCTTACAACCAGACTGAGCAACTGCCTGCGAATATCATTCGAGTCCATTCCTGGTACGAAATCCATCGTCATATGAGGGAAATATCGTAGGGTTCTGGACCTCTCTTGGAACCTGACCATTTGGAGGGTATCTGATGCTTTTCATAGGTCGCAACCTGGAAGACAATAGCGACGTTCACATTGATGCGGTGAAGTCGCGCGCTGTCGCGATCTGCGGAAAACGTGGTAGCGGCAAATCGTACACCATGGGTGTGTTGATCGAGGAACTGCTACGCGAGGACAATGTAGTGACCCTGGTGGTCGATCCGATGGGCATCTTTCACACCATGTCGCTGCCCAACTATGATCAGGAGCGGACTCTATGGGAATGGGGCGAAAGCCCAGCTGGTTTGCCGGTCAAGGTCCTTGTACCAGGCGATCCAGTAGCACGCTATGGCGACCGCGAGATCGTCGAGCGTCTGGAGCAGCGCGGCGTGGTGCTCGAGCAGCTGCGGCTAAACCCTTCCGATATCTCGCCCGAAGCCTGGTGCGACCTATTTGACTTCAACATCAACGAGCCGCTAGGGATAGCGCTCTACAAGGCAATTCGCAACTGTCTCAAGAAGTATGGCACAGTATTCCATATTCCACAGATCATCAAATCAATCGAGCTAGATAGTCGGGCCGCGCCGAAAACGGTTGAAGCGCTCGTGAATCGGCTGGACACGGCGCAGGAGTGGGGTCTTTTCGAGGATAGCCGCTATCGAGAAGTCTGGGAGTTGCTGGATCCGCACGCGATCAATATTCTAGACCTGAACACGA
Organism: Anaerolineales bacterium UBA2181; assembly: GCA_002328075.1. GTDB lineage: Bacteria > Chloroflexota > Anaerolineae > Promineifilales > UBA4811 > UBA4811. The sequence continues at coordinate 25,057 of DCVT01000053.1, read as the reverse complement.
TTGACTCCGGGCGCTATGGTCGACGTCCTCTGATCCTATCAGCATTGACCCGCAATCTGTTTCGCAAACGGAGCGTTGCACGGCGCCGGGAAGAGCTAGGGCTGGAGGCTGGGATGCGCAAGGTGTGGATGCTGATCGACGAAGCACACCAGTTTGTGCCGGCCGGCAAGTCAACGCTCTGCAAAGAGGCTCTGATCCAATGGGTGAAGGAGGGCCGGCAGCCGGGGCTCTCGCTCGTGGTTGCCTCCCAACAGCCTTCGGCGTTGGATATGGAAGTCCTTTCACAGTGCGACGTGATCATATCACATTCCTTGACGACGTCCGAAGACAAAGCGGCGCTGAACCGGCTGACCAAGGATTATATGGGGGCGGAGTTGCGGGTTTTCATCAACAGGATCGCGCGCACCGGCCAGGCGGCGTTTGTAGACGACGATGTGGAGCGCGTGACGATGGTGCAAGTCAAGCCGAGAAGGAGCAAGCCTGGGGGAAGCGAGGCATGACCTGTTGAAGTAATGCCTTTCTGCGCGCGGCAGATGCGTACGAAATCCGCTGCCTCGTTTCGCAATCGGTGGCCAGCGCGATAACGTAGTGGGAGCGCCTGCCGTTGGCTACCGCGGCGTTTATTCTAGGGCGCGTCGTGTTGCAGGCGGCAGGGTGGACGGTTTGGGCGGGATCTGCAACCCGGCTTCGGGCGTATCTGCGACGAGACCATTCGGGGTCGACCTAGACAGGCACACGATTTCTCGAAAGCTGGTCGAAACTCGTCCCTTTCCTCCCACATTGAAGGTCCCCCGTACAGCCTGGGCGTTCAGTCGAAACATCAGCGCCTCCAGGTCCAGGTAATCTTGACTTGTCAACTCTGGATACCGACGCCGGTTGAACTCGAGGAACGGGAGTAATTTGCCGTTCAGGTGGTGTAGGTCGAACTTCGCGTCCTGCAGGTAGTCCCGAAATTCCTCGTACAGGGCCGATCCCGGAACCGGCGTGAATAACATCGGGACAACGGAGCCTACTCGACTGGAGGCATAGATAACGCTGTCCACGACATCCCGGATATCCTCACCTGGCATTCCAAACAAGATAAACGCATTGACCTGCATATTCCGAAGAATGAAGCCGGCGTCCACGCAATTCCGTACTGCGCGCTCGAACATCTGCACGCTAGAGTGCGCGCGGTTCCAGGACTGGACCACCTTGGTATTGATGTTCTCCAGAGGCAGATACACTCGCTCGAACCCAGCCTGGCGCATCAGTTTGGCCAGGGAACCGTCCATCAAACGGACCTCAATTCCCTCTGGCGCGTGTAAGTGGACGTTGCCTCGTAGATCCGGGTCGTGGACGATGCCTTCCAAGATAGACTGGAAATGGTCTCGCTCCACCAGGAAGTTGTCCTCGTAGAAGGCAAACTGCCGGATCCCATAGCGCTCGAACTTGTCACCGATCTCTCGCAGCGTTTCTGCGGTGCCACGCGTCCGGACAGCTGTACTGCGCCCGGACTGGGTCCAGACAGCCCGCCTCACCCGCTGATCGTCGTACAGGTTGTAAGCCCGTTGGGCACAATATGCGCAATTGAACGGGCAACCCCGCGTGGTCGTGAGGATAGCGTATGAGGGACCAAAATAACGCCGGTCATTGACCGCTGTCTCGTGCCCACGTTCGTCCGGACCCGGGCCATGATAGTAGCGCGAGTTGTACACACCCGGTTCATAGTACAGATCCAGATCCAGGTCAAGCCAGGATGCAGGAGGGATTTCACCCCGCACAATCAGATCTCGTTCATCGTCTAGGTTCAGGTCGCAGCCCAAGACAATCTCGAACAGCAATCCTCTTGCCGCCAGCCTTTCTCGCAGGTGATCGGGAGCCAGAGTTGGATAGATGCCGCCGATGCGCACCCGCGACAGAGGGAAAACCTCCTTGCACAAGACTGCCACGTCGACCGTACTCTCCCACCAATAGGTCATTATTGACGTGATCCACACGTCATCTGGCGCAAAAACACCATCCTGGAGCAGGCTCGGCACCAAAGCTCGGCCACTACTAGTGGCAGACTCCGCGATGCCAGCCAACGCGAGAAGCTCTCGCCGAAGGGTTCGCCTCGAGCGCTCATCCGAAGGCCTATTCGGTTCGGTGCCAAAGACAAACTTCAGGCGCTGGCTGGGGCTCAGGCGACTCTGCCTTCCGCGGAACTCCGAGTAGGGGGTTTCTCGCATGGAACAGAACTCGGCGACCGAGAGGATTCGCTTGGGGACATTTCCTCTGGCATCTGGATAAAGACAATCAATCAGGCGGGTTTCGTAGCCCTGCTGCTTCAAATAGGAGCCTACCTTGAGCAACCCGTGAGGCTGGCTCCACTGGGCCCAGTACTGCACATCGTATACCGGCGGGTTGATTAAGAGCGCTCGTTTTCTCACAAGCTCCATCTCCTGCCAGCCATCGCCCGCCGGATTGTCTTCGCCAGGTAGGTGTCTCCCAGGAAGTCAAAGGTGTGGGAATGCACCTTCAAATTGAGGAACGCAGTCAGCCGGTACAGGTCCTCATAGTCGCTCTTGGCCATTCCGTTCCAGCCGGCACACGGCAACCTGTGAGGGCTGGTGTCTTCAGGCTGAACTTCGCCAGCCCGGGCGATTAGCCACGCGTGGTTATCGCTACCGGGTGTGGGTGAATAGGGCTTGGGAATGACCATTCCTACCAGTTGGAGCAGTTTCAGCGCGTTCCAGACCAATTCACGTGAGTCGTCGTGTGGCTGGCCAATCCACAAGAAGCCCGAGATATCGTGGCCTCTTGCTTCCCATCCAGCTCCCCGTTTCGACACGATTCCCGTCTCTCGGCAAGCCAGCATTACATTCCGGTATGTTTGCTCGTCCACCATTCCGTTTTCGTTCAGGGCGGGCTCAAAGTGCAGCTCGCTGAAATGCGCATCTGCCAGTAGTTGCGCGTCATCGACAGGGAAGTCCCGTGTTTCCACTCCGCAAATACCGTGAAACCATGCCTTCCACTTGTTGCTCACCACTTCTTGTAGAACGGGTTTAAGTAAGGTACCGAAATCTGCAAAGATGTTTTCGTTGAAGAACACGAAGTGATGCATTCCGCGTCTCATCGCGCGTTCGATATCGCCTGCTGGCTGCGGGTCACGCAGATCCAAGGCGCAGAACGCAGGTGTTTGCTTTCCATACAATGAGAAATCGGGAGGGCAGCAAGTCAGATCGACACGGTCGCGTACAACAATGTCTATGTTGGGGCAGAACCGTGCCGCATGTTCAGTCTCCAGAAGCGGGTAGTTACCGCACACAACGACAAAAGGCCGTCTCAGCCGGTTCTTCACACGATCAGCGACCAATGGCACCGATTGCCACCAGAACGAGGTCAACGTCGTAATCCAAACACTGTCCGGTATCCATTCGTGGCCGGCCAGCGCAGCCAGGTAGGCGTCGAAAGCCTCCCAGGGCTGGCCATAGTGCCACCGCACGGGCTCACCCGGTGGCAGGTCCTGCGATATTCTAGATTGTTGGCGCGGTACGGTGCCTTTGGGGGTGGGCAGCATAAAGTCGAAGAGCCTGACCTCGCAACCGCGAGTCTGCGCCAGGAACGTTCCCAACTTGAGAAGATCGAGCGGTTGATTCCACTTGACCCAGGGATAACGACTGTCTACCACTGGAGGGTTGACCAGGAGGACCCGCTCTCGCGCCAGAGCCAACGCATCCGGCGCAGCAAGGAGCTGGGGCGTTGGCCTGCGAGGCCCGGATGAGCTGGTTTGAGTTCTGTCGAAAGCGCTCGGCATCGCACATTACGCAGAGAAAGCCAGCAAACGATGTGCCAGGTCCATCATCTTGTCCACGTTGCCATCGGCAGTCAGGTAAGCTATTCGCCAGAACAAAGCGGACTTCGCAAACGTCGAATCCCCCATCTTGCCCCGACTGGGGTGCAGCCAGTTCAGATGAATGATGTTGGTCGACAGGTCAATCTCGCACAGAGGGGCGTTTGACCCGCCATTGCGTAGGCTAATCGCGAAATCCCGACCTAGCATATACAGCGACGCTCCCCAAGACTCCGCGTCACGGTTGAGCTGGACGACCTTTCTTGGCAGGTCGATCCTGTAGTCGATTTCTTCCAGTTTGGCCAATTCGAGCTCGTAGTCCTCGATAGTACTGGGCAACTCGATACGATATTCTGCGGCTTGGCGCAGGCCATCTGCCACGACGTCGGAGCGGGAAAAAAGATGCAGCAAAGCGCGGCTGTGACGGGAGCCGACGGACAAGGCAGTGACCGCTTGCGACACCTCAAGCAGGGTCTCTCGACGCCGTCTGGCTTCTTGCACAATGCGCTCAACAGACGATTCGACACTATGCCGTTTCCACAGTTGGTCTAGGACCTCTCCCAATGCACCTGCCACTACATCCCCGTCCCCAACCAGGTATTTTCGGAGCGCCTGGAATTGCGCACCATCCCTGTAGAACCCTTCTCGCCCGGGCATAATCGAGCTGATAGCATCGAGCCCTTCGGTGACTATGACCTCTCCCATCACCTGATCCAGAAAAGGACGGTACCTAGTGGGTAAATCGTCTTCCACTCCCAGGAAGCCCGGAGGGCCGATCTCTACGCCGCACACGCGGATAGCGATGCCACGCATTTCTGCGGGAAAGATGGCCTGGCGAAAGCCCAGCAGGATTCCCTGTGCCGACAATCCGCCGGACGCGATGTTGAACGGTTGCCTGACCAGTATCGGGTCATCTGGTTGGGACTCAAGAAGATCATTCGGCAAAGGACGCCTCAGTTCACGAGTTTCGCCGTCCGGCCCTATCACCTTCACACTGAATGGTGTTGGGGACACAGGAACAGCCAGCACACGCAGGTCTGGTTTGTCAAGAACCTGCAACGATGGAAGGTAGGCAATCGGAGTAGTGCGGCTCAGGTGCCAAGTGAAACGATGCAGTCCCCCAGCGGAAGTCAGATTGCGTACGCGGCCGCGGCGTTGGGGGGACTGCAATTCGCGCTGGACGAACTCACGAAGGTGCAGAACAATCCTCGTGCCGCTTTTGGCTGCCCGGTCGGCCGCGGGCAACAGTCGAAGCCGGCAAAAGTCCGGCAGCGTCGACAGGTTGTGATCGTCGCCGAGCTCGAGCAAGTACTGGTAGTCAATGGCCGCACACAGGTTCACTGCCCGGCAGTCAACATCGTACTCGATCGTCAGAGTCTGTCCGCTGAGTTTGCGCCATATCTCTGTCGGCAATCTGATGGTCGGGCCATCCTGGCGGTATTCGGTGGGTGACAACTCGAATGCTCCACATCGCACAGAGAGTATAGTGGTGTACGGAGCTAGCGCAGCCGCAAATGGCTGCAGGAAAAAGGAGGCGCTGACATAGTGCCCGCGACTTGCCTGCGAGTCCAGCATCACATTCTCGCTGAGTGTGACTGTCCTGGCGGCATGCGAGTGTACTTCGACCTGGCGGCAATAACGCGCTACGGCAAGGAAGCCGATACCTTTGCGTCCAATGGGCCGTCGTCCGCCGGCCGTGATGTCCCCGCTCCGACCCTGCACCTTGCTGCCAACACGAAGGTACTCATCCTGGAACTCGAAAGGTGTCATGCCAGCCCCGTTGTCCTCGACTGTAGCGACAGCCTGGCTGGGAGCAAGCGTAACGGTAACCGACGTGGCGTCAGCGTCGTAGGCGTTGCATATCAACTCTTTGAACGCAGAAACGAAACTAGGATAGATACCGGAGAGTTCTCGGAGGATGCCAGCAGCTACTCCACCGATCGGAAGGTCTAGCGCTGCAAGCTCAGCCATTGGCGGTCAGTCGTCTTGTGAGTGTCGGCAACTCGAAGGAAACCTGACAGAGAAACCGGAAGGCACTTCATCGACTAGCACTCAATCGACATATTGGCAGACTCAGTGCACGAGCCAGCATTCCCCGTCGCTCGCAGCCGACTACGGGATCTTTGAAGACACAAGTATAGACCAAAGACCGCGATTCAGCAAGCGAGCAGAACGGACGACGTGACCAAACCGGCTGCAATCTAGCTACAGGCTTTCAGGATCGGCCGTCCCCCTCCTTCAGCACCTCTGAAACGTAGCCGGGTGATGCACTAGCAATGATCGCGATGGAGGCTGCCGGCAGCTCGGGCCAGCGTTCGGCCGCGGCGAGGATCCGCTGGCGCTTCTCCTCAGCAAAGAGCCGAGCCACCAGTTCCCCCGCTGCAGCAAAGCGTTGTTCGGCCGTAGTCGCTCTGGCATCAGCCTCGGTAAAACGCGCCCTGGCTGTCTGCAGCTCCGCCTGAAGCTCCCTGATGGTCTGCTTCGATCGGGTTAGCTCAGGGTTTGCGTCACCTTCGGTCTCAACTGTGTTAGCCAGAATACGGGCGAACAGGAGCGAAACCAGCGGCAGGATGCCACCGAATGCCAGTGAATAGAGAAGAGGTGGAATTCGGTACTGACCGTAGATGGCGAAATCCCGGCCGTATTCTACCGCATGCCCGAAATTGGCAAGCACAGAAACACCAACCGCAACCAGAAGCCCGCCCGCATAAGCATTCAGATACTGATACGATATTCGCCGAAGCCAAACCCGACCGGCCGTGTAGCGCGGGGTGGATTCGATGTGCTTTGCCAGTTTGTGGGTCAAGGCGGCTATGGCAGCCTCAAAGGCAAAGGCGGCCGCCCAGCCAGTGATCAGGCCCCACGGCACGTCCAGCCAGCCTGCCGACGGCGATTCAAAACGACCGAAGGCCCAGGCCGTGTGCGGCAACAGCACCGCCAGCAGGGCCAGGTAGATAGCCCAGAGAAGTAGGTTGGTCCAGTTTGGAGGGCGCTTCATGCGCTCACCTCCTTGCTGGCCACAATGGCTATCTCCTGCGGACCAAAACGGCAATCGTCAGCGGCCTGCCCGCTCCCGAGGTGCTGCTCCAGCGAGGCCAAGCTGATGAGCCAGACCTGACCGACCTTGACGCCATCCAGCCGGCCGACGCGCAGCAGACGCCGCAGATACTGCTCACAGTAGCCAAAGTGCGCGGCAGCTGCTCTGACCGAGAGGTGCGCCTCCCTGATTATCTCACAAGCACTATCCTGAGAAAGACGAGTGTCCCTGCCGAACCTCCAAGCAGCGGCCGGTCAGTTATTCCGGCTTGCTGCGCCCTGCAGGCGCAAAGCGTAGCACGGCCAGGAACTGCTCGGCTTCTGTTGACATTGGTTCGAGTCACGGTGGGGGTGCCTAAGGTGACCCTTCTCGAACCACTCTTGGTCGGGTTGGGTCTTTTTGTTTCCCCAGCCAAAGCGCTCAGGTACGCAAAAGGCGAATGCAGGTCGTGGGACCTGATCTCGCCTTGAGCGTCAACTATAATTCGCTTCACGAGAATACGCAAGAGCGCCCTCCGCTCACGTACCTGCAGCCGGCCGAACAGGCAGTGAGCTTGCGAAAGCAGTGACAAGCCGGCCTCCAGATCATCGATGTGCCGCTTCAGGTCCCGCTCCATATCGCGAAGCGCGATCTCTATGTTCCGAAGTTTGTCCTTCCACTCGAGACGCAGTATTTCGTGGGTTTCCGCGCTGATCTTGCCTGTGACCAAGAGCCTCGCCAGATGTGCTTCTTCATCTCGGAGCCGCGAAGCGTGCCGCCGCATCTGCGTCAGCGTGGGCAACCGGCGAAAGACCGCCCGACCGTCCGGCATCTGCGCCAGGTGGCTCACGTCCTTGACCCCATCCGGCAGGAGCCGCAGGCGCACGCCGCGGCCGGAAGGTGGCGCGATGGCCAGCGCCCAGTCGCTTGCGGCCGACCAGCCCGCATCATCCGCATCTGGGGTAATGGTCACCTGAGGCACGCCGGCCAACCGGGCCTCGTCCCGTTGGCTCAGGTGGGTGCCCATGGCAGCCACCCCCTGATACCCCCACTCCAGCAAGGTAAGCAGGTCGAACGGTCCTTCAACCAGTTCAACCGGCCGTGCCGGGTCCAGACGGGCCATCCCATAGGCCGGCTTGGGTATCCCTGGCATGCTCAGATACTTGGGCTTCGCCTCCGGGTCGAGCGCTCGGCCGACGAGGTGGATCACATCACCCCGGCGGTCAGTATCGGCGATGACCACGCGGTCCTGGAAGAACTCCTCCAGACGACCGCAGGGCGGCCTCTCACGCAAAGCGCGGCGACGAACCTCGGCGGCGGGACTGGGCCCGACGCGGCCGCGGAAACTCCGCCCGCGCAGCAGCCCCAGCTCCAGCGCCCGGTCCACACTGAGTCCCTTGTACCTGAGATAGGGCACCAACCGGTCGCCCCGGGCATAGCCTACCGTCTGCTGCTGGGCGGTCAGGAGCGAGATTCCGCGCCCCATCACGTACCGTTTGGCCTCCGGGCTGACCCAAAAGGCAGTGTGGTAGAGCACCGCAACTGCCCTGACCAGTCGCCGGTCTTCTGGGGTCAGGTCACGCGGCTCGTGCAGCCCCAGCTCCCGCCAGCTCCGTGGGACAGAGACCGGCGGCGGGAGGCATCCGGCGCCCAGGCGCTCCATCGCCTGGACAAAGCTGTCACCGGTTCGCCGCATGACAGACGCGATCACGTCTCCACCCTCTTCGCAGGCGCCGAAGCAGTGCCAGCGCCCCAGCACCGGGGTGACGGTGAAACTGGGCTCCTTCTCCGGATTAAAGGGGCAGAGGCCCACCAGCAGCCTCCCCCGTCGGCGCAGCGGCACGTAGCGGCGACCACCTCTTCGATGGGGTTCTCCCGCTTGATCCGCTCTACATCTCCCCGACTATATGTCCTTCCTCCATTCTCCATGTCAGTCCAACCTCACTCGCTCGGTCAGCTCACGGGGAAGCAGCCGTAGAAAGGGGCTTGGGGCCAGCTCCGCCCGGGTGACCCGCCCCTGATAGTCTCGCCGGGATCGAGCGTGAATCAGGAATAGCCGGTCCCTGGCCCGGGTGATGGCGACGTAGAAGAGGCGGCGTTCCTCCTCGTCCCGGCCGCCGGCCCGCCCCCACGGCAGGAGTCCCTCCTCCATACCCACCACAAAGACCACCGGGAATTCGAGCCCCTTGATCTGGTGAATGGTCGAGAGGACCACCCCTTCCTGGTCGGTTACGGTCTCCCCCTCCAGCTCCTCCACCCTTCCGAGAAAGGCCGCCAACTCATCGTAGCGGCCGGCCAGCGCCAGCAGTTCGCGCACGGTGGTCCGTCTCTGATGGGCTTCCAGGGCGTCATCGATCATCTGGCTGTACCCGGTCTCCTCGATCACGTAGGCCAGCAGCTCCCGCGGCGCCATCTCGGCCGCCTGAACGGGAAGACGGTCGTTGATGAAGTCGGCCAGCCACTGCAGGCCTGCCCGCGCCTCGGGCCGGAGGTCCTCGCGGTTCTCCGCGTTGCAGATCATCCAGGGCTCCAGGCACGGCTCATCCCCCATCAGCTTCTTGCGGGTGGCCGCGCCAATCCCGCGCGGCGGCACGTTCAGAATGGCCGCCAGCGAACGCCCGTCCAGTGGGTCGCGGGCCAGCCGCAGGTAGGCCACCAGGTGGCGGACGTCGCGCTGGCGGAAGAACGGGCTGCCGGCAGTCAACCGGTAGGGGACGCGCCGCTGCAGGAGGAGCTGCTCAAGTGGAGTTGCCTGCCGCCGCACGCGAAACAGCACCGCCATGCCCGACCAGGCCAGCCCCTGCCCCTCGTGCAGGTCAAGCGCGGTGTCGGCCACAAAGCGCGCCTCCTCGGCCTCGTCGGCCACCCTAACCACCGTGACGGGCGCTCCGGCCGGGTTGTTGGTCCACAGGTCGGCGTCGGGGTATCCCTCCCCCACCGCCCGCGACGCGGCCAGCAGGGTGCAGGTGGAGCGATAGTGCTGCCGTAGGACCAGCACCCGGGCGTCGGGGAAGAGCTGGGTGAACCGGCTCACCATCTCGGCCGGATCCGCCCCGCGCCAGCCATAGATGCCCTGAGCCGGCGAACCCACCGCAAAGACGTTGCGGTATCGGCCGCCCAGAAGCGCGACCAGCCGGTATTGTGAGAGGCCGGTGTCCTGCAATTCGTCAACCAGAAGGTGACGCGTTAGCTCCTGGTAGTGCTGCCGGGCGTCCTCGTTCTCCTCCAGCAGCTTGACCGCCAGCCGGATGAGGTCGGGATAGTCGATCTGCCGGCGCTGCTCGAGCGTCTCCTGGTAGCGCCGGTAGACCCGGGCGATAGCCTCCTGGACATAGTCTCCCGCAACGGTGACCACCGTCTCGGGGGTCAGCAGCCGATCCTTGGCCCGCAGGATGCGTTGATGGAGCGATTCCGGGTCCCAGCGCGACGGAGGCGGGCCGGCCTCCGTCTCCTTGACGGGCGCGTCACCGTGGTAACCGCGACCGGATTGGCCGGCGCTGCGCCGGAGTCCGGTCGCCCTCGCGGACGGGATCGACCGCCTTGAGCGGCTTGTGGGCCGCGCCTTGGAAGAAAGCCCTGAAAGCGTCGCGGTGCGCGGCAGCCTGCTGGCCCTCGAGCTCGCGCCGCCGGCCGGCCGCCACGAACAGCCGCGGCTTTCCCACCTGCGCACGGCGGCCGAGGCGCTGCGGGACGGCCTGGCGGGGGACCGGGAATCCCTCAGGCGCGGCTCCGAGCAGCTCGCGGGGTGGGGTCCCGGCCTGACCCCCGCCGGCGACGACTATCTTTGCGGCACCATGCTGCGCGCCAGGCTCGACCATCCCGCCGGGGAGACCCTCTGCCAGGTGGTGGCCGAGGCCGCCGCCCCCCGGACCACCACCCTATCCGCCGCCTGGCTGCGGGCGGCGGCCAACGGCGAGTGCACCGCCGCCTGGCACCGGTTGTTGGGTGCCCTCGTGGGTCGTGGTGTGCTGGAAGCCGCGCTGCTCAGCGTGCTGGCCCACGGCGCCACCTCCGGCGCCGACACGCTGGCCGGCTTTCTGGCACTGAACCGGGTGCACTGACCGGCCGAGGAGAGCGCCGTCCGCCGCTCCCGCCGTGGGATTTCGCCGCGCCATTCACGTCCTCCAGGTCGCCCCACCGGTCTCCGCGCCTTGACCGCCACCCGCTCTGGCCCTGCAATGGCGCCCGGCGGCGGGGTGCAGGCGTCGATACAACTCGCTGCCCCCGCCGGCCGGGACCAGGTCCCCCAGCGCCCGACTGGCGCTGGCCGCCCCTGCCGACGGGTCGGGGAGTGCGGCGTGGTCGCACCCGCCGGCCTGGGTCCCGCGTGACAGTGGGGTGTTCGCCGCCCCCAGCGCGCTCAGACGGCCTGTAGGCCGGCCCGGTCGAGCCGTGTCGCCGGCATTTCTGCGGGCATCTACGGACTCGCGCGGATCACCAGCGGCAGAAAGATCACACTCCCTTTCTTCTCAGCACTGACCGGCGCCGAGACGTTCCCCGCCCGATCTACTGCACGGACGTAGACCTGGCCAGCGTCCGACAACACCCACGGGACATCGGTGGTGGGGCCGATAAAGCCGGTCTCCTCGTAAGCGCCAAAGTCGGCGGTATGGCTCAGCTGCACACGCGCCACACCGGTGTTGCCGTCCGACGCCGTGATCCGCGCCACCACCTCTTCACCCGCTGTCTGCGCCCGCCTACTCCCGGGCAGCAATTCGACCCCCAGAACTCTGGGTGCTACTGGGTCAAAGATGATCCAATCCATGATCGGGCCGTACGGCCGACCAAGCGCGTCACGGAACCGAGCATAAACCAAGTACGGCATCCGCAAGTCGCCGTAGGTGTCGAGCACCCAGCCGCTCAGCGTTGGGTTCGCGGCGTTCACCGGCAGCCACGCCGACGCTCCGGAGCCAAAACCGCCGTCGTTGCTGAACTGCACCTGGGTGATGGCGTCCTCCACATTCCAGGCGTAGGTCAGCGTCACGGTGGGAACGTTGGTCGCCAACGCGCCGTCGTTGACCGAGAGCCGGTAGCCGGGGTTGAACGTGGAGCCGGCCGCCAGTTGGACCGAATGGCCCAGCCCGTCCGCCACCGTCGCGGTATTGACGATGCTGGCGCCGATGGGCGCATCGCCCACCGTGACGGCGAACTCGACCAGCACCGGTGTGCCCGAGATGACCTCGCCATGCCAGACAAGGGCGCCCGCGTTCAGCGTCACGTCGCCGCCGTCGCTGGCGCTGGCGCTGCCCGCCCGGTAGGTGGTATAGGCAGGGATGGGGTCGGTCAGCGTCGCCGTCGCCGCTACCTGAGCGGTGTTGCGCAAGAACAGGCTGTAGGTGAGCACATCGCCGCTCTGCACATTGGTCAGGCTCGCCGATTTGTCCGATAGCGAAAGGTCCGGCTGCCCCAACGCCGGATCGACCGCCGTGATGACCACCTCGCCGTAACCGGCGTTAACCACATTGGTGACGGTCACCCCCACCGTGTACGTCCCTGCCACGGTTAAGACCTGTTCCAAGGTATCGCGATTCTCACCCACGGGGCTGCCGTTCAGAGTCCAGGTGTAGGCAAAAGGTCGCTCACCATCCGCTTCGACCGCAAAGCGCACCGGGTTGCCGATGAACACCTGGCCGCGAGGCTTGTAACTGAGCGTGACGTTGGTCACGGGGGGTATGAGCAGCAGGTGGGCGGTCAGGTCGCGGTTGCGCGTGGCAGTCCAGGTGTACACGCCGCCGCTGGAGACCACCACACCGTCCTCGGTCCAGCCGGCGAACCGGTAGCCGCTGTTGGCCACGGCGGTGACGGTGACCGGTTGGCCGTGCGCATAGTGCCCGCCGCCGCTCACGCTGCCGCCCGCCTCGTCGCTGGCAAGCGCCGTGATTTCCCACGAGAGGGCCTGGTGCACCCGGAAGGTCAGGCGCCGGTTCCCCCCGCTGACGGCGATGGCGCCCAGACGGGAGTGCGGGGTGAGATTGGCGTCAACGCTGTAAGTGACCGTCCCGTCTCCCGTTCCACTATCGCCAGAGACGACCGTGATCCAGTCATCGGCGGTGGTCGCCGTCCAGGAGATGTTGGCGCTGACCGCGATCTCGTGGCCGGCGGACGCACCCATCCCGTGCGCCTGGTAGACGGGCGTTATGTCAAGGTAGGGGATGGCGCCGCTTTGGGTCACCGCGAGTGTGCGGGTGAGCCCACCGCCGCTGACGGTGATGGCGCCCGCGCGGGCCGCCAGCAGCAGGTTCTCGTCCACCCGATAGCGCATTGTGCCGTCGCCGGTTCCCTCGTCGCCCGCGGTGATGTGAATCCAGCCGGTGGTCGCCTGCGCCGTCCAGGGCACATTGCCGGCAACGCCGATCTCGTGCCCGCTCGAGGCGGCTGCATCGTGGCGGCGCTGCTGCGGGGCAATGGAAAGGAACGCGGCCTGCCGGATGGTGAACGTGGCGGTGATGGCCCCGTCCTGGCCGGCGACCGTGATGCTGCCCACCCGCAGGCCCGAAGGGGGGAGGGGGCTGGCCGCCACCGTGTACCGGATGACGCCGTTACCCACGCCGGCGGCGCCGCCGGTCACCACAACCCAGGCATCGTTGGATGTCGCGGTCCAGCTGATGTTGGCCGTGACCGCGATGGTGAGCTCGGTTGACGCGCTGATGCCGTGGCTGCTGGCACCCGGGTGCAGCGCGATGACCCGCGCCGTGTGGCGATGGGTGGGATAGCTCACGCCTTCATCAATGGCCCACACGTCACCAAAATCCCAGTTGACAAAGGTGGCCTGCTGCTGCATCTCGGCCGTGGTCTTGCCCGTGCCCCCGGCGCTGCCTGCTTGCCCCGAGGACTCGGTGTCCCAGTAGGATTCGACGATGACGGCGTTGTTATTGAGATCCACCCCCAGCAAGCCGCCAACGTTGGTCGTGCCGCTCACCACGCCGGTGCTGTAGCTGCGGTAGACCTCGCTGAGGTTGGTGGAGGCGTGCCCCACCAGGCCACCCACATCCTGCACCCCGGTCACCGGCCCCCGGCTGTAGCTGTCGGAGACGGTGCCATACATCAGGTGCCCTATCAGTCCCCCGACCCGGGGGCCGCCCTCCACCGCCCCCAGATTGTAGGTCTCTTGAACCAGCGGCAGGGACGAGCCCGAGAGGTAACCGACCACTCCGCCGGTGCCCTGTCCGCCTTGCACGTGGGCCGAGTTGGAGCAATTCGAGATGGCGCCCTCCGTCTGAAAGCCCACCAGCCCACCCGTCGAGGCTGTACCCATCACCTCCCCACTCACGTGCACGTTCTGGATGGTGCTGCCGCCCGCGCTCCCCGCCAGAGCGCCGTTGCCGTACTCGGAATAGATGCTGACGTTCTCCAGCCGGAGGTTCTCCACCGTCGCGTTTTCCAGGTGACCAAAGAGCCCCTGCCGGTCACTCCTGAACCGCATGATGGACAGATTGCGGATGGCGTGACCCGCGCCGTCCAGGCTGCCCTTGAAGCGCAGGGTGGGGTCGCTGCCCGGCCCCCAGAGCACGCCGACGGGGTTCCACCCTCGCCCGCCATCCCAGGCCACCGTCGCCGCCAGGTCTATGTCGGCCGCCAGTTGGTAGGTGGCGGTCAGCACCCGGCGCATGGCGTTGAGCTGGTCGGCCGTGGTGATGATGTAGGGCGAGCCGGGCGTGCCGTCACCGCCGTCGAACTGGACCTCGGCCAGCGGCAGCGGCTGGGCATAGCGGCTCAGGTCCTGGAAGACCGGATAGTCCTGCCCCTCGTCAATCTGCCACAGCGTGCCGAAATTGTAGAGCGGGTAGGTGGCCCGCTGCTGCATCTCGGCCGTGCTCTTGCCGGCCACGCCCGTGTCCCCGGCGCTGGTCGCCTGCCCCGAGGCTTCCACGTCCCAGTAGCAGTCGGCCAACGTTCCCCACTGGAAGGTTCCCAAAAAGCCACCGACATTCGTTGCGCCGGTCACCGCGCCGGCGCTGTAGCTGCGGTAGACATAACCGCTCATGTAACCGACCAGGCCGCCCACATGCTGCGTGCCGGTCACCGCCGCCCGGCTGTAGCTGTCGGCGATGATAGCCTGATGCCGGCCCACCAGGCCGCCGGTGTACTGCTCGCCTTGCACCTGCCCTGCGCTGGTGCTGTGGTAGATGGATGCCGCATAATCCGTGTAACCGACCAGGCCGCCGGTATAGCTGCTGCCCAACACCTGGGCCGCGCTGGCCGCATCGTGTACCGCGCCGCCATACAGGTACCCTACCAGGCCCCCGGCATAGTACTGCCGGGCGATGACGGTACCCCGTACCCGGGCGCTGTCGATGAGGGTATGGTCCGCGCGCCCCACAACCAGGCCGACGTGGTTAAGGTCGGTAAGAGCCTCGCCCTCTACTCGCACGTTCCGGATCGTGCTGCCGGTCGCATACCCCGCCAGACCGGCGACGTACTGGCGGCCGAGTACGCTGGCCCCTTCCAGCGTCAGATTGCTCACCGTGGCGTTCGAAAGATAGCCGAACAACCCCTGATAGTCGCTCTGCTGCCGGCTGACCGTCAGATTGCGGATGGTATAGCCGGCGCCATCCAGGGTGCCGCTAAAAGGCTGCGTGCTGTCGCCGATGGGGGTCCAGCCCTGCCCGCCATCCCAGACCAGCGAGGCGGCCAGGTCAATGTCATTGCCGAGCTGATAGGCAGCGGCGGGCGCCAGGCGCACGGCGTTGAGCTGGTCGGCCGTGGTGACGATATAGGGGTCCTCAGCGGTTCCGGCGCCCCCGCTGAACGCCACCTGGTCGATCGGCTGCGACTGCGCATGGGGGCCCAGCGCATGGAAGGTTGGGTAGCCCTGCCCCTCGTCGATCTGCCAGAAGGCGACAAAGCGGAACCGTCGAAAAGTGGCCCGCTGCTGCATCTCGGCGGTCGTTTTGCCCACCACGCCGGCGCCGCCGGCGCTCGCGGCCTGCCCCGAACTCTCGATGTCCCAGTAACAGTCGACGAACGTTCCGTATTGATCGTAACCCAGGAATCCGCCGACGTCAGCGCTGCCGGTGACCTGCCCTGTGCTGTAGCTGCGGTAGACCCGGCCGTAATAGGCGGTCGTCCCCACCAGGCCGCCGACGCGGCTGGCGCCAGCCACCGTCGCCCAACTGGCGCTGTCGGCAATGATGGCGCTTCCTGCTCCAGCCGCCAGATGGCCGACCAGGCCGCCGACGCCAGCGTTGCCCTCCACCGTTCCCACGCTGTGGGCGCGGGTCACCAAGACCGGGCCGAGGCCATAACCCAGCAGCCCGCCGACATCGTCGCTGCCCCGCACAGCGGCCCAGCTGGAGGCGCTGAACACGTGACTGCCCTGCACGTAGCCCACCAGCCCGCCGGTACTGCTGCCGCCCGCCACCTCGCCGCTCACGTGCACGTCCAGGATGCGGCTGTTCACCGCCTGGCCTGCCAGCCCGCCCGCGTAACTGGCGCCCTCGATCCGTATGCTCTCCAGACGCAGGTTTCTCACCGTCGCTCCGTCCAGATAGCCGAACAGCCCCTGGTATTGGGTTGCCGGCCGGTTGATGGTCAGGTTCCGGATGGCATAGCCGGCGCCCTCCAGCGTGCCGGTAAAGGGAGTCGAAGCGTTGCCGATGGCCTGCCAGCCTCGACCACCGTCCCAGGCGACCGTCGCCGTCAGGTCAATATCGTTGGCCAGCCGGTAGGTAGCAGTCAGCACCTCTCGCATGGCGTTCAGCTCATCGGCATTGTGGATGAGATAGGGGCGTTCCGGCGTCCCGTCGCCGGTGAACGTGACCGGCTGCGGCGCCGCATAGTTGCTCAGCTCCTGAAAGACGGGATAGTCCCGCCCCTCGTCAATCCACCACAGGGAGCGAAAGTTGTGGCGCGGGAAGGTGGCCGCCTGCTGCATCTCGGCCGTCGTCTTGCCCACCACACCGGCGCCGCCGGCGCTCTCGGCCTGGCCCGAGGTCTGGGTGTCCCAGAGGCAGTCAACGATCGTGCCAGACGAGCGCTCACCCAGCAGTCCGCCGATGAACGTCGCCGTGGTCGCGCTCACCGCCCCGGTGCTGTAGGCGCGCCGGAGGGTGCTGCTAGCCAGCCGGCCGACCAGCCCACCCACCCAGCTCTCGCCGTGGACCGCCGCCCGGCTGTAGCCATCGATGAGAGTGACGCTGCTGGTCAGGTAGCCGGCCAGCCCACCGGTGTATTGGCCGCCCTTGACCGAGCCGGTGGTGTGGCAGTGGTAGACGGTGGACTGGGAGATGATGCCGGCGAGCCCTCCGGCGTAGTTGCCGCCCTGCACAGCCGCGCTGCTGGACACGAGGTGCAGGGTGCTGAGGTCGAGATCGCCCGCCAGCCCACCGGTGTGGGCGCCGCCATTCACCCGTCCGCTCACCTGCACATGGGCGATGAGGCTGTTGGCGGCATGCCCCGTCAGACCGCCGCTGTAGGCGCCGCCCTGTGCCGTCACGTTTTCCAGGTAGAGGTTGATGACCGTCGCGCCGTCCAGGTAGCCAAAGAGACCCTGGTACTGCGTCGTCGTCCGGTTGATCGTCAGGTTAGTGATGACATGGCCGTCCCCGTCATAGCTGCCGGAAAAGCGTTGGCCGCTGGTGGAGGCGCCGATGGGCTGCCAGCCCTCCCCCTCACTGTAGGGCGCGACACCCAGGTTGATATCGGCGGTCTGCCGAAAATGGGCGTCGAGATGCTGCCTGACACTGTCCAGGTGTGCTGCGGTGGCCACCAGGTACGGATCCGTCTCCGTGCCAGAGCCACCGGCAAAGCTCCTCTGGCCAAGCTCTACCGGGGCGGCGCGACTCTCCAGTGCGCACGCGCCTATCAGAGCGATGAGCAGGCATATGCCCACGACACCCACCGACGTTACGGTCATCCGACTTGGCATCACCATCCTCCAATAGGAAAGGCTGACAGATATGATGATATGCTGGCAGGTGCGCCCCCCATTCTGGTCCAAGGACCGGGGAAACCACCGCGGGCGCCAGCTTACCATAGTTCTCGTTGGCAGGCAAAGCGGTTATTGCTCGGACTCGCGCGCCGGGCGCCCGCCAGTCCAACAGCACCCACCTGGCGAGCCGCCCGGCAAAGCCGCTGCACTGGTGGCACGTCGATCCCCGACGGCTGCGCTGCCTTTTGCGTGAACCGCTTCTGTTCTTCCGCCCGCGTCATCTCCAGCCGGCTGAGTCCGGCTCTGCCCATCGCTGGCAGCTCGTTCCGGCTCATGTCCCTTGCCAAAGGGGAGATTTCAACTTGGGCAGAAGGGGACTCTACTGCTTGTCGGCCAACACGGCACCCGCGACATTGACGGTGCGGGTGGGGCGTGCCACAATGCCGCCCAGTCCGGTAACGCGACAGCGCCCCAACGCCCCTCACGCTGTCCACCGCAGGGATATGATGAATCGCAATCGCCGCCTCGCGCTGATCTTCGCTGTTGCCTCTATTTCCGTGGTCGCTTTCCCTGTGACGGCCTTGCTCTCCCAGGCAGCCACCGCGCAGAGAGAGGAGCCCGAAGGACGTGAGCTAGCCGCAAAGGCCGAGGGGGTCGCCACCTGGCGCCGGTTGTTGGGTCCCCTCGTGGGTAGTGGTGGGCCGGAAGCCGCTGTCCGCGGCGTGCTGGCCCACGGCGCCACCTCCGGCGCCGACACGCTGGCCGGCTTTCTGGCGCTGAACCCGGCGCCCTGAGCTGCTGACCCGCCACCCACGGCCAGGCCCCTGCAGCCAGGGCACCGACCTCTGCCAGCAGCCGGCATGTGCTGCGTTGACAACATTGGTGACGGTCACCCCCACCGTTCACCTCCCCGGCACGGCAAAGATCTGTTCAGAGGTATCCCGGTTCTCACTAACGGCGCCGCCGTTCAGAGTCCAGGGCCCAGTCAGAGCATCCTACTAAAGTATGAGCCGGGTACCCCTCTGGTATAGGCAACAGCTCAACCCATAGACTACTCTGAGACTGGTCGGCCGATGGATGCGGCCGAGGAGTTTTGCTTATATGCTGTGCGCAGATTGTGACGCCATGATCGGCCAAGGAGGCACATGAACGATCTCGTTTTTCTGGACAGACGCGCAGGGGAGTTGCAGACGACCGTTCTGGATGGTTTTCGTGCCGTTTGGCCTGATTGCGGCGGAGAAGGGCCTACTGGAACACCCACCCTTGCCTCCACAATCCAGGCGTAGGTAAGAAAGGAGCTGGGAAAATAGAACCGTCAACTGTTTTGTCGATTGAGACGCGTAACCTGAGCAAGGCCTACAAGGGTGTGCAGGCCCTGACCGATTTCTCCATGACGCTGACCCCGGGCATCCTCGGCCTGTTGGGCCCCAACGGGGCGGGCAAGTCAACCCTGATGCGCATGCTGGCAACCATCACCCGACCCACCGCCGGGACCATTTTGTGGAACGGGCGGGATGTGGTCAAGGATCCGGAGGCGCTGCGCTCGGTGCTGGGCTACCTGCCGCAGGACTTTGGCGTCTACCCCAACCTGTCGGCCCAGGAGTTCCTTGAGTACATGGCGGCCATCAAGGGGATGAGCGGCGCACAGGCCCGTCGGGAAATCTCCGACCTGCTGGACCTGGTCAATCTGCGCGACGCCGCCCGCCGGCCGCTGGGCGGCTATTCCGGCGGGATGCGCCAGCGCGTGGGCATCGCCCAGGCGCTGCTCAACGATCCGCAGCTACTCATTGTGGACGAGCCGACCGTGGGACTCGACCCAGAGGAACGGGTGCGCTTTCGCAACCTGCTCTCCGACCTGGGCAGCGAGCGGATTGTCATCCTCTCCACCCACATCGTCTCGGACGTGGAATCGACTGCCACGGACATCGCGATCATCCACAAGGGCCACCTCAAGGCTCGCGCCCGCCCGGAGCAGCTCCTCAAGCAGATGGACGGCTCGGTGTGGGAATGGATGGCCACCAGCGAGGAGCTGCCCGCGCTGAAAAAGAGGTTCCTGGTGAGCGGCACGATCCGGCGCATGGACGGGGTTGAGGTGCGGGCGGTCTCGGCTGAGCGCCCCTGCCCGCAGGCCCGGCCGGTGACCCCCAACCTGGAAGATGTGTACCTCACGATGGTGGCGCAGCGCCAGGGAGAGCAGGCATGAAGACCCTACGCGTCCTCTACCACCTGGCTCTGGCGGATTTCTACGAGCGTACGCGCCGTTACGGCTTTTTGCTTGTCCTGGCGGCGATCATCTATATCGGCGTGCTGGTGAACAACGGCACGCTGCTCATGAGCCTGCTGCCGGCCGACATTACCTCAGGCCTACCCCGATACCGGGGCGAGTTCAACTCGGCCTGGATCGGCACGATGACGGTGCTCTGGGTCAACATGCTGCTTGGCCTTTTTGGCTTTTACCTGGTCAATGACTGCATCACGCGCGATAGCCGCACCGGCGTGGGGCAGATCATCGCCACGACCCCGGTCCGAAGGGCCGCGTACCTGATCGGAAAATGGATCAGCAACTGCCTGGTGCTCGGCGTGCTGGTGCTGATTTTGGCGGCTGCAGCGGCGATCATGGTGCTGCTCAAGCGGGAAGCGACGCTGGAGCCAGGTGCGCTGCTGATGCCGTTTCTCGCCGTCGGGCTGCCCTACATGGCGCTGACGGCCGCAGTCGCGGTGGTCTTTGAGACCGTGCCCTGGCTGCGCGGGGCGGTGGGCAACGTGGTCTACTTTTTCCTGTGGTTGGCGCTCCTCGGGTTCTCGGTTGAATTGGGTCAGGCGCTGCCCATCCCGATCGACCCGGTGGGCGTTAACGTCTTTCACGCGTCTCTGGTTGAGGCGGCCAGCGCGGACTTTCCCAATGATGCGATCGGCATAATGAGCGTTCAAGGCGGTGTCGCCGGCGTTCAGTTCAAGGTATTCCACTGGGCCGGGCTGGCCTGGACCGCGGGCATCGTCGGCCAGCAGTGGCTGTGGGCGCTCGTTGGCCTGGGACTGATCCTGCTCTCGGCGGCGTGGTTCGCCCGCTTTGACCCTTCGCGGGAAGGGCTGCGGCGCGCGCCGGCCAAGCCCGACGAAGCGCAAGCAAGCGAGCCGGTCCAGAAGCGGCACAAGGGCACGCGCATCGCGCTGCCCAGCCTCTCGCCGCTGGTCTCCAAGCTGGTCCAGGTGAACCCCTTCCTGGGGGTGCTCTTTGCCGAGCTGCGCATGCTGCTCAACGGCCGCCGCTGGTGGTGGTGGCTCGTCATGGCCGGCTTGACCGTCGCCATCTTGGCCAACCCGCACTCGACGGCGGTTCAGTACCTGCTGCCCGTCGCCTGGCTGTGGCCGCTGGCCATCTGGTCCAAGATGGGCAACCGCGAGCGGAAGAACAACACCTACCAGATGGTCTTTTCGTCGGCGCGTCCGGTGCTGCGCCAGCTTCCGGCCGCCTGGCTGGCCGGCGTTCTGGCGACGGCACTGCTGGAGATCGGCGGGGTGGTGGTTGCCCGTTCCAGCGGCGACCTGCCCGGTCTGGCCGGGTGGGTGGGCGCGGTCCTCTTTGTCCCCGCCCTGGCGCTGGCGCTGGGCGTCTTTTCCTCCGGCAGCCGGCTCTTTGAGGTGGTCTACCTGATCTGGTGGTACGTCGGCCCGTTCCAGCAGACACCCGGCATCGATTTCACGCGCGGCGCGCCGCACGTCTACCTGCCGGCGGCCGCCAGGCTGCCACCGAGCTAACCAACCGGCAATACTCCGGTACCAACGTCCTATAACACGACCCGGTCTCCACCGTCAGGACAATGACATCGCCCCTGGGCTGCCAGCTGACTGTGTTCGTCGCACCAACCCTGCCGAACGTAACGAGTGGGTACTCGGCCGCCACGGTCATCTGCCGGGCGTCCCAGATCGATCTCTCGTCGTTACCTAGCGAGGCGACCTGGGTGCCGTCCAATCTCCAGGCTGCATCTACCACCCGGCCGCGGTGTGCCTGGTCCGAGCCGAGCAACAGGAAGCCGGCCACATTCCTGCCCAACAACTGAATGCTTTGTACTCCCGACATTCCAGCGATCATCAGCGATGCTGTCAGCAGAATCACGCCCAAGGCGTGCCACCCAGAAAGGCCTCAACCAGCCTCCGGTCCCTGCACGTCACGGCGTACTTGCGTCCGGTGACGGATACGGAAGGCCGGCCTGGTTCTCGGGGCGCACGGGGAGTCGTGACGGTCTGTTCGAATGCCGATGCGCACGGACCGCGTCCCGCAGGCCATTGAGGTGGGACGTGCATATGGGTCGTGGGAGGGCGAACGCGCGGAACCGTTGGTGAGAATGGAGGCACGCCAGCGGTCGATGCTGCCGTCAGATTGGCTCTCACGATATTCTGGCCGCATCGAATACGGAATAGGCCGGTGTCCGGATTCTTTGATCCGCAATACACACAATACATAGCTGCCCCCTTTCCGAATGGGGACAGAAACGGACCAGAATCAGTACGGCTCCACGCTCAATAACTCGCCTGTCTGCGCATCGACGATTACATCTAGCATCGGCGTGTAGCCGCTTTCATCGGGAGGCCAGGCCAGAGTGAACCGCCAAACCAGGGCTTGCTTCCCCTCGGGGTCCAGCAAAGGCACCGTTGTGATCACCAGGTCATAACGTTCCACCGCTGGCAAGGGTTCACCCGACGACACTATTCCAAGGGCTGCCTGCTCGGCCGTCTGGCGATCTACCTGCGGGCGAGCGCTCACTGTCACCGCCTGGTCCAGCGCATAGTAGCCATCCACCTGCCCGTTCTGGGCGCTCACCTCCACGCACACCTGCTGGGGCAGCAGCGATCCCGTCTCGGCGTCGCTGCCAAACCAGACAAAGCGGTAGAAACGAACCCCTTCGATCGAGCCCACCAGCTCAGCCGTATCGGGCGGCCCCTCTATCAAGCTTGGACTCGTATAGTGCTGGCGGACGAAAGAGTCAGCAACCTGCTGGGCGGTCTCAAGCGAGATAGTAACGGCCATGCCTGGTTGGTACTGCCGGAAAAAGCCGACAACGTTCCCCTTGTTGTCCACGTCAAACAGAGCCAACTCCCCGCTCTTGAGCTGACCTTGGTATTGGACCATCTGGCCGAGCGAGGTCTCTTCCTCCCGTAGTTCCCTTACGCGCAGACCCGCCTCACCGGTAAAGTCGGCAATGGCCGGGGCGACTCTGGCGGCCAGCTTCCAGGGCGACAACTGAATTAGCACCCACAAGGCGCCCAGAGCAATCGCCAAGAGGATCAGCACTGTGAGGCAGCCTCGCCATCGGGGCCTCCTGCGTCGCGATCCATTGGTGGTCATTAGCGCCTCCTCCCTGCTTGGCGGTGCCGCCAGATGTGGATGCCCGCCGCGGCCAACGGCACTCCTAGCGGGGCTGCGCAGCACTGCTGCATCAGACTCATGGTGAATTCCACCAGCTTGGTCAGCAGGTTGTCCATTTGTCGGTCGAGCCACTCGTTGAGCCGTTCTTGCAGGCTCTGCAGCAGCTGGTCAAACCAGGCCTGTATCGCGGCGCCCCAACGCTCCAATACGTTGTCAGGCTGCACAGACGGCACAGAGGGCCTTCCTAATGGTGGCTCCTTCTCCTGAGCCGGCTGGCTTACCAGGTAGACCTGCGTGGTACCGACCACCGCCACTGGGAGCCCGAAACGGGCATTCCAGACAGCATAGGGTATGCTATCTGCGGCGGCTTTCCGTGCCGCCTGGTACACCTCCATGCCGTCCACAGCGGCATATTGCCAAAAATGGCTGTTCCAATAGTCGGCAACATCCACCGGTACGGTCCGTGGGAACCCAATTACTCTATCTGCGCCGGCGTGAGCAAACTGGCGCATGATGTTGTCCGGCGCGTCTGTATCCCGACCGGTTTCGCAGCCCAACAGCAGGGCGAACCTGAGGTGGGGGGCCTCGGTCGTCGAGTCCGCGTTGCTCTCCCAATTGCTCGCGCTGCATTCGTCGTCCAGGAACTGGATGTAATTGTTGCCCCCGTGGCCGAAGAAGAAGAATACCTCGTCATGTAACAGACGCTCCGCGGCTTGGCTCGGCGATGCATTCCGATGGGCGGTGCTGCTGTACCCAATATCCGACAACACGGAGGCCACGTGGTCCGCCGCTTCGATTGTCTGGGTTACGTGGCTAGTCCGGTACCAATCGCTACACAGGGAGCTAAACCCATACGTATCAGCGATGTGGTCTCCTCCACCAGGGACAAAGTAGCTTGACGGCGCAGACGATAAAGGCCCCTGAGTGGCTGGTTGCATGGCCTGAACTGCAGACGGTGACGCCTTCACCCGCAGATACTGGGCGGCTGACCAACCTATTCCTGATTCGCTCTCGACTTGCCACCACTGTTGTCCATCGACCACCCGAGGCCCCCCCACGACCTTCACGGCTGTGTCCACGGCGAGCTTGGCCATCACCTCCCCCTCCAGGCCTGGTTCAGCACGCAGGTTGAGCGCGCTTCCGCCGGTGACCACCGTTACGGTATCTCCAATCTGAATGTCGACCTGTTGGGCGAACCCAACGTGATTCGATACCAACCAGCCCCCCAACAAGACTGCAGTGAGAACAGCGGTGGACGTTCGCCTTCTGCTGATTGCTTTCCAGATCGCTGTCTGTGTCTCGTTATTCTTGGCGGCCATTTCGCCTCCTATTCCTCCTATTCGTTGGACTCGGGCAAGTGCTCCTTCTTGTGCGGTGGCTCCCTCGCTCGCGCAGGAATGACAGCAGGCTCGCCACACCCTAGAGCTCACCATACGAATATGCGGCGCTGGTCAAAGGCGGCAATCACGGCCGAACGAACACCAGTACCTACCTGCCGTACAATGCCAGCTGTGATCAAGGAGCAAAGATACCAGTCGGTGTGGCGGACTGCGGTCACACAGTGAGTCATGAATAGCTGACCGAATTGCTGAGAGGCTGGAGAGCCTCGCCACTTTGGGCGCAGAGTAAGGCAACCGCGCAGTCTGAACTTGTGCCCGATTTCTGCTTTCGCGCAACGCACCACTCTCTGACGTCTCGAGATCGCTCACGGCCAGGGCGAACCGCCCATCTGCGATGTCTCGGCCCAGGTATGCCGCGTCTCGCTGGGCGCGCCACCCGATACTAGAAACCTGGCCGAAAAGTTGGCGGTCTCGATCTGTCGGTGATACACTCCTGTGAACAAGTGCTCAGGAGTGACCCATGCTTGGAGAACGCTCTCCGCAACGCGGTTTGTTTGAAGCAGACCATCTGTACCTCGGTTTTGTGGGCGAAGATACGTTCTACGGTTTTCTGGCTCGCCAAAGGGGGTGAGTTCTTTCGTGACGAGGA
>DCVT01000020.1 GCA_002328075.1 Anaerolineales bacterium UBA2181 | reverse complement strand
CCCAGACGGGGTATGTCCTCGACAATCCTGTCCTGGCGCGCGAAGCGGAGCTGGCAGCGCAGTATAGCTACGGCTATGCCGGCATCCTCGAGCCGACCAAGCTGCAGGAGATCCTGCAGAAGGAGCTGGGCGCGCTGCTCACCGACCAGCAGGATGTGGATTCGACCCTGGAGAACATCCAGGTCCAGTACATCCGGGTCTTGCAGGATGGCGGGTACATCCAGTAAGCCCGGGTGATGGATCGGTCGGATGAGGAATCCCTCATCCCATCAGCGGACCTCACAGGCGGCGACGACCTGTGAGGTCCGCACAGGGAAAAGCAGATGACCGAGAACCCATATCTGTACACTCTCCTGACGGTCGCGGCCACCGTGGCGTTCATCGTCGTCGCGAGCTTCGGACTCGGCTTTCTGGCGAGGGGCGTCGCCCGGCTTGCCGGTTTCTCACGCCTGCGCCAGAGCAGCACCTTTGCCGGGTATTTTTTCGCCGCTCCCTGGATCGTGGGCTTTGTGATCTTTGTCGTTGTGCCGATGGCAGCTTCGCTCTACTGGAGCTTTACCAATTACCGTATCCCGGAAGCACCGATCTGGGTTGGCTTTCGGAACTATACCCGGCTGCTGCTGGAGGACAGGGAATTCCGCGGTTCCATGGTCAATACCCTATTCTTGACGGTCATCGGTCTACCGCTGCAGATCTCGGCGGCGCTCCTGCTGGCGGTCCTGCTCAACCAGAAGCAACGTGGTGAGAGGGTATTCCGATTGGCCTTCTATCTGCCGGTCATCCTGGGATTCAACGCCGCCGTGCTGCTTTGTTGGCGGCTGATGCTGAACGCCGGCACCGGCATCGTCAATCAGATTATCCGCGCCCTCTCCAGGTTTCCTCCTCTCGGCTATCTCAATCGGGCCGTCATTTACGTGGTGGAGATTGTCAACGCTTTCTTTCTGGGGATCAACAACGGCAATTTCACCCTTTTCAACAAAGTGATAGCGTCTGGCTTTCCCGCTGCCAACCGGGTCCCCATGTGGATACAGACGCCCCTGTGGTCGAAAATGGCGGTGATCCTGCTGATGGTCTGGGGCTGCGGCACCATGATGCTCATCTTTTTGGCCGGGCTGAACAACGTGCCCAGGGAGCTTCAAGAGGCGGCCGAGGTGGACGGGGCAGGCCCGTGGAAACGTTTTTGGAGGATCTCTTTCCCACTGATCACCCCGTACATCTTTTACAACCTGATAGTCGGTATGATCGCGGCGATACAGATCTTTGAGCCTATCTACGTCCTCTACCGGGACAACGCTACCCTGGCGCCGTCGGCCTATTCGCTGGTCTATTATCTCTGGCGGGCCACCTTCCGCTTCAACGAGATTGGCTACGGTTCGGCGATCTCTTGGGTCGTCCTGGTGCTGATCCTGCTGATCACGCTCATCCAGTTCCGGTTGCAGAACCGGTGGGTGCAGTATGAGCTCTATTAGGAGGATCCCATGAGCCGAATGGTCGGCCAGATCGCGGTGAAGGCCGTTCTGTATGTCCTCATGACGGCCGCCAGCATCGTGATGGCTTTCCCGCTGTTCTGGATGATCTCCACCTCGCTCAAGTCGTTGCAGGAGGCCAATGCTCCCAAGATCATCTGGATTCCTACGCAACTCCTGCTGGACGCCTACCGCCAGGTCCTGGCCGACCCGCGCTTTTTGCGATCGTATCTCAACTCTACGTTTTATGCCGCGCTGGCCTTGGCCGGAACGCTGCTCTCAATCGCCGCCGTGGCCTACGCGTTCAGCCGGATCAGGTGGCCGGGGCGGAACCTGGTTTTCTTTCTCATGCTCTCCACGATGATGATACCGGCACAGGCGTTGATCGTCCCCCAGTACGTCTTTTTCCATCGATTGGGGTGGATCGGCAGCTTCAATCCGCTCATCGTCCCCGGGTATTTTGCCGGCGGTGCCGCGATGATCTTCCTGCTGCGCCAGGCCATGGCCCAGATACCCATCGAGATGGACGAATCGGCGTTCGTCGACGGCGCCAGCCATCTGCAGATTTGGTGGTACCTGGTTCTGCCCTCGGTGAAAGCGCCGCTGGCCACGGTCGCGACCTTTCTGTTCGTTGGTTTCTGGAACAACCTTCTCGGGCCGCTCATCTACACCCAGTCTTCTGACCTCTATACCCTGCCGGTTTTTGTGGCCCAGCTCTACAACATCAACAATCCGACCCAGCCGTGGCCGACGATCATGGCCGCCGCTGTATTGACCACCGTTCCGCTCGTCATCGTGTTCTTCTTCGCACAGCGGTTCATCCTGGAGAGCGTGGTCATCACGGGTCTGAAAGGATGATGGCGACTTTCATGCGCCACGCTCCTTCAATCCAAGAGGCCGTCGGACAAAAGCTGCTCTTGGCTTTTGGCGGCCAGGAGGCGCCGCCGGCCGAGTTGACGGATGCGTTGCACCAACTCCGGCCTGGAGGGATCACCCTGTATCACTCGCTCAACCTGGATCACCCGGGCCAGGTGCGGCAACTGGTCGTTCGTTTGCAGCAGGAAGCCAGGAAGGCCCACCTGCCCCCGCTGTTGATCGCGGCTGACCAGGAGGGCGGGCAATTGATGGCCGTCGGCACGGGCACCACCCCCCTCCCTGGCAACATGGCGTTGGGGGCGGCCGGTTCGCCCGAGTTGGCTCGGCAGGCAGGAGAGGTGCTGGGCCGGGAGCTGGCTGCCATGGGGATCAATGTGAACTATGCACCTTGCTGCGACGTCAACGTCAACCCCGACAACCCGGTGATAGGCATCCGGTCATTCGGAGAGGACCCGCTAAAAGTGGCGGAATTGTCGGCCGCCGTGGTCGCCGGTATTCAGTCGGCCGGCGTGGCCGCTACCGCCAAACACTTTCCCGGCCACGGCGACACGGACACCGACTCGCACTATGGCCTACCGGTCGTCCCTCACTCGCTGCAGCGGTTGCGACGCGTCGAGCTTCCTCCGTTCGCTGCCGCTATTCGGGCGGGAGTCAAGCTGGTCATGAGCGGCCATCTGGCGCTGCCGGCCGTGGACGGGAACACAGGCCTTCCCGCCACCCTGTCGCCCGCCGTATTGAAGGGGCTTTTGCGGACGGACATGCGCTTTCACGGCGTCATCGTCACCGACGCCATGGAAATGCAGGCGATCCGTCAGGGTGATGGATTGGGCGAGGACGCAGTTCGGGCGGCGGCCGCAGGTGCGGACCTGCTCCTGCTCAACTCGAACCCGATCGACCAGCGTCGTGTCTTCGCGAGCTTGCTGCAAGCCGTTCAAGGGGGCCGGCTGGAGGAGAACGACCTGCTGGATTCGGCCGGGCGCGTCTTGGAGCTCAAAGAGTGGCTGGCGACTCAGGGACCGCCACCTGATCTGAGCGTGGTTGGTTGCAGTGCGCACCAGGCAGTGGCGGCCGAAATCGCCGTCCGCTCCATCACGCTGGTCCGCGACCAAGCTGGCTGGCTGCCCCTTCGCCTGCGGGACGGGCAGCGTCTGGCCGTCGTCTTTCCTAGGCCGATGAACTTGACGCCGGCCGATACCTCCGCAACCGTCGTGCCGGCGCTGTCGCCGGCGCTGCGTATGTTTTGTCCCAACGTGGATGAGCTGATGGTCGCCCACTCACCTGACGAACAAGAGATCGCCGATGTGCTGCGGCGGCTGCGTGGTTATGCTGTGGTGGTTCTGGGAACTCTGAATGCTTTTTCACAGACCGGACAGGCGGCGCTCGTAAGGGCTGTGCTGGCTGCCAGGAATGGCGCGCCCACGATCGTCGCCGCGTTGCGGATGCCCTACGACCTGGCGGCGTTTCCCGAGGCGCCGGCCTTCGTATGCTCGTTTGGCATCCTGGAACCGTCCATGCAGGCGCTGGCACAGGCCTTGGCGGGGCAGACGGCCTTTCAGGGGCGCTTGCCGGTTTCGATACCAGGTCTTTATCCGGCCGGCCATGGCCACAAGTTATGACCCAACGTCAGGGGTAAGGGATCACGTCGTCGGCCGGTGACGGCAACTGGCGAGATGCTTGCCGAGCTTCAGGTAAACCGGCTGGCCCTCAAGCCGAAAGACGAATGCACCCAGGCCTCCACGCTCGCCTGGTTGACGCAGAGCAGGTGTTCAGCGAGATCACGATGAGCAAAGAACTGGCGTTTCGTCGTTTCGTGTGTGCGTTGATTGGCACAGGCTGGTTACTGCATGGCTGTGGCGGATCCCCGGCTTCCACGCCGGTGCCCACCGCCGCGGCGACGCCGACGGCTGTGCTCGCCCCTGAGCTCCCCCCGCAGCCGCCCCGAGTCATTGGCTACTTCACCTCATGGGGTGTCGCGTCGCGCGGCTACACGGTGGCTCGGATTCCGGTCGACAAGCTGACCCACATCAACTATGCCTTTTCGGCGGTCAACTTCTTCGGCAAGTGCGCCCTGGGGGATCCCAACGCCGACACCCAGCGGTTCTACTCGGCGCGGGATAGCGTGGACAACGCGCCCGATGTCAAGGATGGGCCACACGGCACTTTCAATCAACTGCTCAAGTTAAAGCTCCGGCACCCGGACCTGAAGGTCCTGATTTCCATCGGCGGTTGGAATGGGTCTGGTATGTTTTCGGACGTGGCGTTGACAGAGGAGTCACGCCGAACCTTTGCCCAATCCTGTGTAGAGCTCTATTTGGTCAAGCACGCCGGTGTGTTTGACGGCCTGGACATTGATTGGGAATACCCGGTCAGCGGAGGAGCTCGGGACGGTAGGCCGGAGGACAAACGCAACTTCACGCTGCTCCTGGCCGAGTTGCGGAGTCAACTGGACCTGCAGGAAGGAACCGATGGTCGGGAATACCTGCTGACCATCGCGGCTCCGGCCGGACCGCGAATGCTGGGTAACCTTGAGCTCGATCAGATTGCCCAGTACCTGGACTGGATCACCCTCATGACGTATGACTTTCACGGGGCATGGGATGACGTAACCGGTTTGCACTCTCCGCTTTATGCTGCTTCCGGAGACCCTTCGCGCGACCCGGTGGTGCGTGAGCGCTATAACACGGACGCCGCCGTGCAGGCGTACCTTCAGGCTGGCGTGTCGGCGAGCCAATTGGTGGTCGGGATTCCTTTTTACGGACGCGGTTGGAAAGGCGTGCTGGACGAGAACCGCGGGCTGTTCCAGCCGGCCGATGGGCCGGCGAGGGGTACCTGGGAGCCGGGAGCGTTCGATTATGCCGACCTTGCCCGGAACTATCTGCCCACCTATGGCCGCCACTGGCACGACGAAGCCAAGGTCCCCTGGCTTCACAGCCCGGATACCGGAGTCATGATCACGTACGAAGACCCCGAATCCGTGGGAATCAAGGCGGACTATGTGCGAGCGAACGCGCTTGGGGGAGTGATGTTCTGGGAGCTGAGCAACGATGGTGGAGTGCTGCTCGACGCTATCCATGATCGCCTGTACCGGTGAGCCATGACGCTTCATGACGAGATTCTTGAACAGCCTGCCCGTCTGCGGCAGTTGCTGGAAGGGCAGCGCCAGCGTGCGGAGGTGATTGGTCGGGCGGTGCTGGCGAGGGACATCCAGGTTGCTTTTCTGGCAGCGCGCGGAACGTCGGATAACGCCGGCCGGTACGCCGCCTATCTGTGGGGGGCGACGAAAAAGGGGCCGGTCCCGCGACTACCAAAGGCTCTGGAACCGGCGATACAGCCGGCGAGGATTGACCTGCAGCATCGAGCTTGCGCCCATATGGCGTCTTGGCGCCAGCTGAGTACGGTTGGATAGACAAGTGAGTCCGGAAAAGGAGGCTGGTATGCATCACCAAGAAGCGTGGCCGATGGTTGGGGAAGAGGCTCGTCAGATGCTGGCTCAGTTCTTCGAATACGACCGTGACGTCCCGCTGGACGACCGGGTGCTCGCGCGTCAGGAGGACGAGGCCAGTCGCCGGGAAAAGATCGTGTTCCAGGGATTGCGCCGGAGCCGGGTTCCAGGCTATTTGACGGTCCCGGCTCGCGGTTCGCCTCCCTACCCCTGCATCCTGCTAGCGCACGGCATGGGAGGCTCCAAACAGGACTGGTCGGTTGCCGGGTCGGACGACTCGAGAGTTCTCCGGGACCTGCTCGCGGCCGGGGTGGCCCTTTTGGCCCTCGACGCACCCTGTCACGGTGAAAGGATCTCGGAAATTGACTACGAATCGATCTATTCGGTCATCCGGCCGAACTTGTACCGCGAATGGATCGTCCAATGGACGATCGAGTATCGATTGGCGATCGATTACCTGACGGGTCGGCCGGAGATCGATAGCTCCCGGATTGGGATATTGGGTTATAGCCTGGGCGGGGTGATGGTCTACTGTCTTGCTGGTGTTGACGCCAGGATTCGGGTCGCCGCCGTTGCCTCGACTGCGCCGGTCAGCCGTCACTACCTGAATCGCATCGGTTGGGACGAAAGCGCGCTGATCCGTATGACGCCCATCGCGCCCCAGGCCCTTGCTCCCGCCATCAGGGCCCCTTTTCTGATGTTGAATGGAAAGAACGATCCTCTCGGCACGGTGGAAGGGGTTCAGGCGCTGTACGAGCTAATCGGTTCGTCGACAAAGGAATCGGTGCTTATGGACAGTGGGCATCTGCTGCCGGCAGACCACATCCCCAGGGTAGTTGACTGGTTCACCCGCCATCTCATGTAGTCCGCGAGCGCCGGTCTGCGGGCAGCGCGTCGTTTCCTGCCTTCCGTGTGCCCGTTCTCCGGCCGCGCTGCCCTCATTGGCATCCGGCCAGTGCCGGGTCTCAAGGCGTATCAACGCGGGCGCATCTCGCCGTCCCGCTGATTCGCCTCCCCGCAAACTCGCTGGTCCGACCTGGCAAATGTGTGATATAATGACCCAAGGGTTTCCAGCCAGAAGGAGTCTGGTGCCATGGGCGGTCGGGTGAGACTTGCACAGCGAAGGCGCGCATCGGCTATCGGCACTCGCTCTCCCAAAGAGCCCGAGCTCTTGGCGGTACCACCCGCCAACTCCCGCGTCGATCGCCTGCTCCTTCTGGAAAAGTCCCACGGCAACCAAGCCGTGGCGCGGATGATCCGGTCGGGCGCGATTTCGACTGCGATCGACCGCCCAGCACCGAGCCACATCGCCCGCTCCCGGGCGCTGGCGGCCCGGCGTCGCTACCGCGGGGTCCAACGGGTGCCTGAGGAAGAGGACGGCGATTCCCAGGAGCTCAAGCCGGTTCTCGGCGGAGAGGCCATTGCGACGCTCAAAGCTAGACTGCCAGCGGTAAAGGCCAAGCATGGCCGCGTGTTTGATTTCGAGCCTTTTGAGAACGAGCTGGTGCTCGGCGGCATGACGGTGCAGCTCCTGCGGTTTCAGCCTTCCTACAAGTTGGCCGCGGTCAAGCAGTACATCGACGCAGAATGGAAGAAGGGGTGGGAGCACCTGCGGTTCTCGGGGAACACCATTGCGGACAAGACGCCGCAGCAATGGTATGTGGAGGTCAACCACAATCGCAACATTCCGGATGCGGACAAGCCCAATGTGCATGCGGTGGTCTATTCCGCTTTTATCCTGAGGGCAGTGCGCGACGCGGTCCAGTTGAAGGGGTGGAGCGAGCAGCGGACGGCGCACGGGCAAGCGCCGCTCTCGGGCGACTATGGCAACGTGCTGCTCTTTCGCTGCCTGGTGGAGGAGCTCGCTTCGCGGATGCCGCGCAACCTGGCCTTTAACGAGAACCGCTTTGGCAAGCATCTATTGCAGATCACCCGCAACCGGCTGACTCGCACCAGCGTGCCGTATTACGTCGATCCACCAGAATGCCGGCCCGATCAGACTCTCACCTTCCAACAGGCCGTGTACGTTTCGGGCAAGCGCCCTCTGAGCCAGCGAATACGCATGTTTATGGGGATGGGTCCAGAGATCAAGAGCTCCAAGGACAATCTCGAGGACTGGGCCAGCACGGCCTCGGCCAGGTCACTGGTTTTTACCGTGCTATCGGCCAAGGAGGAACTCAAGCCGCACTGGGAAGTGACGCTCAAGGCGCGGGAGATCATGCCCTCCGAGCTGGAGGGGCTGATCGCCAGAGAGCAGCAGCGGGCGAGGGAAGCGTACCGGCTGGGCGCCTGAGAGTTGGGAAGAACGAATCCCGTTGCGCGAGCGTACCCGCACGCCGCGGGCGCTGCTATCCCCCGACGACCTCGCCCCGCTTGATCATCTCCAGCGCCCGGGCGATCCGGTTGGCCCGAGTTTCAGCGCGCTTGGCTTCCTCGATCCAGCGGACGTACTCGCGCCGGTGGCTGTAGGAGAGGCGGGTATAGGCCGCGGCCGCCTCCGGGTCGACCGCCAGTGCGGCCTGGAGGTCAGGCGGGATTGCCACCTCGCGCGGTTCGGCGTCCTACTCCGGGGGTATGTCCGTAAGTCCGCAAGGGGAGCACCAGCTCAGGGTGTTCCCCTCTCTTTTTGGGGGCCTTGAGCTACCGTGGCCCACAGACCTGTCCACTGAGGTCGAGTATGGCACACTCGCCGCAGCCTGTCTATCCGGAAAACGTGCAACTTGCCGGTCAGCAACAACGACAGCCGTGTCCGGAAAAAGACGGACAGAGGCTCATGCTCCACCAGCCAGGTCGCTGGGTCGGCGAGCATCATGCCGGGCTTTGCGGCGCCTATGCCCCCACCGATTTGCGGGTTCTCCCTCCTGCGTCGAGGCAGGATGACCTGAGGGGCCGTGCTTTCTCTTACCAGGCCACTGCCGACCCGCCGTCGGACGGTGCAACCCTCTTCTCTGGGATCTTGTTGGACCCTGAAGCTTATGGTAGAATGCTCACAGGTCCGTTGAGCCTCGTGATTGGCCAAGAGCACTCAGTCTTGTGGGGTGTGGAGCATCGGAGACTGACTACCGGCAGGGTACCATGACTTTCGAGGAACTGGTCAGGCTAATCACCTAGGGTGAGGGGCAGCGCCTGGAATTCAAGCAGGGCGTACCGTCGGTCAAGGACTTGGTGCAGGTCGTGATCTGCCTGGCAAACGCTGGGGGTGGCACGATCCTCCTGGGAGTAGAGGACCGGGGTCAAATCAGCGGATGCCGAACCTACGACGTTCCTGAACTACTGACCGGCGTCTACCGGGCTTCAGAACCGCCGATAACTGTGGATGTCCAGGAAGTTCCCACGCCCCATGGCACGGTCCTGGTTGTCAACGTGCCTCGCACGCCGTTCGTCCATGCCACGGCGGGCGGCGTCTTTCTGCGGCGAGTGGGCAAGCAGTGCCTGCCCATGTCTCCGGCGGACATTCTGGCCTCTCAATCCGAGCGATCCGGGCTGGACTATTCGGCGCTGCCTCTCGGCCAAGCCCACTTCGCAGATGACGTCGATCCAGAAGCTCTGCGTCTTCTTCGGCGCGAGATTCAGTTGCGGAGCCCAAGCCTGGGGCAGCTTTCCGATCGAGACCTTCTTCGCAACCTACGCCTGTTGGTGGGTGATGAGGAATCCTGTCGGTTGACGGTCGCAGCTGGCCTGCTGCTGGGCAAGCCAGAGACCTTACTACGCGATTTGCCGCAGGCCGAGGTGACCTACTTCCGCCAGCGCACCGAGACCAGCATGGTGCTGTCGGAACGGCACTATCTCCCCCTGCCTCTGTTGTTGCAGCGGTTGGAGGAGTTGATCGCGGCCGACAACGAAGTCCACTCCTTTCTGTTGGGAATGCAGCGGATTGATGTGCCTACCTTCCCGAAGTCTGTCTACCGCGAAGCTATTCTGAATGCAGTCACACACCGCAACTATGGCCTGCCAGGCAACGTCGTCATCCGGCATTTCCCGGACCGCCTGGAGGTGATGAGCCCGGGGGCCTTTCCTGTTGGAGTGAGTCCGAACAACATTCTGCGCCAGGTCGTGCCCCGCAACCGGTTGCTGGCCGATGTGTTGGGGAGAGTAGGTTACGTGGAGCGAGCCGGCTACGGCGTGGACATGATGTACGAGCAGATGCTCCGTTTGGGGAAAGAGCCTCCATGGTTTATCCCTGATGAGTCGAGTGTCCGGGTCGTCATCCGGAACGGCACACTGGACGAGCCGTTTGTGGCGTTTGTTCAGCGGCGCCTCCGTACGAGTTCACCACCCACACTGGAACAAATGCTGATCCTGGGGTACTTGAAGCGCCACCTCGAACTTGACTGGGCAAAGGCAGCAGACTTGGTTCAACGTAGCGAAGAGGAAGCTGGCGAGGTCCTCTCCACCATGGTGCGTGATGGGCTACTGGATCGGGTTGGTGTTGGCAGAAGCGCTCTGTATCAGTT
This sequence comes from Anaerolineales bacterium UBA2181, assembly GCA_002328075.1. Lineage (GTDB taxonomy): Bacteria > Chloroflexota > Anaerolineae > Promineifilales > UBA4811 > UBA4811. The sequence continues at coordinate 60,434 of DCVT01000020.1, read as the reverse complement.
GGCGATGGAGACGGCCGAGATGCTGGGCGTTTCGTCGCTGGGCCGTCTGCGAACACTCGCCGACCGGGAGGCACGCGTGCTGGCTTACCTGCGGGAGCGAGGCAAGATCACCAACCAAGAGTGCCAGCAGGTATGTGGGATCAGTCCCAGTCAGGCCTTCAAGCTATTGGCACGGATGGTGGCGACCGGCAAGGTGAGGGCCGAGGGAAGGAAGCGGGGCCGCCTATATATGCTGCCAGAGTGATAGGTTATCCGCCTGGCCGATTCGCCTATCCACCAGGTGGATAAGATATCCACCGACCGGGCAGTATTCCAAGATCACTGGCCGATGATCCGAACTCCATTGTGCGGTTTCTTGTGCAACACCCCCCCCAAGCACCACGTACACCTCGTCCCCCACGCGCTTGCCAATCTTTGCCCGGATTTCCTTGAGTACCCCCAGGATGTGATCCGGTCCACCCATCCGCACCAGCGAGCCGCGATACGGCCGGTCGTCGATGGTCGCCCGCACACTGACCCGCTTTTTGCCAAACGCCGCTTCCACGTCAAAAGGCACGGTTACGAAGGCCCCGCCGCCCCGGCCTTCCTCGATCACGGCCCGGAAAGCGGTTTCCTGGCTCATGCTGACTCATCCACTCCTTGAAGTGAGTCTATCGCAGCCGGCCAGTTCGGGCAAGCGCAGCTTGTGCGGTGTCCAGGACACGCAATACAGTACCTGAGGTATGGGTACAGCGTCTACGTCCAGCGTGTGCTAGAGTTGGCGGACATGGACGGGTCACGCGGCGCGAACCGGGCCGGGGGGTCGGAGGCCGGCCGCGGCGCTGGCCGTCTTGCATCTCGTCGGCCGGCGCAGGCGCAGCGACAGGCCGGCGTTTCAGATTCGACCGCCAGGCGCGCGAACCCGCCGATCTGCACGGGCAGCCCAGGCGGGTTCAGGCCGGGTCAGGCGCTATGCGCCTGCTCTCTTTTGTCCGATACGGTTCAGCCCACAAGCCTCTGTCGGCCCAGTGCCGCTGATCTCGGCCTTTTAACCGCGCAGTGCCACGCCGGTCCAGATGGCTCCTATCAGGTCCACCACGCCAAAGGCAATCAGCATCGGTTTGGCCAGGCCCAACGCCACCATGACGATAAAGCAGACCAGGACGCCGGTGCGGGCGTAAACCGTCCATCCGAAAAAGGGCCGCAGCTCGTGGCGTGCCGCCTGGATGTAGTAGAAAGCCAGGACGAGACACAGCATCCCCACGACGCGAATCCAGGGCTCACTGGTGGCCGGAAAACCGAACAGACCCAGGGGGGTATTGGGGATTACCAGGAAACCAAGGCCGATGACTACCATATAGATCCCAAACACAAAGACACTCTTGGCTGCCTTGCTCATTTTTGCCTCCTTTGGAACTCTGCAAGACACACAGACTCGACTGCCGTCACAACTACATCCAGCCACTCCACCTTGACCAACGCGGTCCTCAAGACCGCGTCGGACTGGTGTCCCTTCCGGAGCGTGCCGCTCGCGCCTGCCCGCTATCCCCGGAGCACCGCCGGCAGATAGATCTCGTACCCGGTCGGCAGCATCAGCCCCACCCAGTAGCCGCTGTTGAGCCCGTAGCCCTCGCCACCGATCAGCGGCCCCGAGGCCGGCTGCCCCGCCACCCCGCTAAGCTGGTACCCCACCTCGCTGCCCGAGCTCCCGCCGCCCCCCGCCACCACCCACCAGTCGATCTGGTAGCTGCCCACCTGCGCGCCGGCCGCTGCCACGGCGACCGCTATCAGCCCGGCCGCGGCGACCAGCGCCACTGATGCCACCCACAGCTTTTTGATCTTCATAGCAGATCTCCTTTTCGGGAAAGAGCTGACAGGTTTTGGAAAACCTGCCAACTCTCGCCACGGGCTGTTCTCAGCGCCGCTTCAACCAGGCGACCGCCACCGCCGCCAGGCCCAGCAGCCCGGCGCCGGACAGCAGGCCGCCGCCCCCCGCAAGCGGGAGGTTGGACAAGCCGGCCGCCATTGGGCCCTGGACGCGCTTTTCCAGCGCCGCCATCCGCGCGTTCAGGTCGCCGATCGACGCCTGCTGCTCCGCGAGTTGCGCCTCCAACGCGACGTTTTCCTGCTGCAGCTTCTCGATGGTCGCCTGCTGCTCCTGCACCTTCTGGTAGAGCCCCTGGCTGGCAGCCAGCGAAATGCCGATGGCGTCCATATTGTTGATGTGCACCGGGCTCTCCACCTCGCCAAAGAGGTAGGCGAACTGGCCGTTAAAGTCCTGCGCCACCGGGCCGATATGGCGCGTGGAATCCGGCTGCGCGATCAGGTTCCAGGTCTGGATCGGCAGCCCGGCCAGAATCTCCAGCACCTGGGCGCTGTCCACCGCGCTGAAATTCTCCTTGACGTTACGGTCCGAAATGCTGGCCCAGGAGCTGCCGCCCGACGACAACTGGACCCCGGTCCCGGTCCCGGAGGCAGTGTAGAATCGCGCCCCGCCGCGGGCGCGCACGGTAAAGCTGTCGGTGGCGTAGGAAGAGGTCGGGTCGTAGCTGGACCAGACAAACGAACCGTCGTGGGAGGCGGTCGCCTGAGCGCCGGCGGCAAACGAGTAAGCACCGCTGGCGGTGTTTTCGGACCCGCCGGGGACGGTAGCCGCGTTAGAGCTCGCAGTGTTGTTCCAGCCGCCACCGACAGTGGCGCGCACGCCGGTGGCCTGGTTGCCCTGGCCGCCGCCTGCGGTGGAGTCCGTATTACTGGCGGTGTTGTATATGCCCCCGCCGACGGTCGCGGAATCCCCACTGGCCTGGTTGGTAGAGCCGCCGCCCACGGTAGCGGCATAGTGGCTGGCGACGTTATATTCGCCGCCGCCGACGGTGGCATAAGAAACGGTCGCCTCGTTAAGGTAACCACCCGCCACGGTGGCAGCGTCGCCGCTCGCCTCATTGTGTGCGCCGCCCGCTACGGTGGCAGCCCAATAATCGGCAATGTTGTAATACCCGCCCCCAACGGTGGCAGCGTAGTTGGTCGCCTGGTTGCTTTCGCCGCCTGCTACGGTGGCATAGTCGTCGCCGGCCAAGTTGTCATAGCCTCCGCCCACGGCGCTCCAGGGGCCTGCGGCTTCATTCAGGCCGCCGCCGGCAACCGTGCTGTAGTTGCCCATCGCATAGTTACGCGTTCCGGCGCCCACAAAGGCCCCCTGCCCACTGGCGCCGTTTTCCTCGCCCCCGACCACGGCCGATCCCGAGCTGCCGCTGGCCACGTTGCTCAGGCCGCCGCCCACCGTGGCATAGTCGACCGAGGCGGCGTTGTAGTATCCACCGCCCACGGTCCCGTGAGTGCCGGTGATCGCGTTGCCCTGGCCGCCGCCCACGATGCCATAACTCCCGACGACGCGGTTGTCATCGCCACCCCCTATGGCGCCGTAGCTACCGCTGACGTCGTTACCGTAGCCCCCGCCGATGGTGGCGTAATTGGCTGCTGAGTTGATCGCGTTCCGCACCCCACCGGCGATCACCGCGGCCAAACCGCCGGCCTGGTTACCGTATGCGAACACTCCGTCGTAACCGCCACCGCCCACAAAGGCACCGACGCCGATGGCGGTGTTGGCTCTCCCCCCGGCGACGGTCGATGAATCGCCGGTGGCGTAGTTCTCCATTCCTCCGCCGATGGCGGCAAGGCTGCCGGCGGCTCGGTTATAGCCTCCGCCGCTCACCGTGCTGTAATCACCCACGGCGTAGTTCCATACCCCACCGCCGACAAAGGCCGTCTGCCCGCTGGCCACGTTGTCCTCGCCACCAGCCACGGTCGCGCACCAACTGCCACTGGCCAGGTTGCCAAGGCCACCGCCCACGGTGGCAGCCCAGTCGCCGGTGGCCCGGTTGGAAAAGCCGCCCGCCACGGTGGCATACGAAGCCGCGGCGGTGTTGTCATACCCGCCGCCCACCGTCCCGTGGGTGGCGGTGACCAGGTTGCTCTCGCCGCCGCCCACCGTGGCATACCCGGCATCATCAGGAGCGCCGGCGCTGTTGCCCGCCTGGTTGCTGGCGCCCCCTCCCACCACACCCCAGTGGTCGGTAACCCGGTTGCCCCGCCCAGGGTCGCCGCCTCCGCCTATCGTGGCGCCGGTCACACCGGGGACCACCCAATTGGCGCCTGACCCGCCGATCAGATTGGGGGTGGGACCGGCCGGCTCAAACCGCTGCGCCACCGTCCCGCTCACCACCAGCGTCAGGGGAGCAGCATCGGTGGTGCCCAGCCGGTCCCCCGGGACCGTGCCCGCGTTGCCCGCAAGCAGCCAGGCGGCCGAACTTTCACCCACCTGGTCCATTCCACACACCCACCGGCCCAGGGTCCCCTCCCACTTGGTGACCTGGCCCTCCGTACAAGCTTGGGGTAGCTGATACCCGGGCAGCACCAGTAGGTCGTTGTCCAGCGTGAGAGTCAGCCCGGTCCCGGCAAAGTAGTGCGTGTTGTCATCCACACCGTCGGCAAAACCAGGCGGTACCCCGATCAGGTTGGCCCAATCCCGGTAGTACAGGCCGTCCTGCCCGTCCAAGAGGTCGGCGTCCAGCCCTGAGCCCGGCCCGTCAGCCGCCAACACGGTTGGCATGATCTCGCTATCCCGCGCTAGCGACGCCGCGATCCGCTCGTCCGCCACCGTGCCGGAGATGATATCCTGGCCGAAATGGACGTGGATCACCGGTGCATACTCCCCGGCGTGCATGTGGTTGCCGACCGCCACCTGGCTCGCGCCGGTCCCCACTATCCCGCTGATCTCGTCCCAGGCGACCGTGTCGTCAGATACGTCATCCCCGCAGGTCCAGGCGCCGCCAACCCATTTCGCGACCTCGCCCTCGCCGCACGAGAGTCCAGCGAGCGTGTCGTCGTCTCCATCGGACAGCCCGGCAGGCACGTCGAGCAGGTTGTCCCAATCGTGATAATAGGCGCCGTGTTGCCCGTCCAAGAGGTCGGCGTCCAGCCCTGAGCCCTGCCCGTCGGCCGCCAACACGGTTGGCATGATCTCGCTATCTCGCGCTAGCGACGCCGCGATCCGCTCGTCGGCCACCGTGCCGGAGATGATGTCCTGGCCGAAATGGACGTGGATCACCGGTGCATATTCCCCGCCGTGGGCGTGGTTGCCGACCGCCACCTGGCTCGCGCCGGTCCCCACGATCCCGCTGATCTCATCCCACGACACCGTGTCGTCGGTCGCGTCGTCGCTGCAGGTCCAGGCGCCGCCTACCCATTTCGCTACCTTGCCCTCGCTGCACGAGAGTCCAGCGAGCGTGTCGTCGTCTCCATCGGACAGCCCGGCCGGCACATCGAACAGGTTACCCCAGTTCACGCTAGCCTGACCCGTGGTTTCGAGCTGGGTCTTGGTATAGTACCGGTCGTCGTGGGTGTGACTCTCCTGGGCGTACACCCCGTCGTGACCGTGGTCTGAGCGCGCCACCGTGGTGGCCGCGCCGGTCCCGCCAAACGAGACCGCCAGGCTCACCGCACCGCTCTCCCCACCCCCTGTCAGACCCTCGCCTGCGCTCACCGAGGTGATGTCGCCTTCGCCCCCACCTCCGCCGTCGTCCACCTCGCAGCTCACCGTCCCATCGGCGTTGATCTCCCGAATCGACGACCCGGCAGCACAGACCCCGCTTACCCGCCGCTGCATGTAGGTGCTGTCCGCGCTAAAGGTTGTGCCGGCCAGCGTCAGGCCGGTCCCGGCGCTGTAGGTCGTGTCGTCGTCGGGTTCACAGCTCACCGTCCCGTCGGCGTTTATCTCGCGGATGGCGTTGCCGGCCAGGCAGGTTCCGGCCACCCGCGCCTGGTAAGTGCTCCCATGCTGCCCGTCCAGCAGGTCGGCGTCCAGTCCCGAGCCGGATCCGTCGGCCGCCAATACGGTAGGCATGATCTCGCTGTCGCGGGCCAGCGTCGCCGCTATCCGCGCGTCCGCCACCGTGCCCGAGGTGATATCCTCGCCTGCGTGGACGTGGCTCACCGCAGCATACACCCCGGTGTGCATGTGGTTCCCGACCGCCACCTGGCTCGCGCCGGTCCCCACGATCCCACTGATCTCGTCCCAGGAGACCGTGTCGTCGGACACGTCATCCCCGCAGGTCCAAGCCCCGCCGACCCATTTGGCGACCTTGCCCTCGCCGCACGAAAGCGCAGCCAGCGTGTCGTCGTCTCCATCGGACAACCCGGCCGGCACGGCCGTCAGGTTACCCCAATCCACGCTGGCCAACCCGCCGGTTTCGAGCTGGTTCTTGGTGTAGTACCGGTCATCATGCGCGTGGCCGACGGGCGAGTAGATTCCTGCGTGACCGTGATCTGAGCGCGCCACCGTGGCGGCCGCGCCGCTCCCGCCAAAGTCCACCTCCAACGTCACCGTTCCAGTCAACCCCCCGCCAACCAGGCCGCTGCCGGCAATCACCCCATAGATGTCGCCGCCGCCGCCACCGCTACCCAGGTCGTCCAGTTCACAGACCACCGTCCCGTCCGCGTTGACCACCCGGATTGAGTAACCAGGGTCGCACTGCCCAGAAACTCTCCGCTGAAGATCAGCCGAATTCAGCCCGTCCAGCAGGTCGGCGTCCAGCCCTGAGCCAGATCCGTCGGCCGCCAACACAGCCGGCATAATCTCACTGTCTCGCGCCAGCGAGGCCGCGATCCGCGCGTCCGCCACCGTGCCGGAGGTGATATCCTCGCCTGCGTGGACGTGGCTCACCGGAGAATAGACCCCGGCGTGATGGTGATCCGACCGCGCCACGTCCGTGGCCACCCCGCTGCCGGCAAACGAGACCGCCAGGCTCACCGCACCGCTCTCCCCGCCCCCCGTCAGCCCATCGCCGGCCGCCACCGAGGTGATGTCCCCCTCGCCGCCGCCGCCTCCATCATCCACCTCGCAGCTCACCGTCCCATCGACGTTCACCTCCCGGATCGACGACCCGACCGGACAGATCCCGCTTACCCGCCGCTGCAGGTAGCCCGTGTCCGCACTCAACACCGTCCCCGCCAGCTGCAGGCCGGCTCCCACGCTGTAGGTCGTGTCCACATCTGCCTGCGGCGCCCAGCTTGTCCCGTTCCATTTGAGCACCTGGCCCGCGGCCGGCGCACTCGAGCTCACCGCGCGCCCCTGCAGCGCCCCGGTTGACCGCGCATACAGCGCATACGGCGTCGCCGTCAGCTCCTGCCGCCCGATCAGCTCAAAGGCGGTGTAGGGCGGGGCGCAGCTCACCTCGATCTGCAGCCACCGCCCCTCCCCGGCAAACGGCGCCTCCCCCAAGTCGACCACCGCCTTAAAGTAGCCGCCGGTCACCTCCACTCCCGATACCGTCACCGGCCCGGCTACCTGCGACCCGCTCGTCTGTGCGCTCCACAGCGTGAACCGAAAGGCACAGGTGCCATCCACCGGCACCCCAGCCTGGCTCAGCAACCCCTGGTAGGTGAACCCGGTCCCCATTGGAGCCGTCACCTGCGCCGGTTCGCCATTCTGCGCACCGCCCGTGCCCACCGCCACCGCCAACACGGCCACCAGGGCCAGAACCCCAACCCACCGAGCAGACCTTTGCACCTTCATTGTCCTCCTCCTCTGCAACCCCAGGGCTTCAATCACCCTGGATCCTCACCACCCATCTGATAAACAGCGTTGCCTTGGCGCATCCCTCACGGCCGCGGCAGTTGACGCTCCGCCAGCGACACCACGTTGTCCAGCACCTGCCCGGCAATATCCGGGCTCAGCACCGCTTCTTGCCGGCTCACCGCCCGAATCGCAGCAACGATCTTCTCCCGCCCCGCCTTGTCCTTCGCCAGATGGCCCAACGCGCCCTGCTGCAGCGCCTCCAGCACCAGCGGACCCTGGCCTGGCGCGTGCAGCACAATCGTCCCGACATGGGGGAACTGCACGCCCAACTGAGCCAATACCTGCAGACCGTGGGCGTGCAACGTCGCGAGATCCAGCAGTACCACATCTGGGCGCGAACTGCCCACCAGCGTCAGCAGTTGACCCGCGTCGCCCGCTTGCCCCACAATCGTCACGTCGACGGCGCCCTCAAGTGACTCGTGGATCGTCTGCCGGAACTCGCCGTCCTGGTCCACCAGAGCCAACCTGATCGACTGACTCAACTCTTGCTCCAACAACATCAGGGAGGAATCATAGCCAGCATGGCACGACCCGCCCCCGGGGACAAGGGAAAAAGCTCACCCGGCAGAAGAAAAAAGTACCTTCCGAAGAAGGCACTTGTTCTCTAGGTGGAGGGAAAGGGTCGCGTCACTCTTCTGGGTCGAGCGACGCCCACCCCCGGCGCAGCGCCATCAGCGCTGCCTGGGTGCGGTTGTTGACGTGCAGCTTCTGATAGACCTCGCTGAGCCGGTTGGCGACGGTTCTCTCTGAGAGAGCCAGCCGGTCGGCGATGGTCCTGTTATCCTCCCCGTGTGCCACCATGCGCAAGACATCCATCTCACCCGGGGTCAGCGTCTCCAATGGCTCTCCGCGGCCGGCGGTCTGGCTGAGGCTGCGAAACTCCTCCAAGAGGCGTGCCGCCAGGGTAGGATTGATCAGCGCCTCCCCCCGATGCACAGCGCGAATCGCCTCCAGCAGCTCCCGCTCGTCGATATCCTTGAGCAGGTAACCGCGCGCCCCGGCCTTTATCGCCTCAAAGACGTACTGGTCCTGCCGGTACATGGTCAGGATGATCACCCGCGTGGTGGGGGTCTCGCGGGTGATAAGCGCGGTGGCCTGCACGCCGTCCAATACCGGCATCTGGACATCCATCAACACGACGTCGGGTTTCAGGCGGCCGGCCAGCTCGACCGCCTCCTGGCCGTTCCCGGCCTGTCCCACGACGTCAAAGCCGCCGGCCGTGCAGACGTAGCACAACCCTTGGCGGAACAGGCGGTGATCATCGGCGATGAGGAGGCGGATAGGTGGTGACATGGTTACTCCTGGCGATCGGGATAAGGCATAAAACGTAAAACGTGAAACGTAAGCTAACACGGAACGGGTTGGCTCAAGACGGGTGGGGCGGGGTCGTCGGGCGGCAGGGCGGGCGCGGCAGGGTCGGCCTGGTAAGCGGGTCTTGGTTCACGCAGCACCCGGCCGCGCTGCTGAGGAACCATCGTCAGCAGCAGGCGGATCACCTCGGTCAACAGGTCGAGGCGATGGTGCAGCACCGCTTCCCCGAGGATGTACTGCGCCCGGTAGCACCAGTCACGGCTTTCCCGGGCCGAACCCTGGGCGTACTCGTAAAGCCGCGCTCGATCCTTTCCCGTGCCGCGGGAGTACCCCTCGGCCAGGTTGGCGCCCACCGAGCCCAGGGAGCGAACCGGTTGGTCCGCAAGGCCGACCGCGCGACGGTCCCCCGCGAGCCTGGTGGCATCCTGCCAGCCCAGGTCAGACAGAAACAGAGCAATCCGGTATGCTCTCATCTGCCAGAGCGAATCCTCCGCAATCGCCGCCGGCACCGTCCTCTCCCACTCCTCGTAGCTCGCCGGCCGCTCCATCACCGTCCACCTTGCCCCTTGCTTTACGTTTCACTTCTTACGAACTACGTCTTACGAACTACGTTTTTCGTTTTACGTTTCACGTCTTACGTTTTGCTCGTTCCCACGGGCAACACCACAGCTATCTCCGTCCCTCCCCCCGGGCGGGTGTGCAGGCAAAAATCGCCATGCAGATACTCGACCCGCTCGCGTATCTGTTTCAAGCCAAAATGGCCCGGTAGGCCGGCGTCGCTGAGCGTCGCCGGATCAAAACCCACGCCGTCGTCACGGACCCGCAACGTCAGCGCCGTGCCGGATTGAAGATCGAGCTCGATCCAGACCATGCCGGCCTGAGCGTGTTTGCCGACGTTGTTCAGCGACTCCTGGATGACGCGAAAGAGTGCGAGTTCCAGATAGGCCGGCAACCACTCCGTCGGGCCGTCGATTCTCAGGTCAACGTGCAGCTGGTACTGCTCTCCGAACTCCCGGACGAATTGGCGCAGCGCTGGCCAGAAGCCTTGTTCATCCAGTTCTACGGGCCGCAAGGCGAAAATCGATCGGCGGGCCTGGCGGATCTGCTCGCCCAGCAGCGTGTGCAAGCCGTCCAGTTCCGCGTGCATCCGCGCCGGCGCTTCATCCACCAGCTTGTGCCAGAACGGCACCTGGAGTCGCAGCCCGGCCAGGTCCTGAGCCAACCCATCGTGAATCTCGCGGGCGATGCGCCGGCGTTCCTCAGCGATAGCCTCTTCCTCCGACCGGCGCTCGCGTTCAGCGGTGATATCCTCCAGGACCAGGATCACGCGGCCCCAGCGCGGCTCGCGGGTAGCGCAGATGCGGACCGGAAACTCGCCCCCATCTCGGCGCAGGCCGGTGGACTCGGTAGTGGCGGTCTGGCCGGCGCGGAGCGAGTTGGCCGTCCACTCCAGCGCGGGCGCCGCCAGGATCCGCTCCGCCCCCACCGTCTCCAGTTCCGCCGCCGGCCAGCCAAAGAGATTCTCTGATCGCTGGTTGGCGCGTAGCACCTGCGGCGGGCTCTGGCCCACATCGAGCTCCAACACCGACAGCGGGGCGCTCTCGAACAACGCCCGGAACCGCTCCTCGCTCTCGCGCAGGACGGCGACCCATTGCAGTCGCCGGCGGATGATGACGGCGACGACGCCCAAGACCAGAGCCAATGCCAGCAGCCGGAACCAGCCGGTCTGCCAAAAAGCCGGCGCAACGACGATTCTCACACTCTGCCCGGCCTCGTTCCAGATGCCGTCGTTGTTGCTCCCCTTCACATGGAAGGTGTACTCGCCGGGCGGCACGTTGGTGTACCCCGCATATCGTCGCGTACCGCAGTAGATCCAATCCTGGTCAAACCCTTCCAACTGGTAGGCATATTGGTTCTTGGACGGGTCGGTGAAATCCAGGGCGGCGAATTCCAGTGCAAAAAAGTTGTCCCGGTAGGTGAGGGTGATGTACTCGAGCTCGGCCAGGTCGGTGTCGAACTCGACCACCTGATCAAACTTGCGAAACGCGGTCAGCCGAACGGGCGGCAGCGTCGGATTGTCCCGAATGTCGGCCGGAAAAAAGGCGGTAAAGCCATTCGGACCGCCCAGAAAGATCTCTCCGTCGGCGCTCTGATGATGGGCGCCGATGAGCACCGAGTTGCTGGGCAGCCCGTCGCTCACATCATAATTCCTGATGGCGCCCGAAGCGGGATCGAACCGGGATACGCCGCCGCCGATGGTGCCCAGCCAGAGGGCGCCTTGTCCATCCTGGTAGATCGCCGACACGGCATCGTTGGGCAGGCCGTCCTCGGTGGTGTAGAGTGTGAGCTGCCCGCTGGTCGGGTCGAGCCGATGGAGCCCGCCGTGGGTGCCGATCCAGAGCGCGCCCGCTCGATCCTGGTAGAGGGACCAGACGAAATCGTGAATAAGGCTGGAAGGATCAACCGGATCGTGGAGGTACCGCCGGAGGGTCCCGGTAGCGGGGTCGAGACGGATCAGGCCGTCGTAGGTGCCCAGCCAGAGGGCCGCCCCTGAACCCGTCGAAGCGTCGCCCATCCGGTCTGGGTAGAGCGCCCTCACCCCGTAGGTGTCGGGCCAACCATCCGGGTCGGCCGGGTCGTGCTGGTAGCAGAAGAACGACTCATCGGCGCGGGAGAAGCGTCCGAGCGTGCCCGGCTCTTCGGTGCCGACCCACAGCACGCCGTCCCGGTCCTCGGCGATCACCTTGACCGGACCCGGGCAGAGGCTGTTGGGGTCGGCCGGATCGTGGACGTAATGGGTGAACTGTGCGCCGTCGCCATCCGGGCCCTGGAACCGGCTCAGCACCAGTCGATCCAGGCCATCCGAGGTTCCCACCCACAGCACACCTTCGCGGTCCTCCAGGAGCGCGGTCACCGTGTCCGCCCCCAGCGAGTCAGGATCGTTCGGGTCGTGGAGATAGTGGGTGTATTGGCCGGTGGCGCGATCCAGCCGGTTGAGGCCGCCACCGCGAACGCCGATCCAGAGGATGCCTTCGTGGTCCAGGTAGAGAGCGCCGATCGACGCGCCGCTGAGGCTGTCGGGATCAAGCGGATCCGGCTGGTAGCGCGCAAACCGGTCCTTGGCCGTCGCGTACGCGCTGACCCCTCCGTCCCGGGTGGCAAACCAGAGGGTGCCGCTGCGGTCCTGGCTGATGACGCTCACCCGGCCGCGGCCCAGGCTGTGCAAGTCCAGGGGGTCGTGGGCATGGTGGACAAAACGGCCGCCGGCAGGTTCCCAGAGATCGAGTCCGGCCTCGGTGCCGACCCAGAGGGCGCCGTCACGATCCTGATAGAGCGCGGTGACCTGGTTGTGTCCCAGGCTGTGCCGATCGTCCGGGTCGTGCAAGTAGCGGGTGAAACGGCCCGTCGCCACCTCCAGGCGATTCAGCCCCCCGACCTCGGGGGTGTCGTCGCTCCCGGTTCCCACCCACAACACTGGACGCGAGCCGGTCGCCGGGGCGCCGGTGCGCTCCTCGAGGATCGCTGTCACCCAGTCGTGACTGAGGCTTGCCGGGTCGTCCGGATCGGCGTGATAGCGGTTGATCTGGCCGGTGATCGGATCGAGCGCGTTCAGCCCGTTCCAGGTGCCCACCCACAACGTACCCTCACTGTCCTGGTGGATGGCGGTGACGTTGTCGTCACTCAGGGTCCCGGCCGAGGCCGGATCGTGCCGATACTGGACCGCCTCGCCGTTCGCCCGGTCCAGCCGAAACAGCCCTCCGCCGTGCGAACCGATCCACAGGTTGCCCGCGTTGTCCTCCAGGACGATGCTCACCGACTCGCTTACCGACAAGTGGTGGTGGAACTGCCCGGTGGCCCGATCGAGACTGTCCAGCCCGACCACCGTGCCGACCCAGAGCAGGCCGGCCGAATCCTGGTAAACGGCGGTGACCGTGCTGTCGGCGAGCGACGTGGGGTCGGCATACCGATGCCGGTAGACGGTAAAGGTGTAGCCGTCGTACCGGTTGAGACCGTTCTGGGTGCCGAACCAGAGAAAGCCCTGGTCGTCTTGCAGGATGCAGTGGACCGTGTCGTGGGCGATGCCGTCCTCGGTGGTCAGGCGGGTGAAGCGCAGCACCTGCGCAGCGACCGGGTCGGGCCGGAGCGCGCCCAGGCCCGTCAGGAGCAGGAGTGCGGGTAGGACGAAAAGGCTCTCCTTGAGACTGCCCATAGCGCTGCCTCCGGCCGTCATCACCAAGGGTCGGCAGAACGTGACCCTGTCGAGCAACGGTATTATAGCCGATTTCGGCAAATGGCTGCAGCCCGGCTCTGTCGCCACCGCGGGATTGCCCAGTTGGCATCCGATTCAATCTACGGGGACACTCTCCGGCAGCGCCCGATGGGTCAGAGCGAGCTGACGGGGCGCGCACCAGTCGCGCAAGGGCATCTGTTCGGACGATGGTTTCGATCGAATGCCGGGCGACCAGCGCAATAGCGCACAGGTGCCGAGCCACGCAAGAGACGCGTTTCGATCGTCAGCGGCCTACCCTGAGCTTTTCGTACTGGGTTGGACGAGGTTATCAGGAGCGTCGGTGCTTCAGTTGTCGGCCCTCCTCTCCACACGTAGCCGGGCAAAGTTCAGGTAGTCAATCTTCTGCCTGTCCCCTTTGGGCAAGCCCAACGCGTCCAGGAAATGCACGCACTCTTGCGAGTCTTCGTAGGGAGAATCGGTCCCCAGAAGGATCCGGTCGATGCCGCTCGCCTCGCGGGTGCACGCGAATGCGGCCGGGAGGTAGTTCCCGCTGGTGGCGACCAACACGTTTTCTTTTAGATAGTCGCTGGGCTTTTTCCTCAGGGGGGGCCTGGCAGCCGGGTCAAACCAAGGCCGGACATAGGCGAAATCGATGCGCTGCATCAGGAAGGGGACGCCCTCGCCCAGGTGACCTGGGATGATCTTGAGCGCCGGAAAGCGGTCGAATATCCCGCTGTAGATCAGGCGCATCATGCAGACAGAGATCTCGATGCCAAAGCCAAAAGGCGCACCAGCCAGGGCAAAGCCGTACTTGGCCAACGCCGGCCAGGCAGGCGCGGTTGGATGGAGAAAGATCGGCACGCCCAGCTCGGCCGCCCTTTCGAGAATCGGCCAGTACTGCTCGTCGTCCAGATGGCTGCCGCGGTAGTTGGCGTGCGTCTTCCAGCCGACAAATCCCAGGGACTTGACCGCTCGCTCCAGCTCATCGGCGGCGGTTTGCGGCGCCTGGGGCGCCAGGGAAGCCAGCCCCAGGAAGCGGCCCGGATGGCGCTCGATCACCTCAGCCAGCTCGTCGTTGACCGCCTGGGCCAAACTGGTGCCGGCTGCCGGCTCGAAATGCTCGACCCCTGGCGCGGTCAGGCTGAGCACCTGGACGTCGATTCCGGCCGCATCCATCTGCCCGATCCGACCTTCACCGACTCCGAGCAGCTTGCCGAGAAGGGCATCCTCCAGCGGCTCGCCTACGTCTTCCGAGTAGTACAGCCGTCAGCGCCCGGTCCGCCGATCGAGCAGGTAGCGCGGAGGCGCAGCGCGCTCCTCCATCGCCCTGACGTAGGCGGCGATGACAAAATGGGCCTCTAGATCGATCCTCATGGGACGGGTAGCTCCGGCAAATCCGACCGATTCACCGGTCGTTGCCGCCGCGTGACTGGAGCGTCTGGCCGGCGTATTCCAGGTCGAACCACCATGGATCGGCCGGGTGTCCTTGGGCAGATCGGAGCAGCGGAGCGGCCGCCAGCGCCATGCGGCCGGCCGCGGTGGGCTCGGGGCAGCTCATCGGACTTGAGGGCGTCGCCGGCAGTCAGGCGGTGACCGCTTTCCACCAGGTGGATGTGACACTGGGAAAAGCTCACCGCAGGCAGTTCCGCCGCGAGTTGTCAGCGGCGTTCCACAAACTTAGCTGACTCGCCGGGGGCACGCATGCAACAGCTTGCGACGCGAAAGATTACGGATTGCTTGCCCCCCATCGGGGGGCCCAGGACGATCTTGCCGGCCAGGTGGATGCCCTTTTCCCGCGGCACCCCACCTCAGCCTTCAGAGCCAACCGAGAACAACGGCCGCATATGTTCGGTTGGCAATCCGTGCCGCCGCCGGCATTGGGCCTGCCCGCGGAAGACGACATGTTTGCGTTGCTCCCATAACCGGTGACGTTGACCTCGGATGCTGATCGTCGGCCAGAGGTGCAACAACGGCGCTACGAGTCGCTCAGGTCCTTCACCCGTCCACGTGCGGCTGCCGGCCGCCGTCGCTGCCTTCCGGCAGCCCGACCGCCAAACGGACCGGGACGCAAGGCCACCTGGCGACGCTCGTCCCGCGTTACCCGGTGGCGCCGGATAGTCCCCGGGTAACGACCTGCAGGATTTGACAGCTCGGCGGTAAGGATTCACAATGGTCCCCAGGCGAAACCATGTCGGTGTGGAGCAACCAGCCCGTTGCTGTCACCAGCAATCCCGACGGTCCGCACGAATCTGTGACCCGCCCAGGCCAATCGACGCGGACTCGATGACGTCATGATCACCGGGATCGACCGCACGCTCCGTGTGCCGGGGCAGAACCCGACGCGGTCTTGGGTGGCCGCGCGTGAAGCCCGGCCAGACGAGATCGGTGATGAAAGGCTCATAGTTGCAGGGATGCCAGGCCATCCGAGATCGCTGTGGACACCCACATCACGGGATACCCGTGATGGAGGGGCAGGTGGACCGTCAAGGCGGAGCGGACTTACCCAAGGATGCCCACTGGGTGGCACACATGCGGTGGCGGAGTCGGTCTCGGAGCATGATGGTGCGGTGCATCCGCCGAGGGATCTTGAGAGCAAAGGAGGCGGAGTGGGCGACGGAGGAGGTGCAGACACGGATGGTCTTGCAGGAATGTGGGGTGCTGTCATCGGATTGCCGGAGGGTAGCTGTGCCAGGTGGCTGCGCAGCGCATCATTTTGAGGGAGTACCGTGAGCGAAGGAGCTACGTGTGGGTTCGGCTACGGCGTTGCGAGCGGTGTTCCGGGGGCTGCCGGAGATCACGGTGGCGCTCGAGGAGCATGTTAGGTTATGCTGAGGTGGTTCTTTCCGTTGGTGATCCTCTCCCTGGTCATGTCGGGCTGCCAGGGGGAGCCCGCTGTTGCCCCCGAGTCGCCCATCACCGACACTCAGGCCTTTAGTCTCGATCCTTCGACGACCGTGCTGACCACGCCCGTCGTCTCGTCCGGCCAGTTGTCATCCGCCACGGCCGTCCCCAACCCACGCCCCCAACCGTCACCGACCGGCGCGCCCCCGCCCGCTTATCCGCTCACGTGGCCGACACCGGCGGTTGGGCTGGATGACCTCTCTTCCGCCTCGGCTGACCCTGCGCCCATGGAACCCGAGTCAACCCCTCGGCCGGCCGCGACTCGACCGCCCACCATGACGCCGACGCGGGCCCACCCGGTCTATCAGGGACCGCCGCTGGATCGCAGCGAGGTAGGCGTCCAGGTGCACCTGCACGGAGAAGACGTCTCACTGATCTTTCGACACTTGCGCACCCTACGGGTGGGATGGGTCAAAACTCAGGTCTCCTGGAAGTTGTACCAGCCCGAACGCGGTCGCTATGATCCCGTATTCTGGCAGGAACTGGACACGCTGGTCGCGGGCGCAGCCGCCAACAACATCTACCTGCTGCTGAGCGTGGCCAAAGCGCCCGATTGGAGCCGGCCGACGACCGAACTGGATGGTCCTCCATCGGATTACGCGGATTTTCGGGATTTCATGGTCCACCTGGCAACCCGATATCGGGGCCAGGTGGCGGCTTATGAACTCTGGAATGAACCCAACCTTCGACGTGAATGGAACGGTTCGCCGCTGAGCGCAACCGACTTTGTGAGGTTGGTTCGCGCCGGGGCAGAAGGCGTCCGGTCGGCCGACCGGCTGGCGATCCTTGTCAGCGGGGCTCCGGCTCCCACGGGCATCAACGACCGGGTGGACGCGGTTGACGATCGGTCCTACCTGAGCGAGATGCTGGCGGGCGGCATAGCGGATCTGGTGGATGCGATCGGCGCGCACCCGTATGGGTGGGCCAACCCACCCGACGCGCGCAAGGCCGCGCCGGACCCGATCGCGCCCACCCACAACAACCATCCCAGCTTCTTCTTCTGGGATACGCTGTGGGACTATTACACCATCCTGAACCGGGCAGGGCGCCCCGAGAAGCAGGTCTGGGTGACCGAGTTCGGCTGGGGCAGTTTCGACGGCATGGGGGCCTCCCCGCCGGCCGATGCAGCGTACATGGAGGCCGTGAGCGAATGGCAGCAGGCAACCTATACCCTGCGCGCCTACGAGTTGGCCCACACGTGGCGTTGGGTGGGACCCTTGTTCCTGTGGAACCTGAATTTCGCCCCGTTGTTGGGCAGCAGCTTTGGTGAGTCGGGCTATTGCATCTTGCGGCCGGACGGTTCACCCCGGCCGGTGTACCTCGCCTTGGAGACCATGCTGCGTTAGCGTCAGGGTGACCGCCAGTCCCAGCCGCGCCGCCCAATCTCGGCCCGGGTCGCGTGTCCTCACCGGATCGGTAGCCGTCCACCGCTCGGCCCGTGACCAACCACGGCCCGAGCGACCACTGCGCCGATCATCACGAGCACGCAAAGGTGAATTCGCCGCCCTTGCGCCACGCGGTTCCGTCCCGGCAGAATGCACCCGCACCGGCCAACAAGCGCTGAACACGCTGGCCCAGTTGACCGGCGACGAAAAGAGAGCCGGCACAGCCGTTTCCATAGTTGTCAGTGAGGTACTCCAGCACGTAGCGGAGGAATTTGTCCATCCCCGTGTTGAACGTCAGCCGCTTCTTGACCGCCTTGCCGGAAAAGATGTCCTCGAAACGAGTATTCATGGCGCCTCTCGAGTGCAAGCTCGTCCTGCGCTGTGATTGACAGCGAGGCTCATCACGTCGCCGGCCGCAGCACAGCGTAGGTCTATTCGGTGTCCGACCAGGCCAGGAGCAAGTCACCCATGGGGACCATCACGGGAGCGGTATCCCAGGCCGGATCAAACAGATAGGCCTGATCCGCGTCCGTTCCAGCCAACACGACAGCATGAGGCGTACCCAGCGGCCAATAGGGCCGTTCGCCAGTGCGCCAGAAGAGGATGCAGGGCACGCTCTGGGCCAGCCAGGTGGTCAGGCCGCCGGCCGAGCCAACCCGGTAGGTCACCTGGAAACCGCGCCCCTCCAGCCGCGTAACCCGGCCGGCAACCGTCCCGATCGCGCCAGTGCCCAGCCAGCGCGCCGCGTCTGCCTTCGGGAGCGGTGGTCGCCAGCAGGCCGCGACCATGGCCACACAGGCCGGCCGGCACCAGCCCGGCTGAGCCTGCTGCAGGCGAGGCACGTCCAGCCAGGACATGGCTGCGCTCCGCCAGCTCATCCAACATCAGTTGGTCAAAGAGGATCTCGCCGGTCTGCGCATCCACATCCGGCGTCCCCACCTGCCCCAGCGGCCCGGCCGCTGGCAGTGCCAGCCAGACCGGCACTCGCCACAGCACCCGCCGGCCGGCCACCAGATGCGGGCGCTCGCCGTACAGCAGGTTGCCGACTTGGTCCGGCGGCAACCGGCCGGTCGCGTTGGGCGCCACAGTCGGTGACGTTGACCTGCGCCGTCAGGCTGAATTCGATCCTGACCTCGGCCGACGCCGGCCGCCGCATCTCGTCCTGCTCTACGTCCATCTTTTCTCTCCACTCTGCAGGGAGATCGCCAATACTGAGCGTACCCTCTACCGCCGGATTGATGTCAGGCCGGTCAACTGCGCCGCACGCAGATCGGATAATCCTCTTCCCCCTCGAGCTGTTCTTCCTCGCCCAGCCCGTCAAAGGAGAACCCGCCCTTTTCGTACAGCGCCCGGCCGATCTCGTGCAGCCCGGCTCGCCGGCACTGCCGCGGCCAATCGGCCGCCGTGGCCGCGTTCTCCGGCCGGTCGCGTTGGGCCGGCGGCGCCCCTCCCAGGGGCGCCCGGGCAAAGCGCTTGATCCGCCGCAACGTCCCGGTGGTGCGCAGCGCCGCTTTTTGCGCCCGCTCCTCTTCGGCCGCCAGGTGCCTTCGGGCGTCTTGAAAAAGAACTCCGGCAGCCAATCGGCCAGCAGCCGGCGCTTCTTGTCCGGCACCGGCAGGCAGTGCTCAAAGAGGTCCAAGTCGTGAACCCCGCTCTCTTCGGGCCGCTCGGATAGATACTCGCGCATGAACGCCTCCAGCCGCGCCGAGGGCCTCGATCTCATGGTGCGGTTCGATGCACAGCCGGCGAATCTCGCCGGCAGCCAGTTGGCGGAACGGGTTGATGCGCAGGACCCCGCCCTGCACCACCTTGTGCAGGTCGCTTTCGGTGAACCGGGAACGATTGACCTCCCTCAATGGCTGTGCGCCTGCAGGATGCCGGGCACATGGGCGACGATCCATTGCGAGAGCACCCGCTCGTCCACCAGGTGGGGCCAGTGGGGGTCACCCGTCTGTTCCACCAGGAACTGGCGCAGCGAGAGCGTCAACTGGCAACGGGGTTCGGCCTGGGCCGCCAGATCGGGGTAAAACAGCGGGACCCGGGCATCGGTGCGGCTCCGGTCGACCACCAAGAGCCGCACCTCGGGGTCATCGCGGATCGACTCGACCATCTCCCGCAGCGCCAGGTTGCCGGCGCACATGAGCGCGGCAAAGTTGTTCTGCTCCGCCCAGCCGTCCACCGCGGGCGCACCGGGCTGGATCACCGGCTGCGGGTCACACAGCAGGATGAGCGGCGCCTATATGTGCGGTTCGATCTGCTCCAGGATCCACTCTCCAGGCTGATGCTCCTCCCCTCCGCCGGTGGATTTCAGGCAAAGGCCCAATGCACCCAGGGCGTGTTCGCCGCCCGCACCAGATGCCGGTCGGCCGTCCAGAACGGGCACCCCAGCGTTTCCGCCAGGGCCAGGTAAAAGCTATCATAAGCAGCGGCTCGCTCCAGCCGGCGCGTCCAGTTGAACGCCAGCTGTACCTGGGCGGCGTCCGGCGCCATCAACCGGACCTCCATCGCCTGCAGTTGGGCCAGAACCCGCTCGCCCTCCTCCGCCGAGAGCTCGCCCAGATGGACCAGCTTACAGACCGCTGAGGTCATCTCGTAGACCCACAGCGTCGTCGCCACCAGTTCGCACCCCTCCCGCAGCCAACCTGTCACCAGCGCGCGGCACTGCTCCTGTTGGGGACCGGGCAGGAGCAGCCGAAAGGTCAGACTGGCATCAACCACGATGGGCGCCGGCATCGCGCTCCTCCAGGTCGGCCCGTGCGTCCCGCCAGGGCCGGTCCAGGTCCAGCGGCCGGCCCCCGCGTCGAGCCCGAATGTCGGCCGCCAGCCGCTCATTCTCGGCCGTCCAGGCCTGCCAGCTCGCCATCGCCCTGGCCGCCTGTCCGCGCTCCAGCCGGTCGTAATCCTCAATGCTGACCAGCGCCGCCTTGGGCTTGCCCCGCGAGGTCAGCACGATGCGCTCTCGGCCGTAGGCCACCCGGTTGACCAGGTCAGAGATGTCCCGCTTGACCCGGCCGATGCTGACTCGTGTTTCGATGGCCATCATCCGTCCTCCTGTCATTGTTGCACTATCCTGATAATCAGTATATACCAACAATCGGCGGCCGTCAAACGGATCATTCCAACTCCACCACCCAGGGTTCATTCTCCGCGCCGCGCATCCAGCAGGTAACTGCGGAAATCGGTGGTGATCTGCTCCACATCCCCCAACTCGATGGTTCGCTTGCCGGGCGTGAAAACCGTCAGGCACAGCTTGCGCACCGATAGCTTTTTGAGGTAACGGACGAGCAGCGCCACCAGATCCGGCTCGGGTGCGGACTTGCCGCCCGATTGCTTTGTCAGGCAGTCGGCCGGGTCGCGCGGGCCGGCGGTCGCCAAGATTCCGCCAATAACGGGTTCGTGCTGCCCTGGCGCCAACCGCTGGCGCAGGGCATCGCTGTGCAGCAAGGTAACCGGATCGATTAACGCGCCGTCCAGAGCCCGCCGACACGCCGCCAGGGCCGCGTCGGCCTTTTGCACCCAGAACTCGCCATTGTCCAGCGTCAGTGGACAGCCGGGCGGCTGCGGCCATTCCTGCAGCCGCCGCTCGACGTCGGCTCGGCTCTTCGACGTGGGCAGGAGCGATTTGGCCTGATCCAACGTCCGGCGTTGCACCCCGTCCACTGCCGGCCGCAGGTCCGCGCCCAGCTGGGGCACGCGGGCGAGGCGGCCCAGGAGGGTCCTCGCCCGGCCAAACAGCGCCCGCCTATCCGTCAGGGCCGGCTGCTCGGGCAGGTCGAACCGAGCGTATCGGGCGGCCGCGCACCCGGTCGCGGTGCTGGCAAAAACGGCCGGCCTGCCTCACCTTCTCCATGCGCGCCCCAAGGTCATCCACGTCCTCCTGATTCACGGTGTCGTCCGGGTAGACCCGGTAGCCAAACGCGTGGCTCAGCGCGTGGCGCATAAGGGGTATGGCCCGGGCCGCGTCCACCTGGCTGGTCAGGAATTGCTCCCAGGCCGCCGGCCGTTCCTCCAGCCACTCCACCCGGCCGGCCTCGTCCAGGAGCGGCGTCAGCTCGCTGCGGAGAGCCTGAAACGGTTTGACCCGCTCGGCCTTGAAGGGGTAGATCCGCATGTCTTCTGCTTGACTGACATCACCATCGGGCATTTCATCCGGCCTCCAGGCTCGCAGGCGACCACGCTTGAGGCAATGCCAGTGGTTCACACCTGGTGGAAATCACCGCCTGGCCATCTTGTCACGGACAAGCTGCAAGCGGTGTGATACCGGAACCATTCACTGGAACAGGTCTTGAGTCGGGCGGCTATTCGGCTGCCAGCCAAGCACCCGTCGACCCAGATAATGCCAGCGCCGCCCTAACTCTCGCGATATCCCCTAGCCATCCGCGCCGCGAGCAGAATGGCCTGGACCATGCTGGACGGATCGGCCGTGCCTTTGCCAGCCTTGTCGAACGCCATGCCGTGATCGGGCGACGTACGGATGATGGGCAGCCCAAAGTCAGGTTCACACCCTCCATGAACCCCATCAGCTTGACCGCGATGTGCCCGTGGTCATGCAACATCGCCACCACCGCGTCCATTGGCGGCCGGCCCGGCCCGGCCGCCTGCTTTGCCAGGCAAAAGACCGTGTCCGGCGGGTAGGGGCCGGCCGCGTCGATCCGCTTGGCCGGCGCCGCCCGGCTCACCGGCGTGCGGGTTGAGGCCAGCTACCACAATGTGCGGCCGCCGCACCCCCATCCGCACCACCGCCTGATGGGTGAGCCGGATCACCTGCAAGACACGTTCCTGACGGACACGTTCGCACGCCTGGCGCAGCGCCAGATGGGTGGTCACGTGCGAAACCCGCAGCGAACCTGCCACCAGCATCATGGCAACCTGGAGCGCGCCGGTCAGGCTAGCCAGCAGCTCGGTGTGGCCGGGATGCGGGCAACCGCTGGCCCGCAGCGGCTTTTTGTGGATGGGGGCGGTCACCACCGCATCCATCTCGCCGGCCAGCGCCTCAACCGAAAACACATCGTGGAGACCGTTCGCCGTGGAACAGAAACATAGCCAAGCGGCATTTGTGTTTTTGATAATCCAAGACGGTGCCACCGGGCTCACCCTTGACAACCGAAAACAGGGCCACCACGCCCAACAATGTCAATCGAAAACAGGGCCACTGTAGCGGACATCTGCCATCATCCGAGGTGGGCATATGAGGATCGGAATGATGGCGGAGGAGGAGATGGTCACGGTGGAACCCCGGGAAAGGATTCAGAGAGCGTCCTCCATCGAGAAGAAAAGCATCCGGCAGATTGCCAGAGCTGGGGCATTCTCGCGACACAGTGAAGAAGGCTATTGAGACGTTAGAGCCGGGGAGTTGCACGCTTCAGGGGCGTCGGCAGGCTCCGGGGCCGGTGCCGTAGATGGCTCGGATTGACGAACCGCTGGAGGAGAACAAGCGATCGCCGCGGAAACAACGGTACACTGGGCGCAAGAAATAGCAAGACATCGTTGCCCAAGGGTATATGGGCAGCGAATCGACAGTACGAGGCCACATCGCCGGGCTGCGACGTGAAAAGAAGGAACGAGACGTGCACACTCCCTTGGTGTCTGACCCTGGAACCGATGCGCAAGTCGATTGGGGAGAAGCACTGGTGATTATGTACAGAACGAGTACCACCGTTCAGATCTTCCTGATGCGCTTATGCTTCTCCCGGCGGCTGTTTGTGAGGGCGTATCCGACCCAAAAGCAGAGGGCTGGCGTTGTCTCGGGGAGGATTCATCCAGAAAGCAGAGCCGGTTAGGATGGTGGGAAACCCGGTCCTGGGGAAGACCCACATTGCGACTGGAGTTGCACTAGCAGCGCGCCGGCAAGGGGATACTGTATATACGGATAATACAAAGTTGAGAGGGTGATTCGAGAAGAAAATTGATTTGATTTCCGGTTCAGAACAGGACGATGGATCTCTTTCCATCCCCTAAGTTATGATCACCAACCCCAGGATCACGCTGACAGCGGCCAGCAAGGCGGGGGCGCGCAGGTCTTTCCAGGCCAGCTGGACCGTCTCTTCTCGCAGCCAAGCGGGCAGTTTGGGAGATATCTTCCGGAACAGCGTGATATAGATCACAGCGAAGAGCACCCCAAGGATTGGCAGGAATATGGCGACATTGTTTGCACTAGCGATGATTCCTCCTCCTTCTGCGTATCGAATGTCGACTGGGGAACCCGGCACAAATAAATAGGCAACCAGCATTCCAAAAATGCTTTGGAGGGAAAAAACAGCCGGCAACACCAGGAGAGATCTTCCATCCTTGGGGGCTAAACCAAGAAGAGGAAATAGTGAAAGGAGGAAGAAGATCCCTGAACACACAAGCACAAGGCCCAGGCCAATAAAAATAAAAGCTGGCAGCCCTGTGATCCGCATAATATTGTAGGCATCACCACTCAGGGTTAACATCTGAAACCCCTGAATGATCGCGCCCCACGGGAAGAGCAAGACGAAAGGAAGGTTTGAAACAGAACGTCGCTTCCAAAGCAGGATGAAGACCATTACTGAAACCAGAATACTTATTAAATACGCCGAAGCAAACCTCCAAGCGGTATCAACAACAGGCCTGACAAACCCTGTGAAAGTGAATGGGTGCACATAAAAATTCCAGACTGTTTCTCCCTCGATCAGGGTAACCAGAGCGTGACCGCCCTCATGCAATATCGATCCTAGAAAACCCTGTACGATCCATGAGCAGAATAGTAGAAGCATGGAAAGAATGGTTGACTTTCCCATGGAAGGGTGCTTACGGAAAGACAACCAGAATCCCGTCAGCAAACCAAGCCAGAGAATTAGCTCAAAGATCAAAGATGGTATGCTGTTTGGTGGATTGGCAGGACACGCAAAGTCGACGGCCACTGGTTCGCTCAAATTCCCGGCTGCATCACCAATTCTGGTTTCGATCGTGAGAGAAAGAGGGTACAGTACCACAGGGCATCCCACAGAGCTAGTGACCAACCCTTCGATTTTTTGTTCATCCGCGGAGGTCGTGATCCTTACATCATCAAACCTGGGAAGGTAGATTCCTGCCGGGACGGTCGCGAATAATTGGTGTATGACAGTGGTGGCATCTCCCGCCGGGTCTGTGAAGTATATGTCCTTATGGATGAGTAATTGCCCATTTTGGTCTTCTATCCGTTCTTCCGCGCGTAGAATAACGGGAGTGTGTGCCGCGACTGTTTGACCGACAGGCAGGGGTACCAATTGCTGGGGGACAGGGGTTGCTGACGCACAGGCAGTTATCATCAGAGCGATCAGGAAATAGATGATCAGGTTGCGAACCTCGAAGACCTTGGCTTTGTATTCAACAGGTTGAGCGTTCATATAGTAGATATGCTCCTGAATATGTCTGCATGTGTGTCTAGAGGATGATGATCAATCCAGGGATCACGCTGACGATGCACATCACTGCTGGGAAGCGCAGGCCCTTCCCGGTCGGGTCAAGCAACTCGGTTCGCCGCCCGGCAGGAAGTTTGGGATGGATCCGATGGAACGCGTGTGGTAGATCACCGCCAGGATCGCCCAGAAGACAGTACCGATCGCAAATGCATTTGTAGTGGGGATCAATTCTGCGGTGATGGAATATTCCACGTTGTAGGGCGAACCTGGTACGAACAGCGGCAATCCCGCACTCTGGAGTAGATTGCGCCAGTCGCCCAGCATCCGTTTGACGAGCCGCGAGCGCAGCACCAGGCTGGGTCGGGGAGGCGGGAAGAAGACCTTGGTGGTCAGCAGGGCATTCGACATAGGACACTGTCCGTGAACGCAGAATTCCCCTTTATCATAGCATAAACTAATTATGAATAGTTCCGACCATTCTTGGGACTATCATTCCCTTGAAAACTGTTTCCTCCGGAGAACTATAGGTGTCCGACGAGTCTATCTGGGTCTGAAATGTACCCGAAAAATAAAAACCCGCCTGATTAAGGCGGGTCGTGTGTCCCCAAGGGTCCAAGGTTCGCTACTTCAACGCAGCTACCCTCGTCAACCAGCTGATCTCGGCGCAGGAGCAACATGTGTTATCCAGGTTTGCTGACGGCAGCCTTGCTGAATCGTCTCACACACAGAGCCCACATCCTGGAGTTTGTCGGTGAGTCATAGCGTTTCCGCGGGCGAATGCAGCGTGAAGCGGAGGAGGAGGTCAATGCCTGACGGGCTGGGGACCGTGTGGATAACTCGCAACAGCCACAAGTTGCCGACACGGTCTACAGCCACTACTACAAGGAAGTGGCCCCGTTTTGGATTGACATAAACGGGGGGGGGGTTCAGACCGTGGATCGAGTAGCCATGGCTGGAAAAGAGCGCAGGCGGTGCGGAACTACCATTTGAATGCGGCTGTGGTCGGTGCGATGTGTTGCTGCAGCTGATATCGGGGATATGCCTCTTCTCATCTGGTATGGACCAGAATGGCGACAGCTCTGAGAAAGCAGCGGAAGCAGCGTACGGCAGAGGATAAGGTTGCAGTGCTCCGCATGCATCTTCCCGGTATTTCCGGTCTCGGAGCTTGGTCACGAGAATGACCTGCAACCCACCACTTATCGGTACTGGCAGAAGCAATTGCTCGAGCGGGGTGCCACGTCGATCCGTGGCCCTAACGACCGCCAGAACCCCAGCGGCAAACAACGGGTGGCTCAGTCGCAGCGAATGTTTGGCAGGAACGACGAGGTGTTGGGCGAGGCGTTTCAAGAATCCGTTGCCCTACACCGGTCCTGGCGGGCAGCGCGTGCACTGTGCGCAAGCACCTGTGCTACGGGCAGAATAACACCCGGGGGGGTTCTGCATAAAAAACCGCACAATGGAGTACGGATCCGGGCCTGAATAGGCCGCCCAGGTTCCAGCTGGCTTGCTACTGGTCACCTGAACCGGTTCCTGATGAACTGTGCCTGCCACCTTGCTTCTGCCCACAGCAAGGTGACGGGAGAAACGGACATTGTTCGTTTCTTTGTTCGTTTTGTCCGTTTCGTGCCACGTGCAGGCCGGATCGGTCCTGTGCCTCAGACTTGACAGATATCGCCCCATGTGTAGAATATGAGGTATGACAATTGTTCTGATACATGGGACAGGATAGCACCCGATGAGCAGCAAGATCCTTGGCGCAACCGGTGCCCGGCTGCTTTCGACCCTGGCCGAAAGCAATCGGCTGGTCTTTTCCGTCGCTGACGCGCAGGAAATCCTCGGCAGCAGCTACGATGCTGCCCTCCAGACCCTGATGCGACTCGACCGCGCCGGCTGGGTGGTCCGACTGACGGCCGGCCGGTATGCCATCGTACCGTTGTCGTCCGGAGACGTGCCCACACCCCAGATCAACCGGTACGTCATCGCCCGCGAGCTGCTGCATGACACACCCTACTACATCTCCCACGACAGTGCGATGGATATCCACAACATGCTCACCCGTCCGGTTGTGTCCGTCATCGTCACCACGCCGCGCCGGCTGGATAGCCGCGACATCCTGGGCGTGCCGTATCGCTTCGTCTATGCTTCCCCATCGGCACTGTGGGGCTGCGGTCCGGTGTGGGTGACGCCGTATGAGCAGGTGATCGTCAGCGACCTGGAGCGGACGATCCTCGACGGCCTGGCCCGGCCTGACCTGTGCGCCGGTGTGAGCCAGGTCGCCACGGGGCTGTGTATGCGCCGTGACGATCTGGATTGGGATAGGCTGGCCGGCTATGCCCGCAAGCTCGGGATACGAGCCGTCGCTCAACGCCTGGGCTATCTGTTGGAGCTATATGGCCTGGGCACACCGGAATCCATCCAGGCGTTGCAGGGGTTGGTCGGCATCGCCTATGCCCGGCTCGACCCTCTCCTGCCCGACGAGGGCTCCTACCTGGCCCGGTGGCGACTCCGGCTCAATCTGGATGCGGAGACCTTGAACAGCATCGTGAGGACATAACGATGATCCCACCCGGCGAGATTGCCCGCCTGGCCCACCGGCTGGGCCTCAGCGACAAGACCATTGAGCAGGACTATGTGCTGACGTGGATCTTGCTGGCCATCGCTCACTCGCCGTTGCGCGACCGGCTGGCATTCAAAGGTGGCACGGCGCTGAAGAAGATCTACGAGCCTGACTATCGCTATTCCGAAGACCTTGACTTCACCCTGCTCGACGACACGCCCAACGAGGACTTGATCGCAGCGGTCGAGGCTCTATTCCCGTGGCTGCGCAGAGAGGTCAACATCGTGCTTGGGCTGCGCCGGACGGAGGTACACGAGACCGGCAACCCGGCCATGTATCTGAACTACGTCGGCCCCCTGCGCGGCGACCTGGGCAGCCGCTTCCTCAAGGCCGACTTCACCCGGGGTGAATTGCTTCTGTTCCCGCTGGTGGAGGCTCCGCTCCGGTCGCTGTACAGCGATTGCCGTGGCCGGGGCGAGGCGCTCTGCGTCTACTCACCGGAGGAGATCCTGACGGAGAAGCTGTGTGCTCTGCTGGGCCGCACCGAGCCCCGAGACC
This sequence comes from Anaerolineales bacterium UBA2181, assembly GCA_002328075.1. GTDB lineage: Bacteria > Chloroflexota > Anaerolineae > Promineifilales > UBA4811 > UBA4811. The sequence goes on along the minus strand of DCVT01000020.1, from coordinate 32,512 downwards.
TTTTCGACATCCACTACATGCTCACCCATCGCCTGGCAGACGACGGGGCCGTGTGGTCCAGGCTGCCGGAGAAGATGGCCCACAAGGGACTGGACCCTGCGGCTCTGGGCGACGTTCTGGCGCGCAAGCAAGCTACCTTTGGTCGCTTGTGGCAGCCGCGTCTTCGCGGCCAGGCGCGCGATCTACCGCACCTCGACGCGGTCATCCGCGAGACAGAGCGGTGGCTGCGGCAGAGCGGGCTGGTGTGAGAGATGCTGAGCTGTATCCCAATATCCTCCGGGGTCGCCTGGAGATCTGAGCATGGCCGGCAGCACCTGTCCCTTTGAGCCGGGAAGCCGCATCTGGGCCTATTGCCGTGACAGCGGCGGGGACGACCAGCAGGATAGCGTAGCGTCACAGCGGAGGGCGATCGAGGAGTTCTGCCAGATGCACCACCTGGTCCTCGTTCAGGTGTTCGCGGACGAAGCCAAACCTGGCGCCACGACCGTAGGGCGTGAGGGTCTGGCAGACCTGCAGTACTTTTCCCGCCAGCAACCCCGGCCTGTGGAAGGGATCATCTTCTGGAGTTTCTCACGTCTGGCCCGAAGGCAGATCGACTCCCAGTTCATCAAGAGCGACCTGCGGAGACAGGGCTATGTCCTCCACTCGATGACAGACGATGTGCCCACCGGCGACATCGCGCCGGTGGTCGAGGCCATCATCGACTGGAAGAACGAGCGCTATTTGAGCGACCTCAGCCGCGACGTCAAACGGGGATTGTATGACCTGGCGCGAGCGGGCTACGCCCCCGGAGGCTTCCCTCCGAAGGGGTACAAGGCGGCGAAGGTGCAGATTGGGATCAAGAGGGACGGAGAGCCCCACCTGGTGAGCCAATGGGTGCCCGATGCCGAGCTGGCACCCAGAGTGCGGCAAGCCTTCGAGATGAGAGCGGCAGGGGCATCCTACGAGGAGATCCTGGAGGCCACGCGGATCTTCCCCGTCCGAAGCAGCTATGTCGCCATGTTCCGGAACAAGAGCTACCTGGGCATCCGGAAGTGTGGCGATCTGGAAGTCGGGGATGCTCACGAGCCGCTCGTGGACCGGGAGACGTGGGATGCTGTGCAGTCGGCAGTGGGCACAAGGGTAAGGAGGACCCGCCGCGACGATGCGGGCACACCCCGTGTGCATCAAGGGAAGAGCCTTTTCCTCTTGTCCGGCCTGGCCAAGTGCGCGGAATGCGGTGCGGCCATGATCGGCAAGGAGGATTGGTCAGGCGGTCGCAAGACGCCTTTCCGCTACTACCTGTGCAGCCGCAAGAACAGGGAGGGCTGGGGTTCTTGTCCGAGCGGCAAGATAGCGGCGGATCGGCCGGAGCGGGCCATGCTCAAGTTCGCGATCGAGAACCTGCTGACCGCCGAGTTCGCGGTGACCCAGATGGCGGAAACAGGCGAGCACCTGCCCCGGCGCAGAGCCTTGCGGGAGGACAAGGTCGAGGAAACGCGGCGCCGCCTCCAGGGTGTGGACGAGTCCATCCACGTTCTCCTCGATCTCGCGGAGCAGTATGGGGCTGAGAGCGCAGGTGCCCGTCTCGTCCGACGAGAGGCCGAACGCCGTGAGCTGCTGGCCAAGCTGGACCAGATGGAAGGCCGTGAGGAAGCCCAGAGGCAGGCATCGCCCTCAGATGGCGTTCAGGCGATACTGGCTGAGATGCGCGAAACCCTCGCCGGCACCGACACGAGAGCGCAGCAGGTACTTCTGAAGAAGGTGGTTGTTCATGTGAGGCTGGGCAAAGAGCAAGGGGAGGTCTTCTATACCTCCCCTTGCGGGCTTACGGCCATACCCCCGGGGAGGTGTTGCACAAAAAACCGCACAATGGAGTTCGGATCGGCTGCAAAGTAGGTATTGGCTACGAGTCCACTCCAGCACGGCTTGCCCAACCACGCCAAGCCCGTCACGCACTGCAAGACGCCCGAGAAGGGCACCAGCCCAGAGATGTCCGCGTCAGCGGCCCATAGCCTTCTCATCGCGGCCGGACGTTTGCCATGACCGTCGAGACGTCTCCCTGATGGGTGATCTGGTAGCGCTCAGCCCAGGTCATGTCGCCCGTTCCCCGAATAACCTCTCGACGTCGCGCGCCGGGCTACAGGCGATGGGCGACGGCCAAGTACTCGTTCGGCTCCTTGCACGTCGAAAAGTCGGAACAGGCCCGGCACAGGAAGACACTGTCCTCCACCACAAAGCCGGCCCTCTTGAGCTCGGCCTGCAACGATCGCGGCGTGAACGCCCACTGGTAATCCGGGGAGTACATCCGCGCCACGTCCAGTACCTCCGCCGTGACCGGCTGGCCGTGTACCACACAAATACCTTGCCCATCGGTCTGAGGACGCTGCGGACGCGGCGCAGCGAGCGCTGGGGATCCAATTGGTGATAAATCGTCGAGGCATAGAGCGCCCCGCCAAAGACCCCGCGCCGAAAGGGCAGGTACTCCCCCAGCCCCTGCACGAAAGGGAATCGCCGAGCAGCATCGCCAAAGAACGGATCAACCCCGATCCACCTCACGCGCTCGCTCGACGACGCCATGTATACCGGCCACGGCCGCGCCCCGCAGCCCACATCCAGGCACAGCCCGCACCCCGAGCCGGCGATGATCTCGCCCACGTGGCGCCCGATCTCGTTGCTCTCTCCCGTGAATACACCCGGTTCGCCAGCCTGGTACTCCTGCCACATCTTCTTCTGGTGCGCCTGCCACAGCGGCAGATCGCCCCTGGCACCCCGCCCCAGCTCCGGAATCAGGCAGGGCACATTGTGGACAACCGGGTACTCGGCATCGCTCGAGCTCAAGGCCACGACCTCGCCCGCGGTATTCCGCACCGCCGACAGAGGGATCGAGTTGTCGAGCGGGCAGGCAAGCATCTCCAACAGCGATTCAAGGTACTCTGCCAGCTGGCTGACCACTGGTTCCACCGAACTGCCCTCCCTGGACGATTGTCGCGGATTCCCCCCGCAACGCCATCATAGCCGGATTCGCCCGGCTGCGCATCGGCCACCTGCCAATTCTGGGACGGACCTATGCCCTATTCCGGGCGGCGCGTCGTCTTGTCCTGTGCAGGGGCACGATCCCCAGCAGCGCGAACAGAATCGCAGTGGCGATGCCCACATACAGCGATGTATAGTCCCTCACCCAACCGTACTCGACCGAGACACCCCTCAGGATCTCACGCCAGAGGGCTTCGCCATTGTCGCCGTTCGTCATGATCACGACCCCCTGCCCTCGCAGCGGATAGGCGACCAAGACGGACCTGTAGCCCTCGTTGGCGCCCGGATGCATGAAGTAGAACCGGTCACCCCAGTCGTCCTGCACCACGGGTCCAAGCCCACGGTCATCGATCTGCGGCGTCAGCATCTGGATCGCCACACCATGGGAAAGGGTCTCATCCGCCTGTCCGGTGTAGGCTTGCATCACCTTGATCGCAAATCGCGCCAGATCGGATGGCGTCGCCCACATGCTCGCACCTGCGCCCATCTCGGGGTACGTGTGCCACCCTCCCGCGATGGCCGCTCCATCCACGCGGTGGCCGCACGCGGCGAACGCCCGGAGCTGCTCCGGGAGCGGGAACTCGAACGTGCTGGCCGTCATCTCCCATGGCCCAAGCACGGCCGTTCTATGATTCTCGCCAGCCATCCCGGAATCTTAAAATCCGTCACCACAATCAAGCGCCCTTGTTCCCAATCGGGATATGGCTTGATGTCCAGCACCGGTGTCCCATCATACGCATCAAGTCCTCTCACCCAGAGCACGTCTCCCTCGCGTTTCACCAGCTCCACCAAGGTCAATCCTATGGGATTGGGATGAGTGGGTGACCTCGCTGCCAGGATCCCCAGATCATCCCCTGTGTGGTGCAGCTGCGGCTCCGCCGTATGCACCACCCTGTCCAGCCAGAAGATCACATAGATGTGCGACCACTCTTCTATTCCGTCCAGCGCCGGGGCGAGGTCCTCATTGAGCACAACCCGTGCGACAAGGCTCCTGTCTCTCTCATTCTCGCCAGGTGAGGCTCGGCACACAAACCCGATGGGCCTCATCTCGATCACTGGCCACCACCTCCTCGATAGCTTCGTCGCCTGCATCTGCAGGTCAGGCGCCATCAGGGCTCTGGCTGTACTGGGATCGCATCACGCGACCCTCCCCCTACCTTGACATGGCCGAGTACAAAAGCGTAGACCGATATCACGACCAGCGGAATGTGCAGCACACCCATCCACCACCCCCACGATTCTAAAACGAACCACACGATCATGTTGACTGCTCCGAGGAGGATCCCCGCAAAGCTCGAGATCCTGAGCACCGTTGAGTTAACTGTGGGACAGTACAACGTCAACACCGCCAACACCACGGGCGTCATCATACAAAAGGTGAGCCCGGCCTCATTCGTCAGCAGCCGAACCGGGCTGAAGTCGGGTGACATCGTGCTTGCGTCCACCGGCGCCAGAAGCGCCAAAACCGCGAGTGGCGCTACCCACCACCTCCACAACGGGCGCTTTCGGGTCTCGAAATCGTTCCTCTCTGCCACCACTTCCCACGCCCACACCAGCGCCACGACCAGGACGAGAGCCATGTTGCCGGAGATAACAACCAGCCCATACGTGTCCGTCACGGCTGCCGTCTGAAAGAGGGCAAGGGCCAGGTACAGCACCGCCACGTAGATGTTGAAAGGGCGTCTCATCTTGTTGCCATACACCAAAACGCCGACGAACAGGGCCACAGTGACTATCTTGGCTATCGGCATCAGGACAGGGAAAGCATAGATCAGGGGGGCGGAGAGCACTTGGCCAATCAGATCTACCGACTGCCGGGGGTCATAGCTCCTGGACGCATACGTGGGGATGAAGAATAGCAGCAGGAGCAAGGGGTAGAGCCACCATTTCCTTGTAATCGCATCCAGTCTTCCCTGGATTCTCTGCCTCTTCGGTTGTGTACTCATCGCACCTCCCCGATGGGTGATTTCCTGTCAGTGTGAGGCAACGTTCAAGACCGTGCCGATGACAAACAGCACCGCTGCCACAAACCAAAGCGGCCGGCTGAGGAGGCCGAGAGGCCACCAGTAGAACATGGCCGTCGCCAGGTATAGAAACACGTACGGAAACATGATGGACAGGCGCAGTGGCTTGCGCCACGGGATCTGTCTAACATAATCCACCCAGTAGCCATAGGCTGCGCAGGCCAGGAAAAGGAAACCACCCAGCCAGAACGACCACGATTTCCCGCCCAAGAGCAGGACGACGCTGATCACGACGGCCGGGATACTCAACGCGTACACGACCCACCCGAAGTTCAGGGTGTAGCTCTCAAGGCAGCGTTTGCGCACGGCAAAGTGGATCACAAGGACGACCTGGAAGAGGAACGCCCAGACGATGAACAGGACATCGAGATTGTCGAAGCGGGTCATTTCCTTGCCTCCAGGACAGAGCGGGGCCTCCACGTGATGTAGCCGAAGACACCCGTGCCTTGGTCCCCTACCACACGCCCGGCAACAGGCGATGCCGCACTCGCTGGGTGTATTCCCTGTAGCCAGGGAGTTCCTCCTGTAGCGTGCGGTCTTCCAAGGCAGTGCGTGCCAGGGTTGCAGTGATCACCAGCAAGGTGGGAACTGCTACCCACCACGAGCCAAAAAAGAAGGGGGCAGCGACCCAGCTTAGAAGGCCACCTGTGTAGCCCGGATGCCGCACGATCCGGTAGGGTCCCGTATCGACGACGCTGTGGCCCCGATCGGTCTGGATGCGCACGTGCGAGGAGAAGAAGCGGTTTTCCACCATGGCCCAGGTACTGATGGAGCTGCCAACGACGAGCACGAGCAGCGCGCCCAATTGAATGCTGAGCGGAAAGGGCGGCGACCAGCCGAAGCGATAGTCAAGCCCGGCGAGTATCCAGGACACGATAGGCCCATAGATTGAGATCGCGGGAACCAGGGCTCTGTCCCACGACTTGGTGTCTTCTTGCGCGCCTGCCTGGGCACGTTCGATGGCCAGGTCGGGGTTCTTGCGTATCATCAAAACCCGGCTCACGCCAAGCACGGCAAGAGTGACCGCCACGTACACCCAGCCTACCCACCACTTCAGCGTGCCGGCGGCGACGAACAAGATCGACAGTGAAAAGACCGCAGTGAACACAAATCGGATCACCATGCGGGCAGCAATGGGCCTGGAACCCGAGTCCGTTTTGTGTGTCATTGCTCAACCCTTCCTCCCGGCGTACGGGTCACATCCAGAGTACCCTCGCAGACGAGGCGAGAGATCCGCCCTGTACGCTCCGTTCGACTGCCTCATACACTCATTATGGCACAAGACGGGGGAAGCTGTCATCCCCCAGTTGGGGAATCTTGTGGGGGATTCTCTGACCTTGTGCCATGGGCCGTTCATCCCCCTAACTGGACTCGCTGCCAAAGCGTTGCCAGCGGCCCGCTGATCTGCTGATGCTCATTGTACTGAGGCTTCAACGAACCGTCAAGATTGTCTTCCATGCCCTGGCGAATGGTAGATGCTGAGCGTCCCGGCTGCGGGCCGGCGCCTGGAGCCAGGGCGCTCTCCACATCAATGCCGGCCGTAGAGCAGCTTGACGACGCGCAGGGCATCGAGCGTCAGCCACTTGTTCGACTCGCCCGGCTGACCAAAGTGGATCGGCGAGTCGGCCCAGCCCTCATCCAAAGGCCACGTCCCCTCGGGCAACTGCCGGCTCAGAAGGTAGTCCACCGCGGCGGCCATCTTGGCATCTTCTGGGGTGTAGCCGAGTCGTGCCAGGGCATCGAGCGCGCTGATGACGCTGAAGCCAAAGTAGGGGTACTTGAGACACGCCCACGTCCCCCACGCCTCGCCGACATGGTAGCGGCTCATGCGCGGCTCCATCAACAGGCCGCAGACGGCCGTGGCGGCCTGGGCGATTCCCGGCCGAGCCGCGGTCTGGGGATCGAGGGCCGCGAGGCGCAGGACGTCTAGCGTCGCCCGCAGGCAGCCGCGGCCCTCGGCACCGCGGCAGAACCACGTCCCGTCGTCCCGCTGGGCCGGCAGCAGCCAGTCTATGGCCTTTCGCACGCGTGGGTCTGGGGCGTAGCCAAACTGGATCAGAAAGCGTACGATACGCGCGTGGGTGCAGGGCTCCGTGTCCTCTTGCCACACCGTCCCCTGGCCCGGGACTCGCCGGCGGCGACAAAAGGCCCCGCTCTCGCGTTGGTGCGTGAACATCCAGTCGCACGCGCGCCGTATGGGTTCCTCGTCGGCAGTGAGCCCCAGGTCGCCCAGGACGCTCAGCACCCAGAAGGTGCCGCGGCCGGCCCTGGGCAGGTAATAGTCCCGGCTTCCCCAGTGCCCGTCATTCTCCTGGGCTGCCAGCAATCCTGCCACAGGGGGATAGGCTGGAATGGCCGCCTGCGCCGCCCGCACCTCCGGGTCGACAGGAGGCCGATTGACGATGTCGACCAGGGCCCAGTAGCGGACAGGGGCGCAGTCCGGCTCTAGCAGCCATTCCGTTGGATCGGCCTTGAGCTTCAGTTTCCAGCCCATCATGGACACCTCCCTGCGCGCAGTACCCCCTGGCTTGGCATGCAACTCACTGCCCCGGCTGCCACAGCTCGATCTTGTTGCCCTCCACGAGGCCCTCAGGCGACCGGGTCCCTGGCCTGGAAAAAGATGCCCCCAATGCCTGTGACTCGCTTCAACTGAGCTTCCAAAGTGCTACGGAACGTGCGCGGCGCGCTTGGCGCCGGACGGACCGCGGCCCAGCCAATTTGCGGAGGAAAGTCGGCCGCAACTCGCTATCGGGCGACTGCTGTGCCGGGTCACGGTCCACTCGATATGATGGATGTGCGCTTGCGTGCGGCCGAGAGCGATCTCACCAAAGCACTCAGCGACGCTGCAACCTCGACGAGCTTGGAGCAGTCAATGATGTCAGGTGTGTCCGCGGGTGTATGAGTCACGGTCCTCATCAGTTCGGGCATGCACTCGGATGTAATGGCCAGGGCCGGCACCCGGCTCTGCACAAAGATCATGTGGTCTCCATTGAACCACGGCTCGCCCTGCACCAGACCGTCAAAGCGCCGGAAGACGTCCTTGACCTTCTTCTCAAGCTGAGGAGAGCATCCGTAGAAAGAGTATGATGATCCCCCCTTTCTGTAGCCAACATCATCGACGTTCACGGCCAGCAGGACGCCGGGGAATTCGCTCCCATATCGCTTAAGATAGTCCATCTGACCGCCCGCGCTGTAGTGGTCCTCGCCGTTGAGAGCGGCGAATTCGATGCAATTTTCCCCTCGGTAGTCGGACAGCATCTCGGCGCAAAGCAGCAGGACGACTGTGCCAGATGCGTTGTCTGAAGCGCCGGGAGAGCCTTCGTAGGCGTCGATGTGTGCGGTGATGACGAGCTTGCCTGCCGCCCCTGCGTTCAACCGGGCGATGATGTTTGTTGCGCTCGACGGAAGCCGGCGCGCATCGATCTTCAGTCGAAATGGGTCACCTTGTCTGGCCGCCAGGACGTCTCCCACAGTGTCCCGGCAGTAGGCATTGGGGATATCGAAATCCCCATCTACAATCAACGGAAATGGATAGAGCGCCCCCACTTGTTCCGGTATTCTCTCTGTGGCCGCGATGATGCCCGCCGGTCTACGGCTCTCAAGGAGGGCTAGGATCTTCTGATGGTGCTCTGGATTGTAGAAGACAAAGCCCTTCGGCATAAGCTGCTCTGAGCAAACTGCACCCCTCAGCAGCAGGATCTTGCCTTCGCAAGGGGTGCTCTCCAGTTCCTCCCCTGTCGAGACGGCGATAAGTTCAGCCAGGACTTGGCATCCCAGAGTATAGGGGCTCGCATAGACTTCGAAGGCTTCTTCTTCATGAGTCAGTCGTGCTCCGCCACAGATATGGTCCAGGCACTCGAAAGACCTGCTATTAGATGTCAAGAAGCCGAACATTAACAATTTCGAATAACGTAGGGACGTTGCTCCTTCAGGATGATGTAGATGCGTGCAAGGAGCTTCCGGCAAACGGCGCCGATCGCGGTACCGTGATGCTTGCCCTCGGCCCGTTTGGCCTGGTAAAAACTCCGCAGATCGGGATCGTATCTCACAGCCATGCTGGCAGCTTGCCAGAGAGCGTGACGCAGATAAGGTGAGCCCCGCTTGCTCATGCGGGCTTGGGAGGCCTGAAACTGACCTGTTTGATAGACCGTCGGGTCAATGCCGGCATAGGCGACCAGCTTCTCAGCGCTCTCAAAGCGGTTCACATCGCCAATCTCGGCCAAGATGGCTGCCCCGGTAGCCAGACCGATGCCAGGGATAGAAGTGATGTGTTGTGGGATCTGGGCCATCAGGGCCTCCAACTCCTCATCGACCTGGGTCCGTTGCCGCTCCAACGGCTCGATCTGTTCGAGCAGGCAGCGCATCTTGATCCGGACGACGTCGGCGAGAAAGCCGACCCCAACGGATCGGCGGGCAGGGCGTTGAATGGTTTCAGCCTTGTCGGACCCAAAACGCCCGCGGCTGGTGGAGCGGAGGAGCTGGCTCAATTCGGCCAGGTCAAAGTCGGCGAACTCGTCCGCAGTGACTGCCTCTTTGAGCAGCTGGCGAGACGATTTCCAGAAGACGCTGGAGAAGAGGGTTTCGTACTCCGGGAAGACGCGATCGAGAATGGCCAGGATCCTGCGTTTGACGTCGCCGATCTGGTCCGTGAGGCCAAAGCGGAAGCGGCTGAGTTCGCGCAACTGGAGCAGGGAGGGAAGATCCTGCTCGGTGGGCGACAGATTGGCGATGCGGACGTAATCGGCAATCCAAAAAGCGTCGTTGCGGTCGTTCTTGACCTTGCGAATCCCACTGCGTCGATAGGCCGCGATCTGCAATGGGTTGAGAACGATCACCGGATGGCCCTGGCAGGTCAGGTCATCATAGAGCGATAACCAATAGTGACCGGTGGCCTCCATGCCGATGGTAACGGGTTGCGAGAACTCGGCCAGCAAGCCCAGCAGCTGATCGAAGCCCTGCCGGTCGTTGGAGAACGAGAGAGCGGGTTTCAATACCTTGCCTTTCTCATCCAGAATCAGAGCAGCGTGTTTGTGCTTGGCAACATCAATTCCGCAATACATCATGTGGACCGCCTCCAGTCTATTAAGTGAAGTGAGGTGGCCCCGGACATCTACGAGACTCTCAGCCTTGTGAGTGATGCGCAGCCAAGCTGCAACCTGCATATTCGAGACCCCTCGTAGAGCCGAGGCGACAGTCTTTCGGACGAGGCCGAGCCTCAAGGAGAGCAACGTCGACCTCAGCTTCTACGAGGTATTGTACGCCAGCCTGACGCTGGTCAACAAACATATTCATACAAGGAGGCAGCCACCGATCTTTTCTTCTACATTGAAGCGTTCTACAATCGGCGTCGGCTTCACTCGGGGCTGGGCTATTCCACCCCGGAGGCCTTTGAGAATGCCCACCCTGTGGCGCATGCATCTCTCCTAACTGTGTGTCCATAAAAGCTGGGGAAGGCCAGGCCTCGGGATAACGCCACCCCACCGACCTGCTCTTACCAGAAGCGGATCATGCGATGCTGAAGAAACTCAGTCCCATTGACTGAATGAATCTCCCTCACCGGGAAGGGACGACGCGCCAGGATGCGAACGAATGCGTCTCGCATCACTCGGTAGCTCCTCCCCCAGGTGGCGGCTCGCTCGCTCCAGCCAGTGGCCACATCGATCATCTGCAAACTATGCACGTAATGCCCGCCGGAAGCTTGACCACCATCGTGGACCAGATCGACTTCAAAGTGACCTGGGTTGGGCCAGGCAACACGCTGCACAGCCACTTGCCCCAGGATCTCCCATGAAACGGCCTCCCGACGCGGCAATGGCGGTTCGTCCTGTCTCAGCCGGCGCAAAATCCGTTTGACGGTTGAGACACTAATCGTGTCGAGTAACGTCATTAGCTCGGGAATCACCTCTAGCTCGCCGTGATGGGACAGATTCTGGGCCATCTTGACCAGGTTGGGCTGGAGCCGGTCGGCACAGATAAAATCATGACTCTCCGCAATCACCTTGAGCGCATAGTGGACGGCCACCCCATAGGTGCGCTCTCGCTATTCCCGACGCCGCAGATGGGTCAGATCCCCGTTCATCAGCCGGATGAGGCTCTTTCGATGCAGGCCGGTCACCTGCTCCGTCTGGTCCAATGGCCGGCTCCGCTCAACGCGGGTTGCTCCCTTTTAAGCCCTACGCTTGATCCTCAAGTACCTCCGAAGTTCATCGATGGTCAGTTGATCTTCGCCATTCACTGTTCGGTAACATGATCAGTTGACCTAACCACGTCTCGTCGGTGGCATTTTAGGTGAACCAATACGGCGCCTACGAGTTGGCCCACACGTGGCGTTGGGTGGGACCCTTGTTCCTGTGGAACCTGAATTTCGCCCCGTTGTTGGGCAGCAGCTTTGGTGAGTCGGGCTATTGCATCTTGCGGCCGGACGGTTCACCCCGGCCGGTGTACCTCGCCTTGGAGACCATGCTGCGTGAGCGCCAGGGTGACCGCCACCCGCCGGTCCAGCGTCGTGTCCACCGCCCGGAACACCGTCCAATAACCCCCCGCCCCATCTCCTCCTGGATTAAATACTTGCCCAACTGGTACGCTTCAGCACTCGCCGCTGTTCTCCTCGGCGAACCCGGCGAGAGCCGGCAGGTTTGCCAAACCCGTCAAGCCCACGCCCGCGGTGTGGCACGGAATACGGTCAGGCGCACAACTCGATCCGGGTCGCCAAGCTAACCAGACCCGATCCGGGCCGAGACTCAGCCGATGTGCCGTCCTCAGGTCCGCCATCTCAGCCCCTGGAGCATCCGGCGTAGTGACGCATGCGCCTCACCGACCGTGGTCTCGCGGAAACGTATCCGGCTCGCGCCGGGCAGGCATTGGGCCAGCAGCGGAATGTCGGCGCCGGCCACCACGCCGATCTTGGGGTAGCCGCCGGTCGTCGGCCGATCGGCCATCATGACGATAGGCTGCCCATCGGCCGGCACCTGGACGGCTCCCAATACGATGCCATCGGAAATCAGATCATCCGGTTGGCTGCGAAGGATCGCGGGCCCCTGCAACCGGTAGCCCATCCGGTCGGCCGTCGCGCTGACCAGGTACTCCTCGCTGATAAAGGTCTGCCATCCCTCAGCAGTAAAGGCATCAGATTGAGGGCCCCGTATGAACCGCACCGTGGGGTGCTCGCCATACCCGGGCAGTTGGCAGTCCTGCAGCCGCCGGCCGGCGCCCGACGCCAGGTGCCAGTCTACCCGACCAACCCCCAACCGGTCACCGGCCTGCAGCGGTCGCCCGCCAAAGCCGCCGAATCCACCATGCAGATAGGTAGCCCGGGAGCCCATCACCGGCGGGACCTCAATCCCGCCGGCCACTGCCATGTAGGCGCGGCAACCGCTGCGGCGACCGGCGAAGGCGATCTTCCACCCCCGGCGCACGTAGGCCGACATCCATGGCGGGATGGGTTGGTCGTTGATGCGCAGCCCCAGGTCGGCTCCTCCCAACCCAATCAGACAATCGGTCTCGGCCCGCAGGACCGGCCCGTTCAGCGTGATTTCCAGCCCGGCCGACTCCGGCGGATTGCCCACCAGCTGGTTGGCAGCACGCAGCGCGAACCGGTCCATGGCCCCCGCTACCGGCACACCGAATCGCTCGTACCCGCGCCGCCCCGCGTCCTGCACGGTCGTCAGGAGTCCGGGCTCCAGCACCTCCAGACCGCCGGCGCCGGCCGGTGCCACGCGCGGCCGGGAGGTCGCGCCGGCTTCCCACTCTTGCTCATGCAGCGAGGCAAAACGGTCCGAGCTCACCGGCACGAATCGCACCCGATCCCCCGGATGGAGCCGGGCAGGCGGATCGCGCTCCGGATCAAAGAGTCGCAGGGGGGTCCGGCCGATGAGCTGCCAGCCACCCGGTGTCGCCAGGGGGTAGATGCCGGTCTGCGCTCCCGCAATGCCTACCGACCCGGCCGGCACCCGGATGCGAGGTGTGGCCAGTCGCGGAGCGGCAATGGCCGGCGGCAGACCGCCCAGGTAGGCAAATCCAGGCGAGAAACCGAGCATGTACACCGGATACGGGCGCGAGGAATGCAATTCGACCACGGCTTCCTCGCTCAGGCCGTTGTGCCGGGCCACGCCAGCCAGATCCGGTCCGAATTCACCGCCATAACAGGTGGGAATCTCGACCACCCGCGGCTCCGGCGAGGGGCGGCTGCGGGTCTGCGCCATCGCCTCCTGGACCAGGGCGACCACGGTGGAGAAGGAAAGGACCAGGGGATCGTAATGCAGGAGCAAGGAGCAATAGGCGGGCACCGCCTCGCCCAGACCCACCTGCGGATGCTCCGCCAGCGCCCGGGCCAGCGCATGCACCTGGACATTGATGGCCGGGTCTATGCGGCTGCCGAACTGGACCGCCAGCGCCGCGTCGCCAACGGGCAGCAAGCGGGGAGGGTCGTACCCCACTCAACCCGCTCCCGCGCCGCTGCCAGCCAGAGGCACGACCGGTATTCCGGCGTCCGCCAGCGCCTGGCGGATGGCTTGTGCCATGCCCAGCGCATTGAGGGTGTCGCCGTGCAGGCAGAGGGTCTCGGCCTGCACCGGCACTTCGTCGCCGGTGTAGGAGACCACCCTCCCCTCCCGCGCGATGCGCACAGCTTGGGCGGCCGCGCGAGCCGGGTCCAACAACACTGCACCGGGCAGATGGCGCGGCCTCAACGAGCCGTCCGACTCGTAGGCCCGGTCGGCGAACCCCTCGCGGACTATGCGAATGCCAGCCTCCAACCCCGCTTCGACCAGGGCGGAATTCGCCAACCCCACCAGGATGAGTTGCCGGTCAAAACGAGCGACGGCCCGAGCAATGGCTTGGGCCAGGACCCGGTCCCTGGCTGCCTGGTTGTAGAGCGCACCGTGCGGCTTGACGTGCGCCAACTCGACCCCGGCGGCGCGGGCAAAGGCAGCCAGCGCGCCGATCTGATAGAGGACAAAGGCCTCCGCCTCCTCCGGCGCCAGCTGCATGGCCCGCCGGCCGAATCCCTGCAGATCAGGGAACCCGGGATGGGCGCCGATGGCGACCCCGTGCTCCCGCGCCAGTCGCACCGTCTGGTCCATCACCAGCGGGTCTCCGGCGTGCAGGCCGCAGGCTATGTTGGCCGAGGTGATGTAGGGCATCAGCGCCGCATCCATGCCCAGGCTGTAGCGGCCAAAACTCTCGCCAACGTCACTGTTCAGGTCCATGCCCATCCGCTCCTTTCCCGGCCCCGGCTGCCAATGCGGCGCCTGATGATCGGTCAACCCCTGCCGGCTGCGGTAAGCACCACGCCGCCGGCAAGTTCACGCATGCGGCTGACTGCCATCCTGCGTCCCTGTTCCAGGGCGCCAGGTGCTATTATAACCACTCCAGAACGCCCGCCGCAAGATCCAACCAGATCCGCGAGACCCCGGTTGGGCCTGGCGATCATCCGGCCGACTTCAGCCGGGCCGGGCGCACACCGCACCACCCCCCTGTGGCGGTCGACCGCGGAGCCGGCCAGTGGTTACACGTCCTCGAGGGCGTTCAGGTTTCCGGGAAAGCGATCCCCCATGGCAGCCTGGTCGCGCGGCCGTCCGCCAAAGACCGACCACTGTCCTGCTCGCTGAGCCGTTCGCGAGCCATCCGCCCATCCTCCTTGCATTCCGCCGATCCGGTGCCATGGTCGGCCGGAGTTGCGGTCGGAGCGTGATGCCGATCCCTGCTTTTCGACACCCTCATCATGCCATTTGACAGCCGTCCCGGCGCAAGTACAATTACGAGCGATCATTCGGTTTCCGAGCGGTCGCTCGGAAGCGGGCCCAAGCCGAGGCAAGAAGGAGTGCAGATGGCACCGGAACGCATGTCCGCCAGCCACCCGGAACATCGTCGCCAGCGACGCATTGCCCAACGGCGCCGGCAGATACTGGCGGCCGCTGCCCAGCTGTTTGCCGACCAGGGGTACACCAACACCTCAACCAAGGAGATCGCGCTCCGAACCGATATGGGCGAGAGCACGCTCTATGGTTACTTTTCCAGCAAGCGGGACATCCTGCTGGCCATCGCCCGGGAGACCGAGCCGTTGCTCCTCTCGGCCTTGCAGCAGGCGGGGCCGTTGGACAACCGCACGGCCATGATCGAGCTCTTTGAACGGGCGCTCAACATCTCTGAAGCACAGCTCCCATTTGCCCGCGCGCTGGTCACCGAGGCCTGGGTGGACGACGACATCCTGCACGAGTTCCTGGCGGGCCGCCTGCTGCTGATCCATCGGGCGCTCGCGGCCATCATCGCCGAGTGCGTGGCGGCCGGGGTTTTTCGCCCGATCGACCCGGCGTTGAGCGCGCAACTTCTGATGGGCATGTTTGCCGGCCTGATCCTGCCGGCGATGCGCGGGTTGGCCCCCCTGCCCTCGCCCGAACAGCGCCACACCCTGGCAGAGACCATCGTGAGCCAGTTGCTGGACGGCGTGTTGAACCGGTCGGCGAACGAAGCTAGCCAGGCGGGCGCCTGGCTCGGATCATGAAGGACATCCCATGCTCCGACGCCTCTGGGCGGTGATGCAAAAAGAGTTCGTCCAGACGCTGCGGGATCGGCGGACGCTGATCATTCAGCTCTTGCTGCCGCTGATCCAGCTCTTCCTGTACGGTTATGCCATCAGCATGAACGTGGACCACATCCCGCTGGCGGTGGCGGACCAGAGCCTCGACGTCGCCAGCCGCGCTATGGTCGACGCGATGACCACCTCGGGTTACTTTGACGTTGTGCGCCATGTGCCCGACCAGCAGGGGGTAGCGGACGCCATTGACGCCGCTCAGGTCCGGGCCGGCATGGTCATCCCGCCCGGTTTTGCCGCCAGCGTGGAGCGCGGCGATGCCCAGGCGTTGTTCCTGGTGGATGGCTCTGACCTCTTTACTGCCCAATCCGCCTACAACGCCGCCAGTGCTATTGCTCAGGCCCATGCGACCAGCGTCATGCTGAGCCGCGTGGAGCGCGCCGGGATGGGGACTCTGGTGGGCGGGACTCCGCTGGATGCGCGGGTGCGCATCCTGTACAACCCCAATCTGGATGACCTCTGGTTCATCATCCCCGGGATGCTGGCCATGCTGTTGCAGGTGCAGAGCATGATCCTTACGGCCATGGCGGTCGTGCGCGAGCGCGAGGTCGGCACGCTGGAGCAGTTGTTGGTCACCCCCATCCGGCCGGCCGAGCTGATGATCGGAAAGGTGACTCCCAACATTTTCATCGCCTTCACCAACCTGCTCACCGTCCTGGGGCTGGGGATTCTCTGGTTCGGGGTTCCGTTCCGCGGCGACCTGCAGCTGTTTCTCTGGCTCTCCTTCATGTACGTCATATCGGGGTTGGGGCTGGGGTTGCTGATCTCCACCATCTCGTCAAGCCAGCGACAGGCTCAACAGCTCATCACCCTGTTCGCCATGGTGGGACTGGTGCTGGGCGGTTTCATCTTTCCGCGCTACACCATGCCACCGGCCGTCCGGGTGGTCGGGAATCTGTTCCCGCTGACCTACTTTATCACCATCACCCGAGGCATCATCACCAAGGGAGTTGGTATGGCCTATTTCTGGGAAGACGTGGCGGCGCTGTTCATCCACATCCTGGTGATCATGTTCTTCGCCGCCCGGTCGTTCCGGCAGACCCTGGCATGAAACCATACGCAGGACGAACCGTCGGCAGATAGCCATGGGCATCAGGTTGAAGCGACTGGCAGCGCTGATCCGCAAGGAGATGGTCCAACTGGTGCGAGACCGGACCACATTGGGCATCATGCTGGCGATCCCCTTTATCGAGCTTTTCCTCTTTGCCTACGCGGTGGACATGACGGTAGACCATATCCCCACCGCGGTCGCCGATCTGAGCCAGGACGTCCGCAGCCGGCAGCTGATCAAGGCGCTGGAGCTCTCCGGGTACTTTGACGTCGAGCTGATCCTGGAGAATGAGGCGCAGGTCATCGACGCCATCGACCGCGGGCGGGTGCGAGCGGGGCTGGTCATCCCGCCGGGCCTGGCGGCCGAGGTGGAACGCGGGCGGGGGCAGGTGCTCATCCTGCTGGACGGATCCGACTCGTTCACCGTGCAGTCGGGCTACAGCGCGGCGGTCGCCGTCGTCCAGGACCAGGCCCTTCAGTTGATGGCGGAAAAGGTCGGCCGCCTGGGCAGCCAGGTGGACACCGCGCTGTTCAGGTTGCCCATTCAGACGTCCACCCACATCCTTTTCAACCCGGTCATGGATGACCTGGTCTTTATCGTGCCCGCCATGGCCGCTATGCTGCTCCAACTGATGACCGTCAATCTGACTGCCATGGCGGTGGTGCGGGAACGCGAGTTGGGGACCCTGGAGCAACTGCTGGTCACGCCGATCCGGCCGATGGAGTTGATGATCGCCAAGATGGTTCCCAACGTCCTGCTGGCCGCGTTCGGGATGTCGGGCGTGACCCTCGCGGGGGTCTTTTGGTTCGGCGTCCCCTTTCGCGGCGACCCCTGGCTGTTTGCCGGCCTGTCAGTGCTCTTTCTCGTCTGCGGGCTGGGGCTGGGGCTGCTGGTCTCCACGGTCACTCGGACCCAGAAAGAGGCGCAGCAGGTATCGGTGTTGCTGATGCTGTTCAGTCTGCTGTTGACCGGGTTCATCTACCCGCGCGAAACGATGCCGATGGCCGTCCGAGTTGTGGGGGACCTGATCCCCCTCACCTACTTTATCCGGATCGTCCGCGGCATCTTTACCAAAGGGGTTGGCCTGTCGTTTGTCCAGAATGATGTCGTCGTGCTGGCCATCTATGCGGCGGTGGTCATGACCGTGGCGGCCGGCACCTTTCAGAAACGGCTGGATTGACCGCCGGCGGAGACAGAGGAGTCCAGGACCGATGCACCAGGAGCCGACCATCGCCACTGAGGGCCTGCTAAAGCAGTTCCACACCCGCAAGCGGCTGGTGACGGCGGTGTCCGATGTCTCGCTGCAGGTTGCGCCGGGCGAGACCTTTGGGTTGATCGGGCCGGACGGCGCCGGCAAGACCACCACCACTCGGGTGATCCTGGGGCTGCTGCGACGCACGGGCGGGCGCTCCAGCGTCCTGGGCTATGACTCGATGAAGGAACCCTTTGCGATACGCGAGCGAGTCGGCTACATCGCCCAGCAGTTCGCGCTGCCGCCGGAGTTGACGGTCATGGAGAACATGCGCTTCTTCGCGCAGGTACACGGTGTGAGCCGCCGCGAGCAGCAGCGGCGCATCCCCGATCTGCTGGAATTCGCCGGGCTCAGTCGCTTCACCGGCCGGCCGGCCGGAAAACTCTCTGGCGGAATGAAGAAAAAGCTGGCGCTCGCGTGCAGCATGGTTCACGAACCGCGCGTATTGCTCCTGGACGAACCCACGTTGGGGGTGGACCCGGTCAGCCGGCGCGAGTTCTGGAACCTGCTGGCCAGCCTGCGGGCCGAAAAGCGACTGACGGTCTTTTTCTGCACCCCGTATATGGACGAGGCCGAACGCTGCCACCGAATCGGCCTGATGTATCAGGGGCGGCTGGTGGCCAGCGACACGCCGGCCGCCATCAAGGCAAGGCTTCCCGGACGCCTGCTCGAGTTCACCCCCTCTGACCGGCAACGGGCCGCTCCCGTGGTGGATGGCCTGGAGGGCGTGTTGGAGGTTCAGAGCTACGGATCCATGCTCCATGTCCTGGTTGACGACTCCAATCGGCGACGTGGCGAGATCGAGACTGCCCTGGCGGCGCAGGCCATCACCTGCCAGGGAATGCGGGAGATCGAGCCGCGCATGGAAGAGGCTTTCATCTGGTTGATCCGGCGGCAAAGCCGGGATGCATTGGCGCCGGATCATCCGGCCGACAGGCGGGTACCATGAGCCGGCCGGCGATTGTGGTCCAGGACCTGACCAAGCAGTTCGGCGGCTTTGTGGCCGTTGATGGCGTCAGCTTTGAGATCCAGCGCGGCGAGGTGTACGGCTGGTTGGGGCCCAACGGAGCCGGCAAGACCACCACCCTGCGGATGCTGCTGGGGCTGGTCAGGCCTACCAGCGGGCGCTGCCAGGTGTTGGGTTACGATCCGGCGACCCAGGCCAAGGCGATGCAGGCCCACGTAGGGTACATGTCGCAACTTTTCACCCTCTACCACGACCTGACGGCCGGAGAGAACATACGCTTTTACGGCCAGGCCTACGGGCTCGGCGGGCGGACGCTCCGCCGCCGCCGCGCCGAGATCCTGGAGATGGCCGGCCTGACGGGACGGGAGCACCAGCTCACCGCCAGTCTCTCCGGTGGATGGAAGCAGCGGCTGGCGTTGGGTTGTGCCATCGTGCACCGGCCGGCGGTGGTCTTTTTGGACGAACCCACTGCGGGGGTAGACCCCATCAGCCGCCGCGAGTTCTGGGACCTCATCTACACCATGGCCCGCGAGGGAGTAACGGTGATGGTCACCACCCACTATATGGACGAGGCCGAGCTCTGCCAGCGAGTCGGCTTTATCAGCGACGGCCGGCTGGTGGCGCTGGACACGCCCGAGCGACTCAAGACGCTCCAGATGCAGGGTCAGGTGCTCGAGGTCACCTGCGACCCCGCCGAGAAAGCCATGCTTGTGCTGCGGACCGCCCTCACCGGCAAGCAGATCCCGCTCGACGATATCGCCCTGTACGGCGCCCAGCTTCACGTGGTGGTTCCGGATGCCGAACGCCTTCAGCCCGCCATCCGGACGCTGTTGGAGGAGGCGGGTATTCGGGTGGTCGGCATCGAGTGGATCGCACCCACCCTGGAGGATGTGTTCATCGCGTCGGTCAAACCGAGGGGAGCGTGAGCGCCATGAGCACTGCGCCACCGCCGAGACCCGGGAGACAACGCCGCAACCGCCTGCTGGCCGGCCTGATCGGGCTGGTGCTGGGCGGGTTGCTCTTTTTTCAGTTCCTCTACGAACCGGGGCAGCAACCGCGGGAATATCTCCGCCAGGCCGCCACGCGGCTCCCGGCCGAACTCCGTCAGCCGGTCCTGGAGCTATTGGGCGGCGCGCAAACAGCCGAAGCCCAGGCAGTGCGCGCCGCCGGAGTCATCCAGGCGGACCAGGTGGCCATCGCCAGCGAGTTGGGCGGGCGCATAGCGGGCATGATGGTCGCCGAAGGGGACTCGGTCTCGCCGGGGCAACTCCTGGTCCAACTGGACGCCCGCCAACTGGAGGCGCAGATCGAGTCGGCCGAAGCGCTGGTGGCCGTCGCCCAGGCGGGCCTGGCGCAGGCCCGGGCCGGAGCTAGGCCGGGCCGGGTCTCCATCGCCCAGGCACAATTGGCGCAGGCCGAATCTGCCCGGCTGGCCGCCCGGCAAGCAGTCAGCGACACATTGGCGCTGGTGGAGAACCCGCAGGAGATCCTCCTGCAAATCGCGGTCGCCCAGGCGCAGGCGGTGGCCGCTCAGCATCAGGTGGCCCAGGCGACGGCGCTCAAGGATGCGGCCGAACTGGGCAAAGACAAATTCGACGAGTTGCAGGTGGAATTGGGGAGCGGGCCGCGCCAGTTGGAGGTTGCCAGTGGTTCGGTTGATGACCTGCCGGTGGAGATACCCCCCGAGATTCTGGACCCGATTTCCGGGATTGCGGACGGAACCTACCGGTTTCGGGACTATGAGCTCCAGGTCCAGGGGGGAAGGTATACGCTCTACAAATGGGTGGAGGTGGACCTGCCCCTGGAGCTGCATCTGATGCCCAACCGGTGGTGGCAGGCGTGGGTCGGGGTGAACGCGGCGCTGGCGCAGCAGGAGGGCAGTCAGCGATCGCTGTACACCCTGTACTCCCAGTATCAGCATCCCCAGGCGTTGGAGGCCCAGGCCGACCAGGCGCTGTGCGCTCTGGCGGAGGCCGACGCCCAGGTGGCGACGGCCAAAGCCCAGGTGGCAGCGTTGCAGGCGGGCGCCAGCCCGGAACAGATCGCGGCCCTGGAAGCGCGGGTATCGCAGGCGCAGGCGGCCGTGTCTGCCCTCCAGCGACAACGCGACATGGCGTCGCTGTTCTCGCCCCGGCACGGCACGGTGATCAGTGTGGCTGCTCACCCGGGGGAAGTGGCAGCGCGCGGCGCGACCCTTCTGTCTATCGCCGACCTGACCCGGCTGAACCTGGTGGTCTACGTGCCGCAGAACTGGATCGGGCGGATCCGATTGGGGCAGCAGGCCGAGGTCATGGTGGATAGTTTCCCCGGGGAGCGGTTCGCGGGAGAGGTGAGCCATATCGCCGATCAGGCCCAGTTTACCCCCCGCAACGTGGCCACCCAGGAGGTGCGGGCCAACCTGGTCTTTGCAGTCACCGTCCGCATTCCCAACCCGCTGGGCCTGCTCAAACCGGGGATGCCGGCCGATGTGCTCCTGGCACCTCCTGAGGATCAGTAACTACCATGGAACCCAAGCGGTCTCGGCTCCACCCGTTGCACCTCACCATCAGGAGGCCCGGCGCGCGCGTTGCTCTGGCAGCATCGGTGCTGCTGCTGGTCGGCGGATGCCAGACCGGCGGGGCGGGCAACCTGGCCGAGTGGATCACGGTGCGGGCGGCAGATACCTCCGCTCCGGACGGACTCGCTGAACCCTTGATGGCCTCGGGCACCATCGAGGCCCGACAGGTCCGCGTCGCCAGCGAGGTGGGCGGCCGCCTGCTGGAGGTGCGGGCTGCGGCCGGCGCCGCAGTTCAGGAGGGTGTAGTGCTGGTGGTCCTGGACGCCACCCCGCTGCTGCTCCAGCTCTCGCTGGCGGAAGCGGCCGTCGAAACCGCCCGGGCCGACCTGGCGGTGGTCCAGGCCGGCCCGCAGGCCGAGGTGCTGGCAGCGGCGCAGGCGGCCCTGGCGCTGGCGCAGGCCCAGCGCGATGGGTCGCTCAGGGCCTGGGAGAATGCCCAACGGGAGATCGACAATCCGCAAGCGCTTGACGCCCAGATCGCTCAGACCCGCACCCAGGTCGCACTGGCGGAGCAGGCGGTGGAGCTGGCCGAGGCCCAACTGGCGCGCGAAAAGCTGTTGCGCGACCAGAAAAGCGGGCGGGAACGGCAGGCGGCCGACCTGCAGGTGCAAGCGGCCGAGGAGGCGTTGGCGGCGGCGCAGGCCGAGCAGCAAGCCGCCCAGACACTGCTCAACTGGTTGTGGATCATCCGCCGGGAGCCGCTGGGGTTGATTGCCCGGGCGCACCTGGCCGAGGGCCAATACCGGATCGCCGAGGCAGGGGTGCAGGTGGCCCAGGCCCGGCTGGACGACCTGCGGGCCGGTCCCACCGTGCAGGAGGTGTCGGTGGCCCGCGCCGCCCTGGCCCAGAAAGAGGCCGAGGCCAACGCGCTCAGGGTGCAGGTCGAGCTGCTCACCCTCACCAGCCCGCTGGACGGCGTCGTGGTGAGCCAGGCGATGCAGCCGGGCGAGCTGGCCGCGCCGGTCGCCACCATCCTGTCGCTGGCGGATCTCAGCGAGACGACGCTGGTGGTCTACGTGCCGGAGAACCGGATCGGGCAGGTCCGGCTGGGCCAATCGGCCGGAGTGACCGTGGATAGCTTTCCAGGCCGGTCGTTTGAGGGCCGCGTGATCCGGATCGGTGACCAGCCCGAGTACACGCCGCGCAACGTGACCACGGTGGAGCAGCGCCTCAACACCTTCTACGCGGTGGTGATCCGGCTGCCGAACCCTGATGGGCTGCTCAAGATGGGAATGCCGGCCGACGCCAGGTTTTGACCCGGCGCGGTCCGGCCGGCCGAGCCGGGTTTCCAGCGGCGTTCCGCTGCTTGCCTGCTCAGGCCGTCCGGTCAGGCGGGCTTGCCGGCCCGATAGCCGCTCCCGTGATCAAGGGCCACGGAATGGCCAGGATGTTTTCACCCATCCGCCGGATCTCGCGCCCGCCGTGGATCGGCAGCCGGCCGGCTGCTCGGGGGTGCCGGCTGAGAAAGGTCTGAATGCCGGTCAGATCGCGGAATCTGGACCGGTCCGACCGCTTGGCGTCAACCGCCAACCGGCGCCGTCCATGTCGATCACCGAATCCACCTCGACCCCGTCCTGCCGCCGCCAGAAATGCGGCCGGGCCGACGGCACCACCGGGCGAATCAGCACGCGGAGATGATCCACCCGTACGCGTGTGGGGAATACGCTTAGACCCCCAACATCTTGCCCTCCCAGGCCCGTCGAGTACAGTTGGAGCGAAGTAGGTTGCGGAGGTGGTATGGTGGACACTCGTACGGTGAGCGCGGAGAGGGTGCTGCAGCTCTTGCGCCAATTGCCACCGCGCGATAGGCTGCGCGTGGTAGCGGAGGTTCTGCCCGGCCTGGAGCAGGCTCTTCCTGATACGCGGCCGGACTTGGGCTTTTGGGAAGGCGCCGACATGCAGATGCTGGCTGAAACCCAGGGTGTCCCGCCGGTGGACGACCTGGATGCGTTACTGGGCAGCTGGCCCGAGGACGAATCGGTAGACGATTTCATGGCGGCCGTTCGTGAGTGCCGACGCCAGAATCCGGCCGAGGTGAGTGCGTGAACGATTTCGTCGTCGTGGACACCGATGTGGTGTCCTTTATGTTCAAGGGCGGTACTCGTGCCCTGGCATACCGCCCGCAACTGGAAGGCAAGACACTGACAGTCTCGTTAATGACCGTGGCCGAGCTGTACCAGTGGGCCTATGTGCGCAACTGGGGACAACGAAGGCCGGCTCGGCTTGAGGAGAGATTGCGCAGCTAGGTCATTGTGCCTTGCGATCATGCGCTTTGTCGGGGATGGGGACGGATCTGCGCTGATCGCCAGCGTTTGGGCAAACCGATTTCGGTACAGGATGCCTGGATCGCTGCCACAGCCTTGCGTCACGGATGCCCTCGGGTCACTCACAACGGCGGTGACTTTGCCGGTATCGCCGGGCTGAAGGTTATTTCGGAAGCATAATCCTCCCACTCCACGTCCCGGCCATTGCCGGGGAACTCTCGCCGTCGCCTAACCCAACACTCTCGGCGCGACCCCTTGGCGCTGATTAGCCCCAACAACTGGGTCTACTTGTGCGCGACGCAGCCGTTCGAGCCGCCCAGCACAATGCCAGCGAGCGCAATGTCCGGGTAACGGACTTGGAGGTTCTCCCCGATTTCTGGACCACGAGCCAAGGTGGATATGATAGACCTTGTTCGTGGAGGACAGGAGGATGACCAAGAGACGGCAACGGAACAACGCCCAGTTCAAGTTCCAGGTCGCCTTAAAAGCGGTCGGCGGTCTCCAGACCATTAGACAGCTCGCCAGCGATCACAGCGTGCACCCCGAATCAGGTCAGCCAGTGGAAGAAGCTGCTGCTGGAGGAAGGCCCAACGGTGT
Source organism: Anaerolineales bacterium UBA2181 (assembly GCA_002328075.1). Lineage (GTDB taxonomy): Bacteria > Chloroflexota > Anaerolineae > Promineifilales > UBA4811 > UBA4811. Next base: position 8,194 of record DCVT01000020.1, on the reverse strand, counting down.
ACATCAGTGGCAGGACCCGGCAACAACGGGAAGCTCAAGAAGCAGAATTGTACGAGCAGATCGGGCGACTGAAGGTGGACCTTGAGTGGCTGAAAAAGCTGCCCGTTACAGTTGAGGCCAGACGCGCGATAATCGAGATTGCGCTGCCGGAGATCAGCGTTCGACGCCAATGCGAGTTGATCAAGTTGAACCGGTCGACCTACTATTGTCAGCCGGCGACGGAGTCGCCACTCAACCTGCTCCTGCTGCGTCTGATCGATCTCCAGTACACTGAGGCGCCGTTTTATGGCTACCTCAAGATGACCCAGCACGTGCGCCGATCGGGGTGCCCAGTTCACAGCACATGCCTTCCCCTCCTGTCTGCAAGAGGCGAGCAGCAGGATCAGCATGGACGGCCGCGGCCGGTCGGTGGACAACATCTTCGTGGAGCGGCTCTGGCATACAGTAGTGCGCCCCTGAGATTGGACACAAAAAGTGCTGTTCTTACGAACACAATTCTGCAACATCCTGCCGAGCAAGCCGCTGGCTCTCAAACTCGGCCGGGGTCAGGTAGCCCAACGATGAGTGGATGCGCTTGTGCATGACCACATCGTCGAGGAACCGACCGATCTGATCGTAGGCATCGTAGTAGTCCTGGTAGTCTGATAACTCGACCTCCGCTTCTTTGATGGTACGAATGACCCGTTCGGCATACCCATTTTGCCAGGCCTGTCCTCGATCTGTCATGCTGATCGCAATGCCATAGTCATGAAGCAGGTCAACGTACGCCGTCGCGGCATACTGGACTCACTGATCCGAGTGATGGATCTCAGGCACATGATCCAGCAGGGCACACCCGCAGTCAGGGTCAACTCCTGACCGAGGTGGCGCTCCAGATGCCAGCCGCGGATGCAACGCGTGAAAACGTCCATGATGATGGCCAGGTACACGAACTCCTGCTGCAAGCGGACATAGGTGAGATCGGCAACCCACACCTCATCGGGCCGAACCACTTCCAAGCCCAATACCAGGTTGGGAGATGCTGACACTATCCATGCTGTTTTCTCCTTTCACTCATCGCCAATTTGCCGCCCAACGGAATGGATCGCCTGCCGCCGATTCTAGCAAGACAAGACCGCAAAAAACCACTTCTTCTGCAAAATGGCCGCCACTATTCCACGCCAAAGGCGGTCAGGTGGAGCCGGTGTCAGGCAGTTGCCTTTTCGACACAGCTCACATTGCTCATTAAACCAACTATCCCGATGATGCCGCACAAACCTGCGGCACATACTCGACCAATTCCGATGAAATTACATCGGTTTGCGATAAGATGCCAAGCGCTGGTACGGCCGAAAGCCAACACTTTCATAGAGACCCAGGGCACCGGACACATTCTCAGCATCAACACCCAGTCCCGCAGTGGTCAGCCCTCGCGCCTTGAACAGGTGCAGGCTGCCGACGAGCAATGCGCGCCCCAGACCCCGCCTACGCCAAGGGCGGCGCACGAACAGATCATCCGTCTCGCCCAAGGCACCTTCGTGGATGACATTGATCGCCGCCCCGGCGACCTGATCACCGTCCCATGCCACAAGCCATAGGCTCGGATCCAGACCTGGTGATGCCACCCAGGTTCGGTAACTCTCCTCACTGGGGGCAACATAGTCCTGTTGGTCCCGAAAGCATTCCTCGCCTGCTTGCCAGATCCTGCGATAGTGTTCGGGTAATGGTGGGCGAACCGCGAGTCCAGTTGCCAAGACAATCTCAGGCAAGTTGCGGCCCAGAAGGGGGCGCTGCATTTCATAATAGTAGCGCACGGGGGCATAACCCAAGACGCGCAGCATCTCGACACGGGTCTGCCAGGTCTCTGGTACCTTGCTGACGAACCAGTGGTGCACGCCGTCAAGCTCAGCGGTGGCCGCCTTGCGAATACAGCACTCCATGTGGCGCTGCATGGCTAATTCCAAGCCACAGCGGCGCCATTCTGGCGCCAGGTACAGGTCGATTAAGTGTAAACAGTCGCCACTATCTTCTTCACGCCATTCCGTGTTGGCGTAGCCAATAAGCTCACCATCTACCTCCACAAGCAAGATGTCTTGTTGCGGATCCCAATGGGCGGTATGCGCGTAGATGTTGCTCAATTTTTCTGCCGTGATACGCTCCTTACTCCCGTCGGCGGTGAGGCTGGCGTTAATAACAGCTGCAATGTTTGGAAAGTCTTCTTCGCCACGAAAGTGGCGAAAGACCAATCCCGCGACCATAGGTGCTTCGGGCAGGGTGGTACTTGGTGAGTTATCCATCTCGCTCATTGATTTACTTCGCAACTGCCCAACGACAAAGCTCACCTTCCCGGCGGTTCTGGCGATGAGCCTCCGACTGAAGCCTCGGCGGCAGGCTCAGCCACCCTCGCAACCGAGCATGATAGCCGCGTCAGGCGCAGCGGGGGTTGGGCTGCGCAATCATTGCCCATCAGCTATGAACGCCGGATGCCGCAAGTAGTCTTCTACCCGCGCATAGAACTTGGCCATGTGAATGCCATCGATCAGCGCATGGTGCCCTTGTACGCTGAGCGGAATCTCGAGACCTCGCCCCTCCGTGTAGAACCTGCCCCAAGCAAAGCGTGGAATGGAGTCCGCTGGATGCAGCCACATCGGACGTATGAAGCTTGTGAACGATACCCACCGTAGCGCAGTCATGAAGAGCAGGTCATCCTGGCCGGACTCGTCCTCGAGAGTCGGATGCTCCTTCACGTAACCGATCATCGCGGTGGCCCTGTCTGCGGACTCTGTGAACTCCTCACAGTATGGGATTGTGCAAAAGCTGAACAGATCATCATCCACAAGGATCGTCAGCGATGGACTCGCGGCGTCGTGCTCAACTACCTTCGCGGCACGAATTCGCTGGCGGAACTGGGGAATGTCGTTGGCTGCAGGTGCGATCACGTAGACAAACGCGACGGTGAATGACACCGCGCTGTTCTTGACGCGTTGATGGAAAGCGGTCAGTTCCAGGTTGGCGCACATACTAAAGTGGGGATGGTTGAAGGTGCTGAATAACCAAGTGCCGGCGGCGGCGCCAGGTGTGCAGATCGACTTCGTGCAAAAGCAACCTCCCCGCGACAGGCGCTCAGCGCCCCTCCCAATCAACGCTTGCGCAGCCCAACTATTGGGTAGGCCGAACTACTTCGGCCTATTCACCGGAGCCTCTAGACCGAACAGGTTCGGCACGGCATACCCAAAAGGTTGACTTGTGCCGAAGTTCGGCCTGAATACCTGAGACCTTAATGGGCAAGCTGGTTGCTGTGCAGGTCCGACAATGAAGATATGATGCACCCAAAATCCTTTCTTGTCAAAAGGAGGAGGTCTGTCATCGACCGTGCTAGACTTTTCCAGGCATAGCCGGGTCATGGTTACCAGGCATAGTGGCCCGATCTTTACCACCCATAGTCGCCCGGTGTTTACCATTCATGGTCGCCCGATCTTTACCACCCATAGTCGCCCGGTGTTTACCACTGAGGCATACTCTCTCCCGGTCAAAGTATGGGAGAGAAGAACATGCAGCGAATACACATGAACTACATCAGTGAATTACCGCGTCGACTACGATGCGGCGAAAGCAAAAGGCAGATTGCCAGGGATTTGGGTGTCTCGAGGCCGACAGTCCACAAGTACAAGGTTATGGCCGACACAGAAGGACTTTTGGACGGGGGGAAGCTGCCTGACCCGGGTCGGCTGGCGGCGGTGCTGGGGCCAGCGCCACAACCACCGAAGATACCTTCGACGTTGGAGCCATACTGGGAGATGGTGGAACGCATGCTGGATCAGGGCGTGGAGATGACCGCCATGTTGATCAGCAGGCCCCAGAACAGCACCCAGAACAGACGGGGCTAGCCTTCGAACGCGGACCTGGCCCGGGTCAGGGCATGGCTGCGTTCGTCATGGATGTCCGATCAGCGCTGCTGCGTTCTGTAGGTCGGGGAGGGCAAACCCCTCGGTAAAGCGTGCGTAAACCTGGCGCAGGCGACTGAGTGCCTCCGCCAGCTCGGCCGCGCAGGCGTCCCCCTGCCGCTGCCGCAGGCGCACCAGGCTCATGGCCGCCCGCAGCTCCCAACCGAGGGCGCCCTGTTCCCGGCCAATCTGCATCGCCCGCTCGAAGCAGGCCAGTGCTTCCTCGGCGCCGGCCAGGCCATCGCGCGCCAGCAGCAGCTCGCCACGCATACGGCAGAGCTCGGCCTGGAAGCTCTGCCCGCAAAGAACCGTCGGCCCGAGGAAGGGTTCCATCGCGGCCAGTGCGATCCCCAGCCTGCTGGCGCGGAGCTCAGCCTTATTCTCGCGGCAGAGGCGGGCCGTCGCCAGGCACCCGTCGGCCAGGACTACCAGCAGGCCGTCCGTGCCGACAGCCATACCCGTGGCCTGCCATCCGGCGATAGCGTTCTTCACGCGCTCGATGCCGGCCTCACACCTAGGCTCGCCGGCCATGACTGCCACCCAGCCGAGGAAGGCTTCGCTGTAGTGTAGCCACCAGGCAAAGCCTGCCTCCACGGATAGCTGGTGGGCGAAATCGGCCCGCTCCTGAAGCGCGGCGGAGTCGCTCCGCAGGAGGAACAGGATCATGGAGCTGATCGAGGAGGCGAACGCCTGTCCGTACAGATCCTTCTGCTCGAGGGCACCTGTCAGCGCCGCGGTGCTGCGCGCCAAGGCCTTCTCAGGGTGACCCAGCATCCATTGGTTCAGGGCAGAAAAGCTGAGGGCCAGTGGCGTCAGATCGAAGCCAGCCGCCGAGCGCAACTCCGCGCTTGCCTTCGGCGTCAGCCGGGCGATGGCCCGCTCGAACCAACGGTCCGCTTCTGGCTGGTTGCCCATGACGTGGTGGAGGTGGCCGTGCCAATAGGTAGCGTTAGCAAAAAAGGCCTCGTCACCCGCCTGCGTTGCCTCCTCGAGCATCTGTCCGGCCGTGTCGAGGCCGTCTTCGAACTGCCCCCTGGCGTCCATGAGGTCTATCTTTGCCTGGAGTATCAGCAGCTTGGGCCGGCCATGCTCTTCGCCGGCACCTGCATCGGTCGCCCGCGCCAAGGCGGTCGCCAACTCCGAGCTGCCCGTCCCCTCGAGGCTGGCCTGCGGACTAAGCGCGGCAAGGTGCAATCGTCGTTCGATCTCTGCGCGTTCAGGCGACGGCGGCTCATCCGCGAGCAGGGCCAGGCCGTGGTCAAACAGGCAGAGCGCCTCACGCAAAGCCGACAGCCGCATGGCCTCGAGGCCGGCGCCGTGCAGGGCGCGTGCGGCCTCCAGGGCCATGCCCGCGGCTTCATAGTGCCGCGCCAGCTCGGCGGCCAGCCCCGCGGGCCGCTCGCCACGGGCAAAAATCGCTTCCAGGGCCCGCCCGGTGGCCTCGTGCAGCTGCGCCCGCTCCACCGCGTCCAGGCCGTCGTAGGCGCTCCGCTGCACCAGCAGATGGCGGAAGCGATAGGTGGAAAGGCGCTGCCCGGTCGACGCCACGCGCTCCAGGCTCACTGCCTCCACCAGCCGGTGCCGGTTCCTGAGGGGGCCGCTCAGGCGCGGTAGGGCGGCCTCGTCGTCGCGGCCCAGTACCCGCGCTGCCACCTCTGCGACGAACTGCTCGCCCTGGACGCTGGCCGCACCCATCAGCGCCCGGTCCTCGTCCGCCAGCGCGGCCATGTGTTTGGTGATTACCGCTTCCACCCTGGCGGGGACATGCTCCCAGTCCAAGCCCGGTGCCTCGATCCAATGTCCGGCCTCCTGCCGCACCAGCGTCCCGTGGCGCTCAAAGCTGCGCAGCAGCTCGACGGTAAAGAGCGGGTTGCCTTCGGTGTGGTCGTACAGCGCCCGGCGAAAGTCCTCCCCCAGGCGGTTCGGTTCGCTGTCGACGTAGGCCTCGACGAACGCCCGCCCATCGGCCCGGTCCAGGTCGACCAGGATGTCGCCCCACTCGCGGGCCAGCTCCTGCAGCACAGACGCCAACGACACGCCCTCGGGGTCTGGTGGTTCCTGGAGCGCCTCCGGCCGGCAGGCGCAGGCCAGCAGGAGGCGGCTGCCGGCCAGTCGCCTCCCCAGGTGAAAGAGCAGCGCCGTGGTGCCACCGTCGGCCCACTGCAGGTCGTCGATCGCCAGCAGCAGCGGCCTGCCCGCGGAGACGGCGTGCAGCACCGCGGTCACCTGGGCGAACAGGTCGGCCTGTGGCGCTGGCGCCGCAGCGGTGCCCTCTTGCCCGCGCCGCACCAGCTCACGCAGCCGCGCCTGCCATGCTTGCCCGGCCCGCGGTCCCAAAGACTGCGGGGGCCGAGGCGCAGGCGGGCGTACGGCAGCGACGGGCGCACGGAACCCCTCGACGCGCTGCAGCAGCGCCTCACCCGGCACAAAGGTGTCGATCAGGTCGGGGCCGTGCTGGACCAGCGCCGCACCCACCGCCGGCAGCGTCTCCCAGGCGCGCCGCGCCTGCTCCGGGGAAAGGGTACCGGCCGCCCGTTCGCCCTCCACGCCGCCGGTCAGCGCCCGGAGCAGCTCGCGAAAGGGAAGGTAGGGGTCTCCGGCGCCGCCATGGGCGCTGCAGCTCCCGCGCAGGGCGATCAGATCGCCGTGGGCCAAGCAGGCCCGCCGGGCGAACACGTCCAGCAGCGCCGTCTTGCCGCTGCCGGCTTCGCCGGCAATGAGGGCCACCCCGCCCCGGCCGGCGAGGGCCCGATCCAGTAGGCTGCCCAGCCGGGCCAGCTCCTGCTCGCGGGCCACGAAGGGAGGGACAGGGGAAGACGCAGGGACGCGGGGACGGCCTTCGGCCGGAGACGCGGGGACGAGGAGGGTGCCGGCGCGGATCTGGGCGCAGAGCGCCTGCGTCTCGTCGTCCGGCTCGCAGCCCAGCTCCTCGGCCAGCAGGCGGCGGCAGGCCTCATAGTGGGCCAGGGCGGCCGGGCGCTCCCCGCCCAACGCCAGCGCGGCCATCAATTGCCGGTGCGCCTCCTCGCGGTACGGCTCCAGCTCGAGCTGCCGCCGTGACCAGCGGACCGCCTCGGAGGTTTCTCCGCGCGCAAGCTGCAGCGAGGTGAGTTGCTCGAGCAGCGACAGGACGCGGCGCCGGGTTTCCTCGCCCTTGAACAGCATCCACTCCGCAAAGGCAGGGCTATCCGCCACCGACAGGCCGTGCAGGAAGGGGCCGCGGTAGAGCGACGCCGCCCGCTCCAGGCTCGGCACATCGGTGCGGCCGGCGAGGCCCTCGAGCTCGGCAACGTCCAGCCAACAGTCTCCGGCGGGGTGGAGCTGCACGCTGCTGCGCGTGACGAGCAGGAGGGGGGAGGGTGCCCCGGGATCGCCCAGGGCGCCGCGGAGATTGGCCAGGGCATGGCGCAGCGCGCTGACCGCCTCCTGGTCGGGCCGCTCCGACCACAGCAGCGAGGCCAGCGCCTCGCGGGTGTGCTCCCGGCCGCGCTCGACCGCCAGGTAGGCCAGCAGCGCGCGTAGGTAGACCGAGTTCAGGCCCTGGATCGGCCCCCGGCCGTCCAGCGTAGCCTCGAACGGACCCAGCAGCGCCAGTGACAAGTGAGCCATTGCTTTGCCTCCACGCTTGGCACCAATATATCACGAATCGCCCCAAATTGCCAGATCGCCCGCCTGCGGGCGTTTCTCGGGCGATCTGCGGGCGATCCCCGGGCGTTTGGGTGGTACAGTAGCAGCCAGGATGAGTGGACGAAACCCGATGCGTGATGAGTGCGATGGCTACCAGGCCTACCTGCTGCGGCTGTGGCGCGTGCCGTGCCAGGGCAAATGGCAGTGGCGCGCCTCGCTGGACAGTCCGCGCACGAGCGAGCGCCAGTTGTTCGCCAGCCTGGAGCAGTTGTTCGCCTTCCTGGGCGAGCGGTGCGACGGGCAGGCATTGGAGCTCCCTCCGATCGGGCGATGGGGAGACTCCCCTCGGTCGGGAGACGCGGAGAGATTGAGCTGGGAGATAGACTCGAATTCTGAAGGAGATGAAAGGAGCCGAAGATGAAGAAGATGCGTAAGGTTGGAAGGATTGTCAAGGCAGCGGCCGTGGTTATGGCTTTGATGGGGTTGCTCCTGGCCTGGCCCGGCGCCGCGCTGGCCCAGGAGGGCCAGGTTCCACCGGTGCAGATTGTCGACGCCGGCGACGCGCACACCTGCGCCCTGACGCCCTCCGGGGCGGTGGACTGCTGGGGCCGGAACCACTACGGCCAGGCGGCCGACCAGCCCGG
>DCVT01000021.1 GCA_002328075.1 Anaerolineales bacterium UBA2181 | reverse complement strand
ATCGGTGATCAGCTTGAGAGCTTCAGGCGGGTGTCGTTGACATCTGAGCCAATCTCCTTCACCACCGCCGCCACCTGGTAGCCTTTCGCGCCACAGTAGTCGAGCAATCGCTTGGCTTGCGACTCCAGGTTGTCCCGGTTCCCGGCGGCCGAGACACGCGCATAGACGGCCACCTTCCGAATGGGCGCCGGCGCCATGGCCTGGGTCAGTGGTTCGGTGATGATGATGGTGCCCGTCTCAACCTGGTAGCCCTGCACCTGACCGCTCTTGAACCAGCGCCAGGCCGTGCCATAGGACACGCCAACTTTTCGGGCGTACTCACTCAATTTCAAAGCGATATATTAGTACACAAATCCATATGTATCAACAGGTGTGACTAAAATGAAGAAACAAATGCAATACCGCTGCCGGCCTTGGCCCATTGAAGGGTCGGACTGACTACATAGTCTCGGCCAAAAACTGATCCAGCAAAGATTGGTTGATTCCCAGGTCCTGAGCAACCAGAGGACCCTTGCCCAGCACTGGTTCGGCCTCTTCATACGTTGGCCGGTACGTCTGGTAGATCAGCCCGGTGGGAATCCGGTCGCCCCACTGCAAGGCTTTTTCCATAGCAACCGACCAGTTGGCTGGGTCATGACCTTCCTGGCTCAGGTCGTACACGCGTTCCCGGAACCAGGCGTAGGTGTTGACTTTGTTCCAGGTGACGCATGGACTGAACACGTCGATTAGCGCCAATCCGGCATGAGAGATGCCACCGGCGATAAGCTCAGTCAGCTGTTTGGGATTGCCGGAGAACCCCCTGGCCACATAGGTAGCCCCGGAGATCAGGGCTAAACCGATGGGGTTGATCGGCTGCTCTACGTTGCCGCGAGGGGTCGTCTTGGTTCGATGCGAAAGCATGGAGGTTGGGGAGGTCTGGCCGGTGGTGAGGCCGTAGATCTGGTTGTCCATGACAATGTAGGTTAGGTTGAGGTTGCGGCGCATGGCATGGATCAGGTGACCGAGCCCCAAGCCGTAGCCGTCGCCATCGCCGCCGGTAATCACCACGTGTAGATCGGTGTTTGCCAACCGGGCACCGGAGGCGACGGGGACGGCTCGCCCATGGAGCGTGTGTGCGCCGTAGGCGTTGATGAATCCAGGCAGGTTGGACGAGCATCCAATGCCGGAGACGACCATCAATTTGTGAGGTGGTATCTGGAGCGCAACGGCCGCCTCCTTGAGCGCTTTGAGAACGCCGTAATCACCGCAGCCCGGGCACCAATCCGGGTGGACCGGACCCTTGAAATCGTCGATTTTCAACGCATCACTCATCGTGCTTCTCCCAGAATTGGTACAAATCGAGGACGTGTCAGTTCACACAGTAGCCTGTCATGCGGGAAGCCACTGCAAGGTAGCTCCCGTCTCTGCGTCGATCAAGAGGGTGCCAGTGACGGCCGCAGTGTCCCGATCAACGATGGTGGTGTGCCACACGGGCGTGGTCTGTTCCGCCATGGCACGCCGGACCAGTTCGGAAGGTCGGCACCTGTCATCGAGGTGTATCCGAATATGGTGGTAGGCAATCTCCCGCGCTTCGTGTTCCAGTACCCCGAGCGTGTGTGGCTTGCCTTCCACGATGGCTAACGTCTGAATCGTAATCTCCCTTGGGCGGAACGGCTCGCCGTCGTATTTCAGAATCAGATGGGCCGGCCGGATGCCGGTCTCGGCCAGAAGATGGCGTGCAAACTGACCGCTGATGTTGTTTTCCACCACTGCGATCTGCCGGCTTCCGGAAAGGATCTTTCGGACGTGGTCCCGATGGAAAGGGATCAGGTATTTCAGGTGCAGATGGTTGGCGACAATGCCGTCGGCCGCCAACTGGGTGACTGCTTCCTGAATGGCGCCCCACGTCGAACCCCAACCGACTAGGGTCACCTCTGCATCCTGAGGCCCAGCCAGGCACGGGGGCTCCAACAAGGGCAGGACCCCGTCCATTTTCCGCATGCGTTTTTCGTGCATTTTTCGGCGCAGCGGAGCATTGGTGAACTGGTCGCTGATGACGTTGCCTTCTTCGTCATGCTCGTCGCTGGCAGCGACAAACGTCGTGCCGGGTGTGCCCGGAAGCACCCGGGGTGAAATGCCGTCGGTCGTCATTTGGTACCGTTTGTAACCAACCGGTGCCTCCGCCAGCAAGTGACCCCTGTCAATGGGCAATGCAGCCTGCAAATCGCTGGGTTCCAGTGTTTCTGGGTGCTCACTCAGTAACAAGTCAGAAAGGATGATCACCGGGCACTGGAAACGTTCTGCCAAGTTCAGTGCCTCGGCCGCGGAATAGTAAGCGTCGCGGGTGTTATACGGAGCCATGACAATGCGCGGATAGTCCCCCTGCGAGGCGCCCAATACCTGGTTCAAATCCTCCTGGCCAGTTTTGGTGGGCAAACCGGTAGAAGGGCCGCCCCGTTGCGAGTTCACAATGACCACCGGCGCTTCCAGCATAGCGGCCAAACCGATGGCTTCACTCATCAACGCAAAACCACCACCAGACGTCCCGCCCATCGCGCGCACACCTGACAGGCTGGCCCCAATGGCCATGTTGATTACTGCCAGCTCATCCTCCGCCTGTTTTACCAGAACTCCGGCCGCCTCGCTGTGGGCGACCAGCCAGTGGAGGATGCTGGACGCGGGAGTCATGGGATATGCAGCATAAAACTTACAACCGCCGGCCACAGCGCCCATCGCCAGGGCTTCATTGCCCGTAACGAACGGTCGACGAATTCGGCCAAAGTCCCAAGAGAGCCCAACCGGCCTCAATGCGTTCTGTTCGGCGTACTGGTAACCCGCCTGAGCAAGAGCAGTGTTCTGGTGGGCAATCTCTGGGCTTTTGTGAGCAAAGGTGTCCTGCAGAACCTCTCGGGTCACGGCAAACTCGAACTCCAACCAGAAAAGCATGGCGCCCAAGAGGACAGCATTCTGCATGACCGCCGGTACTTTGCCAAACGGTTGCGCCAATTCGCGCACTGGCAGACCAAACTCTTGGACCTCGCGGCGCATGAGGGTCGGAACAGGTCGGACCCGGTCGCGGTCATAGAACACCACCCCGCCTGGCTCCACCTCGGCTACGTGCCGCTCCAGGCTGTCCTGGTTGAGCACCATCAAGGCGTGCAGCGCATCGCCGTGATTGGTTACCTTGCCTTCCGCCAGGCGGATGCGCAACCAGATATGGCCGCCGCGGATGATGGACTGGTAGCTGTTGTACGCAAAGACACTCAGCCCCAGCCGAGATGCCGTGCGGGCCAGAGTGTCCCCAGTTTTGTCAAGGCCATCGCCAGCGGCACCGGCTATACCAACAATGACTCCACTGCTTTGGTCAGCTTTCATCCCTTCGACTCCTCTCCTGGAAAACCGTCGTGGTGCAGAAGCGCAATTGTACCAAGAATGATTTGCTCGTGAGTTCGCCGGAGGCATTCCGTCCAACCAACTGATGACCTAGGCAGCAGGCATTGTGACAACGGTTGCTTGAATTCTCTGGGCAGTTGGGGTATAGTACTTTTTGATTTCATACGAACTATTGGTGAATGATTTGACGTCATCGAACAAACCAGGTACAAGACTGCGGCCCGCTCTTGCGACCACCCTGACCCCGGAGCAACTTGCGCTCCTGGCACGCGGCCGGGTTGATGGCTGGGTGACCCAAGACCAGATCCTCGCAGTCACGCCTGAAGCGGAAGATAACATCGACAATCTGGATGACCTGGTCACAGCGCTGGAAGAGTCCCACATTGCCATCCTGGATAGCCTTCCCGCAGAGGCCGAAGAACAGGTTGTCGAGCCGCCCGAACCGCGCCTCGATGAGATGGCATTGGTCATCGCGGCCGACATGGACGATGGGGTGGGCGTCTATTTCAAAGAGGTCGGCTTTATCCCGTTATTGACCAAGGATGAGGAGGTCATGCTGGCCCGGCAGATGGAAATGGGTGAACATGCCCGCAATCGCCTCCGGCTGGCTCGCGAAGGTGAACTCACTCCTGAAGAGCATACCCAGGAGTCGTACCTGGTTGAGGAGGGAAGGGCTGCATTCGACCATCTGGTGACGGCCAACTCGCGTTTGGTCATCAGTATAGCCAAAAAGTATGTTGGGCGAGGTCTTTCATTTCTGGATCTGATCCAGGAAGGCAACGTGGGTTTGCTGCGGGCAGCGCGCAAGTTTGACTATCGCCGCGGCCACAAGTTCAGCACCTATGCCACCTGGTGGATCCGCCAAGCGGTCACCCGTGCCATTGCCGACCATGGGCGCACGATTCGGGTTCCTGTCCACATCGGCGACCAACTCAATCGCCTCATGCGCCTGGCGCGCGATCTCACTCAGGAGCTGAACCGGCAACCACTCACGGAGGAGCTTGCCAAGTATTCTGGTCAGCCGCTGGAAAAGATCGAGCAAATGCTTGAATATGCCCGCACCCCAGTCTCGTTGGACAAGCCGGTGGGGGAGGACGGCGACAGCATGCTGGGGGATTTTATCGAGGACGAGGATTCAGAATCCCCGACCGAGCGCGTATCTCAGGTCCTACTTCGGGAGCAACTGCTGGAAGCCATCGAGACTTTGCCGCCGCGGGAGCAACGGATTCTCAGGCTGCGATATGGTTTTCAGGACGGGCAGATGTACACGTTGGCCGAGATCGGCCAGCGGCTCGGCATCACTCGGGAACGAGTCCGGCAGCTGGAAGCTCAGGCCTTGGGGAGGCTGCGAAAGCCAGAGAGTCTGGATGAACTCAAGGGGTATCTGGACTGATGGCCACCCTGATCAAGGCGTAGATCGTTCGGATTCTCGGGTCAGCCCGGCCCCACACACGGGTTTGGGGCTGGCATTCGTGACCGGTGCCAACAAACTTTTGGACAAAGGGGCCAGCGCCGTGGCGGGAAATGCTTCGGCCGTCCTTGATGGCAGGACCCAAATATGGTTCACGCCGACAAACCAGCAGACCGAGCCAGAATCAGCGTGAGAAAGTGGTGCCAGATGCCCAAGTACGATCTGGTTCGCAGGCGGCAATGGTGAGCGCCAGGCCCTGTGTCAAATTGACCTGGGGCGTCCAGCCAAGGTCGCGAAGCGCGGACTCGGGGTCGGCCTGCAGCTCCATGCTCTCGCCCGGTCTGTACGGGAGGGCACCGAATTGTGGTTGCATACCGGCCGGCAGGCCAGCCAAAAGGCGGAGAATCACCTCTTTGACCGGGTAGGTGTGCCCCCAGCCCAGGTCATAGCTGCGACCAGCTACCCCCTGGAGTGCGCCCAAGAGAAAACCGCTCACCACGTCGTCCACGTAGATGAAATCGCGGCGCTGCTCACCACCGGTCATCCGAAAGGGCTGACCTGACCGTGCGGCCGCCAGGGCGGCCGGCACCACTGCGCCGGCCGGCTGGCCTGGACCGTAGACCTGGAACGGCCTGACCGTAACGATGGGCCAGGATTGGGTCCGGTGAAACATGCGGGCAATGGCAAAGGCGGCCGCTTTGGAGGCTGCATACGGATTAATGGGCGTGGGTTCGCACTGGGCTCCCTCTCCGTATTCATACGGTGTCCCCGTGTGCACCAGTCGGCGCACCGATCCCGTCGGCATGGACTGGAAGCAGGCGCGAAAGACGTTGAGCGATCCGTACGTGTTGACGGCCAGCGCTAGTTCCAGGGGCAGAAACGGATCGGTGATGCCCACGGCCGCCAGGTGAAAAACATACTCGGGCTGACTATCGATCACCGCCGCTTGGACCGCAGCCGCGTCCCGTATGTCCACTGGATGATGCTGCATCTGGTGGAGCACAGCCGCCAAGGGTCTCAGGTCGGCCGAGGGTGGCTCAACAACTGCCACCATCGCGCCGGCTTGGCATAGCGCCGTGCACAGTCGCGAACCGATGAACCCGGCCCCGCCGGTGATCATTACACGCCGGCCGGCAAAAGCGGCTGCAGTTTGGTTTACCAGACCTTCCACGGGGCGCACTCGCGCCAGATGGTGTCGAGTTCCTGGGCTTCCTTGAAGGTGTCCATGGAGCGCCAGAACCCGTCGTGCCGATACATCATGAGTTGGCCGTGGTACGCCAATTGAGTGAGGGTCACTCGTTCCAGGTCGGTGCTGTCACGCCGAAGATAATCAAGCACCCCGCGCTCAAACAGCATAAAGCCGCCGTTGATCCAGTGATCCAGCTGCGGCTTTTCCTGGAATCCCAGGACCCTGCCCTCCGTATCTACCTGGGCGACGCCGTATTGCGAGACTGGATGTACGCCCGTAATGGTAGCCAGGCATCCGTGTTGGTGGTGGAAAGCCACCAACGCGTCCAGATCGATGTTTCCCACTCCATCACCGTAGGTGACAAAAAAGCGATCCGCTCCCTCCAGAAATGGAGCCACGCGCAGAATTCGGGCGGCCTTGTCCGTACTCAAGCCGGTGTCGGCCAGGGTGATCCGCCATCCGATCTCGCGAGTGGTAGAGTGGAACTCGGCGGTCTCCGGCGAACCCAGTGTGAGGGTGAAATCCAGGGTGGCCGTGTCCAACTCTAGAAAGTACCGTTTCATCTCACGCGCCATATGGCCCAATGTGAGGACAAAGTGCGTGTGCCCGTATGCCGCAAAGATGCGCATGACATGCCAAATGATGGCCCGACCACCGACGTCAACCAATTCCTTCTTGGTCTGGCCATCACTACCCATCCGAGTACCCTGGCCTCCGCAGAGGATCACAACTGGCATGGCCTGCGAGCCGCTCATTCGATGCCTCCTGACATTGCCCGGCGCAGGTTGCGGGCCAGCGGCGGGTAGACCAAGCCGACCTCGGTGACCACCGCCGTCAGGTACCGAGACGGGGTCACGTCGAAGGCCGGGTTCAGGGCGGTGGCTCCCTCTGGTGCCGTCGGGTGACCCAGGACCGTGAGGACCTCTTCGGCCGAACGCTGCTCAATTGGTATCTGGTCTCCGTCGGACAAAGCCAGATCGATGGTGGAGCAGGGTGCCACTGAGTAAAAGGGGACGCCGCATTCGCGTGCCAGCACCGCAATCGTATAGGTCCCGATCTTGTTGGCAACGTCCCCATTGGCGGCAATTCGGTCGGCACCCACCAGTACCAAATCTACCCGGCCCGTCCGCATCAGGTGGCCGGCTGCGCTGTCCGCGATAATGTCGAAAGGGATTCCCAGGTTTTTCAACTCCCAGGCAGTCAAGCGGGCACCCTGCAGTCGGGGACGAGTTTCGTCTACCAAGACGTGCAGCCGCTTGCCCTGCTCATGGGCGGTGCGAATAACCCCCAGTGCTGTGCCATAGTCCACCGCAGCCAATGCTCCGGTGTTGCAGTGGTGAAGGATGACGTCACCATCCGAGATCAGCTCCGCGCCGTGCAGTCCCATGCGGCGATTGATGGCAATGTCCTCATCGGCCATTGCGTGCGCCTCGCGAATCAGCGCTGCACGCACATCGTCTGGGGTCTTCCAGGTCGGGTCCGCCGCCACGCTCCACTGGCGCTGCAACGCCCACGCCAGATTGACGGCAGTCGGCCGAGCGTGCTCGAGAACGTCCAGCGCCTGTCGCAGGTCAGCGCGCAGCGTATCCAGCGAATTTGCCTGGCTGCGCAGGCCCGCCAGCGCCATTCCGTACCCGGCAGTGACTCCAATAGCCGGCGCACCTCGAACCACCATGTCGGATACTGCCTGCGCCAGCGACTCGTGATCCCGGTACTCGGCCGTCACCAGTTCCCATGGGAGTCTTCGCTGGTCGATGAGTCGAACGGTCCCCTTGTCCCAATCTACGGCTCGCACGCTGGCCTCTCCCTGAACGCTGTTCCGCTGGATGGTAGCATAGCGGTCGGTACTTGTCAACGCGCACCCCCCCCCCTCGATGCGGAGCGTCGATCCAGGGAGAGCCTATCACTTGCCAAAAAACCCAAACCATAGCATAATGTGGTCAGAGGGCAGTTCCATGGCGGAAATAGAGCTACGCACGTATATTGCCGAAATCGAAGAGCTACTGGCGGCGGAGCGCAATGAGGAAGCGATTGCCCACTGCCGGTTCCTCCTGGGGTACCGTGCCAAGAACCTGGCTGTGTATCGGCTGTTGGGCAAGGGTCTGCTGGAGCAGCGTCGCTTTGCCGATGCCACCGACATCTTTTACCGCGTGTTGAGCGTTGCGCCTGACGACTTTGTGGCGCACGTCGGCCTGGCGATTGCTGGCGAAGAGGATGGGGACCTGGTGCAGGCGGTCGGGCACATGGAGCTGGCCTTTGAAACCCAGCCCAACAACGCGTCCATCCAGGCTGAACTGAAGCGACTGTACGTGCGACGGGATGGAGTGGAGCCCGAACGTGTCCGGCTCACGCGCGGCGCCCTAGCGCGGCAATATCTTCGGGGTGGCGATTTCGCGCAGGCGGCGGGCGAACTCTTATCGGAGTTGAGCGAAAAGCCCGATCGCGTCGATCTGCAAGTGCTCTTGGGGGAAGCTTTGTGGAAAGACGAGCAGCGAGTGGAAGCCCTGGACGTCTCTCTGAAAGTGGTGGAGAAGCTTCCCTATTGCTTGGACGCGAATTGCCTCCTGTATGAGATATGGGCTGCGAGCGGCCGGGAGGACGAGGCGGCTACTGCGGTGCAGCGAGTTGAGGCTGTGGATCCGTATAGAGCCCGGGAATTGACCGGCGCTGAAGTGGCTCCGAGCTCGGCCGAACTGCGCGTCACCCGGCTTGATTATGTTCCACCGACCCCGGATGAGATCATGGCTGTCCCAGCATGGGTACAGGAACTGGGTCTCAGTTATGGCGAGCAGCCTCTGCTCGCCGACGCCGGGGTCGATTTAGACTCTGAATATTCCAAAGGTGATGCCGTCGTGGAGTCTGGACCGCTGGCGTTGGACCTTGACGGCGAAGTCGAGTCGCTGCCAGATTGGCTGCAAGACATGGTGTCGGCGGAGGAGCGCGCAGCTATGGGGGTGGGGGAGGAATTCGCCTGGGAGGCTGCCGAAGAGCCTCCTGAGGAGCTGTCCGCCCCCGGGTCGCGCGATGCTGGCCATCTCGAGCGACGGCCCGCGGCTGATTCGGAACTCCAACCACCAACCGTGGAACAACCGCCAGTTTACGACAGCGATGACCAGGAGCCGGTACCCGGACAGCTGGTTGAGTTGGTAGAGCCGAGTGGGCAGGCGGCTGAACACTTGAATGCAGAACCCGGGCCGTGTGATGCCAATCATCAACTACCCCAGTCTACCGATGAAGATCATGATCAAACGAGATTGGGCGACGAGTCACCCTCGGCGCCTGTGATGGAAGAGTCGCAAGCTCCGGTTGGTGAACCAGAATCCGTGATGCAGCCTGACGAGGTTCCGCTGGCAATGCATCTGA
Organism: Anaerolineales bacterium UBA2181; assembly: GCA_002328075.1. GTDB lineage: Bacteria > Chloroflexota > Anaerolineae > Promineifilales > UBA4811 > UBA4811. The sequence goes on along the minus strand of DCVT01000021.1, from coordinate 21,024 downwards.
AGGAGCAGGCGCCGGTCGATGCGCATTCCGCTGAACCTGCCGGGCTCGAACCCGAGAGCACGGTTATCACACCGCCGACGGCAGAGGATGATTCAGAAACAGAGTCGCCGGAACCGGCGGGCGAGTTCCACACGCTCCTGCACGATGTCGAGCGCTCCGGCGCTGGGGTTGATCAGGAACAAGAAGGTCGGCTGACGGACCAAGAGGGCGTGTTGGAATGGCTAGAACAGCTGGCTGTTCGGGATAGGCTCACGTCAGATGAGACTATGCTGGCTCCGGAGGCAGAGCAGCCATTGGACGAGCGACCGCCTGAGCTCGGTCCCGAACCTGAGCCACCACCGGAGTCGGAACTCGTGGTCGACGTGGTGCCTGACCAAGTAGAGCTTCCAGAGTGGGCGAAGGATCTCGCGTCTGCGGAGGAGTGCCCGTCGGTCAGGCAGTTCGAGGAACTCGCTGACGCGATTGCCGAGATGGCGGATGAATCAGCGCTGGGCGAACTGCCGGTGGTTGGTCCGCTGCAACCGGCTGAGTCATTGCCGGATTGGTTGACTGGTTTCGGGGAGTCGGCAGCGCACCGCAAACCTGAATCTGAGGAATTGGTTTTACCCGCCTGGCTGGCAGGCATGCCCGAGCCTGCTCCAGATGCGGCCGACGTGACGGTGCCCGGAGCGGCCGCGAAGGCCGATATAGGTGGTCTGCGCACCTCAGAGGATTTCGGCGTGATGCCGGAGGACATTGGAGCGGCAATTGTCTGGCTGGAACGACTTGCTGCCCTCAAGGGCGCGCCGCCGGCCGAGCTGGCGGCCGTGAGCGAGACGGACGCCGCGGAGGCAGCGTCACCGCCTTGGCTAGCGGACAAGAGTGCCTGGGTGGAGAGCGAATTGGCCCAGGTCGTCGCGTCCGAACCGATGGCAGAGCCGCCGGTTGAACCTGAAGAAACGCTGCCTGGATGGCTCGGTGATACGCGGCTCGCGTGGGCAGAGAAGCAGGTTCAGGCGGCTCCGCCGCTGGAAGGGGCGGAAGAGGAGGATCTGCCTGATTGGCTTCGTGACCTGAGGCCGGAAACCACCCCCGAAACCGAGGAGCCGGCGCTTCCGGATTGGCTGCGCGAGCCAATGCCAGCGCCGGTCGAGTCAGAGATGGAGCTTCCAGACTGGCTGCGGGAACCCCTGTCCAGGCCAGTTGAAGAAGTAGGAAAAGCCCCCGTTTCGGGGTGGCAACCAGAGCTGCAGCAAGATCGGCCCGTCCCCGACGTTCTGTCTCGGTGGCTGGAAGGCGCAGAGATGGCAGCGCCACCAGGGAGCACAGAGGAACCGGCGCCAGAAGTCGCAGCCTGGAGTCCTCTGCGCGATGGCGAGTTGCCTGAACAACCTTTGGCGGTGGAGGACGTTGCTCTGCCGGATTGGCTCCTGGGTTCAGACGAGGTACCCACACCTCCTATCCTGGGGGTGCAGGAGGAGTCACCCGCCGGCGTACCGGAGCCTGCCGGACAGTTTGAAGAACTGGCCGCAGCGGAGCTACCGGATTGGCTTGTGGAGGAGTCCGCAGCGTTGCCGGAAGGGGTCGCCGAGCTACCAGAGCCTGAGCTGCCGTCGTGGTTGGACGAACTGGTGCAAAGATCTCCCGAGGTTCCAGAGCTGGCGACCAGGCTTGCCGAAACCGGGTTACCGGAATCGCAGGCAGAGGAAGCTCTGGTGCCCGACTTTGCCGAGCCGGCAGGGGAACCCTATGAACCGGAACTGCCGTTCTGGTTGATCCAAGAAATGGAGCGGGAGGAGAAGGCTGAGGAGCCGGCGGATGACCTTGCTGAACCCGATATGCCCGAATGGTTGGCCCACGAAGCACCAGAGGCAATGGACGAGATAGCGGAGGCGGAACTGCCGCCGTGGTTGGCTGAACTGGCGGAAAAAGCTCCCAGTGTCCCGGAATCGGGGGTTGAACGGGCTGAACCTGAGATGCCAGGGTGGCTAACCATTGGGGAAGAGATGCCTGAAGCGATGGCAGAAGCGGCCGGGCCGGAACTGCCGCCGTGGCTGGCAGAGATGGCAAAAGATGTGCCCGGAAGGTTGGCGCCGGCGGCGGAACTGCTTGAGCCCGAGTTGCCCGCGTGGTTGCTGGAGGAACTGGATAGGGAAGAAGCGGTCCGAGCACAGTCAGCTGGCTTGGGTGAGCCAGGGGCGACGGTGGAGGCCACCAAGCCCCTGTTGCCTGAAGCTGAAGAGCCTGTGTCGCCAGAATGGCCGGCGCAGGAGGCTGAAAAGGAACCCGAGGGTGCCGAGCCCATGGAACCGGCACTGCCATCCTGGCCGCCAGGCGAGGTGCCAGCACGAGTTCGACCAACGGAGGCGTCGCCCTGGCAGCCGCTGCAGCCAGCGCCGAGGCCGGTGGAAGCAACGGCGATTGAGGTTGGTCAAGCTCCCACGATGCCACCGACGCTAGAAGCGCCGAGTCCCCCGGCCGAAACGGAGGCCGAACAACCCTCACCGACCGTACTGGAAATGCCGGAGCCCGTCGAAAGTCCAGCCCAAGGGGCTCCGAAAGTCATCCGCGCGCGCGTGTTGGAGGAGCCCCCAGTCATGCAACCGTCAAAGCCAATCGGGGAGGTTGCTGATCAATTGGAGACCCTGGAGGACGTCACGCAACGTGTTTCTGCTCTCCAGAAGCAGATAGATCATCGGCCAGACGACTATGGGGTACGTCTTGTGCTGGCCCGTGCGATGGTAGAAGCCGAGTCGGTTGACCAAGCTCTGATTCAATACGAGGAGCTGGTCACGGCCGAGCGGGAGTTGCCCTATGTGTTAGGAGACCTGGAGCGGGTGCTTCAGACACAACCAGAGAACACCTGGGCGCGCCGTTTGGTCGGTGATGTGCACCTGAGACAGGGTGAATTGGGCCAGGCGTTGGCTGCTTATCGTCTAGCTCTGGAACAGCTGTAAGGATTGCGTCCCGCCGGGCACAAACAGTCCCTATTTGCAGGAGGATTGGTGGAACGTACGCTAGTCATGGTCAAACCGGACGGTGTTCAACGAGGGCTTGTTGGACCTGTCATCTCTCGACTCGAAGCCCGCGGTCTGAAGCTGGTCGGCTTGAAGCTGGTGCGGATCAGCCGGGAACTGGCCAGTCGGCACTATGCAGTGCACCAGGGAAAACCGTTTTACGAACCCCTGCTGGCCTATATCACCTCCAGTCCGGTGGTGGTGATGGTATGGGAAGGCTCGCACGCCATCGCTGTGGTGCGAAACACGATGGGTGTTACCCGTCCGGACGAAGCTGCACCAGGAACCATCCGGGGTGACTACGCTCTGGACGTCGGCCGAAACATCGTCCACGGCTCGGACGGCTCCGAGACAGCGACCTTTGAGATACCGCTGTTTTTCCGTGAGGACGAATTGATTGCCTGGGACCGCAGTGTAGATCCGTGGATTCTTGAATGAGGATCAGGCGCCACAACAACGAGTGGGCCCAGCTGGGTGTCACTCGTTTTTTGTTGCTGGTTCGGCCAGGACGGCAGCAAGAATCACGTACATACCCGGCGCCAGTACGCTAATCATCGGTAGCGATCTGACCGGGCTGCTCCAGCCGCACCACGTCTCCCCGGTAATTCACTATGACCTTGAAGCCGGTCATGCCCAGCCAAGCCCGCATCTCTTCCGGGATGCCTTGCTGCAGCAGTTGATCTATGTTGTTTATCGAGGCTTCGATCATGGCTTTGGTAAACAGGTCATCCTTGCCAATCAACTTCATCGCGGCTTCGACTGCTAGCTCCCGGTGCGAATCAAGTTGTTCGTGCAGCAGCTGCAGCACCTGCCGGTCGATCGTCTCGTGGTGGATATGTCGTCGAAAGCTGTCATCCGGTACGACATAGTGCGGCCGTTCGCCGATCAGGACGACCTCCACCGGTTCCCCAAAGTCCGTGGAGACTAAACCCGCAAAAAGCGCTTGTCTACTGGTCATAAACTGAATTCGTTGGACGCGACATACCGCTGAAATTGTAGTCCACCTTGCTCCGATTGCCAAGAGACTGGCGAAGTACTGCAATCGATTGAGCCGGAAGGCAGCTAGGATGAACCGCTGTCAGTTTACCTTGGGCGCCCTGCGATGGACCCCGAAGATCGGGTCTTGGTGGCTCTGATGCCCACCCCCCCCGTGATTTCCACCTGGCACGGGACGAGGGCTGGTATCGGATTCCGGAAAAGCACTTCGCCAAGGGAATCCAAGCGGAATACCTGGCCTTCTGTTTCGGTCGGCAGTTTGCCGAGCGGAAATGGGCTATTCATTATTATGCCCGTCTGCCGGGGTGCGAGCTAGTTCGGAGCCGGCATCTCTTGCCGCACGAGCCTGACCATCCACGGGCAGATGCTCTGTGTTTCAAGCTGCAGTTGAGCGCGCTCCAGCCACTGGAGAGGCCGATCTTCAGCCTTCGCTGTCGCCGGATCAGCTTCATCCACACAACGTGGGGCCGTTTTGTTGACGCCAAAGAGATCATAGATCTGCTGGTCCAGGGTGAGCCGTACGTGGACCGTCTCTACTATGCTTTGCGCGAAGCAGGGATCTTTCCGGAACAGGGTTATCGAGTGTGCGAAGCAGGCGTGTGGTTCCGGGCAGATCTGGCTGTCCCATGCAGGGAAGGGACGGTTTCGGTCACCGTAGGTGATCGACCGGTGCCGTCCACTACGCTGCGTCTGACGCCAACGCAGGTGGCTCGGGACACTGCGGGCTGCGCTTCGGTTGTGGCTGATCTGGTACGCCAGAAGGGCGGTGCCAGGCCCACCAAAAGACCCCCGCCCGCCGGCATGTCGGCAGCAGACGCCAGTTGAATGATCCCCCAAGGGGCGCTAGCGTCAGGGGAGATCCATCGGCATCAGTCGTCCGAGCCTGGAGCGAATGGTCAGATCAAACCGATCGGACCGCAACCCTGGACTCGAGAACGGTCATCCACCCCGTGCCTCAAGACATCCCAGCAGAACATGGCCAGGTTCTGGTACTGGTTCTTGATCGGTTCGATCTCGATCATTCACGCGCCAAGCGAATGCAGCCAGGCCGACTGTGCTACGCTGCAGGCTGTCAGATCCAGACCTGGCGTTCAAAGGCCGGGTGTGTTGGACGGCGCCCGGCGGGCGCCCGTGGTTTTGCCGCCCATTTTGGTTGTGGTATAATGCGGCTTGGCTGGTGACACGTCGGTACCTGACCGGGACCCGACGGCAATGGGTTAATGATTCGACGAGAGGTCTGCAGGAGTACGGCGATTGTTCAATCCGCTGAATGCGATACTGGGTCTGTTCTCGCTGGATATTGGCATTGACTTGGGCACCGCCAATACGCTGGTGGCCGTGCGTAACAAGGGCGTGGTCATCAATGAGCCATCCTGGGTGGCCATCAACAAGCGGACCCGCGAACCCCTGGCCGTAGGCGCAGAAGCGCGCGAGATGGTTGGCCGTACTCCCGCGACGATTGTCGCTATCCGGCCGTTGCGCGACGGTGTCATCTCTGAATTCGAGATCACCGAAGCCATGCTAGAGTACTTTATCACCAAGGTTCATGCCCGGAGTTTTGTCCCCTTTCCGCGACCGCGGGTTGTCATTGGCATCCCCAGCGGTGTGACCGAGGTGGAGAAGCGGGCGGTATTTGACGCCGCAATTTCTGCCGGCGCCCGCGAGGTTCATTTGATCGAGGAACCCATGGCCGCCGCGATTGGCGCGGGTCTTCCGGTTGCCGAATCCCGCGGGAGCATGGTCGTGGACATTGGTGGTGGCACGACCGAAGTTGCGGTCTTTGCCATGGGTGGAATCGTGGTGAGCCGATCGATTCGCGTGGCCGGCGACGAGATGGACGAAGACATCATGGCGTACATGCGAAGCAAATACAACCTGCTGGTCGGCGAAAGGATGGCGGAACGAGTCAAATTACGGATCGGATCGGGGTATCCGCTCAAGGAAGAGCTGACGATGCCGGTCCGCGGCCGGAACCTGATTACCGGCTTGCCGCAGGAGATCGACGTAAGCAGCATCGAAATTCGTGAGGCTTTGGCTCCTTCCGTAAACATGATCGTTGACGCGGTCAAGGACACGCTGGACGACACCCCGCCGGAACTGGTCGCGGATCTCATGGACATTGGGGTGTGCCTGGCCGGCGGCGGCGCGCAACTCCAGGGATTGGCCAACCGGTTGGCTGAGGAGATTCGCATGCACGTATGGGTGGCAGAGGACTCGATGACCTGTGTCGCCCGCGGTGCCAGCAAAATCCTGGAGAATTACGAAATGCTGCACAAGGTATTGGTGGGGTTAGAGCGCGGCAGCACTCACCATTAAGACCTGGCTGGCCCCAAGGAGGCCTGGTTCGTGAACAAGGCGAGCCACTCAGCAGACGGGATTCGCTGGCGGCTCCTGATTGCCCTCATCTTTGCCAGCCTGTTGTTGGCGGTTTTGCAGTCAACCGGCCGGTTTTCCTCAGTCGTGGGTTACCTGCAGGTCCCCTTTGCCGCAGCGCAGGGCTGGATATCCGGCCGTATTAGCGGCGTCCAAACCTCCCTCGCTGAGCCGCGCGATTTGGCGGTGCTGCAAGCAGAAAACCGGAGCTTGCGGGAGCGCATCGTGGAGCTGGAACGGCAGAATGAGGAATTGGTTGAAATGTATGCCGAGTACACGTTGCTTTCGGCGCTCTTGCAGTATGCCAAAAGTAATCCAGACTACCGCCGCGTTGCGGCTGACGTCATCGGATGGGACACTAGCAACCTGGCGCGATTTCTGGTGATCAACAAAGGGGAGATGGATGGCGTTGGCATTGGGATGCCTGTCGAGACCGAACGGGGGCTGGCCGGCCGGGTAGTAGCCATCGGTCCACACGCGGCGCGCGTCCAGCTTCTGACCGACCCCGGGAGCTCGGTAAACGTACGGCTGGGGGCGTCGCGGGCCACTGGTGTTGCGGTTGGCCAACTGGATCTACCGTTGAGGGTCAAATGGATGGAGCAGGACATCCCGGTCTATGAAAATGAGCTCGTGATGACCTCCGGGCTGGGCGGCAATTTTCCGCCTGATCTGATTGTCGGCCGGGTAGTGTCAGTGCAAAAGTCGACCTCCGAGCTCTTTCAGGAAGCGGAGGTCCGGCCGGCGGTCAACACGCAAAGGCTAGAGATTGTGCTTGTCATTACCGATTTCCAGCCAGCGCTTCCTGGAGAGCCAACGGGCAACCCATAGACGGATTGCCGGACAGGAGCGCTACCCATTAGCTACCTGGTTGGAATACCGCTTCTCATAGTGATCTCCATCCTGCAGGCCTCACTCCTGCCGCGCTTTACCATTTTGGGACTGACCCCAAACCTGCTGCTCTTGACTGTCCTGGCCAGCAGTATCCGACAGGGGCCCAATCATGGTATGATGTGGGCCTGGATTGGAGGTATGGTCAGTGACCTAACGTTGGGAGCGACGCTGGGATTATCTTCCTTGGCTCTGATTCCGGCTGCCTTGTTGGCCGGTTTGGCAAGGCATCGGCCTCTGCGCGGCGGTTGGGTCACGACGGCTTTGATCATCGGCGCTGCGCTGGCCGTTTTTCAGGTTGCATACTTGATGTTGCAGACAGTTGTTGGCCAGACGATATTTGCGCCCGGAATCCGGCAGATTGTGCTGCCGCTGTGGGGACTGCATCTGCTGGCGTTTCCGCTGGTGTATGCTGGGGTGTTGGCTATGGGCCGGTTGACGGGCAGTCGCTAAACATGGAATGCGCATGGAAGACTATTATGATCTGTTAGGGCAGCAGACGCGAAGGAACGGCCCGCGACCTGTCTCATTTCGCGTTGCGTGTTTGTACCTAATGGTCGTCGGTGTATTTGCCGTTTTTGCCCTCCGCATCATCTATCTTCAGGCCCTGCAGGGGACCGAATACCAGACCATGGCCGACGCGAATCGGCTGCGCACGGTGATGGTTAACCCTCCGCGCGGGATTATCTACGACCGAAACGGCGTGGAACTGGTGCACAATGTCCCAACGTACAACGTCATGATAGTCCCGGCCTATGTGCCGGATGACGTGGATGAGGTGGAGGACCTGGCGGAAAGCCGTGAGTGGCAGTTGTACACGCTGCTGTCCGAGTTAACCGGCGTCCAGGTCACCACCACCGTGCGGATGGAGCCCTCGCTTTCCACCAAGCTGAGATATCAGGCCCCTGGTGTTCATGACCTGAGTGCTCCGTCTGATCAGGTCCTGGTCCCGGTTGAGACTCGTGGGATTCGGCAGATTGTCGCGGCGGCAAGCACGTTCGAGCCATTCCAGCCGGTTTTGATCAAGGCCAACATCGAGCGTGAGTTGGCGCAGAGAATCGAAGAATTGCGGCCGTGGTTGCCTGGCGTTGAGATTCGGGTGTTGCCGGCCCGAGAGTACCCGACTGGCGCGTTGACGAATCACCTGGTTGGGTACATGGGGCCGTTGCCCAATGATTCCTATCTCAACTATGGGTATGAAAAAAACGACCGCGTGGGATATGCTGGTGTTGAAGCGGAAATGGAAAAGGAGCTGAGCGGGACCAAGGGTGTCACAACCTACGAGGTGGATGTGGCCGGTCAACCGATCCGGGCGGTCGGTCCGGCCACTAGCCCGGTCGCGGGTCTCAATGTACATCTCACTGTGGATCTGCGGTTGCAGGCAGCCGCTACTCACGCGCTCACCAACACGATAAGTACCATCAAGCGCTTATGGGGCATCGAACTGTACCAAGGCGCGGTGATTGCGATGGACCCTCGCAGCGGTGAGGTGCTGGCCATGGTCAGTATTCCAACCTATGACAACAACCGATTTGCCAACCGTATTGACCTGGACTACTATCAATCCCTGCTTGAAGATCTCTACAACCCCTTGATCAACCATGCCATATCTGGACAGTACCCGCCGGGGTCGACCTTCAAATTGGTCACTGCGTCTGGTGCGTTGGAGGACGGCGTCATCAGCAAGGATCGTTACATAGTGGGTGAAGGGACTATATACATCGAGAACAAATACGCGCCCAATGACCCCGGCCGGGCGCAACCTCTTTACTGTTGGTACCGAGAAGGGCACGGTTCATTGAATGTCGTCGGCGGACTGGCGCAATCCTGCAACATCTTTTTCTACAAGGTGGGCGGTGGGTTTCCCGAACAGCGCATTGAAGGCCTGGGAAATGAACGGTTGGCCTGGTACGCGGAGCAGTTCGGCTTTGGTACCAGGCAGGGCATCGATCTCATTGGAGAAGCTCCCGGGCACATCCCAACGGCTCGGTGGAAGCGTTTGACATACGGTGAAAGCTGGTCTACCGGTGATACCTACAACATGGCTGTGGGCCAGGGGTTTGTGACTGCAACCCCGCTTCAGGTGCTCAACATGGCGGCTACGGTTGCCAATGGGGGCACGCTGTACCGCCCCCAAGTGGTCCATCATCTGACCGATGCGCTGGGCAACGTGGTGCGGTCGGAGAGCGACGGAACGATCACGTCAGTCACCAACCCGGACGGTCAACCCGTGTTGTCGCCTCGGACTGAGGAAGAGATGCGGCTGGTCTTTCAACCTGAGGTTATCCGGTGGCTGGAGGTCTCGCCACAGAATATAGCGCTGGTGCAGGAAGGGATGCGCAGGGCGGTGACGGACGGGACTGCCGAGGGAGCTTCCCTGGATGACCATGGAATTCATGTGGCCGGCAAGACTGGCACAGCCGAGTTCTGCGACAATCTGGCCATTCAGCAGGGGTGGTGTCGGACGGGATGGCCTTTGCCTTACCACGCCTGGTTCGTCGCATATGCGCCTTATGAAGACCCGGAGGTCGCCGTGATGGCTTTCGTCTACAACGGAGGCGAGGGTTCGGCAGTCGCTGTCCCGATAGTTCGCCAGTTCCTGGAGGCTTACTTCCAGGTTGGCAAGTACGCGCCGGCGGGCAGCACAGAAGGCTAGCCTGATTGGGGGTTTCACCGGGCCGATTCGTCTTCCCAGCACAGTGGCGCGCCGGGTTGGTAGCAGCCGTGGCGGCCGGATGCTTGGGCCTGGGTCTGGGCCGGGCACTGGCAGAATGGAATCCGGTGTCGCTCGCCTGGCTGGCCTCGCCAACCGGAGCGCTATTCGCGGCCGCCGGAATAGCGTCGGTGGTCGGGCTTGTCTCGATCAGGTGGGGGCGGGATTCGACTTTCAGGCAAATTGACGCCGCGCTGCTGCCGCTGTTTCTCTCCGCGGTATACGTGCTTGGTGATCCGGTGGACAAATGGCAGGCTATGGTCTGGCTGGGAGGAGGGGTTTTGCTGGCGCTGACCGTGGTGGCCACGGTCTTGATGCCAGGGACCCGGACAGCAGCAGTCACCCCGGTTGTTGTGCTTGCCGGCTCGGTCCTGGCGGTATTCCTGGCAACCGTGGGCCGGACAGTGGGTCAGGCGGATACGTTCGAATTCCAGGTGGTGGCCCCCAAACTGGGAATTGCTCACCCGACGGGCTACCCCTTATACCTACTGTTGGCCAAAGTCTTTTCGCTGCTTCCGTTGGGCGAGATGGCGCTGCGAATCAACCTGCTTTCTGCGGTGTGCGCGACGGGAGCGGTGGTGGCCGTCCATGGCATTTTGAGGCGCCTGGGTTGCCCACCGGTGCCCTCGGTCCTGGCCGCGTGGTGCCTGGCGTTTTCGGCTGCATTCTGGAGCCAGGCAGTCGTGGCAGAGGTGTATGCGCTAAACGCGTTCTTGGTGATGATGGTCCTCTTGGGGCTGGTAGGAGTTGTCGGCCGGAGCGCTGCAGGCCATCCGGTTGGCCCGGCGCTCGAACCAACCAAATGGAGAACCGAGTGGTTCGCTGTCCGGATGGTTTTCCTAGCGCTTGGCTTAGGTTTTGCGAACCACTTGACGACAATCGTGCTCGTGCCCGCGGCGGTTCTGGCATTTTGGTGGGCACGACCGCGGCTATCTGGGCGGCAGTGGGCATCCGCTGGGCTGTTATCGGCGCTGGGTCTGCTGCTGTACCTCTACCTTCCTATCCGTTGGCCAGCAATCCACGATGGACAGTGGATGACCTGGCGCGAGTTTCTGCAGTGGACGACTGGTCTGCAGTTCAAAGGGGCCTTGAGGTTGGATGCCTGGTACGCAGATAGCTCCCGATACGGCATGGTCGGGAACCTGGTGCTGCATCAGTTTGGCTGGCTGGGGGTGTTGACGGCAGTCCTCGGCGCAGGGTGGCTCGGGCTCCGGCGACGGCGAATTGCCCTGGTTACCCTGCTTGTTTGGCTCGGTTACGCTCTCTACGGGTTGGTTTACTATGTGCCCGACATCGAGGTTTTTCTCATACCGGCTTACCTGATCATGTCGATCTGGATCGGGTGCGGCATGGCGGCGCTGGTTGGTTGGTGGTCAGGTCGACGAGGCGGATCAGCCGCTGCTTACCGGGCAGTCATCCTGACCACGCTGCTGGCAGTCTTACCGCTTCGATTGGTTGCTACGGGGTGGGCCACTGCGGACCGCTCAACGCCCAACCCGCTGGATGACTGGGGCAGATACGTGTTGAGCCTGGATCTGGAACCTGGCGCCGCCATCCTGGCAGACAGCGAAAAGGTCGCGCCGCTGTACTACCTGCAGCAGACGGCCGGCCTACGGCCGGATCTGGTTATCATGGTATTGCCGGACGAGGCCGCTTATCGGAGCGAACTGCAGACTCGCCTGGCAACCGGTCAGACTGTGTACCTGGCGCGGTTTTTACCTGGCCTGGAAGGCGTTTATCACCTGACGTCGGCTGGCCCCCTGGTGCGAGTAGACCAAGAGGCACTCCGATCCCTGCCGATTATGGACGCGCCGCTGGACACTCGGTTTGGTCCACATGTGACGTTGCTGGGTTATGACCTTGACAGCCGAGCGTTGGCCTATCCGGACGCGTTCCGACTGACACTATTCTGGACTGCCGACGATCCAGTTGACTCCAGTTACCAGGTCCATCTGCGGCTGGTGGATGCGGCCGGCTCGGTGCCTTGGAGCAGTGAAGGAGCTCACCCGGTCGGCAATTCGTACCCGATGAACGCATGGCATCCCGATGAGGTGATTGCCGACTGGCACGAGATCTCGATTCCGCTGCAGTTGAATCCGGGCGAGTACCAGGTTCAAATTGGGCTGTTCGCACCGTTTTCGAATGTGGCGCTGATGCCGACGTGGGCGACTGAACCCTGGGTGACCGTTACCACGCTGCAGGTGCGCAGTCCAAGTAGCATACCCACGCCGTCGCACCAGAGGCGGATTTGGCTCAATGGTGGTGCTATCCTGGGTGCAGACGTCGCATCGAGCACGCGTCCAGCGGCCGAACTGCCGGTGACGGTGTACTATAGCGGCGCCGCTCCAGCGTCGGTCTGGCTGGGCTGGGAAGGCGCGGCGACAGAAAGGGTTCAACTTGAGACGCCGGTAACCGGGCTGTCGATAACCGCTCCGGAAACGCCAGGAAGTTATCACCTAGCTATCTCAGCGGTCGGACCGATGCGGTGTAGGTGGATGTCGACGCTGGCGGGGCAATGCCGGCTGGCCAAAATCAGCGTGCAAGGTTTCGCGGTGCCGTCCGGTGCCACCAATTTCCAGGATCTATTGGTGCTGTTGAATCTGGATGTGGGCGATGGATCGGTGGTGCCGGGGGCGAAACTGGAGGCCAACCTTACGTGGCAGGCCTTGGGGCCGCTCGCCGAGGACTATACGCTGTTCTTGCACCTTTTGGACCCCGCCGACCGGATAGTGGGCCAGGTAGATACCTGGCCCGTCCATGGTACGATGCCCACCAGCAGGTGGCCGGTTGGTCAGCGCATCACAGACCGGATCGAGATTCCGGTCGCGTCTGATGCAGGCGACGGACCGTTTCGATTGGAGGTGGGCTGGTACCTTTTGCGCACCATGCAGCGTCTCAAGGTTCTGGATGTTTCTGGCCGGGCGGTAGACGATCGTTTCCTGGTGGTGGGGCTCACATCCCCCTGAGGAAGCCTGCGTTAGCTTGGCGTTTGGATGGTTAGCCATTATAATGCTCAGGCCATGGAATCTGGCAGCATCACAATCAAAGGAATTCGGGACGGGCTCCAGGTGACCTTGGGAGACGGTGAACTGGTGGACCGTTTTGCCGCGCTGGAAGCGAGATTGCGGGACCAAAACGCCTTTTTTCGGGGAGGCGAGGTGACGCTCGTGGTCGGTTATAGGTCCATGACGCGAACCAATCTGGAGGCGGCCGCTGAGCTCTTTTCTCGTCACGGCATGAACCTGAGAGCAGTGCTGAGCCAAGATTCGGGCACGCTGGATGCGGCTCAGGGCCTCAAGCTGGGAACTAGGCTCGCCGGCAGCGGCTCTGGCCTTTCGGGCGGGCAAGTTCGATCGGACGAGCGCGAGCTAGTTGGACCTGGCATCGGGCCGGAAGGCCAGCCGGAGGCAGTGCTGGTTTGGGGTGCACTGCGATCGGGACAGGCTGTGTCCAGCGATGGTCATGTAACGATCATTGGCGACGTGAACCCAGGCGCAGAGGTAATTGCCGGCGGTGCCGTGGTTGTGTGGGGTAGGTTGCGGGGCGTGGTTCACGCCGGAGCATTCGGCGACCGGACTGCGGTGGTCTGTGCCCTGGAATTGGCACCTACCCAACTGCGCATTGCGGAGATGATCACCGTCTCGCCCGTGGAGGCTCGTTTGAGAAAACCTGTCCCGGAGATTGCTTCGATCCGAGACAGGCAGATTGTGGCGGAGCGTTGGGATGCAGGGCTTCACGGGCGGAGATAGCCAGGGGTTTTGTCATATGTCAGCACGGGTGATAACCATTACGTCGGGCAAGGGCGGGGTAGGCAAGACCACTGCCACCGCCAACATCGCTGCCGCGTTGGCCCAACTGGGGAATCAGGTGGTAGCCATCGACGCCGACGTCGGATTGCGGAATCTGGACCTGGTAATGGGTCTGGAAAACCGGATCGTCTACGATCTGGTGGATGTCATTGAGGGGCGCTGCAGATTGCGCCAGGCGATGATACGGGACAAACGGACCGACGGGCTCTACCTGCTACCTGCGGCGCAGACCCGGGACAAGACGGCCGTCAGTCCGTCCGACATGGTTCTGGTCTGCGACGAATTGCGGCCCAGTTTCGACTATATCCTCATCGATTCGCCAGCCGGTATTGAACGGGGATTTCGCAATGCAATTGCTCCGGCCGATGAGGTCATTATCGTCTCCAACGCCGAGGTCTCGTCAGTTCGGGATGCTGATCGTATCATTGGGTTGTTGCAGGCGGATGAAAAGGGAGCGCCCCGGCTGATTGTGAACCGGATCAAACCCGATATGGTTGCCGCTGGCGACATGTTGGCGATAGGCGATGTCCTGGACGTGCTGATGATCGAACTAATCGGCACCGTGCCCGAGGACGACCAGGTGATTGTCTCCACCAACCGAGGGTTTCCGGTGGTGCTGGAGAACCACTCGCTGGCGGGCGAGGCATTCCGCAATATTGCTCGGCGGATTCGCGGTGAAGAGGTACCGTTCCTGTCTCTGCAACAAAACCGTGGCCTGCGAGGATGGCTGAAGAAGCTGAGGGGAGGTGGAAAATGAGCTTGCTTCAGCGATTGTTGCGGCAGAATAGACTGACCAGCAGCCAGATTGCCAAAGACCGACTGAAGATGGTGCTGATACATGATCGCAGCGACCTATCACCCGGTATGCTGGAAGCGCTCAAGGACGAGATCATCGCTACCATCGGCAAGCGCGTGCAGGTGGACCCGGCACGGGTGACCTTTTCGTTGGAGCAGGACGGTCGAACCTCACGGCTCGTGGCCGACATTCCCCTGATTCCCAAGATGCGATGAAGGCGCATCCCTGGCACTACTTTGATCCGTGGCTGCTCACCATAGCGGTGGTGCTGAGCATGATTGGTGTTGCGTTCATCAACAGCGCTACCCTGGGCGTAGAAAGCCTTCGGGAGTTGGTGCCTCGGCAGATGATCTACGGCGTCTTGGGCGTGGCCATTGCGCTTGTCGCCGCCAGCTTTGACTATCGCAACGTGATGGCCGTCCACTGGTGGATTTACGGGACCATCGTGGTATTGCTCCTGGTCATCTTTATGGCGGGGCAGTTTGGTGCTGCGGGAGCTCGTCGCTGGTTATTGGAGGGCGCCGTTCAGCCGTCCGAACTGGTAAAGGTTCTAATCGTTGTCACCTTGGCTAGGTTTCTGGCTGACCGCCAGAACAATATTCACCGGTTTTCAACCGTGCTGCAGTCGTTTACCTACGTGGCGGTGCCGGTCATGTTCATCTTTCTGCAGCCTGATCTTGGCATGACCGTGCAGTTGTTTGTGGTCTGGTTTGCGATGGTCTGGTTGGCCGGCATGCGCTGGCTGCATCAGGGCGTGCTGGCGACGGTTGGCCTGGCGTCGCTGCCTCTGATCTGGCCGCTCATGCAGCTCTACCAGAAGCAGCGGATTCTGGCTTTCATCAACCCGAGCCTGGTACCGGACCAGGAGTACAACATGCGGCAGGCGTTGATCAGCATCGGGTCAGGTGGTATCTTGGGCAAGGGGTATGCGAGTGGAAGCCAAAGCCAGCTGCATTTCCTGCGGGTGCGACACACGGACTTTATATTTTCGGTCATCACCGAGGAGGCTGGGTTGATGGGTGCCCTGCTGGTCCTTCTTCTGATCGCTGCGCTGATTTTGCGGATTCTTTGGGTGGCACGGATATCCAAGGACCGGGCCGGGACTTTGTTGTGTTACGGCGTTGCTGTGCTCATATTCTTCCAGACTGCCGTCAGCATCGGCATGAATCTCCAACTCTTGCCCGTGACCGGACTCACCTTACCGTTTATTAGCTACGGCGGGAGTTCGTTGGTCTCGCTGCTATTTGCAGTGGGACTGGTGGAAAGCGTATTGATGCGGAACCGGTCCCGGGAGCGTTCGCCGTGAGTCTGCCGGTGCGTCTACGTTTCGCTCCGAGCCCAACCGGACCGCTGCATATTGGCGGCGCGCGCACTGCTCTGTTTAACTGGCTCTATGCGCGGCACTGTGGTGGCGTTTTTGTTCTTCGAATTGAGGACACTGACCGCTCTCGGTTGGTGCCAGAGGCGCTGGACGACATAGTCAGTGGGCTCAGATGGTTGGGTATTGACTGGGACGAAGGCCCCGACGTGGGTGGACCGTACGGGCCCTATTGCCAATCTGAGCGCGCTGATTTGTACCGGCATTGGGCTCGTTGGTTGATAGAGCAAGGTCAGGCCTACAAATGCTGGTGTACGTCGGAACGATTGGACATGTTGCGCCACGTTCAGCATCAAGAAAAGGGCAAAGTCGGGTACGATCGTCACTGCCGCCGGTTGGACCCAACCCAAGTTGCTCAGCTAGAATCTTCTGGCGCTCCCTATGTTGTTCGGTTCAAGGTCCCGGCCAGCGGTGGCACATCGATTCAGGACCTGATTCGGGGCGATATAACCTTTCAACATGAGCAACTGGAAGACCTTGTCCTGCTCAAGTCGGACGGCTTTCCCACCTATCATTTGGCCAACGTGGTCGATGACCATTTCATGGAGATAACGCACATTGTCCGGGCAGACGAGTGGATTCCCACGGCACCGCTCCACGTTCTGATGTACGACGCCTTTGGCTGGAAACGGCCGGTGTATGCTCATGCGCCTCTGATTCTGAACCCCAGCGGCAAGGGCAAGCTTAGCAAGCGCACGCAGGCGTTCACGGATGAGGGCCAAGAGGTGCTGGTGCAGCTGCGCGAGTTTCGCAGGGCTGGCTACCTGCCTGAGGCGGTGGTCAATTTCCTGGCTAACGTCGGTTGGGCATTTGGCGACGACCAGGAAGTGTTCACTATGGAACAGGCCACTCCTCGGTTCGAATTGAGCGATGTGAACCCGGCTCCGGCGCGTCTTCCCTACAGCAAACTGGATTGGCTCAACGGCGTCTACATCCGCGAGCTGGAACCGTCACGCCTGGCCACCGCTGCCAAACCTTTCCTGGAGGCCGCGGGTCTACCGGTAGACGATGGGTTGCTGCTGAAGGCGATCCCCCTGGTTCGAGAGCGGATCAAGACACTGCGAGAGGCCGTATCATGGCTGGATTTCCTCTTTATTGACCAGCTGGCGTACGACCCTTCATTGTTGGTGGAGAACCGGGTCGGTCCGGCGGGTTCGCTGCTGGCGTTGACGAGGGTTCGGGAGGTTCTGGCAGCGCTCACTGACTTTGAGACCGAACGACTCGAGGCGGCACTGCGCACACTGGTAGCTGACCTGGGCGTGAAGCCAGCGCAGCTATTTGGCATCGTTCGTGTGGCGGTGAGTGGCAAGACGGTGGCTCCACCCCTGTTTGGCACGTTGGGCGCGCTGGGTAAGGACCGGGTGCTGGCGCGGCTGGACCAGGCGATAAACCTACTGAGCCGACTCGTTATGTGACGGCAAACCCTGCCAGCGGACGGTGATCGCCTGGCATGGATCAGGGTCGGGACGACTCCGGCTCGGCTTGCGCTGTCCGGCACGGGGCCGCTAAGGTCTGCTAGACCACCACGTTGATCAGTCGACCGGGCACGTACACCACCTGCTGAGGCTCTTTTCCTCCCAGGTGGCGGAGCACCCGTTCGGATTGCAGCGCAAGCGACTTGGCTTGCTCCTCGCTGGTATCCCGGGGAAGCTCCAGCCGATCACGAACCTTACCGTTCACCTGGACGATCAGCGTCATCATCTCTTCGGCCGCCAACTGCGGGTCCCACATCGGCCACGACTGCCGGTGTATGCTGTACGGTTTGCCCAATCGAGCCCACAACTCCTCGCAGATATGGGGCGCAAAGGGCGCCAGCAACAACAGGAGTGTCTCGACCGCCTCGTTCCAGGCAGGTGATCCGAACAGAGCTGGCTTGAGATCGCGCAGCGAATTGCGAAACTCCATCATGGCCGCAATGGCCGTGTTGAAGGAAAAGCTCTCCAGATCCTCGGTCACCTTGCGGATCACTTGGTGGGTCTTGCGGCGGAGCACAGCCGCTTCACCGCCCTTTCCGGCAGGGGACTGCGAGTGAGGATCCAGTATCAGCGACCAGACGTCGTCCAGAAACCGACTGGGTCCCTTGATTCCCTGGCTGTCCCACGGCCCGCCCTGATCCCAGCGGGCAAAGAACATCAAAAACACCCGCACGGTGTCGGCCCCGAATGCCTTTACCAGCACGTCAGGCGAGATCACGTTGCCTCGGCTCTTGGACATCTTTTCGTGATCCTCGCCCAACACCATGCCCTGGTTGTAGAGCCGGGTCATGGGTTCGTCGAAATCGACCAGCCCCATGTCGCGCATCGCTTTGGTGAAAAAGCGGGTGTAGATCAGGTGCATGGTGGCGTGCTCGATGCCTCCGGTGTACTGATCCACCGGAGCCCAGTAATCCAACTCCGTCGGGTCCACCGGCGTGTCCTGAGATGTGATGGGCTGGCCCGCCTTCCAATAGGGTGAAAGGTAGGCATAATGGTACCAGGAGGAACACATGAAGGTGTCCATGGTGTCGGTCTCGCGTGTGGCCGGACCCCCACAGCGCGGGCAGGTGGTGTGAAGGAATCCCTGGTGGAACTTGAGAGGGCTTTCGCCGGTCGGCATAAACTCGACGTCTTCCGGCAGGAGCACCGGCAATTCCTCGTGAGGCACCGGCACCGTACCGCACCGATCGCAGTAGATCATGGGGATGGGCGCGCCCCAATAACGCTGTCGGCTGATAAGCCAGTCGTGCAGCCGATAGTTGACGGCTGCTTTGCCGATTCCACGTTCATCCAACCAGGTGATGGTATCTGACTTGGCCCGATCGCCCGGCGTGCCACTCAACAGACCGGAGTGGATCATCTCGCCGTAGTCGGAGTGGTAGAGCACGTCTCGATAGAATTCCACTTCCCACAACAGCTCCATAGCGGTGCGTCGGTCTGATGCCCCCCCTGTCAGCGCGTGGCAATGACTGATGATCACCTTCTCGGCCGCAGTCGAATCAAGCGGCACTATCTCAACGCCGTCCTCGTCGGCAAAGATGAACAACCAACGAGCCCCAACTACCTCGATCCAGTGCCCCGGCCGTAGGTATTTGCGGGCGATGTGCACAAAGGAATCCGCCTGGACCGGCGTCATGGTCAGATACAGCGCCCCGTCCACCGCCTGAAAGGGAATGCCGGCGCCGTGCAACTCCACTGCCAGCCCATCGTCGGTCGACCCAGCCATCACCCGGCTCTTGGCTGGCGCCCCGTCGCGGAGTATCACGGGGATGATGGGCAGGCCGAACTTGAGGGCAAAGGCGAAATCGCGCTCGTCGTGAGACGGTACCCCCATGATAGCCCCGCTTCCATAGGTCATCAACACGTAATCGGCGATCCAGATGGGGATGTGCTCGCCGTTGACCGGGTTGACCGCGTAGGAACCAATAAAGACCCCGGTCTTTTCGCGGTCGGCCGCCGTCCGATCGATCTCGCTTTGCCGCGCGGCCTGTAACCTGTAGGCTTCCATAACTGGCCGGTACTCGGGAGCGGAAAGCTCCTCCACCAGCGGGTGCTCCGGAGCCAGCACCATGAAGGTTGCGCCCCACAACGTGTCTGGACGGGTGGTAAAGACCTCGATGGGGTGCCCCTGGTCCGAGTGAAAGGTCACATCGGCCCCCTCTGAGCGGTGCCCGATCCAGTTGGTCTGCATCGCCACCACGCGATCGGGCCATTCTATCTGGGAGAAATCCAGCAGCTCTTCCGCATAATCGGTTATGCGAAAGAACCATTGGGTCAGGTTTTTCTTGATCACCAGTGTGCCGCATCGCTCACAGTGGTGATCCTCTCCCCACACCTGTTCACGTGCTAACGTGGTGTTGCACCGAGGACAAAAGTCAACGGCCGACTCTTTGCGGTAAGCCAAACCCATCTCGTAGAGCTTGAGAAAGAACCACTGGGTCCAGCGGTAGTAGCGCGGGTCACAGCTCACGGCTTCACGTTCCCAATCGAACATGGCACCCATACTGCGCATTTGGCGACGCATCTTTTCAATGTTGGACATGGTCCACTCGTGTGGGTGGACTCCCCGCTGTATGGCGGCGTTCTCGGCCGGCAAGCCAAAGGCATCGAACCCCATGGGAAAGAGCACATTGTACCCCCTCATGCGCATGTAGCGGGCTTTGGCATCGGACGGCGTCATGGCATACCAGTGTCCGATGTGCAGTTCGCCAGACGGGTACGGGAGCATGGTCAAGAAGTAGAACTTGGGCCGGACTGGATCAATGAGGGCCCGGTAGAGCCCATCCTCCTCCCACTGCCTCTGCCAACGAGCCTCAATCTCGGCTGGGTTGTATCGATCGATCATGCTTGCTCCTTTTCCTGATCGGGGCACGGTTACGGCCGTGCGTCCTCAGGTGCACAATAAAAAAGGCCCTTCGTCGCAGGGACGAAGGGCCTTTCTCCGTGGTACCACCCTGGTTGGTGCAAAGGCTATTGCCTCACACCCACTCCATCGCGATAACGGGCGAGAACCGTCGCCAGCTAACCGGCCCGGCGTTGTCCCGGTTCCGGCGTTACCGGCAAAGCTCCCAGGCGAGTTCGGCCCCGTGTGCTCCCTGTGGGCACTGGTGGTGGGCTTGCACCGGGTGATCCCACCTCGCTGCAGGGATGGCCTACTACTCCTGCTCAACGCCTTGTGTCGCATTGTTAAGGCTGCGTGCAGTCGCCCTTGGTGAACCGCAACCGATTCAACAGTACCACGTTTGGGGCAGTTCGGCAAGGGAGCCACACAAAGACCGACGGCCGAATCTGCGGATGGGGGTTCCGTTAGTCACGCCGTACGCGGTGTTGGATGGTCCGACCTGTCCGTTACCAGATCTTGCTGGCTGCCGCTATGGCCCAGTCAGGGGCGCGCGACCAGCAACTATGGTGACAAGCTGCTGGTCCATGCTAGTGGAGCTGTCTGAGGTGGACCTGGAGGGATTCGAACCCTCGACCTTCTCAATGCCATTGAGACGCGCTCCCAACTGCGCTACAGGCCCAACCGTGCGCAATTCTAGCATCCAGGACCGGCTCTGTCAAATGACCGCCGGCATAGTGACTGTTGAATCGTCGGTGAAA
>DCVT01000030.1 GCA_002328075.1 Anaerolineales bacterium UBA2181 | reverse complement strand
GTTCGCCTCGCCAGTCCCTGACCCATTATGCCACAATGGTGGGTTTTCACACAGTCTGCGCGGGGTGCACAACGAGGCCCCGGTAGTCAATCGAGCCAGACTCACCACGCATCATGAAAGTTGAGAGCCTGCTCATGCAGTGCAACCGTTGCACAGCATGGGATAGGCCGAAAGCCAGGTGGGCAGGGCTTGCAGCGAGAGGACAAGTCAGGTTACCGCGTTCGCGGGATGCACAGCGAGGCCCTGGCAACAAATCGAGCCAGACTCAGCACGCATCATGAAAGCTGAGAGCCTGCTCATCGCGTGCACCCGGTGCACAACATAGTGCAGACCGCAAGCCAGGTGGACAGGGCTTGCAGCGAGAGGGCAACCCTGGTTATCGCATGCACCGGGTGCACAATCCATAGCCCCGGCCGGGAAACAGATGCGCGAAACACAACGCAGTGGTTGTCAAGCAGGTTGCCTGGACACTCCGGTTATACGTGCTGGCGGACTGATCACTGGCGATCCAGGCGCCTCATGCTGCGAACGACCATAGCCAATTCACGCGGCACAGAGACGGTGATGACTGCCGTGTGATCAAAACCCTTGGGCCGCTGTATACGCAGAACCTCAGCCCCGCACACCACGTCTCCCGCCCGGTCGACTGCTTGCACTAGGTCGCCTTTTTTCGGCATTGGCAGATACTCGTACGGGAATGATACCGTGGCCTTGGCCTCCGAGTAGGTCATATCTACCCTAAAAATGGCCTGGCCTGGACAGGCAGCAATACACAGCCCGCACGCGTCGCACTTGTCACCGTAAAAGACCGGCAGGTTGGTGATCGGATTGCCCACGTAAACAGCTCCGTTTGGGCAGACCGCTTCACACGGGTTGCACGGAATGTCCTGAATGCACTCGATGACTGCAATGGGGCCACGGCACAGGAGCTCGGCGCTGGGATAGCCCGGCGACGCTTCCAGTTCCTCGATCGATGGGATGCCCGTGGCTCTGAGACCCCCAGTTTGCGCCTTCATGCTTCGCACCTCGCTTCAATGATCTGTCGCTTGGCCACTGCCCGGCCTTCTCCGAATCCGCCCCACCGCAGCGCAGCCAACCGATCGCGTACCTCGGATTTCTTTATCTCGCCTACCTCGGGTGACAGATGGCACAGGGTCCCCGCCGCCGCCAACCCAGCCAACCGGCCTTCCTCCATAGCTGTGGATGCTTCTTCGATGCCCGCCACGTCGCCCGCGATGTAGATGCCCGGCACGCTGGTCTGCATGTCCTGGTCATGAAGCGGAACCCACCCTCCCAGGGTCGGGACGTGGGAGAACCTGCAACCCGCCATCCAGGCCAACTCCGCCAGGGGTGAAAGCCCCACGGCAAGGCAGACGGTATCGACCTCCAGAGTCTGCTCAGTGCCGCAGAGCACTTGCCAGCGGTTATCCACCTGGGCAATCACGGCCCGCTCTACACTCTCTCCACCCTCGGCCGAGACTATAGTGTGCGACGTGAGAATGGGAACGCCGGCGCGCCGCACTTTGGACGCGTGTACTCCGTACCCGCCGATGACAGGCAGCCCTTCGATGATCGCCACGACCTCCGCACCCGCCTGCAGGAGCTGATAGGTGACTATCAGACCGACGTTGCCAGCACCGACCATCAGGATGCGGCGTCCCGGCAGCACTCGGTGAATATTGATAAGTGTCTGCGCTGCTCCTGCACCCATTACGCCAGGCAAGGTCCAACCGGGGAAGGCCAGAACGTTCTCGCTAGCACCAGTGGCGAGGATGATGGCTTGTGTCTGCAGGTCCTCTGAGTGATCACCGCACGCCAGACCCAGGCACTTGTCATGATACAGCCCGTACACAACGGTGTTTAGCCGCGTGATCACTCCCACGCGCTTGGCTTCTTCAAGCAGATCAACACCAATCTCAACGCCACGCGTCCCGGCGCGGTGCTCCTTGGATCCGAAAAACTTGTGTATCTGTTTGAACAACTGTCCCCCCGGGCGCTCGTTTTCATCGATCAAGGTCACCTGAGCACCGGCTCGAGCTGCTTCAATGGCGGCTGCCAAGCCGGCTGGGCCGGCTCCAATAACGGCAATCTCTGTCTTCTGCATGGCCTCACCTATTCTTCTTTTTCGAGGGGTAGGTGTTTCCACCGGCCCAGCCCAACTTGCGATTCAATCACCATGCCGTCTCGGGCGGGCGTCACGCAGGTGCGGACGTTGGGCTGGCCGTCGACTGTCATGACACAATCCGTGCAGCGGCCGAGGGCACAGAACAGCCCTCTGGGCTCACCGTGTCTTGCAGTATGGCGCAGTACCCGCCGTCCGCTGGCCAACAGGGCGGCAGCAATGGGCTCGCCCTCGATCGCCTTGATCGGCCTGCCGTCTACCAGCAGGATGATCGATTTTCCCGTGGGAGCATTTCCGAGAATGGGGTGCACATCGACTCGCATGACTCTCTCCTCTACTCATCCTCTTTGGAAACCCGGTTGGCCAGGACTCGCGTTGGGATCGGACGGACGGGAGGCCGGGAGGTTCCGGGCAGAACTTCAGATGGCGCCATATCCGCCTCCCTGATCAGGATGTCGCAGATCAGCCTCCCGCAGGTTTTCCCTTGACACAGGCCAAAACCGGCGCGGGTAAACCGCTTGATCTCATTCACCGTTCGCAAACCCATGCGGATGGCTTCCTCTACTTCCGAACGGGTCACTTCTTCACATCGGCAGATCAAAAGATCGTCTTCCACACCTTCACCTCCAATCAAGGTCGACTGTACAGCAGTGACAACAGAAAGGGTCTATGATTGACTTCCGTTTTTCCTCTCAAACCGCAGCGGATCGTATTCATCGATAGGCAAATCCGTACGTCCATCAACGATCAGATCGCTGATGACCTTGCCATGCACCGGGGCTAGAGTGATTCCGCTGTGGCCGGCAGCTATGTAGTAGCCAGGCACGCGAGATACAGCACCCAGACAGGGAATCCCGTCGCGGGTCATACCGCGCAAACCGGAGAACTGCCGGATCACCGCCAGATCGGCAATGATCGGCACACTTTTGATCGCATTCTTGGTCATCCTGGCGGACGCCGTAGGCGTCACTGAAACGTCAAAACCGACCAATTCGTGAACCGTGCCAATATGGAAATGTCCGGTCCGTACCTGCTTGAGCGAATTCATAGGAGTAGGGCAGATCATCGGCGCAGGTTCAGTGATGAGCAACTGTCCTCGGTCGGGATAGAGATCGATGGTGACACCCACCATTTTCGCCACCTCTGTCGCCCACACGCCGGCCGCATTGACGGCGTTGGGGGCCCGGATGAGATAATCATGGTTGATAACCACGCCCTCTACACGATTGTCGCCACCCAGGGCAAAGCCAGTAACCGCAGCGTCTCTGAGCATCCTGACTCCCACCCGCTGGCAGGCGCGAATAAGGACATACATGAGCCTGAGTACCTCACAATCCCCATCGTCAGGATTGTAGTGAGCACCCACAATTTCTCGCGAGACCCCAGGCTGTATCTCCCACACCTCTCGCGGCGCCATCATACGACCTCGGTAGACCGGACTCTTAAGATGCTCCTCGCGTAGCGACGAGTACTCCTTGTAAGTCTCCTCCGTCAAACACAGGCTGAGGAATCCCCGATCCTGACGCAGACCGATCTCTTCTCCCAACTCCTCAACCATTTTAGGGTACATGTAGGCGCTTCTGATGGAAAGCTCCATGTAAAAATTGGGAAATTTGAACGTCCCGCCTATCAGGCCAGAGCAGGCCACGCTGGTGCCGGTTCCCGGGGCGTTCATGTCAACCAGAATGACGTCCTTTCCCCGCTTGGCCAGCCAGAATGCGATAGAGCATCCCACAACGCCACCGCCTATCACCACTACTTCGGTTTCGTGTCTAGTTTGCATTCCAACACCTCTTGCGTAAATTTCTGGTCTGAAGCATTAACCTCGGGCAACCAGGAAGGCGGCAGTTGCCTCAGTTTCCATGATTCTTCGCCGTGCCGGTCATTGGCAACCTCCAGCTCGGCAAATAGGGAGAGGCCTGACCACGAGCCGGGGGGGCGATGAGTTCTTCATCCAGTTTCCCCAACCGGGCATGCTCCAATGCTTTCTGCAGCGTCAGCGCCTCTGTCTTGAGCATTTTGATACCTGAGTAGGCAAAGCAATAATACGGACCCGACCCGCGCAGCGTGGCTCTAAGGATCACGGCGTCGATTTTTTGATCAACGAGCCACTCGGCTACTCGCAGCCCCTTCCCTCTTTCATTCTCAAGGCAGGTGTTAGCAGCCACGTGCTGCTCAGCCACCGTCCCATCATCCTGACGGATCGTCGTCAACGCAAAAAACGGAGCGTCACCGAAATGCAGGCTGATCGTTCCGCCTGCATCCTCCAGGGGGACGCCGTAGCGAACGTGCGTATGCGTCATCGGATTCGCCTGGACCAGCACCCGCTCGACGTGCGGCACGGCCTCGCGAATCCGCGATTCGATACGATGGACCGCTTCCTCGGCCAGATCCAGTTCATGTACCCGCAGGGCAACGCACATGTCCACGAACCTGCAGCGACCTGCATTCCGGGTCGCTATCCACCGGATGTGGGCCACTGTTGGCTCGGCTTTGATCAGGTCCTGAATCTGCTCCAGTACCTCGTCCTCAATCGAGGCATCCAGCAGCACTCGGAGACCGTCGACGAGCAGCTCCAATCCGGTCTTGCCAAAGGCCACGACAATGACCAATGCGGCGATCAGATCCAGCGGCAGTGTGAGTCGTTGAGCAGCCAACACCACCAACACCATACCCGAGGTCACAACATGCGTCCGGTATTCTTTGGCCTGAGCGATGAGCGAGGGCGAATTGGCTGCCTTGCCGGCTTTCATCTCAAAGCTGCTGAAGAGAACCGGGACGACCATGGACAATGCGACACCGGCCAACATCCAACCGTTGACCGTGGCCGCGAGTACTTGGCCGGTCAGAGCATCGTGCGCCACGTCGTAGGCTGTGAACAGGATCAGTCCCCCCAACACCACCGCGACAACGTTTTCGGCCTTGTACAGACCGTAGGGGAAAGCTGGAGATCGGTGATTCGAGACCTTGAGCCCCAGCAGCACAGCCACAGAAGCGAGGCCATCGGTCAGGTTGTGCACCATCTCAGCCTGAGCGGCCGCGCTGCCAGAGGCCGTTGCGACCATCAGGTTCAGAATGGTGAGAAACAGGCTCACACCGATCGAGTACCATCCCCAGCGCTCGAGGTTCTTCGTGTCAATTGTAGAGGTTGTGGCAAGAGGCGTGGTTGCCGTATTCCCTCCAGCACCGGGCGCGTCCGACCGTGAGGAACGGGTCTCGATGGTCATGACGAGCAGAGCCAGCAACGTGCCTGATGGTCTGGACCGATTTCCCTCATCTCCGGCTCCTGCTCCCTGCACCGCTCCATCACGTGGCGACAGCGGGGATGAAAGTGACAACCGGTCGGCGGCTTGAGTGGGCTGGGGACATCGCCGCTGAGAATGGGGTGGTCCTTTGGGTCCCGAGGGTGTTTGACGGGTATAGCCGACATCAACGCCTGCGTGTACGGATGTGTGGGTTTCGAGAACAACTCGTCGCGTGATGCCAGCTCGACGATCTTTCCCAGGTACATCACAGCGATCCGATCCGACATGTGCTTGACAACGCTCATATTGTGAGCAACAAAGAGATAGGTGAGCTCCATTTCTTCCTGAAGATCCCGGAGCAGATTGAGTATCTGAGACTGGATTGAGACGTCCAATGCAGAGACCGGCTCATCGCAGACGATGAATCGCGGATTGAGCGCCAGTACGCGAGCAATCCCGATGCGTTGCAGCTGCCCTCCCGAGAACTCATTGGGATAGCGATCGGCGTGATATTCCTCCAGGCCAACCTTTTCGAGCATCTCTCGGACAACCTCGCGGCGCTGGCTCGCATTGCGCATCCCGTGGACGTAGAGCCCAAGGCCAATGCTGTCGCCCACCCGCATTCGGGCATCGAGCGATGAGTGCGGGTCCTGAAAGATGATCTGCATTTTACGGCGGATATCTTTCATCTGTCGTTTGTTGGCTCGCAAGACATCGTTTCCTTCAAAGATCACCTGCCCTCGCGTGGCAGGAATGAGTCGCAGCGCAACGCGCCCGACCGTGGTCTTGCCGCAGCCGCTTTCGCCCACGAGCCCGAGCGTTCGGCCAGCCGGGATGCCAAACGATACGCTGTCTACGGCTTTGACCCATTTGCAGACTTGTTGGAAAACGCCGCCCCTTACGGGGAAGAACTTGACCAGATCTGTTACCTGGACAAGGTCAGATCCGCCCGCATTTGCCTCACAGATGCATTCCGTTCGTCTATCGGAAACCATGGGTTTTCCAGTTCCAACCAACTGCGCCATCCCTGGCCATTTCACGATGCCTGTGCACTGCAACTCTGGATCGCCGGCTGCTCCCCCCCCGAGCCCTGTCTGAGAGCGCGGGGAGCACGGTGGGTTCGCTCTGCATCGTCCTGATACAGCCAACACCTGACCTGGTGACCGGCCTCGACGGGTTCGAGATGCGCCTCAACCTCATGGCAGATCGGCAGGTCGTATTCATGGCAGGCCTGGCACCTCGGCGCAAAACTGCATCCCGGAGGCAAATAGGTCATATTGGGTACCGACCCGGGAATGACGCAGAGCCGTTCCTCGGCCTCATCCATGCTCGGCACACATCTCATCAGCCCTTGAGTGTATGGGTGAAGCGGCCGGTCGAAGAGAGGTTCCACCTCCGCCTGTTCGACGATCTGGCCAGCATACATCACCGCCACTCGGTCTGCCATCTCGGCAACCACGCCGAGGTCGTGGGTAATGAGAATGACGGCCATCCCGGTCTGCTTGGTCAACCGCCGGAGCAATCTGAGTATCTGGGCCTGAATGGTCACATCGAGAGCGGTCGTGGGTTCATCCGCAATAAGGAGTCGGGGTTCGCACGCCAGCGCAATCGCGATCATCACACGCTGCGCCATTCCGCCGGAGAACTCGTGAGGGTACGAGTGCACCCGACGGCCAGCATCTGGGATGCCGACCTCGTCGAGCAGCCTTACTGCGTTCTCCCAGGCCGCTGGCTTACTCATCTTGCGGTGAACCCGTATCGCCTCGACGATCTGGGCGCCGACCTTGTACACCGGATCCAGCGACGGAATCGGCTGCTGAAATATCATCGAGACACAACCGCCACGGACCTGAACCATCTTGGACTCGGTCAGCTGCAGCAACTCACAACCGTTCAACTTGATCGAGCCGGAGATGCGAGCATTATCACCAAGCAAGCGCAAGATGGAAAGGGCCGTCACGCTCTTGCCGCAACCCGATTCTCCGACCAGCCCAAGCACCTCGCCTGCTCGGACCGTCAGGTTCAGCTCGTTGACCGCCCTGACCACTCCGCGACGGGTAAAGAAACTCGTTCGGAGGTTCCGGATTTCAAGCAGCATGTCGTCGGTCGCACGCCTCAAGGTGTCGCGTGTATCTGTTCTTTGTACCAGATCCATCTGTCTAGGCCCTGGAATGTCGCCGCCTCCCGTGGACAGCACTCGCTTTGGTACGTGGCCGAAACCACCGAGAAGCCACCATCCTCTCCGCTGAGACCCTCTCCGACTGGGAGAACATGGAGGCAAGGCCTTGACCCGCCAGGGTCACGGAGAACGCAGTGATAAAGATCGTCATACCCGGTGCCAGAATCAGGGTGGGAACCCGCCGCATATATGTCTGAGCTTCGGCGAGCATCGCTCCCCAGTCGGACAGGGGAGGCTGAGCACCAAGACCCAGGTACGATAGCCCGGAGATGATGAGCAAAATATGCCCAAACCGTAGAAACGCGGTGGACAGGATAGGCCCTAGCGTGTTGGGGATGACATGCTTGCGAAAGATGAGCCACTCTGAAGCCCCCAGTGCGACGGCCGCCTCGATGAAAGCACGCGTGTTTATCTCCAGGCCAACCGCCCGCGCTAATCGTGCGTAGGGTGTCCAGGCGCTGAAAACCAACGCCAGAACCAGTGTCCAGAACCCAGGTCTGAGCATTGCGGCGATCACCAATGCCACCACCAAACTCGGGAATGAGATGATCAGATCGATGACCCGCATGATAAGCTCGTCGACCAGGCCGCCGCGCCGGCCGGCAACCGCGCCAATCAGCGTGCCAAAGGTAGCTGCGATCAGTACTGCGATGGCGGTTATGACCAGCGAAAAACGCCCGCCGTACAGAATGCGGGCAAATACGTCGCGCCCCAGCGAATCCGTTCCCATCAGATGCTTGGCTGAGGGAAGCTGCAGGCGATCCGAGAGCTCCTGTTCATACGGGTCATAGGGAGTCAGTACCGGCGCCAGGATGACCGCCATCACTATGAGGATGAAAACGGCCAACCCGACCACAGCAGCCGGTTGCCGTTCGATAAGTCGTGCACCCGGCCGGATTGCCTGCTCTTCAGGGACTGTCGCCGAATGATCCACAGCGGATTGGGTCGCAGTGTCTGTGGGCGGCCTCCCGTGCCGATGTGCCCGTGACTGGCCCAGCCGGAAGCGGGGTGAATGATTCATCAATGCGGCTTCTCCAGTGAGATCGCCGGGTTGAGAGCAATGTAAACCAGATCGGTCAGCGTGTATATGACCACGGTCAAACCCACCAGTACCATCAGGCCGGCCTGCAGGAGCGGTAGATCTGTCGTCTGCACTGCCTGGTACAGGACGCGTCCAATACCCGGGACGGCGAAGATGACCTCGACAATCACAGCCCCACCCAGCAAGCTAGTCAACCAAATGGCAGCGTAGGTGACCACCGGAATCAGCGAATTGCGCAGCGCATGACGCCAGAAGGTCTGGAACTCGGTGAGCCCTCTCGCCCGCGCTGCCCGGATGTAGTCCTTGTGCAGCACCTCGATGATCGCGGTGCGCGTGAGGCGAGTGAAATAGGCGATGGGACGCAGCGCCAAAGTCAACGTGGGCAGAATCACATGTAGGGGCCCGCGCCAGCCGGCCGAAGGTAACCAGCCGAGGTACAAGGCAAAGACCAGGACAAGTACCGGAGCCAGCCAGTACTCCGGGACCGCTACCCCCGTCTGGGTAGCGCCAGATATCAAGTTGTCAAGCCAACGCCCCGAATTCACCGCAGCCAACACACCCAGCGGAATCGCTATCGCGAACGCCAAGCTAACCGAGAGGGACGCAAGAACCGCCGTGATCTTGAACCCCCGCCAGAGAATGCCGCCGACCGGCACACGGCTGACATATGAGACCCCCAGATCTCCGCGCAGCAAGCGACCCAACCAGCTTACGTACTGAAGCGTCAGCGGCCGGTCCAACCCCAACTCATGCCTGAACTGCTCGACCGTCTCCTGCGTTAGCTCGCGTTCACCAATCCGGGCACGCAGGATGACCTCCGACGGGTCCGTCCCGCTAAGCAAGGGCACCAAGAATATTAGAAAGGACGCCAGAACCAGCATGAGGGGCAATAGCATCAGGCGACGTCCTATGACAGCATACATGGCGGATTCTCAACTGCAAGTGTCAGTGCCAACCATTTCGGGACATGCCTGAACGGACGGGCGGCTGGCAGGTTCAGCCGGAGCTGCACCTGCCAACGAGCCCTGCCCGTCTCTCGTCCTGATATCCCTGGTCCTACTGCGCAACATCCAGATCCGGCGTGAGTACGTAGTGAACCATCAGATGGGTCCGATAGTTGAGGACATTGGTGCGATACCCTTCGGGTTCCATGGGGTGGACCAGAAAGACGCTCGCGACCTCGTCGGATAGGATGCCCTGGATCTGTCGATATATCTCAAAGCGAGCGGCGACGTCGGTCATGGTACTGGCCCCGGCAGACAGCGCTTCCACCTGCTCGTTGCAGAAACCACCCAGATTGAAAGAGCCAGTGCAACCATAGTCGGACCCAAAGAACCCGCTTGCATCAAACACGTCCAGCAGATGCCCTCGACTGAGCAGGAACATGTCAAACTCCCCTGCTTTGACCTCGGCCAGAAGCGCGTCATAGTTTCCTATTCTGACTTCCGCCTCGATGCCTGCCTTGTTCAACATCGCCTGAATGGCGATGGTCGCGGGCGGCAATTCGGAACGGAGCGGATAGCTCCAGAGTCGTAGTTTCAGTTCACCTTTCTCGTACCCGGCGTCGGCCAGCAGTTGGATTGCCTGCTCCAGGTCATAGGTGTCGGCTGACAGATCCGGGTTGAACCAGGCGGCCGTCGATTCGAAAGGCCCTGCCGCAGGAATAGCACCTCCTTCGAATACTGCGTCAGCAATCGCTTGTTTGTTGATCGCGTGTTGAACGGCTCGGCGCAGTCGAACGTCCGACAAGGGGCCTTGAGTGTTATTCAAGTAGAGCGTAAGTGTGCGAGGTTGGTAGCTTCTCACCATCACCACGTTTGGATCGTTCTCGAGGATGGGTATTTGGGCGATCGGCAGCGAGCGGGCCAGATCCACCTCGCCGGTCTGCAGCATGGTCGAGCGCATATCTCCGTCCGGTATGTGGAGGACGGTGACCTTGTCAAGGTTGACCTTGCCTCCCCAGTAGTTCTCGTTCTTCACCAGCGTTAGGCTCTGATCCGGAACGACATCCATGAGGGCAAATGGACCGGTCCCGGTGCCGAAGGGATCAATCGTACCATCGCCTTTGTAGGCTGAGGGTGCCAGGATCCCTGTGGGCGGCGCTACCAGGCGGTTAGGTAAGAGTGTATCCGGAGCCGTTGTCTTGATAACGACTGCATAATCACCTTTGGCCTCAACCGAAGCGATGTTGTTTGGTCCGAAACCTTTCGGGGGTGTGTCAACTCCCAACAGATACGTCAGGGCGTTAACTACGGCTTGTGCGTTGAACGGCTCACCATTTTGAAAGGTCACCCCTTCTCGGAGCGTCAACTCCCAACTCGTCTCGTCAACCTGCACCCAGGCAGTCGCCAGATTCGGTTGCATGTTTCCGTCGAAATCGACCTTGATCAGGGTTTCGAGAATGCCCCATCGGGTCATGCAGTTGCCATCGCCGGTTTCGACTGCCCAACCGGCTACGATCCACGCCCAGTCTGCAAGAGTCAGCCGTTTGGGTTCAGGGGCCGCCGTCGGTTGGGGCGGTGGCTCGGTTGGTTTCTCGGCCGGCGCAGTCGTGGGCTCTAGTGCATGCGTAGCAGCCGGTTGTGCAACCGCAGTTGCTGCCGGCTGTGCCTCAGTCTCCATTGGTTTGGCCGTGGGAACGGCGGTCGCCTGGGGCACAGGAGTGGCAGCGGGCCCGCAGGCGGCTGCAAGCAGTAGGAAAGCTAATAACAGACCGAACACCTTTTTCATCTGATCCTCCTCATCCAGAAACCTCGTCGCTGAAGAAATGGCGACAACCGATGCCTCCACGCCGCTATTGGCTAAAGATGACTGTCGACGGTCGCCAGAATCATAATACTACAGGAATTCTGTTTTGTCAAGCACCCCGGCCACTGGGTTCCCGGTACGAAACCAGACGAGCCGAGTATGCCAACACCGGCAGGGCTGACAGCTCGTGCATCACCGCGCCCATGGCGGGCCCGATGACACCCAGCATACTGAGCACGAGAGAAAGAACGTTCATGCTCATCGAGAAGATCACCGAGGTTCGGATCGTTCTGAGCGTCTCTTTCGAGAGGCCGAGCAAGAACGGAAGTTTCCGCATGTCGTCGGTCATCAATGCTACATCGGCCGTCTCTATCGCCAGGTCGGTTCCGGCAGCCCCCATGGCTATACCCACGTCCGCCACTGCCAGCGAAGGAGCATCGTTGACGCCATCTCCCACGTAGGCCACGCGCAGGCCGCCTGCCTGCAGTTCCCGGATCAAGTCCAGTTTCTGTTCCGGCAGCATGCGGGCGTGATACTCATCGATTCCAAGGGTGGCGGCTACCGCTCTGGCAGTATCGCAGTTGTCGCCGGTGATCATCACGGTCTTTCTCACCCCGGCGGCCTTCAGCCCTCTGATCGCCTCATTTGCCTCCGGGCGAATCCGGTCGGCCAGCGCGATCAAACCCACCACTTCGCGATCCACTGCGACGAATATGGCGGTGTGGCCCCGAGATTCCATATGGGCTTCCCTAGTACGCCAATCTGCATCTCCCCTTATGCAAGACGCCTCGAGCAAGGCGTTGTTCCCCACGGTTATCCGCTTGCCATCGCACATCGCCTGCACGCCAAAGCCGGCGCGCACCTGGGTGTCATCCGGCGTGCGAATAACCACACCGCTGGCCGAGGCGCAATCCACAATTGCCCGGCCAAGTGGGTGTTCGCTGTACTGCTCGGCACATGCCGCGTAATGCATAACCTGGTCTCGCGTCAGGCCGTTCAGCGAGACCACATCTACGACCTCGGGCTGCCCAGTCGTCAGCGTGCCAGTTTTATCAAAGGCCACGACGTCCAGCTTTCCCAGGGCCTCCATGTGCGATCCGGTTTTGACAATCACATTATTGCGGGCTGCATTGCCAATGGCGGCCACCAGAGCAGTCGGAGTAGCCAACACCAAAGCACAGGGGCAGACCACCACCAGAACAGTGACCGAGCGAACGAGTTCCCCCGTGATGAGGTACACCACTATCGCAATTGAGAAAGTCACTGGTACCAGGATCTGTGCATAGCGGTTGGCCAGCCTCTGGACGGGCGCCTGGGTTTTCCTGGCCTCCTCCACTAGCTTGACGATGGTACCCAGCACAGTGTCTGCCCCAATCTTGTGAGTGACGACCTCCAAAGTACCAGCCACGTTGATCGTCCCGGCGAACACGGTACTGCCGACCGATTTGTCGACCGGAACCGACTCGCCTGTGATGGCGGATTCATTGACTGCCGCTTGACCGGCGCTGACCAGTCCATCGACCGGGATGCGCTCACCATTGCGCACCAGGATGACGTCGCCGAGTTGCACCTGGTTCATCTGGATTAGTGCGGGTTCACCATCACGCAGGATTGTCACCTGGAGAGGGATCAATCCAGCCAGAGCTTTCAGCGCCTGGTCGGAGCGCGCCATCGCCAGGTTCTCCAACATCTCGCCAAACATCATCATGAAGGCGACCAGCGCGGCCGCACTGTACTCTCCGATGATCAGGGCAGCAATCATTGCCACGCTAACCATCACCCCAGCCGTCAGGTTCCCCTTGCATATCCCCTTGCCGGCCAGGATGAAAACCGGGAACCCCCCCACAACGGCCGAAGCAGCGTATAGGCCGTTGGCCAGACCCATATCGGCCAAGACCCACTGGCCAATTGCGCCGGCAACCAGCAGCAAAGCATTGCCCAGGGTCACCAGGGTGTTTGGTGCCAGGAAAAAGCCGCGATACCGTTGCCAGAGGCTTGTTGAAACTCGGGGCGAACTCTCGCCCGATTTAGCTCCAGGTGCCACTTCAGCACTCATCTCTTGTATCCTCCTTCAGACAAGCAACCCTTGCAGACCACAACAGCTGCCTGCACATGTTGCGCCGGGATCTTCAGCCATCGACAGGACCACCTTTGTCACTCCAAGCTGGCACAGGTTAGAAGGCGTGCCCTCCCACCGGCAGGCGACCGCACCGCTCACCCTCCCATAGGAAGCAGTAGAACGCCGTCGACCGACTTCACGAACCGGTGTTGGTCTCCGGAGGCGCCAAGCCAATCAGAATCTCGATCGTGGGTTCCAGAACCTCTTTAATATGGTGCGGAGCGCCCGCGGGCGTATAGTAGTAGCCTCCCGCTCCGACCACCCTCTCCTCGTCGCCCACCATCACACGAATCTTGCCCTCCTTGATATAGCTTATCTGATCGGTATCGTGTGGGTGAGCCTTAAAGACGCGCCCCGGCCCGTACTTGCACTCCCGGACGTTGAATTTGGTCTCGTCATGCCTGGGAACACGCACCCAGAGGCCCGGCCAGCGCTCAACGAATTCCATTTCTTCATCTAGGGTAATCACAACTCAACTCCTTTCAACGCAAACAGATGATTATTCGCCCGGCTAGCCGTGTTCACGTGGGAATAGGAGTACCGAGGTACCCACGTGCCCGGCGAGTCTGCGGGCTTCTCCAATGCAGCATAGATTTCTGGCGCAAGTGCTGTCGACCGTCGTCAGTCGATATTATAGACTCATTCTCGGGATTTGTCAAGCAGGTGTGGAGTCGGTCAGGTCAGGTCGTGTCGGGTTGGCGCCGTCGCCAGCGTACCCGCATATCCGCGTTGGCGACCTTCTCGCCCGTTGGGTTCGACCAGCCTGCTCCCGTCTTCTTAGACGTGGTGCGTCGATTGACACTCTCAATATCTTCCTCGGGCTTTGGGCACCTGTGGTTACCCAGACAACACCCCGGATGCATTATGAGCGCCACGAGCCCGTACAGCAAGGATCACTCTTCACCATCACGGCACCACCTGCCTACCCGCCCGTCGAGACACGCTGAAGCGCGCAAGGCCAGCCGTACCAGCAGCAGGCCTGCGTTTCCTTTGCCCTGACCTGGCGTCGGCCGTGGACACCCCATAACCTCTGCACATGGAGTCATCACCCGCTCGATAAGAGTCGACCTCCCCAGAAACCACCGGACGTGTCGGATAAAACCTCATCGGCATGGTTGACAGATGCGCGGTGAACGCATATAATCTCTCTGGCGACAGTCGACAGACGCCGCGCACAACATTCAGCAGTGCGATGCGGACCACTGCTGGCTGATTGTGGCCCTTGTCAGCAGCCATCGAGCTCAAACACTGAACCGATGTGCAGCGGCCGACGGAAGGAAGTTGAGATGCACGTTCAAACGCTTAATCACTGGATGCATGAACACCGATTTGGGATCAACGGCAAAGGGGCTGAGCGCAGCACATGGAGGGTCATTGCCCTCACGGTCACGATGATGGTGGTCGAGATCGCGGCCGGCACCGTGTTCGGTTCCATGGCGCTGCTGGCAGATGGCTGGCACATGGGTACTCACGCGTTCGCCCTTGCTATCACGGCTTTTGCTTACGTCTACGCCCGCCGCAAGGCATGCGATCCGGGCTTTTCGTTCGGCACCGGAAAAGTAGGGGTGTTGGGCGGCTATACAAGTGCAGTGGTGCTCGCCATCGTTGCCCTGCTCATGGCCGTAGAGGCAGTTAAACGTCTGATCTCCCCCAATCCAATTCGATTCAACGAAGCAATTGCAGTGGCTATTCTGGGTCTTGTGGTTAACCTGGTCAGCGCTGTCGTGCTACATGGTGGCCATTCACACGCGCACCCGCACGATAACCACGAGCACTCGGGAGACGGCCACGGTCATCATGAGGATCACAACCTCAAAGCAGCCTATCTGCACGTGGTGGCAGATGCCATGACCTCGCTCTTGGCGATTGCCGGCCTCCTTGCCGGCAAATCGCTTGGCTGGACCTGGATGGACCCGATGATGGGCATCGTCGGGTCGGTGGTCATTGCCCGATGGGCCTGGGGACTTTTACGTGACACCAGCGAGA
Source organism: Anaerolineales bacterium UBA2181 (assembly GCA_002328075.1). GTDB lineage: Bacteria > Chloroflexota > Anaerolineae > Promineifilales > UBA4811 > UBA4811. The sequence goes on along the minus strand of DCVT01000030.1, from coordinate 15,844 downwards.
TTCTGCTGGACAGTGGCGTGGATCGGCAGATCTCGGCGGAGGTCCGGGCTGCAATCGAGGGCGACGCCGACAATCGAATAGCCGATCTGCATCTGTGGCACCTGAGCTCAAACGACGTGGCTGCCATCATCAATGTGGTCACCCACTACCCCAGGCCACCAGAATATTATCGGTCGCTCTTGTCCGGCATCTGCGAGTTAGCTCACGTCACGATTGAGGTGAACAGGCCATCCGGTGAGCCGTGCATGCCTGTACCTTGGCTTGCACCAGCGGCAATGGAAACAGCGGGTCTGTGGCCTTCAGCTAATAAGGCACAGGCCGGTTGAGCAGCAGACCAATAACCCATTGTTGGAGACAAAACCATGCCCCAAGGAGCACGAGCCAGGCCAACCCGCACAACTGATTCTGGCGATTTCGGCCGCAATGCGTATTGACAAATACTCGATTTCCCAGTATCATTGTGGCGACAGTCGACAAAGCGCAAGAGGCAGAATGGCCGGTTACTCGAGCAGCGGCCAGAGAGGATGAAGTAGCAGTGAAATCAGACATGAATGAACCTATCAGCCACAGTACCCTTGCTGACCGCGTATTCAGTTACCTGGCCAAAGCGATTCTGTCCGGAGAATTGCGGGCCGGGGAGCGGCTCATCGAGACGGAGTTGTCTGAAAGGCTGGGAATCAGCCGGGCGCCTCTACGCGAGGCGCTCGCCGAGTTGGAGAAACAAGGGCTTGCCTACAGTCTCGTCCGGCGGGGCACATTCGTGAAGCCCTGGACCAAGCAAGACCTTTGGGAAGTCGCTGTGTTGCGCTCCACCCTGGAGAGCCTGGTTGCGGAACTGGCCACATCCTATCTCGTGGAGGATGACATCGCCTTCCTGGAAAAGGTCATCGACGAGATGGAGATTGCTGATCTCAATGGCGATGTGGATCGTCAGATCGACCTCGACTTTCAATTTCACGACCGAATCCTCGAAAGGTGTCCGAATAGCCGATTGAAGCGATTAGTCGATGATATGCGACTGCAGGTCAGAATCTTCCGGGTTCTGACCAAGGGGACCAGCGATGAACCATACCCCGGACAGCATCGCCGCATCCTCGATGCTTTGAAGACAGGTGATCCTCAGGCAGCCCGTAAGACCATGCACGCACACGTGATGGATTGGATGGAATTGGCGCTCGCTGGAATGCCAGATGAAGGGACGGTGGGCGAGCTGGGATCGGGTGGTCTGCGACCTCCTACAGGCGAGGCCGATGACCGGGTTCTGAGTCGGAATGGTCATCGGGTGATGTAAGGTGCCTCACACCACCAAAAAACTTGGGCCGGGTGTGATGAGGTACAGCCACAACGGACTGTAGCAAGCTAGACCATGGAAGCGCAATGTCCATGAAAACCGTATTGATCGTTGGGAGAGAAAAATGACAAAGACGAGAGACAAGTCGGCGTTGCACCGACCGATTGGGATTGGGAGCAGAGCCATCCATGCTGGAAAAGGGCCCTATGACAATGCATTGGCCACCGGACCCACGGTAACTCCCCTCCACATGGGCAGCATGTTCGAATTTGATACCGTCAAAGATTATATGGACTGCATCACCGGGGGCAGCCCGTACCCCATGTACACCCGAGGCACGTCGAGCAATCCCACCATCCGGTTACTGCAGAGTCGACTCGCTGCAATCTATGAAGCCGAGAGTGCGTTAGTGACTGGCTCGGGGATGGGTGCCATCAGTACCGCGTTCTTCCAGTTCCTGCAGCCCGGTGATCATGTTCTTTTCAATCGGGCATTCTATATGACCTCCAACTTGATGTCGCAGACGATCGAACCCAAGATGGGGGTCCGCTGGGACATGGTAGCCGGAGTCGATGTCGAGGACTTTGAAGCCTTGGTGTCGGACCGCACCAAACTCATCTATCTGGAGATCTTTTCGAATCCTCAGCTCGATGTGATCGACCTAGAAGGGATCACCCAGATGGCGCACGACCGGGGCATCATGGTGTGGGTGGATGACACGGTTGCCACGCCGGTCAATCTCAGAACCTTCCGGTACGGCGTCGACGTCGTGACGTGCTCTCTGACCAAGTACCTATCGGGACACGGCGATTCCGTCGGCGGCGCCATTATCGGCAGCAGCAAATTGGTCAACACGATTCGACTGGGCTGCTATGCCAAGGTGGGTACGGCCATCAGCCCGTTCAATGCCTGGCTCACACTTCAGGGTCTCAAAACCCTCCCCTTGCGGGTCGCGCAGCACAACAAGAACGCACAGGCGTTGGCCGAGTATCTGGAGGATCATCCGAAGGTGGAATGGGTCCGCTATCCTGGGCTCAAAAGCCATCCCCAACACGAGAGGGCCTGCACAATGATGTCGGGCTTTGGCGGAATGATCGGTTTTGCGCTCAATGGGGGTGACCAGGCTGCCACGATCATGGCGGATAACATGAGGTTCCTGGGAATAGGCACTAGCTTTGGCCAACCCGAAACCCTATGCGAGACCGGGCTTATGATCTTCTACGACCATTCTTTCGAGGAGAGAGCCCTGCACGGTGTGCCAGACGGCTTTGTTCGTCTGTCGGTCGGGCTTGAGGACACCGACGATCTGATCGCGGATATGGCTCAGGCTCTTGACCAGGTTCCCGAAGACCTCCACGGGGTTCGCGAAGGTATGCCGCCCCGTAGGGTTAAAGGAACCTTCCGGCCGCGCAGCGTCGACCTCGAGTAGACCCAGCATCTGGAAGTGGCCTAAGGTGCTTGCGCCCAGCGTTGACCTCCAGGCAACTAAGGAAAAACGGCAGGCAGCGGCGAGCTCGGTCCTGGCGGCAGTTTTTCTCACTGGCTGCAAGCTGGTCGCGGGTGTCCTAAGCGGCAGCCTGGGCATCCTGGCTGAAGCGCTCCACTCCGCCATGGATCTGATGGCGGCACTGATGACCCTTGCTGCTGTTCGCATTGCAGACAATCCCCCGGACGATACGCATCCGTACGGGCACGGCAAGGCCGAGAACCTGTCAGCATTGGTAGAGACTCTCCTCCTGCTGATAACCTGTGGCTGGGTCGCTTACGAGGCCGTCGAGCGATTGTACTTTGGAACGGTGGAGGTCGAGTCGAGTGTCTGGGCCTTCCTGGTCATGGCCGTCTCGATGGTTGTAGATTACTCCCGTTCTCGAGTGCTTTACCGGACAGCCCGCAAGCACAACAGCCAAGCTCTGGAAGCCGACGCGCTTCACTTCACGACCGATATCTTGAGTTCGGCGGTGGTGATCGGGGGTCTGGGTTTGGTGTGGCTCAGTGAAAGGTTGGGACCCCAGTGGGCGTTTCTCGTCAAGGGCGATGCCATTGCAGCCTTGGCGGTCGCCGTCATCGTGCTCGTCGTAACCTTCAGGCTGGGGAGACGGGCCCTAGATGCACTGATGGATTCCGCGCCAGCCGGGTTCGGTGATCGACTCCAGAAGGCAGCTCTGAGCGTGACCGGCGTGAACGCGGTGACGAGTCTCCGCTCCCGTCAGGCCGGAGCACAAACCTTTGTCGATATAACGGTGCAGGTAGATCGCCAGGCCTCACTCGAAAAGGGGCACGAGATCGCGACCGAGGTTGACCGGCAGGTTAGCCAGGTGGTCGGACGCGGCGATGTGGTGGTCCATATTGACCCCATCTGCCGGGAAAATGAGAACCTGGCACAGCAGATTCACGCCGTTGCCGCACGGGGCTCGCTGCACACCCATGAGGTTCACGCGTACAGGCTGGATGACGGCTTCCTGGTGGAGATGCACGTGGAAGTACCTGCCAACCAGAACCTGAGAGAGGCGGACACAATGGTGCGTGATCTGAGGGAGAAGATCATGGCGGAGCTTCCGCAGATCAGGGAGGTGGTATGCCAGATCGAACCCGCTATGCAGCGAACGATCCCGTCGACGGATCTTTCGTCAGAAGAAAGGCAGGAGCTGAACGCAAGGATCTCTCGTGAGATCCCCAAGATGGTCGAAGGTGTCAGGTTCTACAGGGCAGAATGGTGGCGCAGTCCGGTCGGATACGACGTCGTAGCATATTGCGGCGCTGACGGCACGATTCCGGTTCAGCAGGCGCATCACCTCGTCTACCGCATCAGGCAGTGTTTGCTTTCAACAGTAACCGGCATCGCTCACGCAGCCGTGCATCTTGCACCGGAGGAAAGACAGCGCGGCGGGGTGACCTCAGACGAATAGCTAGGCGATCGGCCAAACCATTGCCGCGGTCGGCGCAACTGCAGCGATGCCGGATATCCCATTGGCCGCAATGCCAACGAGGATTCGTCTGTGGATGGACGGACCTGATTTGTGCCACCCATATCCTGATGAGCGGGACAGGGGTGTGCGGAGGCCATGCCCGTCACTTCTCCGGTTCCTACTGCGGCCCTGTCGTTGGTGGCGGCTGAATCCCTTTACACCCTCCCTGGCAATCCCTCGTGGCAAATAGGTGTTACATTATTGATAAAAGACAGTGGTATGTTTACGCCGGCAAATCGGCAAACCGCTTGGCCCATCGGAAAGCCTTGTTCGCGCCTTGCCTCCGGCATGATGGTGACGTCGCATCGCGGGCTAACAACAACCTCGCCGTAAACCTACTTGCCACCCCTGGCTAACTCCGGCTAATAGCCACTCCTATGCCAACTGCATCACTGTCAATCTGCGAGTGCGCGGTTAGCGTCCGGGAGCGCAGGCCCAACTAAAAGGGATTCACGCGGTTTGGTGGACAGATTGTCAGGGCATAGCTCTACGTCGCCGATGGTAGGCTTGCTCGAAGGCCTCCGGGCTGAGGTAGACCAACGCCGAGTGCAACCGACGGCGATTGTGATAGGCCTCAATGAAAAAGAAAAGGTCAGTCCGCGCCTCCTCTCGCGTCTGGTCGATTCGGTGGTGCACTCGCTCGCACTTCAAGGTGGCAAAGAAGCTTTCCATCGGGGCGTTGTCATACCAACTGCCGACACCGTTCATGCCGACCTGGATGCCATGATCGGCCTCCTTCTGCCTCTCTGTCGCATCGGTCATGCTTCCCACCAGGCGGTCGGCGCGCAGCGGCCGATTTTGGCGACCCTCAGGTGGACGACGCCCGCACGCAGGATGGCTGGCTCTGTTTCGGGCTGCAGTCGCAAAAGCCGCTGGAGGCAACCCCCGAACGGCTGAGCGCCGATCACAGGCTGGTATGCCATCTGGCGCTGCAATCGGACGCCTCGGCCACCTATGCGCTCGAATCGGAAACCGCCGAGATCAAGATCCGGGTTCAGTACCTCCGGCTGCGATTGTGGGTGGTTCCCGGCTTGCGCCGGCACACCTCCGAGGCCGTCGCCCATCTGGAGCTGCAGCCCTCGCACCGGCCGCTGGGCGAGCAGGCGCTCTACCTGACCACCGAGGCGCCACCTGGCATGGGGCTGAACCTGGATGGCTGCGCCAGTCAATAGCTCACGTACCCCCGACAGACAAGGAAGGGCTGCGGTCCGGGGGCGGCCGAGTGGGTCCTGCGCTTTGGCGGGATCACCTTTGCCAACTTGCCAGGAGCGCAGTTCCGGGTGCGCTGTGGGTTGGAGGATCCGCCCGATGCCTGCTGGCAGGCCGAGACCACCATTGACGTGTGGGCCAACCTGGCGGTGCTGCTGAACGAGCTTTCCGACCAGGCCCGGCCGGGCAGCAACTCGGCGCTGGCCAAGGAGGTCAACAACCCGGACCGCGACTCACTCATGCCGCTTCTCGAGATGCCGTCTTTTGCGCCTCCCCGGCCCTGGGACACGCCGGAGAATCTGCAGGCCAATTTGCGGGATCTGGACAAGGGCCTGCGGTGGGTGCGCGCCTGGCCGTGGATTGTCAGCACGATTCCTGCGAGCGTCCGGGAGAATCTGTACGGACCGGTCTACAACATCCAGAACATCGCCAACGGGCAGGCGCCCTATGTCTGCTCCCGGCCACGCGACAAGATCATCGGCTGGCTGCTGCGGCGCCGCTTTTACCAGACCGGGGAGCCGGTCAAGACGGCCGTGCGGCGCCTCCAGCGGATGAACGGGATTGACTTTGGACACTATGCCTTTGTGCCGGCCCACGTCTGGGCGGGGATCTTTCCGGCCGGCGCCGACCGCTTTGCCGAGTACCGGGCGCTCGATCCCTGGTGGCAGCAGCAATGGCAGGACGAGTGGCGCCATCCCGGGAAGCTCTGGACTCAATGGGACGAGGACACGCGGGGTGACGCGCTACGGCGGCTCAATTCGCTGCTGGCCGTGGCGTTGGTGCTGGCCCTGCCCTATCTGACCATCCATGGCGCCTTGAAGGCGGTTCAGGCCTGGCAGAACGGCGAGCCGTCCGAGCGCATCCGCGCAGAGATCGGCCAAGACGTCCAGGGTCTGGCCTCCTTCCTCCGGGTTGATAGCGACATCGTGTTGGGCGACGACCAGCTCTATGCGGGAGGGGTCAACGGCGTCGGCAAGTGGTTCAAAACGCTGATCCAGGAGCTGAGTTAGGCTTTTATCACGCAGTCGCTGAAACCCCGCCGGCCTTGGGATCGGCCGGGTGAGCAACCCGCGGACCATGCTGGTGCGTTCGCGAGAAACATCCAGTGCGTCAACCGCCGGACCCGAGCTGCCCGGAAGCATCTGGCTGCAGGCCGCCGGTTAGGGCCGTCTTCTCAGGTGGGAAAAAACCGCCAGCACCAGATCCGAGTTGCCGTCGGCCGCCCGCTTGCCGGGCAAGTTCTTGTTTGGATCGTCGGTGTTATAGCCGCCGATCCCCAGCTTGTCCTTCACGTCATCATGGCCTTCGTGCCGATTGCCCTCACAGTGCGACCCGCGGTCCTGGGCGCAGTGCATCGCGTCGCCGAGCTGACCGGCGCCCGCCCGACTCATGAACCCACTGCCGAGCGTCAACGTGTTGGCCATCGCGATCTTGTGAAGCATGTACGCCTGATTGACCGCCGCCCCGCCGCAGCCATAGTTCGGCCGGTTGCCCTCGCCATGCTCCGGCCCTTCGCTGGCGCAGACCGATCGGTTGGCCGCCTCCTCCATCTCTTTCTTTTTGGCCGGGTCGGCGGCGGCGTACTGGCGCCACCGCCGCTTTTTCCCACCCACCACAAAGTCCCAGTAGATGCGAAGGTCCGACACCGTCCCGGTGAGGGCCCGCCCGGTGTGGTCGGGGTCATCTGAACAGCCCACCATCCACGATTTGAGGTGTTCCGCGATATGCTCGTATGTGCCGCTGGGGTGTTTCTTGTTCCATCGGTCCACCGCCCGGGCGGTAAAGTCCTTGTGCTCGGGCCCCCAGAGCTGGACCGCCTGCTTCTGAGCCTTGGCCGGACGATCCCCCCCGCCGATCACACGGCCGAGGATGCCCTCGGCCGATCGCCCGGCAACCACCTGGCGGGCGACCTCATCGGCGTGCTGCTCATACGGGTCGCCGGCCTCGCCCCGGCTGTCCACCAGCCGGACGCCCGCCCGCTGCTGGACGACGTGGGCCGCCTCGTGCGCCGCGGTCTGGAGCGAGGGCGCGCTACAAAAGACGACGTGTTCGCCGCTGGTATAGGCCTCGGCGCCCAGGTCGCGCGTTGCCTCGGCTGCCGGGCCGCCGATGTGGGCCTGGACCGCGCTCAGATCGCGCCCCCGGCCGAACGACCGCTGGATCGCGTCCAAGTGGGGCAGGGGACCAGCATGGCCAGACGTCCCTTCCTGCGCGGTCTGGTGGGCGTGTTCCGATTGGGCCCTGGAAAAGGCGCGCCACTGGCCGATGGCCTGGCTGGCTCGGGCCAGCGCTGGCAAAACCACACCCGTCGGGCGTTCTGCCGGCCCGGCCTGCACCAACCGCTGTACGGCTTGGTTCCCAATCGACTGCTGTAACTGGAGAATGGGGTTCATGTGGCGGCCTAGCCCAAGCGGTGCACTGCGAGCCAGAACCGCGCCGGAGGATCGAGCCGGTCGAGATGTTCTTCTTGCTGGTGCCCAAATGCGCATGGTTTCTCTCCTTTGGCGCTGCGCAACAACCTCTTGCTCCCACGGACCTTGCTGTATCCAGACGTTCTCACGGGCGCGGTTCGGCGGCGAGCCCGCTTGCGCACCCGTCGGCCATCCAGGGCAAGAGCGCCACCTACTCGGACATTGTAGTCGGAATCCATGTTCCGTCAACTATTTCGCTGGGGCTGTCTGGCTGGCTGCGCTGCCAGCGAATGCCGTCAACCAAGGGGGGGCGTGGAAAACCTCGCGGGTCTTGAGCGGGCGGGGCTGGCGCCATCCATGGCCGGCGGCGCGGCAGCCGTAGGGCCCGCGGCGAGGGCCGGTTGGTCGAGAACGCGGCCATCACCAGGACCCGGCGGCCGGGCCCATTCGGGGCCGCCGTGGCCGATCCCGGCCAGGGCCCCGACCTGACCCGCGTCGTCCTCGTGGATGGTCGCGGCGGCCGGTTGGTCCAACGCCGGCGCGTCGCTCGCCAGCGGAATGCACATGGACAGCGTGTTGGGCGGCCCTCCTGTACCGGTTACGGCCGCCAGCTCCTGGACACGAGCGGCAAGTAGCTATGGTAGCGCAGTTTTTCAATCACCGTGATGACAAACTCCTGTTGGACAAATCTGCCCGCGCGATCCGTGGCGCGGAGCACCACGGCATGCTGTCCCACATCATCGCTGCCCGGCGTGCCAGCCAGCGTCGCCGCGCCGTCGCCGTGATCCTCCAGCGTCAGCCAGGCCGGGAGGGTGGGGGCGGTAATCGTCAGCGCATCGCCGTGGATCAGGTCGGGGTCGCGGGCGACGACGGCGTAGGCGTAGAGCGCGTCCTCTATCGCCGTGGTGACCGGCGCGCTGGTGAACTCGGGCGGGTCGTTGACGTTGGCCACGGTGATGACAAAGGCTTGGGTATCGGTCAACCCCGCGCTGTCCGTGACCACCAGTTGGACCGTGTGTAGGCCCACGTCGGCGTTGGCCGGCGTGCCGGCCAGCGTCGCCGTGCCGTCGCCGTGATCTTGCAGCGTCAGCCAGGCCGGGAGGATGGGTGCGGTGATCGCCAGCGCGTCGCCATGGATCAGGTCCGGGTCCCCGGCAACGACGGCGTGGGTGTAGAGCGCACCCTGCGTCGCCGTGGTGACCGGTGCGCTGGTGAATTCGGGCGGGTCGTTGGCGTTGGCCACGGTCACGGTTAAGGCCTGCGTGCCGGTCAACCCCGCGCTGTCCGTAACCACCAGTTCAACCGCGTGCTCGCCCACGTCGGCGTTGGCCGGCGTGCCGGCCAGCGTCGCCGCGCCATCCCCGTGATCCTCTAACGTCAGCCAGGCCGGGAGGGTGGGCGCGGTGATGGTCAGCGCGTCGCCGTGGATCAGGTCGGGGTCGCCGGCAGCAACGGCGTAGGTGTAGAGTACATTCTCTGTCGCCGTGGTGACCGGTGCGCTGGTGAACTCGGGCGGGTCGTTGATGTTGGCGACCGTGATGACAAAGGCTTGGGTGCCGGTCAACCCGCCGCTGTCCGTGACCACCAGTTCAACCGCGTGCTCGCCCACGTCGGCGTTGGCCGGCGTGCCGGCCAGGGTCGCCGCGCCGTCGCCGTGATCCTCCAGCGTCAGCCAAGCCGGGAGGGCCGGCGCGGTGAGGGTCAGTGTATCGCCGTGGATCAGGTCGGGGTCGCCGGCAGCAACCGCGTAGGCATAGGGTGCGTCCTGCGTCGCCGTGGTGACCGGCGCGCTGGTAAAGAACGGCGCGTCGTTCAAGTAGTCGACGGTGATGGTAAAGGCCTGCGTGCCGGTCAACCCGCGGCTGTCGGCCACAAGCAGCATCACGGCATGCACGCCCACATCGGCGTTGGCCGGCGTGCCGGCCAGCGTGGCCGCGCCGTCGCCGTGATCCTCCAGCGTCAGCCAGGCCGGGAGGGCCGGGGCGGTAATCGTCAGCGCGTCGCCGTGGATCAGGTCGGGGTCGCCGGCGACGACGGCGTAGGCGTAGAGCGCGTCCTCTATCGCCGTGGTGACCGGCGCGCTGGTGAACTCGGGCGGGTCGTTGACGTTGGCCACGGTGACGGCAAAGGTTTGGGTATCCGTCAACCCGCCGCTGTCCGTGACCACCAGCTCAACCGCGTGCTGGCCCACATCGGCGTTGGCCGGCGTGCCGGCCAGCGTCGCCGTGCCGTCGCCGTGATCTTGCAGCGTCAGCCAGGCCGGGAGGATGGGTGCGGTGATCGCCAGCGCGTCGCCATGGATCAGGTCCGGGTCGCCGGCGACGATGGCGTAGGTGTAGAGCGCACCCTGCGTCGCCGTGGTGACCGGCGCGCTGGTGAACTCGGGCGGGTCATTGATGTTGGCCACGGTGAGGGTAAAGGCCTGCGTGCCGGCCAACCCCGCGCTGTCCGTGACCAGCAGCTGGACCGCGTGCTGGCCCACGTCGGCGTTGGCCGGCGTGCCGGCCAGCGTCGCCGTGCCGTCGCCGTGATCCTCCAGCGTCAGCCAGGCCGGGAGGGTGGGCGCGGTGATCGCCAGCGCGTCGCCGTGGATCAGGTCCGGGTCGCCGGCAGCGACGGCGTAGGTGTAGAGCGCGTCCTGCGTCGCCGTGGTGACCGGCGCGCTGGTGAAGTCGGGCGGGTCGTTCACGTTGGCCACGGTGATGGTAAAGGCCTGGGTGGCGGTCAGCCCCGCGCTGTCCGTGACCAGCAGTTGGACCGTGTGCTGGCCCACATCGGCGTTGGCCGGCGTGCCGGCCAGCGTCGCCGCGCCGTCGCCGTGATCCTCCAGCGTCAGCCAGGCCGGGAGGGTGGGCGCGGTGATGGTCAGTGTGTCGCCGTGGATCAGGTCGGGGTCGCCGGCAACAACGGCGTATGCGTAGGGCGCGTCCTGCGTCGCCGTGGTGACCGGCGCGCTGGTGAACTCGGGCGGGTCGTTGATGTTGGCGACCGTGATGACAAAGGCTTGGGTATGGGTCAACCCCGCGCTGTCCGTGACCACCAGTTGGACCATGTGCAGGCCCACGTCGGCGTTGGCCGGTGTGCCGGCCAGCGTCGCCGTGCCGTCGCCGTGATCCTCCAGCGTCAGCCAGGCCGGGAGCGTGGGCGCAGTGATCGCCAGCGCGTCGCCATGGATCAGGTCGGGGTCGCCGGCAACGACGGCGTACGTGTAGAGCGCGTCCTGCGTGGCCGTGGTGACCGGCGCGCTGGTGAACTCGGGCGGGTCGTTCACGTTGGCCACGGTGACGGTGAAGGCCTGCGTATCCGTCAAGCCCGCCATGTCGGTCACGCGCAGCGCCACGGCGTGCTGGCCCACGTCGGCGTTGGTCGGCGTGCCGGAGAGGGTCGCCGTGCCGTCGCCGTGGTCGGTCAGCGTCAGCCAACCCGGTAGCGTGGGCGCGGTGACCGTCAGCGCGTCGCCGTGGATCAGGTCGGGGTCAGCGGCCGTGACGGGGTAGGTGTAGGGCACGTCCTGTGTTGCCGTGGTGACCGGCGCGCTGGCGAACTCGGGCGGGTCGTTGACGTTGGCGACCGTGATGACAAAGGTTTGGGTATCGGTCAACCCCGCGCTGTCCGTGACCACCAGTTGGACCGTGTGTAGGCCCACGTCGGCGTTGGCCGGCGTGCCGGCCAGCGTCGCCGCGCCGTCGCCGTGATCCTCCAGCGTCAGCCAGGCCGGGAGGGTGGGCGCAGTGATCGCCAGCGCGTCGCCGTGGATCAGGTCTGGGTCATGGGCCGCGATGGCGTAGGTGTAGAGCGCGTCCTGCGTCGCCGTGGTGACCGGGGTGCTGGTGAACTCGGGCGGGTCGTTGATGTTGGCGACCGTGATGACAAAGGCTTGGGTATGGGTCAACCCCGCGCTGTCGCTGACCACCAGTTGGACCGTGTGCTCGCCCACGTCGGCGTTGGCCGGCGTGCCGGCCAGCGTCGCCGCGCCGTCGCCGTGATCCTCCAGCGTCAGCCAGGCCGGGAGGGTGGGCGCGGTGATGGTCAGAACGTCGCCATGGATCAGGTCGGGGTCGCCGGCAGCAACGGCGTAGGTGTAGAACGCGTCCTGCGTCGCCGTGGTGACCGGCGCGCTGGTAAACTCGGGCGGGTCGTTGACGTTGGCCACGGTCACGGTTAAGGCCTGCGTATCCGTCAAGCCCGCGGTGTCGGTCACGCGCAGCGCCACGGCGTGCTCGCCCACGTCGGCGTTGGCCGGCGTGCCGGCCAGCGTCGCCGCGCCGCCGCCGTGATCCTCCAGCGTCAGCCAGGCCGGGAGGGCCGGCGCAGTGATGGTCAGCGCGTCGCCGTGGATCAGGTCCGGGTCGCCGGCGACGACGGCGTAGGTGTAGAGCACATCCTGCGTTGCCGTGGTGACCGGCGCGCTGGTGAACTCGGGCGGGTCGTTGACGTTGGCGACCGTGATGACAAAGGCTTGGGTATCGGTCAACCCCGCGCTGTCGCTGACCACCAGTTCAACCGTGTGCTCGCCCACGTCGGCGTTGGCCGGCGTGCCGGCCAGCGTTGCCGCGCCGTCGCCGTGATCCTCCAGCGCCAGCCAGGCCGGGAGCGTGGGTGCAGTGATCGCCAGCGCGTCGCCGTTATCATCGTGGGCAGTGGCGGTGTACCTGTACGGCGCATCCTCCGTCGCCGTGACGATCGGCCGGCTGGTGAAACCCGGCGCGACGTTGGGCACGGTGAAGGTGATGACGGCCGTATTGTTCTCCGCCAGCAGATCGCCCGCGGCAGAGATGACAGCCGTGTTGGTGTAGGTTCCAGCGGCCAGCGGCACCGTCAGCGCGCCGCTGACGGTGATCACGCCACCCTGGCCCGGCGCCAGGTCTTGCGCCAGCCAGATCCAGGGCGGGAGGTAGCCGGTGTCGGCGATCAAGAGGGTCGAGGTAAAAGACACGCCCCATAGCCAGGCTGGCAAGGTGTCGGTGACGACGATGCTGGTCGCAGGAATGCTGCCGGCGTTGGTGAACGTCAGGGCAAAGGTGATGGCCTCGCCCGGCGCGACCGTCGGCGGGAGCGCCGCCTTGCTCAGCGTTACATCCACATACTGGGCCTCGAACGCGCCCATATCCACGATAGGTGGCGCGCCGCCGCCGGTATCCGGAACGGTGGGGATATCCACCAGGCGCGGGTTGCCGTCCAGGTCTGTCAGGATTGGCGAGCCGCCAATACCATATGTTGCCAGGGCGGTGTTGCCGCTGTCAATGGCTGGCGAACCGAGCTGCAAACGCAGATTGCCGTTCGCCAAATCTACGAACAGCGGATCCACATCCGGCAGGTTGCCGCCGCCATCGGTCACCGATGTCACGTTCAAAGTCCCATAGATCGAGTTGTAGAATGTAACCGTACAGTCACCCGCCATCGTGTGGATGATGCTGTTGATCACCGTCATGCTGCTTGCCACCGCCGGGCAACTGACCCCGCTGGACATCGTCACGTTTATCAGTTCGCCGCCCGAGTACCAGGAAGCGAGATCGGGCCCGGCGTAATCAGCCGTATTGGAATAGAAGGATGAGTTGACGATTTTGTTTGGCCGCCCGTTCAGCGCGCCGCCAATACCATGGTCATTTGTGTCATAGGGATTGGGATCGTACGCATGGTTATAGGCAAAAACGCTGTCCTGGATCATAGCCCACCCACACAGCGCGCCGCAATAGGGGGCGCGATTATGCGTGAACAGGGCCTGCTGGTATTGTGGTTCTATCGCCCCGCTGTAAGCGCCGCCGCCCAGGTAATAGGCGTGGTTATGGATGAATGTCACCTGGGATAGATGCCCCTCGCTGTGTGCATAGGTGTAGAAGCCGCCGCCCAGGGCAGCGCTGTTATCCTGAAACGTGACTCTGACAACATCACAAGCGCTTTCGTTCACATGCAGGCCGCCGCCATGGCCGATGAATCGCTCAGGAATATCGTCCCCACCTGTCAGGCGGCCAATGGCATGGTTGTCGCGGAAAAGGGTGTCTGCAATGGTGGTCTGCGCAGAGTTACCCACATACATCCCACCACCGCCTACGGGGTCAGCTTGTTCGTAATCCGAAATGGCGGTGTTATGGAGAAAGGCGCTGTTGGTTACATCGATTGGGCTGTTCTGCACGCGCAGCCCGCCGCCGCCGGCATAACCGGCCTGGTTATCAGCAAACGTCACGTTGTGTATCGTCTGCCAGTAACCGGGGATCGCGCCATCCATATACAGCCCGCCGCCGCCGCCAGTATCGCCGATTTTGGCGCTGTTGCCCAGGAACGTGACGCCTTCCAGGGTCACGCTGCTGTAGATGGCGGCGATCCCACCGCCGTTCACGGCATGATTCCACTCGACTGCGACATCTCGCATGTGGAGCACGCTGTTCTTCAAGACCATGCCGGCGCCATCCCCAGAGTCATTCAAACCTGAGCGGATGGTTAGCCCCTCTATGTGGATCGTGCTGGTGATACTGTCCGCATAAAGCACATGCCGGGCATTGACTCCCACCGTTTCGGTGATCGTCAGCAGCCCATCGCCATTGATATCCACATCATCCTGCTCCAGGTCGCCGCTCAGCACGGTAGGGTTGGCCGCCCAGTCGCGCTGGCCGCGGGCGCTCTCCGTCCCGGCGAAGCCGCCGTAGAGGGCGACGCCGTTCTTGAGTCGGAAAGTAGCGGCGCGGTCATCCTCCGCCTGGCTGCCGCCCTCATCGGGATAGTACACCCCCTCGGCCACCCATATTTCGCAGGCATCGGTGACTTGCAGTGCATCCTGCAAGGTCACCAGCGCATCTCCCCAGGATTCGCCAGTTTGAGCTCCGGTCGCGTCCTGGTCCACGTACAGCACGCCACCCACCGGGCAGTGGAAGGTCTGGTTCTCGTAAGCGCCCATGTCCACAAACACGCGCACAAAGCGCGGGTTGCCGTCCAGGTCGGTCAGAACGCCAGGGGGCAGGGCGGCGTTGTTGCCGGCGTTGATCGCCGGCGAATCGTCCTGCAGGCGCAGGTTGCCGTTGGCGGCGTCCACAAAGAGCGGGTCGGCCTCGATGTTGCCGCCGCCATCCGCGCCGCAGGCGCTGTCCCAACTGTCCGAGCCGCCGCAGCCCTGGATGTCGCTGGTGGAGATGTGGGGCGTGCTGCTGTGGTTATTGATGCCCGCGCCGTTGGGAGCGCTGTTGCCCCACAGGATGACGTTGGCCAGCGTGGGGTTGCTGTTGCTGCTGTACATCCCGCCGCCCGCAGAGTAAGCGGAGTTGCCGCTGAAGGTGACGTTGGTGAGCGTGGGGTTGCTGCTGTACCAATTGGACATCCCGCCGCCGGATACGTCAGTAGAGTTGCCGCTGAATGTAACGTTGGTCAGGGTGGGACTGCCCTCGTAGTTGAACATCCCGCCGCCGTCACCGTTAGCGGAGTTGCCGCTAAAGGTAACATTGGTCAGGGTGGGACTGCTGTAATAGTTGGTCATCCCGCCGCTTTGGCCGCTAGACGAGTTGCCGTCGAATACAACGTTAGTCAGAATGGGGCTGCTATGACCGTTGTACATCCCGCCCCCATGCAAAGCCGAGTTGTCGCTGAAGGCGACATGGGTCAGCGTCGGGTTGCACCAGGTCTCGTTGTACATTCCGCCGCCCATGTCGCCAGCGGAGTTGCCGCTGAAGGTGACATTGGTCAGCGTGGGACTACTGTGCCACACGTTGTACATTCCGCCGCCGCGGGTGTCACCGATACCAAAGTCGCCATTCGCCTGCCCGGCCGTGATGGTAAAGCCGTCCAGGACGGCCGCCCCGGTCACGCCGCTGCCCGTGACCACGTGGTAACTGTTGGTTCCGGTGATATGGGCCGTGTCGGTGACGACGGCGTGGAGGTCGGTGAGGTCGTTCTGGTCAATATCGCCGCTCAGGACGGTGACGTTGGTTGCCCAGTCGCGCTGGTCGCGGGCGGTCTCCGTCCCGCCAAACCCGCCGTAG
>DCVT01000050.1 GCA_002328075.1 Anaerolineales bacterium UBA2181 | reverse complement strand
CTCGCTTCAAACCAATCATTGTCAGAACCGTCGATCGGCACCAACTCCCCAAAACGACGACGACGTTCACGCATCGGGTGCGACGCTGGTTGCTTGGCCTTCTTCGTCTTCCAGCACCCCTCAGTGATCATCAGCTTTCGGACCGTCTCATCCGATATACGGATGCCATGGACCTCCACCAGTTTCTCGCAAGCCAGAGTTGGCCCAAAGTCGCGATAGCTCTCCTCGATCAGATCCCGAGCTCGCTTCACCACCGACGGGTCAAGCCGGTGGTTGCTTGGTTTGCCGCGCCGGCGGCTCACGAGCCCCGCAGCACCCATCTGACGAAATGCCCGGTATAGCCGCTTCACCTGTCGCACGCTGAGCCGCAGCGACTCCGCTGCTGCTTTCTAGGTCAAGCGCTTCTCACGGATCGCCTGCATGATCTCTAGTCGATTGAGTTCGGTCTTGCTCATGGTTAGTAGTTCGTCCACACTTGTTCCCCTTTCCATAGGGGACATTTTAACTTTGGTAAAAGGGGACTCTACTACTTTGGGCTAACAGCAGACCGGTTCTGGACCGCGAGGTCGGCGGATCAAATGCGCCCGCCCCGTCCGGTGCTATGATCTGGGCATCAAGTGAAGGATCAACACAGATTGTGATGCAGGCAGGAGGTATGGAGATGGAAACGCTGAAATTCGCGCTCATGTACAGTCTGGAAATCGCGGTCGTCGCCCTGGTCGGCGTGACCCTGATCGCCGGCGTGTACCAACTGATCCGCGAGAAGGCACGCGAGAGCCGTCGCGGGTGGCCGCCGAGAAAGCATAACCGGCCCAATCCCATAGAAAACGCCAACCATCCAACGCAGCGGCGTACCACCGGAACCGCCACTGCGTTTTTTGTTTGGATGGACGGCCCCTCCCTTTAAGCTCACTGCGCGGTGCGCTGAGCGAAGCCGTCGCTCCCGCCACCCAAGAGTAGGGCCGTTCGTTGTGTTGCCGTACGGCAGTTCTTGCGCCCGCCGGTGTATCACCAACAGAAGTCCTGTGCGACGGGCACACTACGAACACGGGCTCCAGCGCCACCAGCCCAGCCAACGAATGTCAAGCGAATAGACGAATTGCGCACAGCGCCTGGCTGATTGCCGCCGCGCGTCGGTCGCTCGCGTGCTCGACCCCGTCCGCCGCTCGTAGCGTCATGCTCGGGACCGCCCGCCAGGGCCGCAGCTGCAAGCTCGACCTGGCCCGGGGAGGGCGGCGGAATTCCCGCTATGGAGCGGTCGGGCATTGAGGCGCCGCGGCCTCTGGCCGCTTTAATGCAGCCAAAGGAGTTGCCTACGCCATCAGGCGGTGGTAGCCCAGAATGCCCTGGAAGGCCTGGCGCGCATCAGCCAATGCCATGTCGCGCCAGGCCGGGTCGGTAGGATAGTACTGCTCCTCGTACTCGCGCCGTGGTCGTTCTGCGGCAGCACGGTTGCTGGCGCCGCACACCTCGAGCTGGTTCTGCAGGACCGATGCGCGCAGGCTCCGGATCTGCGCTGCCAGCGAGTCGCCAAAGGTGCCGAACTCAAAGCTGGCGGCGTACACCAGCCGGCCGGGGAAGCGAGCCTCGCGCAACTGGTACCAGTAATCGGTCATGTCGCCCAGGATAGTGTAGAACTCTTGCGGATCGGTCCGCACCACCCGCGGGTAGCCCAGGTTTCGCGCCCAATCGGATGAGGAGCCCGCCTCGCCCAGCGGGTGGACGATGCTCATCCGGCGGCGCGGGCCGTACCCGGTGTGCATATCCAGATGGACAATCTGCTCATAATTCGCCAGCGCCTGCTCCATGAGGCCTATCAGGAGGCGGGTCTCCTCCTGCACTCCGCTGCCGCCGTAGTAGAACCCCTCGGCATGGCGGTACTGCCCGGCCAGAATCGCGTTTCGCCCGCCCGTCACGCCGAGCTCCAGCATCAGCCGCGCGGCGCCCAGAAGGAAACGTAGGTTGGCTGCCGTCCAGCTTCCCAGTGGCTGCGGCCGGTGGAGTAGGGCCAGGACCCGGTCAAACGCCGGGTTGGCCTGGGAAAGGCCGTCCCAGCGGGCCACAAAGTTGCGGTTCAGGTCGATGTGGTTGGCGTTGCAGCGCCGGCGGTGGGCCATTCCCCAAGGGTTTATCGGGTGGATCAGGAGCAGCCCGGTCTCCCGCAGGTCAAGGCGAGGTACGAACTCGGCCACCAACAGATCCAGCATCGCGGCGCCAACGTACCCCTCGATACCGTGCAGGCCGGTGGAAAAGACGACGAGGCGACGCCTGTCCGCTGCGTCGACCGTGATCCAGTCAATGCTCAGGCCGGGTTCGTCCTCCAGAGCGTGCGACTCCAGCCGAGCGCCTGGCCAGCGGTCCTGGATGCCGTCCAGGTAGCCGCGAAAACGGGCCCGCGATTCCTCGTAACTGGCCGGGAAGACGCCGCTCATCTAGAACGGACCGTAGCCGATGGCGACAGCGACCCCCAGAAAGGCCACCGACACGGCGATGACTGCCAACCAGAGCCGCCAGGACCAGGCCAGCCACTTGGAGTAACGCACCGTCGTGAGACCCAGGCAGATCAGCAGCACCGGGTTGGTGGGATACATCAGGTTGGAAAAGCCGTCACCAAAGCAGTAGGCCAGCACCGTCGTCTGGCTGCTCAGGCCGATGAGGCCGGCCAGCGGCAGCAAGATTGGCATTACCAGGAAGGCCTTGGCCGAGCCGGAGGCCACAAAGAATTCGATCAGCAGCGCCAGCCCGTAGACGAGCAGCGCCGTGACAAACGGGCTGGCCGAGGAGAGAGGCGTCGCAGCCCAGTGCAGGATGGTGTCGAGAATGCCGCCCTGGGTCACGATCTGCTTGACGCTAACCGCCATGAGAATGAGTGGGACGGCTGGCAGGATGCCCAGCACCCCCTGACCCAGTGCGGACCACACCTTCTTGCCCGCCCCGGCCAGCAGCCCCGCGCCGAGGCCGGCGATGAGAAAGAGCACTCCCACGATGGGCAGCGCATAGTCCGAGATCGCCGAGATAAAGGGGGCGCCAAAGAGCGTGGCCAGGATAAGGATCAGGCAGGCGCCGAACCAGATCATCGACGCGCGCAACCTGGGTTTGTCTTCCGCGGCCGGAAAGGTGCGATAGCGCTCACGGTCGGCGCCGTCCTCGCCGTAGATGGGAGAGCTCTGCGGGCTGCGCTCGACGCGGCGGGCGTAGCGGGTCAGAAAAGCCGCCAGTATGGTGTACATCGCCACAAAGATGATGACCCTCAAGCCGGCGCCGGAAAACAGCGGCAGCCCCGCCAGCTCCTGCGCCACTCCGAGGGTGAAGGGGTTGGTCACCGCCGCGCTAAAGCCGAGGTTGACGGCCAGGATTGACATCCCCAGGCCGGTCAGCGCATCCCAGCCGAGTGAATAGGCCAGCGCGATGGCCACCGGCACCAGCGGGACGACCTCCTCAAAGATGCCAAAAAACGCGCCCAGCAGCATGAAGATCAGGGAGATGACCAACAGCAGGGCGTACTTGTGCGCCGCGAAACGTGCGATGACGCGCGCCAGCAGGGCGTGGATCAGCCCGCATTTCTCCAGCACGGCAAACGACCCGCCGATAAAGAGCAGAAAGATGATGATGGCGATCAGCGTCACGTTGCCCGGCGCGCCCAGCACCTCGATCGGGGCGAGGAACCAGCGCCAGATGGGAAAATTGGGCCGCTCGATTGCCCGGAAAGAGGCGGGGTCGATCATATCGCGACCCTCGACCGTGACCCGAGTGTAGGCGCCGGCCGGAATGACGAGTGTCAGGATGCCGGCGACCATCATCAGCAAAAAAAGGATAGCGACCGACTGGATGAACATGCGGCGGCTGATCTGAATCCCGGAGCTCTGGCTCATGACGTACCTCCTGCTGGTGAATCGGTGAATTCCACAATGGGCGCCGCCGGGGCGCAGTCATCCCACCTGCTCGAGCGCCCGCTCCAGCAGATCGCCCACCCCCAGCCCTATTGCCGTCCGCCGCATGTAATCCCGGTCGAGCCGCTCGTCCTGGATGCGCAGAACGCCCAGCACGTCGGACCACCGGCGGTCCGAAATCTCGCCCCCCAGGCGGTACCACTCCAGCTTGGCCAGCACCAGGTCCTCCGCGCTCGTGACGTAGATCTCCTGCTCCGAGTCCGCGCTCAGCCGGACGGTCTTCCGGCGGGCCAACTGGGCGCGATCAAAGTCGCGCGGCCGGGCCACAAACACGTCTGCCTTGAACATGGCGGCCAGGTGGATCAGGTTGAGCGAGCCGCGCCGGTCGATAGCGCCGCGCATCATCTCGGGGTCGGCACAAAAGGCGCTGCCGAGCGCCCGGACCAGCGGCTCGACCTGCGCCGGGTGCAGCTCCGCCAGCAGATCGGCGTCATTCGTGGCGCGCAAGACGCCGAACAGAGCGCCGGCCAGCGCGCCGCCCAAGGCGTACGGCGCGCCCAGCGACTCCAAAGCTTCGGCCACGGTCATGACCACCCGGATTTGCTCGGCGAGCATCAAGTCTTCTCCGTTGGGGGACCATAAGCGCGCCGGGCCAGCTCCGGTCCCAGCAACAGGTCCGCCAGGCGCCGGCGGCGCTGGGCGGGGGTGTCATCCGGGTAGCGCTCGCGCAGCCCGGCCAGGGCAAGTGTCTGCACCGACTGGCACATCCCGGCCATCAGCTCCATCTTGCGCCACGGCGGCATCTGCCGCAGGCCCTCAATCTGGAGCCGCTCGATTTCTGGGTCCGTATCCGTGGGCAGGTTGCTCATTTGCTTGCCGCTCCGTGCCGCGCGCCGCGAACGACAGAAGAGAGGGCTGCGCGCCGCCCGTTGCGAACGACAGTCTAGCACAGACCGCGACCCCGCGCAACCCACAGGTGAGCATACCAGGTTGCTCCTATGCCGCGTTTGCACCTCCGGCATTCCGCAGCGGCCGGCCACTGGCCGCGCCACCCACCGCCGTGCGGGGTTGAGCTCGTATTGCTGTTGCTGGTGTCGCCGTAAGGCGGTTCTTGGCCGCACGCGTGCACGACAAACACATGCCCCCTGCGGCGGGCGCACCGAGAAATCCCCTGGCGGCGGGCACACTGATTACGAGCTCCCGCGGGCTCGGTCGGAGACCGGCCCGAGCGTTTTGCGCCCGGGCGAACCCGTATGGCTCAAGCGCAGGCCGGCGCAGGATTCGCCGTTGTCGGGTGGATTATACCTCATGGCAGCCGGCCGGTGACAACTGCACGCACTGGGGACTTCGGCGACGGCGCCACCGGGGATCTCGGTCAACACAAAGGTGACGGGGGGTGAGTCCGGCTCCGCCTGTGCTGAACGTCCCCCCCCCGTGCTGTGGCCGGTCCCCGACCGCGCCATTGGAGGAGAGCCTGTGGCTCTCCCTGCATCCGCCCGGCCGATGGCCGACGCCGGTTCTTGACCCACCTGCCCTGCGGGTGTAAAATCCTCCGGCGGTCACATGACCGCTGCGAGTTATGCCGTTCAGAAGGAGTGGTGCCATGCATGTCATCGAGGTCGACCAGCTTACCAAGTATTATGGCAAAGCCAGGGGCATCATTGATGTGTCCTTGTACGTGGACGAAGGGGAGGTTTTTGGTTTCATCGGGCCGAACGGAGCGGGCAAATCCACCACCATCCGGTTGCTCCTCTCCCTTATCCATCCCACCAGCGGCAGCGGCACCATCTTTGGCAAGGACTGCATCAAGCATGGGCCGGAGCTCAGGCTGGACATCGGATACCTGCCCTCGGAGGTCTTTTACTATGAACGCATGAAGGTCATCGACCTGCTCCGATACTCGGCCAGTTTTTACCGCCGGGACTGCACGCAGCGCATGCACGAACTGTCCGAGCTCATGGAGCTCGAGCTGCACCGGCGCATCGAAGACCTATCCTACGGCAACCGAAAAAAAGTCGGCATTGTGCAGGGGCTTTTGCACCAACCCAAACTGCTTTTCCTCGACGAACCCACCGCCGGACTCGACCCGCTGATGCAGCGCAAGTTCTTTCAGCTCATCCGAGAGGAGAACCAGCGCGGGGTGACGGTCTTTTTTTCCTCGCACATCCTGGGCGAGGTCCAGCGCATGTGCAGCCGGGTGGGCATCATCAAAGAGGGGCGGATCATCGAGATCGAGGATATCCGCACGCTCCAGCAGAACAACTATAAGAAGGTCCGGGTAGCGGCCCCGGATCTCCGCACGGCCCATTTCGACCTCCCCGGCGTGATGAACCTGGAACAGCACGACGGCGAAGTCCGTTTCTTCTACAAGGGCGATGTCAACCCGATCATGCGCAAGATCGGCGAGCTCAACCTCTCCGACGTGGCGGTGGAAGAGCCCACGCTGGAAGAGATTTTCATGCACTACTACGAGTAGGTGAAGACTATGAGCGGCACCATTTACCGGCACGAGCTCCAAATGCACCTGCGATCGGTGATCACCTGGTCGGTGGCGTTGGTCGCGCTGATATTCGTCTTTGCCTCGATGTTCTCTTCGTTTGCCTTGGACGCCGAGCTGTTGAACGAGATGATGGCCAACTTTCCGCCCCAGCTCCTCACCGCCTTTGGCCTGAGCGGCGTCGACCTCTCGACCGTGCTCGGCTATTTCAGCTTTGTCTTTCTCTTTGCCCAGATCTGCCTGGCGATCCAGGCCTCCAACTATGGCTTTGGCCTGGTCTCGGTGGAGGAGCGCGAATGGACCGCCGATTTCCTGTTGGCCAAGCCGGTGGGCCGGAGCCAGATCCTCACCAGCAAACTGCTCGCCGCGCTGACCGCGCTGGCCATCACCAACCTCGTTGTTTGGGTCATCAGCCTGTTCTCCGTCAACCTGTACAAGGGCGACAAGAGCTTTGACGGCGGACCGCTGATCCTGCTGCTGCTAAGCATCGTCGTCTTTCAGCTCTTCTTTCTGGGCGTCGGCCTGGCGGTGTCGCTGCTCGTGCGCAGGATCCGCAGCGTAACCCCCTATGCAATGGCGCTGGGATTCGGAATGTATGTACTGAGCGCGTTCGGCGACCTGCTGGGCGAGGCGGCGCTGGAAAAGATCACCCCCTTTAAACATTTCAGCCCCACCTACATCATCGGGCACGGGGCCTGGGACCTGCCGCTGGTGGCGATCAGCGCCGCGGTGATTCTGATCTCGCTGGTAGCGAGCTATCTGCTCTATGGCCGGCGCGATATCCCGGCGGCGGTGTGAGGAGGCGCAGATGAACATCTTTGTCCGAGAAGTCAAATCCAACCTGCGGTCGCTCATCATCTGGGGCGTCATCGTGATCCTGTTTGTGACCATCGGCATCGCCAAGTTTTCCGCCTACGAGGGCAACCCGGAGATGCTGGCGGTGCTCGACTCAATGCCTCAGATGCTGATGGAGGCGTTCAGCATGCGCGCCTTTAACCTGACCACCATCAGCGGTTTTATCGGGCTGATGTTCACCTACTATGCGCTAATGCTGGGCATTGCGGCCGCCATGTGGGGCAGCGACATCATCTCCAAAGAAGAGCGTGACAAGACGGTCGAGTTCTCGCTGACACTTCCGGTGACCCGCAGCCGGCTGGTGACCGCCAAGGCGCTGGCAGCGCTGGTCAACTGCATCGGCCTGTTGCTCATCACCTGGGCGACCACGGTCGTCAGCGCGTCGCAATATCAGCCCGGCAGCGAGGTCCATCTCTTTATCCGCCTCTGCATGCTGGCGCTGTTTGTCCTGCAGCTCATCTTTCTGGCGCTGGGCATCCTGCTGGGCTGCGCCACGAAGCAGTACCGGCGGGCCAGCTCATTGGCAGTCTCGCTGCTGCTGGGGACCTACTTTCTCTCGGTCATTTCGGCGATGAACAAGGACCTGGACTTTCTCAAATACTTCACCCCGTTCGAGTATTTCGATCCGGTCAAGCTGCTGAATGAATCGCGGATGGAAGGTACCTTTCTGGCGCTGTCGGCGGGCGTCATCCTGGTGAGCATGGCGGCCGCTTATCGGTTGTATGCCCGGAGGGACCTGTACATCTGAGGCCTCCAGCAGTGGCGGGCGAGAGCGCCGGCAGTACCGGCAGCTGTAACTGCAACCACGGTCAAGTCGCCCCCCGCCGACCGCCGGCTGGCCGGGACCGGCGGCGGTGCGGGGCGACCCGTGGCGAAGCGGAGGGGGACGATGACGCCTGCCGGTTGGGGCGGGTTGGCGTGGCTTTTACCCGTGCGGCCAGAGCGCAGCCTCCCGGAAGGCCCGTTCCGAAAGATCCCTCACCCCCAATTCGGGCGCCGTGTGCCGCTGATAGCCCCGGTCCAGCTGCTGGGCCTGTGCCTGGAGCACCCCCAGGACGTCGTGCTGCTGGCGGTCCGAGATCTCTCTACACAAGGGCGCTCAGCAGTACGCCGACAGCCTTGCCCTCAGCCTGGAGTTGCAGGCCGAACACCGGCAGATCACGGCCAGCCTGGCCACCCTTGGCGGTCAGAGAGCGGGGGTGGTCGAATAGTTACCCGTTTTATAGCCAACCATTACACGAGTGTTTGAACCGGGCTGATTGACCTTTTGTGGCTCTCGCCACTTGCCTCGGCAGGCGAGGTGTCTAGCCCGGCGGATG
>DCVT01000059.1 GCA_002328075.1 Anaerolineales bacterium UBA2181 | reverse complement strand
ATGACCGAAACGCGGCCATTCCCTGCAGACCCAATACCTTGGTTATCGCCGCCGTCAGCGTCGTCTTGCCATGGTCAATGTGACCAATCGTTCCCACGTTCGCGTGTGGCTTGTCGCGGACAAACTTTTCCTTTCCCATCTCGTTCTCTCCTTGCTCCTCACGCCCAATGCATGCAATATCAAGCCTAATACCGGCTGCCGCTCGTGATTCCTTCCAGAACAGCATCGCTCACACGATCGTAATGGTCGAATTCGAGCGTAAAGGTACCGCGACCCTGGCTCATCGATCGCAGTTGCGTGGCGTAACCGAACATCTCGGCCAGCGGGACCCGAGCGTCAATCACGTGCAGCGCACCAGCACGGGGTGACATCCCTTCAATCGTTGAGCGCCGCGACGAAAGATTTCCCAGGACCTCACCGGTGAACTCTTCCGGAGCGACCACCTCCACCTTCATCACTGGCTCTAGCAAAACAGGCGCACCCCGTTGGACTCCATCCTGAAACGCCATGGAAGCAGCCACTTTGAATGCCATCTCGGTGGATTCTGGCTCTTCGTACGTGCAGCTGGTCAACACTGCCTTGATATCCACCATGGGGTACCCCGCGATTACTCCGCTCTCCATGGCTTCCATAGCGCCCGCTTCCACCGCCGAGACAAACAGGGCTGGCATCCGCGGGTCGACATGGCGGTTTTCGAACTGGTTGCCGGTTCCAGCCGGTTGAGGGAAAAGATCCAGCACGACAACCGCAAATTGGCTGCGCACCCCGGCCTGGCGCACAAACCTGCCCTCCGCGCCGAGCACCGGAACTGTGATCGTCTCCCGGTAGGCCACTCGCGGCCGCCCCACGTTGGCCTGCACCTTGAATTCGCGCAGCAACCGGGTGACCAAAACCTCCAGGTGAAGCTCACCCATTCCGGAAATGAGCATCTGTCCCGTCTGGTCATTGACCCGAACTCCGAAAGTGGGATCCTCATCCGCCAAACGGTTCAGCGCATCGGTCAGGCGATCCTGATCGGCCGCCGTCTTGGGTTCAATGGCCACGGAGATAACCGGTTCGGGAAAGGCAATGTTCTCCAGCACGATGGGGCCGCGCGGGTCACAAAGTGTGTCCCCGGTATAGGTGAACTTGAGACCGGGCACCGCGACGATATCGCCGGCATATGCCTCGGCCGCATCCTCCCGCCGATCAGCATACATTCGGACCAGCCGGTTCAACCTTTCCTTCTTTCCCTTGTTGGCATTGAGCAGGGTTTGGCCACTTTGCAGACGCCCAGAATAAAGCCTCAGATATGCCAGGCGGCCAACATACGGGTCACTGGCGATCTTGAAAACGAGCCCGGCAACGGGCATCGCCTCATCGGCTACTCGGGTCTCTTCCTTCTTCGTAAATGGGTTGACCCCCACGATGGCCTGAACATCCAACGGCGAGGGAAGATAATCGACAATAGCGTCCAGCAAAGGCTGCACTCCCTTGTTGCGCAGCGCACTCCCACAGAGGATCGGCGTCAGGGCACCAGCCAGCGTTGCATGCCTCAGGGCGGCACGGAGATCTTCCAGGGGAATAGGTTCCCCATCCAGATAGCGGGAAGTCAGACCGTCATCGGTTTCGACAATTTGCTCAACGACCTGCATGCGCAGCAACTGAGCCTCTTCTTCCAGGCCAGCAGGCACAGGACCAACGATGGGCACAGCGCCGAGATCCTCCTCTAGCCAAGTGATCGCCTGAACCGAGAGCAGGTCCACCACACCCTCGAACTGACTCTCGCGTCCTATGGGCAACTGCAGCAGTATCGGACGGGCTCCCAATCGGTCACGAACCATGTCTACCGTGTGGTTCAGATCCGCGCCCATACGGTCCATCTTGTTCACGAAACAGATCCGGGGAACCTGGTACCGATCCGCCTGACGCCAGACTGTCTCGGACTGTGGCTCTACGCCCGCCACCCCGTCAAAAACGACCACGCCGCCATCCAACACACGAAGCGAACGCTGAACCTCGGCCGTAAAGTCGATGTGCCCGGGGGTATCAATGATGTTGATCTGGTGATCGCGCCAATAGGCGGTGATTGCGGCCGCCGTAATGGTGATCCCGCGTTCCCGCTCCTGGTCCATCCAATCGGTCACCGTGGTGCCGTTGTCAACGCTGCCGATACGATGGGTTCGGCCGGTGTAGTATAGCACCCGCTCGGTCGTCGTCGTTTTGCCGGCATCGATGTGGGCAATTATGCCGATATTCCGTATGCTTCCCAGCGGGTACTGACGAGACACGCAAATCTCCAGCAGTGAAGGGCCCCAATCACCAACGATAATGAGCAAAAGCTCGGTTAGCCTCTGCCATGCGGTGAGTGTCTTCCCGTTTCTTCATGGCAGCACCTTGGCCATTGGCTGCATCTAGCAGCTCCACGGCAAGCTTCTCCGCCATGCTTTTTCCAGTGCGGCTGTCGGACGCTTTCAGCAGCCACCGCATCGCCAACGCTACCCTCCGGTCCGGCGGGACCTCAACCGGTACCTGGTAGGTGGCACCACCTACCCGTCGCGGTTTTACCTCGATCACCGGTTTCACGTTGTTGACCGCCTGCTCCACCAGCTCTAGCGGGTTTTTGTGAGCCCGCTGCTCCATGATCTCCATCGCATCATAGATGACGCTGCGCGCTGTGCTCTTTTTGCCGCTGCGCATGATCTGGTTGATAAACACGCCGACAAGGACGCTGTTGTAGCGAACATCGGGATCCACAGGGCGCTTGGGGAATTGGGCTCGCCGTGCCATTTCTCACTCCTCCCTACTTCTTGCCGGCTTTGGTGCCGTACTTGGAACGGCCCTTGGCCCGATCCACCACTCCATCAGCATCCAGCGTGCCACGGACCACGTGATAGCGAACGCCTGGCAGATCCTTAACGCGGCCGCCGCGCACCAAAACCACCGAGTGTTCCTGAAGACTGTGCCCCTCACCCGGGATGTAGGCAGTAACCTCAATACCGTTGGATAAGCGCACACGAGCAACCTTGCGAAGAGCCGAATTGGGTTTTTTCGGCGTCTGCGTGCGGACCTGCGTACAGACACCCCGTTTGAACGGCGCGCCCTTGGGTTGCTGAGTGCGGCGTTGCTGATACGAATTGAACGTATACTGCAGCGCCGGCGCTTTGGTCTTCCTAGACTTGATCTTGCGTCCCTTTCGCACCATCTGGTTTATTGTCGGCACATCAACCTCCGAACACTCGTAACAGCCACACAGCACGTGCTACACCGTGTGGCACCAAAAACCTCTCTTTTCGTCGCAGAAGGCCACCCAACGTGATGCGGTGGCCTCCTGCTTCTTCAGTTACCTATTCAGTTGGCACCCGTCAAGGGTGCCACGGAATTAGACGTCAGAAGAGTCTACCATACCCGCAGGGCAGTGTCAAATGAACCTGTCGTTTCGGGTAAGGCCCAGAAGACCGGTGCCAAGTGGAATCCGGCGCAGCTTGTCCTCTTCCTTGCCAAAGTGAATCGTCTCGCCGGTGTCCGTGATCGCCTCGACAGCCAGACCAAGGCTTTGCATCTCTTTGACCAGAACCCGGAAGGAGGCAGGAATTCCGGGTCCCTCAATCGCTTCGCCTTTGACGATGGACTCATAGGCTTTCACCCGCCCCTGCACGTCGTCTGACTTGATGGTGAGTATCTCCTGCAACGTGTGAGCCGCTCCGTACGCCTGCAATGCCCACACCTCCATTTCACCGAAACGTTGACCGCCAAATTGCGCCTTGCCTCCGAGCGGCTGTTGGGTGACGAGGGAGTAAGGCCCAGTGCTCCGCGCATGCACCTTGTCCTCCACCAGATGCGCCAGCTTCATCATGTGAATGATGCCCACGGTCACCGATTGATCATACCTCTCGCCAGTGCGGCCGTCGTACAAGACCTGCTTGCCGATGGTTGGCACGGGCAGTCCAGTTCGCAAACTGGCGCGGCTCACCAGGCTCTCCAATTCCTCCGCTGGAACTTGATCGGGGTCGAACTCAAGTTCCGCCGGGAGGTCACGGCCACTATCCCGGGGAAAAAAGTGCTGCACATACCGGAGCCATTCACGCCAACAGACCTGGCGTGCAACGGCATCCAGCGGCTGCCACCCCACCTTTGAATAGTCATGTCCACCTGTAGCGATGATCTCTTCCGGCTGGTAACCAATCTGCCGCATCCACGCCGCCAGGATTTGCTCACGCAGATACCCTTCGTCAGCCACCGCTTCGGCCCGATCGAAATCGGGGTCATCCCCCAACCAGGCAAAGACAAACCGTCGCCGCGCCTCATCGTCATCCTCGACGGTTGATAGGTCCGCCTGGGTCTCGCGCAGCCAGTCCCACGCCCACTCGGTGACTTCGTGCCACGCCCGGTCTGCTAGCCATGCCCGAGCCAAGTCGGCCGCGATTTCAGCCTCAGTGGCTCCATCAAAAACGGGACTCACCGCTCGAAAACCAAGCCTGCTGGCCGCCCATCCCAGGTGCGTCTCTAGAATCTGCCCAATGTTCATGCGACCCGGAACCCCCAATGGATTCAGGATGATGTCCACTGGTGTTCCATCCTCCAGGAATGGCATATCGGCAATCGGGACCACCCGCGATATCACCCCCTTGTTGCCATGCCGGCCGGCCATCTTGTCACCTTCGGTGATCTTGCGTTTTTGCGCAACGCTCACCCGGACCATCTTGTCGACCCCGGCCGGCAAGTCGCGGTGGTCGTCGCGCGTGAATATCCGGATGTCGACCACCTTTCCCTTTTCGCCGTGTGGCATTCGTAAGGATGAGTCCTTGACCTCTCGAGCTTTTTCGCCAAAGATCGCGCGCAGCAGCTTTTCTTCAGGGCTCAATTCCTTCTCGCCTTTGGGCGTGATCTTGCCCACCAGGATATCATTGGGCCCAACGTCAGCTCCGATTCGCACGATTCCGCTTTCGTCTAGGTCTTTGAGCGCTTCCTCACCCACATTGGGAATGTCAAAGGTGATCTCTTCAGGACCCAGTTTGGTATCCCGAGCAGTGACCTCATGCTTCTCAATGTGAATGGAAGTGAATTTGTCCTCTCGTACAAGGCGCTCACTGATCAGAATGGCGTCCTCATAGTTGCCACCCTCCCACGAGAGAAAAGCCACCAACACGTCTTGACCCAACGCCAATGCGCCCAGATGTGTGGAGGAACTATCCGCCAGAACTGTGCCCGGCTCCACCCGCTGCCCTTTGGTTACCACGGGCCTTTGGTCGATGCACGTGCTCTGGTTGGAACGATTGAACTTGCGAAGCCGGAAGGTCCGGTCCTGACCTTCAGACCGGACCACCACCTCCCGGCCGGTCACGCTGATGACCTCGCCCGCTTCCTGAGCAGTCAGAACCTGCCCCGAGTCGTATGCCGCTTGGTGCTCCATTCCCGTGCTGACCACCGGTGTGTCCGGCTCCAGCAGCGGCACCGCCTGGCGCTGCATGTTCGATCCCATCAGCGCGCGGTTGGCATCATCGTGCTCCAGAAATGGGATCAAAGCAGCGCTGATTCCCACAACCTGACGTGGAGCAATATCCCGGTAGTCGATCAGAGTGCTCGGCGAAAAGCGAAATTGCTGATGACGCCGGCACGAAACCGTGGCGTTGACAAACTGCCCGCGGGAATCCAGAAGAGAGCTGGCCTGGGCGATAGAATACCTATCCTCCTCATCGGCCGACAGGTATTGGATCTCTTTGGTCAGAAACGGCGTTACCTCTACCTTTTCCACCCGTAGTTTTCTGATCCGCTCCCAAACGTCAGGCGTGATGACATCGCCCACGGCCGCCGACAGTTCTCCCGTTTCCGGGTCTACGACTGCGGTCCGCACGGTGCGACCAATCAGGTCTTGGTCTGCAGCAGGCAACTCCCGGCGGACCCGACGATACGGCGTCTCAATGAAACCGAACTCATTGACGCGGCCGTAACTCGCCAGGCGGCCAATCAGACCGATGTTGGGACCCTCTGGCGTCTCTATCGGACAGATGCGCCCATAATGACTGTGATGCACATCGCGAACATCAAAGCCGGCCCGCTCGCGTCGCAACCCGCCCGGACCCAGTGCCGATAGCGTCCGTTTGTGAGTCAGTTCGCCCAGAGGATTCGTCTGCTCCATGAACTGGCTCAACTGGGAGCTGCCAAAGAACTCACGCATGGCGGCGACAACCGGTCGGATGTTCACTAACGAGATTGGGGTCAATCCCTCTTGTTCACGAATGGACATCCGCTCCCGTACCACCCGCTCCATCCGCCGCAATCCAACGCGCAACTTGTTCTGAATCAGTTCACCCACGGTCTTGACTCGCCGGTTGCCCAGGTGGTCAATGTCGTCTGGATCTTCCAGCCCGTTGTTAATCAGAATCATGCGCTCCACCAGTTTGACCAGGTCGCGCTTGCTGAGCGTTCGGTGATTGCGGTCAATGACCCCATCCAAACCGAGACGCTGGTTCAACTTGTAGCGGCCGACGCGATCTAGATCGTATCTCCGTATGTCGAACAACTGCTCCTGAAGGAACTCGCGGGCATTGTCCAGCGTAGGAGGATCTCCCGGTCGCATCCGCCGGTAAAACTCTATCAGCGCCTCTTGCGCCACGGTATGATCACCCTTGGGTTCCCACAACGGCTCCTGACGGAGCGTGGCTGGTATGTACAAGCGGTCCTGGTTCGAATCCACATTCTCGAACAGCGTCAGAAGCTCATCGTCGCTGCCGTCGACCAACACATTGTCCTCGAGACCGTCATCCACTGCAGCTAGCGCCCTCAACAGAATGGTCACCGGAACCGTCCGCTTGCGGTTGAACTTGACGGTGAGGTAGTCGGTCTTGCGAGTCTCGAACTCCATCCAGGCACCCCGGTCAGGGATCAGTTTGCACATGGACAGCGTCCGGCCTGTAGCCAAGTCCTCTTCCACATCAAAATAAACCCCGGGCGACCGGATCAACTGGCTCACCACTACCCGCTCGGTACCATTGATGACAAAGGTGCCGCTCTCGGTCATCAATGGGAACTCGCCCATGAAAATGTCCTGGACGATGATCTGGCTGGTCTCTGCGTTGCGCAGCGCGACCTTGACATACAACGGTGCTGCAAACGTCATGTCGCGTTCAAGGCACTCTTCCTGGTTATACTTGGGCTCGGAGAACCAAGCATTCAGGTTCAGTTCTTTCGCCTCTTGGCTGTGGCCGGGAAAGAACAGCTGGAGGTTCCCCCGGTAGCTGGTGATCGGTGAGATCTCGTCAAAAAGATCGAGCACACCACTCGCCCGGAATTGGTTGAAAGAATCCAACTGCACCTCAATAAGCCTGGGCAGTTCCTGGGTGTCGGTCATACGTGCGTAAGACTTGACCCATCGGTGTTTCGCCATTCACACACTCCTTGTCGCACTTACGTGCCCAACAGGCATGGAAACAAGGGTTGAGCCAGCCGGCCAACCCTAATCCCAATTGTTCCTGCGATTCCGCGAACGGGAATTATAACAGTCTGATCGGCCATGTCAACGACTGGAAACCCGCACTGGCCGACAAATCTGCAGATTCTTGCCCGATATTCGTTCTGGTATAATCGGACGCCGTCAGTACGAGTCAGATGAGAGAGGCCACAATGCGCAAACCCGTAATCGCCGGCAATTGGAAGATGAACTTGACCGTGCAGGAAGCGATCACGTTCGTCAACGGCATCAAGGATGAGCTTGATGCCATCCATCAAGTCGAACGTGTCATCGCCCCTCCGCATGTTGCGTTGACAGCGATGGCCGACCTGCTTGGCGGCACCGGAATTGGACTGGCGGCGCAGAACATGCACTACCTGGACAAGGGCGCTTTCACAGGTGAAGTGTCGCCGCTGATGCTCAAAGGCCTATGCCAATACGTCATCGTGGGCCATTCGGAGCGCCGGATGTATTTCGGCGAGACAGATCAGACCGTCAACCAGAAGGTTCACGCCGCGTTGATACACGGTTTGGCACCCATCATGTGCGTCGGCGAGAACCTGGAACAGAACGAATCTCGCTTAACCGATTCGTGGGTGGCCGGGCAGGTTCAGGCTGGCCTTGTTGGACTCTCCTCAACCAATGCCCAACGGGTCATTATTGCGTATGAACCCGTGTGGGCCATTGGCACAGGCCGCGCGTGTGATGCGATCACAGCCCAACACGTTATCCAGGTGATCCGCAGCACGCTGAGTATCCTGTTCGGGGAGCAAACAGCCCAGGTCATTCGCATCCAGTACGGCGGAAGCGTGGACGTCAACAACATTGCCGGTTACATGCGCCAGCCAGACATCGACGGAGCGCTGGTGGGCGGCGCCAGTCTCAAGAGCACCTGGCCACAGCTCACCCGGTTGGCTGTTGTCGATTCCTGACGAGCTGGTTGCACGTCAGTCGGATTTTTCGGACTGCTTTTTCGAGAT
This sequence comes from Anaerolineales bacterium UBA2181, assembly GCA_002328075.1. Lineage (GTDB taxonomy): Bacteria > Chloroflexota > Anaerolineae > Promineifilales > UBA4811 > UBA4811. The sequence goes on along the minus strand of DCVT01000059.1, from coordinate 19,011 downwards.
GTGCGCCTGCGGGCGTGATAACCAGGCCATCGCGCCCATCACAATCATCGCCATGACCCCGAATGTCACCAACTTGAACAGGCGCGAGGAAACCACGAGCGTGAGAGCGCCGAAAAAGGCACAGAACGCATAATAGACCAAGACAATGGTCCGATGCGATATTCCCATGTCCAGCAGACGGTAGTGAAGGTGTCCGCGGTCGCCCTTGGTCGGGTTCCGGCCGCTGCGCAACCGCCTCACGATCTGCCACGCGACGTCCAGAATAGGGGCTCCCATGGCGAGCAGAACGGCTGCGACCTTGGCGCCCCCAATGATGGCTAACGCGCCCAGGGTAAAACCAAGCCACGGCGCGCCTCCCCCGATGAACACGCGCGCCGGGTGGAAATTGTAAGGCAGGAAACCCAGCACTGCACCCAGCAGCGCCAGAGGCAGCAGCGAGACGCTGGTTTGCGACGGGTCAAGCCGAAAGGCGGCGTTGATGAACAGGACCGCCGCCATAATGGCAGTCACTCCGGCTGCCAATCCGTCCAAGCCGTCAAGCCAGTTCACCGTGTTGGTCATGCCCATCAACCAAAAGGTGGTTAGCAGCAGCGTGAGCCACAGGGGGAATTGTGGAGTCCATTGTCCGGTAAACGGGTTGTTCACGTACTCGATGATGATCAGGCAGGACATGGCTATCCCGCACGCCGCAATTTGAGCCAGGAATTGGGGGATGGCTCCCAGCTCACGCACATCGTCGATCAGGCCGGCCACAAAAAGCACCGTTCCGCCCAGTACCAACCCGAACAGGCGGATTACTTCTTTGGAGTCAAATCGTTCGACTGGGAGGAACTGGGCCACAACGACGGCGGCCATGAACGCCAGATACAGCGCAATGCTGCCCAGTTTCGGAACGGGTCGGTTGTGATGGCGCCGTCCGCCCGGAATGGCGGCAACCCCTAATCGCCGCGCCAACCCGGAGGCCAACGGGGTCAGTATTAATGCTGACACAAAAGCCACCGAGAACGTGATAACAAAGCAGATAGCCGTTGACACCAGTGTATCCCGCGCCACCCGGAATCAGGTTCGATCCAGGTACAGATCCAGTTCCACAGGTCCATATTGGACCCGTTGAAATGCATTCGGGTCGACTTGCCATGGAACGGTCGCGTCCAGACCCATCTTGGAGGTCAGCGCTTTTTGTCCCGGTTGTTGCCGGCCGGAAGGGTCCAAGCTGCTGCCCGGTTGGTCAAAGAGCGTGATGAGATCCTGGTCGGCCTGAAAACGGGTAGCGATAGCCCATTCGACCTGTTGAGGGTCGTGAATATCCACGTCAGCATCCACGACGACCACGTGTTTCAGCGAACCATGGCCCCGAAATGCTGCCAGCACGGCTTGGCGGCCGTCTTCGGGTCCCCGCTTGGCGATCTGCACAACCGCGTGTAACCAGCTGCCACCGCCCGGGGTAACCAACACATCGCGGCACTCTGCCACGCGGTTCACCTCTGCGAATATCGTCGGTTCGCGCGGCATCCCCATGAGCAGCTTGTGCTCCAGACCCCCCGGCAACAAGGCGTGGTAGATCGGATCGCGCCGGTGGGTGATGCGGTCAATCTCGATAACCGGCTGCTCACGGACGCCGTCCATCGTTCCGGTGAGGTCCGGAAAAGGCCCCTCACGGGCCAGGTTTTTCGTGATTCTGCCTTCCATGACTAACTCGGCTTCGGCCGGCACCCATAGGTGGTTTGTGTGGCAATTAACCACGGGCGTCACGGACAAAACATTTGCGATGGCCAATTCGTCCAAGCCTGCGGCCGGCGACATGGCAGCCGCAAGACTCACCTGCAGCGGAAGGCCCACACAAATGGCGCAAGGCAGATCACCTTTGCAGCGTTGCCAGGCAACATACGTTCCCCGGTTCTCCACCAGACGAGCCGCGAATTGATGTCGGTTCAACTGCAACAACCGGTGGAAAGCCACGTTCGGCCCGTCCTGTGGATCGAAAACGATGATCGCAGCAGCGGTCACATAGGGTCCGGCGTCTGTGGGGAGGTGCCGCAGGATAGGCAGCTCATTCAGGTCGACGCGTGGCTCGACAACCTCATGACAGGGAGCGCGCTCAACGCGCGGCGGTGTTTGAGGGTTCCTGATGCCGGCCACCATTTGGTCCCGCAACCGCTCGCGGGGCAGACCTAGCGACAGGGCAAAGTACCGTCGGTCGGCGCAAACGCCCGTGACCACCCGCCAGCCAGCATGCCCAAGAATGCTCTCAAAACGCACGATACGACCGGCCAATGCGTTAGCAACGTTTGCCATCTCTAGCTCGGCCGAAACCGGCCGGGTTACCGTCTTAACCCAACCCAACGCATCGGCGCGATCCACCAGACTGCGAAGATCCATGTGGCTTGTCTCAGTCCGGCCTACTCCTGCCGGGAGAATGGTAACGCTTCACAGCGACAATCAGCGCACCATCCACTGGTGCCCCGAACTCCTGCCGGTCACACGTCAAGCACGCAGCATTCGGAGCCAAGGCACGGACACTACTCTTGTACCATTCAACGGACCCGCCGCCAGCGAGCACGCCGGACTCGCATGCCTAGCTCTGGACACCCCGGCGACGCCAACTTGCGGCCTCAACCGCGGCAGGCAGGAAGGTACGGGTTGCCAGGTCAATTGGCGGGCAGCACCTGCCGAATCTCATCCTTCCGCCGTCGGGTCAAGCTCCCCACCATTGCGATGACCAGCCACAGGCGGGTCCCTCGGAACCCATTGCTGCCCGTCGAACCAATGCCACCGCGAATCCCGGCCGCTGATGGTCCAATAAGACCCGTCGTCGTCCTGGAACGCCAGGCCGACCAGCTTTTCGCGGTAGGCTTGCCGGTCCAATAGGCCCGACTGATAGCGCGCTGTCAAACCGATATATCGGCGCTCGGCAGCGATGAAGCGAGGCATCAGGGGCGGGCGGGTTTTCCCGCATTTTGGACACTCCCGGCTTCCGGGGTTGAGCTTGGTGCCGCAACTCGCGCAATTCATCGAGTTCTTGATTCAGCAGAAGAACGCAGCAGCATGAGCGGCGTCCACCGGATCAACATCGCAAACGTTCCGAAGGCACAATCCGACGACCGTTCGCCCACAGCACAGGCAAATCGTTCATTGTTGTTGCGACCACGACGCTGCAATGGAAATCCATCAGATCAGCAGTTACCTTGCTCACGCGGACTCGCAGCATGTAGTATATCTGGTGCCGGCAAGATTCGCAAGTGTGGTGCAGCCGATTGCCGATCCGGGCACATTTTGATCGTGACAAGCTGCGCATGATGCGATACACTATGTCGCTAAAGCAAGCTTGACACAATGGAGGTCAGGATGGCGATTTTTCAGGCAGCCGACATTGTAGAGTTGGCGATGCAAATTGAAAAGAACGGCGAGGCATTTTACCGGGCAGTAGCAGCCAAAACCGAGTCCCCTCAGGTCAAAGCCCTCTTTGAGGATCTGGCCAGTCAAGAGGTTCAGCATTACGGGACGTTCAAGTCGTTGGGGCAAACCTCATGGGATCCATCGATGATCAGTCCACAGGCTTGGAGCGATTATCTGGGTTATCTGGATGCCACGGTTCAGAGCGCCTTTTTTCAGGGAGAGGACAAGTCCTTGTCCCTGGCCGACCAGGTGAATGATAAAGTTCAGGCCATCCAGATGGCGATAGGCTTTGAGAAGGAAACCCTTTTGTTCTTCCACGACCTGCGGGAAATGGTTCCCGAGCGCGGTCGGCCGACGGTCAGCCAGATAATCGCAGAGGAGAAGGAGCATCTGAAGCGGCTGGCAGCGTTCCTCCCACGCTAGGCACAGCCTTCAGACTCCGGCTGACCCCGCCGCTCAAGGTGCCCCAACTGGCAACAGCGCCAACACGCCGGTTCGTGTGTCGCAGTCGCGGATCCGTGTGACTGGGTCGAAGCCTGTGCTGGCGCATACCAGCCTGCCTCCCAGACCTTTACAAGAACCCCCGGTGCACGCTGGGACACCGGTTCTGTGAATTCTCTCCCAACCAGAAAAAAAGACCTGCTTTTGACTCGACAGGTACGAAAATTGTGGTATAGTATTATTGTTCTGGGATGGCTCTAATACCGGTTCCATGCCCGTAGGCGGTCATCGATTTTTGGGAGTTAAGGATAGGAATGGAAGCGAAATTGTATGTTGGGAACCTCGCATATACTAGCAGCGAGGACGATCTGCGAACCCTGTTCGCACAGGCTGGCACGGTAAAATCCGTAGCCGTGATCAAGGACCGCGAAACCGGACGGTCAAAGGGCTTTGCCTTTGTGGAGATGGAGACGGCGGAAGAGGCCCAGAAGGCCATCACCATGTACAATGGTTACCAGCTCCAGGATCGGGCCTTGACGGTCAACATCGCCCGCCCCCGTGTCGATCAACCGCGCGACCGGATGGGAAGCAGGGGCGCGCCCTCGGGGCGTCCCCGAAGCCGCCCAGGAACCGGCGACCGGCGCGAACGATCATCTTGGTGATCGTCGGCTGATCTGCCGACAGGATCTTTAGTTAGCGTTTCTTTAGAGCAGAGCCAAGTCATAAAAGCCTTGGCTCTGTTTTTGTATGTCTGTTCGCGATCTGACCCGCCTCCGGCAGCAGGCGTCATGTCTTTGCTCGCACATTCACAGGGAAGCCTCATCGCGAAGGCGGCGGTTGCCGGGCTGCTTTGTGCTGACGTGCGGCTACGGCATCTGGTCCCGGATTAATCGGACGTACTCCAGAAAAGGGGATACGGCACCCTGGTTGTGGGGCTTGCCGCCGAATAGACCAACCCGCCGCTAGTTTTAGGCTCCGGCGCGATTTCCCGTGCAGAACACGGTCAGATTTCGGCATACCCGAACCGGTGAGCTCCGGAGCTGATAACGGCCATCCCGGGTTAGGTGGGACTCCTGTTATTGACTACACCCGCGCAAATCGATCGGCCATTCGTCCACCACCCGACCGTTCTGAATCACATGATAGCGGTCAAAAAGGTTGACTGTCGGATCACAATGCGAGACGACGATCTCTAGACGGGCGCCCAGGTCGGGTAATAGACCATGGCCGGAATGGGATATTCGACCGTATTCGTCGCCGAACCAGTCGTAGATCAGGTCAGGGCCGCCGCCCTTGATCACCCGTGGCGCTCCACCGTCACGATAAAGCGATTTGAGGCCCGCGTCCACCGTCACATGCCGACCATGATCCACGCTCACCACCGTGGTCAGTAACCTCAATGCCGGCCGGAACGGCTCGCCGTCGGCTTCAATGGCCAGGTATTCTGCGTCCATCAACGCGTACGAGCCAACCTGCAATTCCGTGATCTCTGGCACCCCAAGATCCATAGAGTGGGTGCCGGTGCCAGAAGCGCTGAACACGGTACAACTGGGTATCCCGGTCTGCAACGCGCGGTATAGGTTAACCGCCGGTCGCAACGCGGCGTCGGACTGATCGGCACGCTGGATCAGCGACGGAATGTGCTGTACGTGCCCCGCATAGGCCTGAACACCGCGCAAGGTCAGGCGCAGGCTGGAATGCACCGAGTTTACCAGCACTTGAGACCGGTCCGGCTTGACCCCAGTGCGGCCCAGACCCACATCCAGGTCAATCAGCACCTGCATTGCCAGACCGGCCTCGTCCAGCGCCCGATCCAATTGGGCGACACCGTCGGGGCTGTCCACCACCACCGTCAGGTCAGGAGACTGTCTGACCAGCTTCATCAGCCGCGCCAGCTTGGCCGCAGTTACAACGGGGCCGGTGATGAGGATGCCGCCTATGCCTGCCCGCACAAGCGCGTCGGCTTCGGAAACCTTGGCAGCGCACACACCGATGGCGCCCATCTCCACCTGCTTTGCGCAGAGAGCCGAGCACTTGTGGGTCTTGGCGTGCGGCCGAAGGTCCTTCCCAGCGTCTGACGCCAGGTGCTGCATGCGTCGCAGGTTATCCTCCAACTGATCCACGTCCAGCACCAAGCACGGTGTATCCAATTCGGCCTGCCGAGGAACCATATGCTTCACAACCACCTCCAGAGTGCACTTCACCATTATCCGCAGACAAGCACCAGATGCAACCGGACAGACGGGTTATCTGATAAGCACCACTGCCCCGTTACGGTGCGTTCTCAGCCGCTGGTGGAATTTCCGTGCGCAACAGAAAAGATGAATCGCCCGGACAGACGTGTCGTGTTGCGCTCTGTTCGGATTGCTGTAAACGTGGTAAGTTTGTAAGGTGAATGGCCGCAGGGTCGCTGTTCGTTCGGTCGCCTGACGGCCGGAGGCGGTGACCCGGGCGACGCAAATGACTGGAGGTAAATGACTGATGCAGGTATTACGCGCGAACACCGAGACGAGATCTACAGCTTTCGAGAATGTGCCGGCCGGGTGGCAACGTTACGGCGGACGGGCACTGGTGGCCCGGTTTCTTTTGGACGAGGTACCTCCAGCCTGCGATCCGTTAGGACCGCTCAGCAAACTCATCTGGGCTCCGGGACTGCTTGCCGGACACGTGCTTTCGAGTGTCGATCGGATATCGGCCGGTGGCAAGAGCCCTCTCACGGGCGGGGCCAAGGAGGCCAACGCAGGAGGCACCACTGCACTGCGAATGGCATGGCTGGGCCTTTTTGCCGTGGTGGTGGAAGGAGGACCGCCGGTTGATGGTCGGTGGCAGGTGCTGGTAGTGGGCGAGAACTCGGCCCGGTTTGAGAACGGCGACGACTTGCACGGGATGGGCCTCGCTGCCGCGGCCGACGCTCTGGTGCAGCGGTATGGTCCCAAGATAGCCGTCTCGGCTATCGGTCCGGGTGGCGAGCGCCGGTACCTGGCATCTGGCATCACCCATCTGGACAAGGATCGCAACCTGACCCGAATATCGGCACGCGGCGGTTTGGGTGCAGTGATGGGATCCAAGCACCTGAAGGCGATTGTCTTTGAGCATGCGAAAAACACTCCTCCAGAGGTCGTGGACGAGGACCTGTTCCAGGCGGCGGCTCGGCGACACACCAAAGCGCTGCAGGACCATCCACAAACTGGCCAGGTCTACACGCTCTATGGGACCGCGTCCATGGTCAGCCTCTGCAACGGCCTTGCTGGGATGCCCACCCGCAACTTTTCGACCGGCCATTTCGAGGGGGCCGACCGGATCAACGGCGACGCAATTCACGACCTCAACTTGTCGCGTGGGGGCCAGGTCACCCACGCTTGCATGCCTGGCTGCGTCATCCGCTGCTCCAACGCCTACAACGGGCCCGATCGGCAGGTCATTGTCACGCCTCTGGAATATGAGACCATCTGCCTGATGGGTTCCAACCTGGGTCTGGATGACCCGGACGCGATTGCCCGGCTCAACGCGGTGGCCAATGACCTGGGCGTGGACACCATCGAGGTCGGTGCCGCGCTGGGTGTAGCCGCCGAGGCTGGCTACATGGCATTCGGCGACGGGCGACGGGCGCTGGAGTTAATGGAGGAGATACGGCAGGGAACTCCTTTGGGGAGATTGTTGGGAAACGGCGCTGGCCTCACGGGCAAGGTATTGGGAGTCCGCCGGGTGCCGGTGGTCAAGAACCAGGCCCTCTCTGCCTACGACCCCCGCGCCATCAAGGGTACCGGCGTCACCTACGCCACCTCCCCGCAGGGAGCCGATCACACCAGCGGCCTCACCATTCGCGCCAACGTCGATCACACCAAGCCCGCAGGACAGGTTGAGGCTTCGAGGAGCGCGCAGTACCGAATGGCAGGCTACGATTCCATAGGCGCGTGCATCTTTGCCGGGTTTGGCATGGACGCCACGGTTGTTCGCGACCTGATCAACGGTCGGTATGGTTGGGGAGTGGCGGACGGTTATCTCACCGAATTGGGGCGCGACTCACTCCTCATGGAGCGGGAGTTCAACCGTCAAGCCGGTTTCGCCCCGGCCGATGACCGCCTGCCGGAATGGATGACGACTGAACGATTGCCGATTGTGGACACCGCGTTTGACGTACCACCGTCCGAACTGGACGCGATGTTTGATTGATGATCTGACCTAAGGAGACCGGGGTCAATCAGCCACCCCGGTCTCGACCCGACATAGGTGCTGTTCCAACAGCAGCGCCTCGTCAACAAACCCGTGATCGCGGTAGAACCGGATGGCTGGCTGGTTATCCATGAGGGTCGACACCGAGACCTCAACACAATCGGTGGATTTCAGCCTTTCCAGCAAGGTCGTGACCAGTGCGCTGCCCACTCCCTGCCCGCGGACCTGATCCCGGACAATGAGCTCCTCAATGAGACAGGTATTGCCAGCATGGTAGAGGTTCGGCCGAAGCGTATAGCTGACAAGTCCCAGCAGTTGATGGTCGTCGTCCTCTGCCAATAGCACGGCGCTGCGGTCCTGAGCCAGGTAGTGCAGGACAAAAGACGCACTAACCGGACTGCGCTGCCCAAAGGCAGCTGCCAGCTGGCGGACCAGCTGCGCAATGCCCTCCGCGTCCGCCGAAATAGCATCTCGGATCCAGAAATCCATTGGTCACCTCCCACACCGGGTCGCCTTGCTCTGTCGAGTCAGCCGGACCGCCAAGAACCTCATGCTCCAGACTCGCACCAGGTCAGACGCCAGATCGCCCAATGAGACGGTACGGAGGCGCAGGCCCAGGCAGCTGAGCACCGCCTTAACGACCACCGGCGGCACCGACCTCCTGAGGAGCAGTAACGTTCGGCTCAACAGGCTGGGATTGCCCAGAAAAGAGAGCCCACCCATCAGGACAGGATGAACCAGTCCGTCAGCCGCTGCCACCTGACAGAACACCATGACCCAGCCCGGCGAAAACCCCTGGTCAGCCAAGGCAGCGACCGATAGACAGGTGGCTGCGACGCAGGGTGAGGCTGTCAACGTCGTCAGCAGCGCTCCGCTTGGCCAGCAACCCCGTCAGGGTCAAGCCATTAGCTCCCTTTCAGGCATGTTCGCATGGTTTGCTTCCCACGAACACGTCGGTGGAGCCGGGGGCAACCTCGCTGTGTTCAAACGGGATTGCCAACGGGCGAAAACCGACCTCTGCGAGAAGTTGGAGCCACGTCCCTCGCGGGAACAGCCCGCAGACGTGCCGGTCGTACTCGCATTGCACCGAGCCGTCGGATTGTCGAAACAGGTACACCATGTCCGACAGATAGGTCGTGTCGGCCGGGTCCGGATCCCAGAACCACTCCAGGTAGCGCACAGATCGTCCGCCCCGATCATGGCCGCCGTGGTCGGTCAGCGGCCGAAAGGTCTCCCGTAGCCAATCTGGGCAGAAGAGCGCCACGCCCCCCGGCCGGCAGTGGCAGTAGGCCGTCTCCATGGCGGCCTTCAGGTCAGTCTCGGTAGTCAGATAGGCTACCGCGTCGTGGATGAACACAGCGTCGAACAATCGGTCAAGCCGCACTGTTCGCATGTCGCCCTGGTGATGCTCGCACTCGGGGTTCAGGGCGCGGCTGACTGCCAGCATATCGGTCGAAAGGTCCACCAGAGTACAATCAAAGGTGACCTTGAGGTGGGAGGCGTTGTTGCCTCCGCCACAACCCAACTCGAGCAACGTTCGTGCCTGCGGGGTCGAATGCGAGAGAACAATACGTCGGTAGAACTCGGCCTCCTCGGCATAGTCCTCTGGCGCCGACAGGACCGGCCACCACTGCGCAAATTCCCCGTACAGCCGGGGCAATCCACATGCTGAGTCCATCTCGCCCTTGCCTTTCATGCTAGCACCCTTGGGTTGCCGAGCAGCCACTCTACGCGCCACAGTCTATCAGGTGTCGACCCACGCAGCAACCGGCATCGCTACCGGCGGAATACCGCCGGATCAGCACAGATGGTAGCTGGATTTGGCGGTCACCCGATGGGTACAACCCAACGATCCAGCATCCAAGCGCGCCCCCGGAGTCAGGCCCAAAAGAGCCGCCGTTACGCTCCTTGGTGCAGAACCTCCCACCGCCACTGTGCGCCGACTAGCGGAGACCGGCATCGCTTGCGTCACCCGGCGGGTCAAATTCACCACATGCCGCCTGAACCGCGCCCCAAAATGCCTCTTCCTCAACCTCGCTCAGAACCCGAATCCCGGCTCGCCGCAGACAGGCAGTGGTCACTCCGTGGCCAGCCACGAACCGGCCGGAAAAGGTGCCGTCATGGATTCGATGGACTCCACACGACGGGCTGCCTTCCTTGAGAACCGCCAGCGTCACACCATTCGCGCGGGCAGCCTCCACGGCGCGTTCTGCACCTGCCATGCACTGCTGTGTAAGATCGAGCCCGCCGCGGCTGACCACGCGGGCACGGTCCGCCAGCACCGCCTCACCGTCACCGCCAACCACCTCGCACGGTTCCCGTGGTACAGGGAGCCCGGCTGCCAATTCAGGACAGAACGGGAGCAACCACCCCTGAGAACGACAAGCCTCCAGGAAAGATGGAACAGCACCGGCGTCCTGACCATTGTAGCGGACCCGACAACCCAGGAGGCAAGCGCTCACCAGAACGAGGCGCATACGGCCATTCCCGGACGCTCTATGGCGCCAACTCTTCCTCCAGCACCCGGCCGAGCGTCTCCAGCAATTGCTCAGCGTCGGCCGAGTTAAAGGGCATGGGCGGGCGGATTTTCAGCACGTTGTGGTGGGGACCATCAGTCCCCACCAGCACACCGTGGTCTTTCATACGGTTCACAACAAACGACGCCTCCTCGGTTGCCGGCTCAAGCGTCTGCCGATCCCGCACGAGCTCCGCTCCCAGGAACAACCCGCTTCCACGCACATCTCCGATCATCGGGTACCGGTAGGCCAAATCCTGCAGGCCGGCGAGCAACTGGCGACCCATTGTGAGCGCATGCGATTGTAAACCCTCTTCCTGAACAGCCCGCAAGACGGACAACCCAATGGCACAAGATACTGGATTCCCGCCATAGGTGCTGAAAAACTCCATGCCATTGTCAAATGCCGCAGCGATGTCGGGGCTGGTGACTACCGCACCCATCGGATGGCCATTTCCCATCGGTTTTCCCATGACGACCACGTCCGGCACAACTCCATGCGCCTGGAAAGCCCAAAAATGGGTGCCCATCCGGCCGAAGCCGGTCTGCACTTCATCCGCTATGCACACGCCACCTGCACGGCGCACGTGCTGGTAGGCGCCGGCCAGGTAACCGGGTGGAAGGATCAATTGTCCACCCACGCTGGGGCAGGTCTCGGCCATAAACCCAGCCAAGCCCACCCCGCGCTGCTGGAGTTCAGTCACCATCTGGCCCACCTGATCCGCGTACATGATGCCCGCTCGTGGGTCATCACGGCGATACCGGCCCCGGTAATCATCCGGTAGCGGTGCTACGTGTACCCAATTGGGCGTTCCCGTACCGCCCGGGCCGTTGTGTTTGTAGGGACTCATGTCGATCAAACTGGTCGTGTTGCCGTGATAGGCTGAATCCAGCACGACCATGTCGCGTCGCCCCGTGCGAGCGCGGGCCAGTCGGAGTGCAAGTTCGTTGGCTTCGCTTCCCGAGTTGACAAAAAAGCACACGCGCAGCGGTTCGGGGAGGGTCGCCACCAACTGCGCAGCATATTCGACAATCTGATCGTCAAGATAGCGCGTGTTGGTGTTAAGCACTGCCATCTGCTCTTGTCCGGCCCGCACCACCTGTGGGTGGCAATGCCCTACATGAGGGACATTGTTGTAGGCGTCCAGGAACTGGCGCCCCTCTTGGTCAAACAAGTACTGCATCCAACCCCGCACCACGTGGATCGGATCACGGTACGACAGGCGGATACTAGACCCGACGTATTTGCGACGCCAGGACAGCGTGTCCCCGACGGCCGCTCTGGGGACGGGAGCGCCGAGAAGGCCCAGTATCGGGCTCGGATCCGGCGAAATCGCCCGCCAGATCTCTCGTTCACTTGCCCTCACCATGCGTGGGAACTGAGGTCCCAGACCCAACAAGTCAGCCATTATCTGGACATGTAGATGGGGAGTACGCCCACCGTTTTCGCCAGGTGCACCGATCGCCGCCAGCCGCTCACCCCGAGCGATAGGTTTGCCGACCCGCAGCCCAAGCAGCGAGCCCCGGTCCAGTCCACCCAACCGCGTGAAGAACCGTTGACCGACCCCATTTTGGTGTTCCAGGATCACGGCAACGCCAACCTCACCCTCGTCACCACCGGACCATAAACGGACTGTGCCTGCTAGCGGCGCATAGACCCGCGTACCTGGTTGGACGATGAGGTCCACGCCCAGGTGCACCGTGGCGGCCATCTGCGCATCGTTTTGGTCGGCCTGCACGAATCGAGCTTCATCGTGCCGGCCGGCTGCCACTTGCGCCCCGGCGTCCCGCATCCGTTGTTGAATCCGGCCGGTCATGGCCGGATGCTGGTTCGCTGTGACGTCGCCGCTGATCAATGGGCTCGCTACGCTCTGGTCCAACACCAAAACCCGGCGCAGATCAAGGTCCAACACGGGGGCGAACGAGCCGGCGCACCCCGCAAGCCAGTTGGCCACGTCGTCGCCGGCCGGGGAAGGCGACCACGCGCACGCGTGACGAAAGGCCGCTTCAGCCAACCCGCCGGGAACCCGCGCCAAGCGCGGCAACGTAGCGCGGATCGGCCGCTGAGAGATAGACAGATAGGGATCGTCGGGTCGCTGCCGCTCCTGGTGAGCAGCCAGGCACACGCTGACGCAGAGCCGCAGACGCGCGAGCCCCCAGAGCACAGTGACTTGCTCCTGTTCTAGCGGATATTCGGCATGGTAACCGCGAACTATGTGGGTGGCGGCCGCCAACGGATCCACCTTGTCGAGGACGGCGTAGGCTATCGCCACCGCCAGGTCGCAGACGGTCGGACCGTACACCATGTCACCCCAATCGATGAGCCCCACGACGCGCTGGTTGCGCTCATAGAGATCCCCATCACCACCCACAAGGACGTTATAGTCGTTGGCGTCGTTGTAAAGCGCACTCTGACTCAGTCCCGGAAGGCACGGCTCTACCTCCTTGGTGAATTCGGCCGCCAGCCGTCCAATCAGCTCGCGCGTTTCCCGGTCCGAAACGAGGCCGAGGTAATCCTGGATCACGCGAGTCCCGTGCACCAGATCCCACTGGAAATCGCGGTGGATGGCCGGGTGGTCAAAAGAACTCAGCGCCCGGTCGACCTGGCCCACCGCACGGCCCAGGTCCTCCAATAGCTCGGCCGAGTGGCGCCGAACAGACGCCATCGGAAAGCCGGGCAAGTAGGTCACCAGCCACGCCCAATGCTCATGGCCAGTGTCGGCCTGAACCCGGATCCTGGTCGCGCCCGATAGGGCTGGCACCACCCGTGGACAGAGAGCCGTGTGGCGCGCCAGGTGCATCAACACCTGCTGCTGGGCATCGAGCATGGGCTCCTGTTCCAGCCCGTTGGCAATCTTGAACACATAGCGTTCACCGCCCGCGGTTGCCAATGAAAAGTTCTGGTCCCGCTCGCTCGGTAGTGCTGTGATAGACCCGTCTACTCCGAAAACCGTCTTGGCCAACCGAGCAGCGTGAACCGCCGAGAATCGCGGCGTGTAGTCGAGGAGCCGGTCGGTCGTTTCACTCGCGTTATCCATAGGACCTCACCACTTGAGCTGGAAATGACTCACTGGTTGCACAATTGCACCACGGACTGAGAATGCCGTGGCCTTGACCGTTCACAGCCCACAATCTGATCAACCGCTCGGGATCCCGAGCAGTCGGCAGCATGGTTTGCCCAAGCGACCATGCAGCAGGCACACGCGCCACCGAACAACTCAACGCCAGTTCGGCACGATGACCCTGCATCGGAACCGGCCGTCCATGACGGGCATCGGGTTCTGTTTCAGGGCCCACTTGAGTGCGCTGGCGCGTTCAGCCACCGGGCCATTCAAAGGCATACAGCTCCAAACCCTTAAATGACCGGCTGCCGACTGGCTGCAAGCCGGGAACGTCGGCCAACTGCTGCAGAACCTCATCCACACCGCCCTTCCAGTGGTGGTTCTTTACGACGTACACCGTGAGGGGACCGGTCGATGCCAGTCGGTCTGATATATCTTGGGTTGGCGTGCAGTAGACGATTTCGGGTGGATTATGCACCGGTCGGGTTCTGAAATAGAACTGAAGACCATCAGCCGGGGTCACCGCCCAGACCACCGCGTCGCCTGACGAGGCCGATTCTTCGGCCAGATAACTGGCTGCTGCCCTCCAATCAGGGTTGGGCTTGTAGACCGTCCAGACATCGCTCTTGGCCAACCATGCCCCGTATGATCCTACCGCGATCAGCAGCACAAAGACCGTCGCCACAGCCCGTGCTACACGGTTGATCCTCCAGTCAACGACTCCTCGGGCCAACACCATAAGGAAAAACGGCATGGTGACCCATATGTATCGCTCAATGTACATTTTTCGAAATCCCAACCAGGTCAGCAGCAACATGGCAACCGGCATGGTGATGGAAAGAGCCTCAAGCAGCCAGGCGCCGGAGCGCCCACCTCGGCGGCACCCGACGACCACGCCTCGCACATACAGGGCCAGGCAGGCTCCCTGCATGATCAACAAGGGTAGGTTCTCCCGGAGGAAAACCAAATCGGCCTGGTAAGGACTTGCGGTCCAGAGCGTGTTGCCATGCAGTGACCAGTGGAAGAAGAACATCCACCATTCAAAGAGCGTGAACGGGCGCAGGAAACCCAGACCAACACGGAGCGTTCCCCAGTGCGATTTGACCAGCAACGCCGCCGCCACAAACGCCAGCACCATACCGTGGACCGCAAAGATACGCCGGCGGTCGGGCCGGCCAGTGGTGATACAAGACAACCAGAGAGGAAACACCAGCAAAACGGCGAGGTAATGAGACGAGACGGCTCCCAGCAGCATGAGCAGATACACCGCATACGATGCAGGGGTTGGTGAGCCTGACCGCAGCCGGCCGAAAACCAGCACGGCGGCCAGTGTAAAAAACAGAGTAAGGGTATATGGCGCTGCCTCTTGTGAGTACCAGACGTGAACTGGCGAAAAGCATAGCAAGACGGCCACCACCAGGGCAACCTTGCGGCCATAGTGCGCTCGAGTTACAAGGAAAGCCAACCAGATTGAGAACAGCCCGCCTAGCAAAGACGGCAACCGCACAATCAGTTCGCCTTCGCCAAACAGCCGTACCCAGACAAACATGAGGGAGCGGTAGAATGGAGCCGGTGGATCGTTCAGCGACAGCCACGCCAATTCCCGCATTGATGCGGCCGCATCTCGGGTAGCATAGTTCACCTCGTCAAACCACAGGCTTTCGCCCAGGCGAGGAAGCCGTAGCACCAAGGCCAGCGCCATTAACCCCGCAAATAACCAAACCGATCGGTGAGGGAAAAGCAAAGCGGTTGCTGACGCGAACGTCATCCGACAGGAGACTAGTCGACGTTTCAACACAACTCTCACCGTTGCCTCACAGGCGGCAGCGCACGCCCGATGCACCGTCAGCTGGCTCTTTGCCGGTTTGACAACCTGAATGCCGTTAGCACGACTGCCCCTCCCAGAACGTACAAGAGGCCGGCCGCCACAACCGCAAACTTGAGGATTGCGCAGCAGCGGGCCAGGAGCGGTAGCGCTTCCGATACCGAACCCACAAGAAGCCGAATCAAGGCCACGTTTTCCACTGCGTCCAACAGACCGGCTCCGATCTGAAACCATGCCAGCACGACGCCCACCCACTCAACCCACCGCGACCGACGAGCCAGGCCCCGAGCCACCTGAGCACAACCCAGACCGATAGCGGTGGGATAGCACACAAGGAAAAGAAAGTCCAGACCGAGGTTGATTCCGGCGTACACGCGCCCGTTCTGCCCCCATGACGCAACGATCCGCTGAGCGGAGGCCAGGTCGCCGGCCAGCTCAAAGGACACAATCCCGGCCGGCGCGGCGGCCGTATTGAGGGGCCGGCCAGTGACGTTAAGGGCGATCATAACCAGGATGGTGAGGCCCGTCGCCACCACAAACACCGGCCGCTGTGTGGCAGGCAATAGCCAATCAAACGGTGATTGCAGCTTCATCGTTTTGCTCCTCTACTGGCACCCAAGAAAGCCAGCCAGCAGTATACCAGGTATCGGAGGGCATGCGATGTAGCCACCGGGCCGCTGGCAGGGCCGCACGCCCAACAATCGTTCCGACCTCCGACTCCGCCGCTGCACCGGCTGTTATGATCAAGCAGATGATTTCATTGAGCGGGTCTGGGTTCACAAGCAACCGGCACATCCATGCCAGAGTAGCCCAGCCGGATGGACGGTGACGGGCGCTACACTCGGGCCGGCGGTGACGGGCGAATGCCTGCCTGCGCCTTTCGCCTTCCCCAAAAACTCGATCAGTCCAATCGGCGCTTCATGAACACGGCCACTTCGCCGTCAAACCAATCCTGGTTGGTGTAGTAAGAGAGGTCAACCCCCTCCAGGAGAAACCCCACCCGCCGGTAGAAACGGATGGCAGGCAGATTGGTGCTTTGGGTCTCGCAGGTCAGCGTTCGAAGGCCGGCTGCGCGAGCCCTCTCGGCAAGCTCATCCAGCAACTGCCGGCCAATTCCTTGGCGCTGGTAGCCCGCGGTCACCGCCATCTCCCACACCCACAAGGTGCGGTTCCACAGCTGCGGCTCGCCCAGCGCCAGCCCTACCAGCTTCTCCCCATGAAACGCGCCCACACAGAACCCATCTCGCGGCATCTCCCGATATCGGGGTAGAAGCCAGTCGTCCACCCCCGCGAATTGCTTGACATACGGTTGTGTCAGCACCTCCAGCCGCAACCGGATGACTGTCTCCTGATCCGACTCGCTCTTGCTCACTTGGTACCGCCCATAGGCAACATAACCGCTGCTCGACAGCAGATCGAGTGCCGCCGGCGGCAGCTCGTTCAACACCCGGAGCTGGATCACGATTCCATTATCCAGGGGATCCACCGGCGCGTCATCGGTTTCACGGATCATCAACTACCCGCTTTGGCTGTTACCGTTCCAATCAAGACCGCTCGTTACCGGATGAGGGCAACCGACCAGCGTGAGCGCCGGCGGCCCTGCGCCCCTTGGACTGGATGCTGGCTGCCGTCGTACATTGCCTCCGCCGCCGGCGTGTTGAGCGGGACAAAATCGCCCTCAAAGACCAGACCGGACCATGGCGCCACCATCGATCACCATCACTGTGCCGGTGACCCAGTCCGAAGCCCGTGATGCCAGATAGAGCGCTGCGCCGACGACGTCAGGCGGTTCGCCGATCCGGCCCAGCGGAGTGCCAGCTGTCACCTGGCCCAGAATTGCCTCGTTTTGCCAGAGCGCCTGGCTGAACTTGGTCCGCACGACACCCGGCGCGATCGCATTTACCTGGATGTTGTCCGGTCCCAATTCACTGGCCAGCACCTGGGTCAGCATGATCACGGCCGCCTTGGAGATGCTGTAGGCTCCCATCAGGAGACCCGGCCGCAAACCTGCCACGGAGGCCAAGTTGACGATCTTTCCACCGCCGCCCGCCCGCATGTGCGGCACTACTTCCCGGCACAGCCTCAAGTATCCTTTGACGTTTGTATCCAGGATCTTTTCCAGCTGTCCGTCGTCGGCCGTGAGGAGGGGGCCAAAATGGGGGTTGGTGGCGGCGTTGTTTACCGCAATGTCCAATCGCCCCCATTTTGCCACGGTTTGGGCAACCAAGTCCTTCACCTGGTCCACGTGGCCCATGTGGGCCTGAATAGCCAGCGCCCGCGCGCCTGTGGGGTCAATCTCCATCGCAACCGCCGCCACATCCTCCAGCTTGCGGCTGGAAACGGCCACCCGCGCGCCCGCCTCGCCGAAAGCCAGCGCAATCGCCCGGCCGATTCCCTTGGAGGCGCCGGTTATGATGGCTACCTTGTCTCCGAGTTCGAATCCGGTCATCCTTGTCTCCTACACGCTACAAAACAACTGACCTGTTCCGAGGGATCATGCTGGATCTTGCGTCACCTCAGCCGTCAGGCTACCCAATATCCACCGGCGTATCTGGACGACCTCGTCGTCGCTCGGGTAAAACTGTGCTGTCCGGCACAGGTTGATAGTGTTCTGCACCAGCGCTTCACCCAAGCGCGGCGCATCCTCCTGCTGCTCGTGTCCAAACCGATGGCCGGTGTAACCAATGCCCACCAACACGAAATTGACATGAGACCGCGCCACCGGAACGCCACGCTCGACACACCGGTCGCGCACTGTCTTGGAAGTGCGGGTCATCTGGTAGCCCCGCTCGTTGATCTCTCGCGCCAGTTCCCGCAGCAGCAAAGCATAATGCTCTGGTATGAGGTACGGCGTATCAGTCAACTGGTGAACCTTCTGAGCTAACGGTGCCAGGTCTCCGTGCCGGAGCGAGAACGCGTCCAACAGCAGCCCTGCCATGGGGCCTACTGGCGACTCGGCTTGTTCCGCAGTCGGTGCCTGGTGCAATAGTGGGTCGTAGACATACCCTGGAACGACGGGCGACATCTCCAGATTGCCCAAATCCAGTCCCGCCAATAGGTTTTTGAATGTGCCGGCCCCGAGCCACTCGGTTCCGGCAATCTGGTCGCTGAAACGCTGAGTCATGGCTTGCGCTAGGGCCGCCATGGTCACGGCGGTCTGGGAAGAGCGCACAATCTGCTGTAACCATTCAGCCGCCGCAGCCCGGACCTCCCCCGCGGGTACCTCTGACCGGGTCGCCGGTGCAGCCAAAGTCGTCGCTGGAACCTGCGTCGGCGCCAACTCTGGGGCTCGACCTACCCGCCAGGGATCATCCTCGATGACCACCAGGTCATCCCGCTGGCCTATGATTGCCTGGGTCAGACTGCGAAGTGAATGGAAACCCAGCCAATCCGAGCCTTGCCGAAACTCCTCGAACTCTTTGTACACCTGGGGCAGGTCGCTCGCCTCGATCCCGCCCGGCATGGCAGACACCTCGTGCAATTGCGACGCCATCCGCCGCAGCAGGCCGGCAGTCACGTCGTTGATCGGTCTGTGCGAGACGTCCAGGCTGAGCTCGTCCTCATCGTCCACGATGCCTAGAAACCTGGCCGAAAAGTTG
>DCVT01000013.1 GCA_002328075.1 Anaerolineales bacterium UBA2181 | reverse complement strand
GGCGTCGATGAACCGCACAGGATTGCCATCCCTGATGCACTCATCCAGCGATTTGGGAAACATCACCAGTTGATCACGATGGACCCCTTGCACATAGCCCATGCCGCCCTCCGATACCCGGTTCGCCTCGCCAGTCCCTGACCCATTATGCCACAATGGCAGGTTTTCACACAGTCTGCCCCGGAACGGTGGCCAGCTCACCGCTGGCGGTGTTGACTAGGCCGCCGCCGACCGTGGACCGCAGGCCGGTGGCGCTGTTGTATACCCCCCCCTCCGACGGTAGCCCCCCAAGCGCCGGCTTGGTTCTCTTCGCCCCTGCCCACCGTTCCCCCGGCGCCGCTAACCTCGCTGCTGAAGCGCCCGCCCACCGCGCCAAAATCGGCCGTTACCCGGTTGGGACAGGGATCAGCATGCAAGGGTTCCTCGCCGCACCCCGTCGTCGATCCGCCGCCGGCGATGGTGGCCCCCACCACGCCCTCCGTGAGCTGGTTGACCCAGGCTCCGCCAACCAGGTTCGGACCAACACCCCACAATGTGTCCGCCGCCGGCTCCAATCGTAGGGCGTTGGCGCCCTTGACCCTGAGCTGTAGCGGTGCCTCGTCGTTGGTCCCCAGGTAGTTCGTGCCGGGTGTCGTCCCGCTGTTCCCGGTTGTCTGCCACGAACCGGCTGCGTACAGCGCATAGGGCGCCGCCGTCAGCGGCTGGCGCGGACTCTGAAGCTCATAGTCGCAGTTCGCGGCCGGACAACAGACCGAGACGGCCAGCCAGCGGGCGTCGCCATTGAATTTGCCGGCGCCACAGTCCAGCTGCACGGTAAAGTAGCCATCGGATACCGGGACGCCATTCAGGGTCTGGGTGCCGATATTGGTGCGCCGGTGAGGGCGGTCCGCAGGCCGAACCTCAAGTTGCAGGTGCCATCGTAGGGGCTCTCATCGCGCAAGAGCCGCCCCTGGTAGGTGAATGCCGACCCCAACGGCGCAGCCTGGGGCGCCGCCGCCGCCAGGCCGGCCATCAGGGCCAGCACAAATGCCACTGTTATGCCACTGGCCAACCACGTTTTATTTGACATCGATTTCCTCCCCAGAACTGAATGGACAGCACACCATGCGCAACCGTGTCCGCCACGGACCCTGACCAAAGTATAGACACTCTCCTCGTCCCGCGCCAGTACAACGGTGCGGGTCCACCAGACGCCGGCGGGATGGCCCGCCGCTGCAGCAGAGCAGCTCCAACCCAATGTCTCCGTTCCAGGTGGACATTCCCACGTCCGGCGCACACTCACCCCTACCGAGAGCAGCCGATCCCGGCCGGTTTTGGGATCGGTTCGGCGACCGCACCGGCCGCTGGACGGGGCAGGGAGCCCGGAGGCCGAGGAACACCGGCTCCCGCGCACTGGCCCCGGGCCGCCGGCAGCCAGCGTGGCCACCATCGATGGTCGCCCTGTCTGCCCCGGTGGCGTCCCGCCGTTCCGGCCCGGTTCTGTCCCGGGTGGCCGGAGAGCGCCACCCAGGACGCAGGCGTCCGGTGGGCATCTGCCGGCGGCCGAGGATTTTGACCAGGGCAGCTGGCGTTGGTCCAGTTCTTACCTTGCCGGCGACACCGGAGTGACTTGCGACCATTTCCCGCACCGACTGAGGCCATGATAGCACGAACACCGTTTGCAGAGCGTTTCGTGGAGGGTTTGGCAGCAGAGGTGGGCGTCGAAATGGTGGCGGGGCCGCGCCGGGCGGGAAGGGTTGGCCGGGGCACGCGAATGCGCCCAACCGGGGATGGGAGCAAGGTTCGATCATGACCCTGGCCAACCCTATGAATGGCCAGGAGGGCGATGCGATGGTCCTGTCTCACGCTGACCCCCTGGGGGCGCCAGCTACATCGGTAACCGCAGAGACCGGCTGCCGGGCGTCACGGGCAGAGGCCCTGATGGAGATATGACTGGCACGCCTCCACCGTCAGGCTGCGGCTCAGGCGGGATTTGGGCAGCGCCAGCAGCTCGTCCAGGTCCAGGAAAAAGAGCCGGCCGGCGCCGTCAAAACCGGCCGTCGTCAGCCGCCAGCCGTCCGGGCTGTAGACCGCCTCCATCACGGCGGCCGGGTGCAGACGCTTTGGCGGCGCGCTTCGCGATGGCAGAACTCCACCGGCCGGGCAGTCAAGCCGCGGCGTCGGGTGGCCGGTACACGGCCGGGTGTTCGGCCGGCAGCCGCCGCCACATCCGATCCCCAACGATGAGCGCCGCCACCAGGACCACCATAACGCCATTGTACACTGGCCAGTCCAGCCTGGGAAAGAAGGCGAACACAGTGTTGGCGGCGGCGTGAATGACCCCTGCCACCAGGATGCTCCCGCGGCTGCGGTTGAAGAGCCAGACGATGAGCAGGGTGGCGAGGATGTGAGTATAGTACCTTTCGCCCCAGAACGGCGGCGACAGGACCGGCCGGCCCTCCGCCTGCCAGAGAAAAAAGTGCCAGGGCGACCAAAAGAGACCCAGGATCAGACTGGCGACCAGCGGGCTGACCCGGGCCTGAAACCGGGGTAAGGCAAAGCCGCGCCATCCGACCTCTTCGCCGGTGGCGTTGAAGAAGAAGAGCTGGTAGACAAAGGTGATGGCCGCCCGGCCCAGCATGGCCGGGTCCGCATCGGGCAATTGGGATGAGACAAGGTAATACCGGCCCAGCAGCTTGCTGACCAGGCTCGCAAGCACGATGCAGGCCAGGGGAAGCGCCAGCGCCAGCAGCGCCCAGCCCCCCACGCCCCGCAGGCGCAGCAGGGGCGCGACGAGAGTCCGCACGGCCGGGTTGGTCGAATACGCCATGCTGATCACCAGCGCGACGGGCAGCACGGCAACCAGGATGACGATCAGCGCGGGGGCCGACAGGGGCATCGGGTTGCTCAGGCGGTTGTGGGCGATGAACACGCCGGCGGCCAGCACCCACGCCACCAGAGAGGCGGCCCAGAAGCTCTTGCGCGACCCCTGCCGGGGCTGGGTGTTGGTGATGGAGGCGATGAGGATGCCGGCCAACGCCGGGCTGCAGGTGGCCACAAAGGCCACCGGCGCCAGCAGGTAGTTGCCCTGCTGTATCACCGCCCGATAAGAAAATCCCAGCCCCCAGGTGATGGCAAAGGTGAGAACAAAGAAGGTGATGAGGGCATGTTTTTTGATCCATTCGGTCAGTCTGTGCATGGCGCTTGCTTACTCCTTATCAGTCACTTTCCGATGCCAACCATCCGGTGCGGGTACTCCGCCAGCCGCTCGCAAAGCGCTGCCACCGACGCCGCATCGAGTCGCCGGCCGGTGGCCGCGCCCGCGGTCGTGTTCTCCTGGCACCTCCCCCGCGGAAAGGCGACTCGGGGGAGGTGCACTCATCAGTGGCTCCGCATCAGCAGCGGCAGGTAAATCCGGCTCTCCGGTGCAGCCACTGCCCCGCCGGACCAGAAACCTCCGGCCAGCGAGTAGACGTCTGCCGTCATCAGCCCGGCCTCGTGCTGGCCCGCGCTCCCGTCGAGCGAGTAGCCTGCAACCGTTGAGAAACTCCAACCGCCACCGCCGTCGACCGTGCTCCAGGACAGGTCGTACCCCGCGACCGGGTAGGCGAACACGGGAACCGTAGCCAGAAGCAGGAGGAGGGCAAGCACGTCGCTCCGGTACAACGCTCCGGGGACGCCTGGAAAACGCTTCTTGCTCATCGCCCGCCTCCCGGCCGGCGCCGCGCGGCCGCCGTGCCGCCCCCGGCGACGACCAGTCCGACGGCCAGCGGCCAAATGAGCGAGAGCGCGGAGCGGCCCTGCGCGGGCCTGCCGCCGGCCTGCTCCAGTGCGCTCAGCCGCGCTGCGAGGTCGTTAATCTGCTCCTGCTGCGCGGCGTTCTTTGCCTTCAGCGCTTGGTTCTCATCATAGAGCCCCTGGATGGCCGCCAGGGCCACACCGTCGGCGTCGAGTGTATTGATATGGTCCGCTCCCTGGCCGCCCAGCCCGTCCACCAGGCCGTTAAAATCCTCGGCCATGGGGCCAATGTGGCGGATGGCGGGGTCCTGGGATCTGTAGTTCCAGGTGCCGATGTCGATGCGTGCCAGTCGCTCCAGCAGCTGGCCGGTGTCCACTAGGGCGAGATTGTCCTTCAGCGCGCGGCTGCTGACCGCGTTCCAGGAGCTGCCCCCGGCGGCAAGGTACATGCCGCTGCTCAGGCCGGCGTTGGTGTGAAAGTAGACACCGCCGCTAGCCCGGGCCACCCAGCGGTCAGGGTCGTTGCATGTAATGTAGGCGTCGGTGGAGTCGCCCCACACGAAGCAGCCGTATTGGTAGGCCTTGGCCTGGCGGCCGGCGGCGAAGCTCCATGAGCTCGCAGCTACGTTGGATTCGCCGCCAGGGATGGTGGCGCGAATGCCGCTGGCGACGTTGTCGACGCCCCCGCCGACCACGGAGTGGATGCCGCTGGCGACATTGTCGTAGCCCCCGCAGACCGTGGCGTCCGAGGCGCTGGCGGTGTTGTGCCGACCCCCGCCGACCGTGGCGCACTGGTCGTCGGCCGTGTTATTGTAGCCCCCGGAGACCGCGGTGTAGGAGTAGGAGGCCGTGTTGCTAATGCCCCCGCCCACTGCGGCGTAGTTGCCGCTGGCGGTATTGTACCAGCCCCCGCCGATGGTGGTCCAGCCGCCGGTGTGCGGTGTCCAGGACATCCTAACCAGTACATGAGGTATGGGTACAGCGCCTACGTCCAGCGCGTGCCAGGGTTGGCGGCCGGGGCTGGCGCTTGACCGGGCCGCCGTTCGACGGTAGGGCATCCGCAGTATCTGATTGTTGGATATGGCCTTGAGACATCCGAGGCCCTGCCAGGGTTCGCAGGCAGGGCCTCGGCCAATGTCGCAGAGCCTCAATCCTCCAGGCCGTCGATGACCGCCTGGATAAAGGAGAGCGTCTCGGGAATATCCACCCGGTAGTTAAAGCCGGCCGACATGCAGTTGGGATCGCCCCAGGAGGTGATGCCAACCAGAATCTCGTCCCCATCCTCCTCCGTCCAGAAGGCCGGGCCCCCCGAATCGCCGGCGCACGTTCCCCCGTCGCCGGTGGCCGGGTTCTGCGACAGGCGCAGCCACGCCCCCAGCAGCGACCGGAACTCGGACACGGCAAACTGGCGATAGTCGTCATAGTAGATGTCAGGCGGCGGCCAGTTGAGGGTGCCGCCATAACCAACCACAGTGAACTTGGCCTTGTCGGCGCCGCGTCCCAGCAGCCCCGCAGCGTTCAGGTCGTTCAGGTACCCCTCTGTCGGCAGCCGTGCGGGTGTGATGCGCCTGACAGGCTTTGCCAGGATCAACACGCCCACGTCGTGTGGGTCGGACGTTGGCCCCCAGTAGTAATCAGGATGGGTGATGACCTGCTCGACCTCCAAAAGGGTAGCCTCTTTCAGGGCATACCGGTCAAAGTTCACCCAGAAGGTCTCTACCCCAGTGCCCTCCCAGCCTTCCGTACAGTGCCCGGCGGTAAGGAACACGCGCGGGTGGACCAGCGTGCCTGAGCAGGCCTGAAACGGTCCGTAGCTGGGCCAGTCGACGACCATGGCGCCCACATTTTTGTGCTCGGTGTCCGGTAGCCCCCAGGTGATGGCCAGAACGGGCGCTGCCGTCACGGCCAACACCAGTACCAACCCGATCGACATAGATAGCTTTTTCATCGCAGGTCCTCCTTTCGGTCTAGATCCCTTATCTCCATCATACCTCTACTTGTCTCATCTGCCAAGTCGCGCCTGTCCCGCCCGAGGAGTATCGTCCGCGCCCCCGACCCAAGAACTGCGAGTGCGCTCCGACCGGCACCTCGGGCCCCGGCATGACGTCTGAGCCCAGTTGATCGCCGGTGAAGCAGCCACCGGTGAACCTGTACCGTCCATCCCATGGTACTATCATTGTGGTCTCACCCGACGTCGAGTATACCAGTTGCCTCGTGGACCGGTTCGGTGATGCTTCCGCTCACAGCAGCGGCTCACTTGCCATCCGGTACGGCTTGGGGTTTCCAGTCGCGGGAGCCGTTGGATGCGGCCGCCTGAATGCCGCTTGGCCAGGAGGTGACCGTGAAGAGAGCAATTCCCTTAATACTGCTGGCCGTCTCGATCCTTGGTAGTTGTGCCGGGCAGCCGGAGCAAGAATCGACGCCCCCGGCGGAAAGCGCGTGGGCGGCCGAACCGGAAAAGGAGTTGGCTGCCCCACCAGAAAGACTGGGATTCGACGAATTTCTGGAGGTCTCTTATCGCGACCTGATGCTGCGCGAAGACCCTGAGGGGGTGGTTTTCTATGGATTGGCCGACGAATTTGGGCTGGACGAGGTCACGCTGACCAATGTCAGCGACACCTATCTTGAAGAAACCTATGAGATGTACGCGACCGTGCTGGCGGCGCTGCGGGAATATGATCGGGATGAACTGACTCCGGACCAGCAGATTTCGTATGACGTCTACGAGTGGTACTTACATGACAAGGTGCAGCAAGGAGCCTTTCAGTATTACACCTTTCCGGCGAATTACTCTGAAAACAGCGTCAACTATTGGACACTGGCGTTCTTTACCGACATCCTTCCTTTCGTCACTCGCCAGGATGCGGACGACTATATATCTGGGCTCTATCAGGTCGGCCCGAAATTCGAGCAGCTCATCGAGAGTCTTCAGACTCGTGAGGAAAAGGGGATCATCCTGCCGCGGAGCCTTCTTGGCTGGACGATGAGCGATATCTCTGGCATTGCACGCATTATCCCGCGGCGCAATCCCTATTATCTGGACTTTAGCGAGAAACTGGAGACGCTCGAGGGTCTCTCCGAAGACGAGAAAAGCACCCTGCTCGAGGCGGCGCTCGCAGCCGTTGAGGAATCGGTTGATCCGGCGTATGATGCACTGGACGAGTATTTGCAGCATCTGAAATCCGTGGCACCCACTGAAGATGGCCTGTGGCAGTTTCGCGGCGGAGAGGACTATTACGCCTACACATTGCGTTCTCAGACGACGACCGACCTGTCGGCCGAGGAAATCCATGCACTTGGCCGGCAGGAGCTGGACCGAATTCACGGCGAGATGCGCGCGATTGCGGACGAGCTGGGCTACCCCAGCGATGAGAGCATCGTGGAGCTGTATGAGCGCGTTGTCCGGGATGGCGGGACCATATCCGGCAACGACGTCGTAGCCACTTGCGAATCGATCATTGAAAAGGCCGAGCAGAATCTGGTCGGCGTGATTGATATCGCTCCCCGACGCGATGTGGTGGTGATCGGTGGCCCAGAGGGGAACTATTACCAGGTCGGACCCCTGGACGGCTCGCGCCCACCCGCCTTTTATGTTTATGTGGATGGTCCCGCATCCTATTCCATCATGCCGACCCTGGCCTATCATGAAGCGGTTCCCGGCCATCACATTCAACTGGCGCTGGCTCAGGAGATGGAGCTGCCGACCTTCAGGCGGTATATCAATTTCAACGGCTATGTTGAAGGCTGGGCGGTGTATGCTGAGCGCCTGGCTGCGGAATTGGGATGGTATCAAGACGACCCCTACGGTGATCTGGGCCGTCTACGCTATGAAGCGCGTCGTGCGGCGCGGCTGGTGGTGGACACGGGCATTCATGCCAAGGGCTGGTCTCTGGACCAAGCCATCGAGTTCATGGCGGATAATGTGGGCGCCGATCGCCGGAGCCTGGAGCGCGAAGTCGGCCGTTACATTGTCGCGCCTGCGCAGGCAACTTCCTACACCGTCGGCATGCTCAAATTCCTGGAGCTGCGCCAGAAAGCGATGGACCAATTGGGTGATGCATTTGACCTGGCAGGATTCCACCGCGTGGTGCTGAGCTGCGGCAGTGTGCCGCTCAGCATTCTGGAGCGGATTGTCGATGCCACTATCGCGGAGGCCAAACGATAGGCTTTTCATCATCCCCGCAAACGGAAGCGGGTGGTCAGTTGAGACGGCCCACAGGGCCCATGGGTAGGCGTGGGCCGCACTTTCGCAGCCCTGGGACTTTCGGTGAAGCCTGCCGCGACCCGACCGCCTCCTGGGCGACGTGAGCGGGGCTCACCCTGGCGGGTGTGCTAAGAACGCATTGCCAAGTACGGGCCGTCCGCGGTTGGGCTGGAAGCACCACCCTTTGGTTCCTCTCGAAGGACCACGTGCCAGGGCTCGAGGGTTTGAACTGACCGGATCGAGCCGCTTGACAGAGCAGACGGACGCGGGTAAAATCCGGTTCGCCATGTCCGAGCAGTGGGGTTTGGTGGCCCTCTTTGGTTCCGGAGAGACTACGGTCATCGGTCAGCGCGTCTTTGACTGGCTGCTGCGGCGGCTGCCGATTCCGGCCCACGCTGCGATCCTGGAGACGCCGGCTGGTTTTGAGCTTAACTCGACTCGGGTAGCGGAACGCATTGGTGAGTTCCTGGAGCGGCACCTGCAGAACTTTAGCCCGCGCGTGACGATTGTGCCCGCCTGCAAGCGTGGCACCCCACTCAGCCCAGACGAGCCGGGGATCGTAAGCCCCCTCCGAACGGCCGATCTGATCTTCCTCGGTCCCGGCAGCCCAGTCTATGCCGTGCGACAGCTACAGGATAGCCTGGCCTGGCGGGTTCTGACGGCACGGCACCGGCTGGGCGCGGCGATTGTGCTGGCCAGCTCGGCTGCGGTGGCGGCCAGCGCCTGCGCTCTGCCCGTGTACGAGATCTACAAGGTCGGGGAGGACCTTCACTGGAAGGCGGGCCTGGACTTTTTTCGGCGTACGGCCTATCGCTGGTTTTTGTGCCGCATTGGAACAACTCTGATGGCGGGACCGAGCTGGACTGCAGCCGCTGCTGGATGGGGCAGGCCCGCTTTGAGCTGCTGCACGCCATGCTGCCCCAGAGCGCAACTGTGATCGGCCTGGACGAGCACACGGCACTCATCCTCGACCTGACCGCCGAGACGGGTTGAGTCATGAGCAAGGGTGGTGTGACGCTGCTGATCGGCGGGGAGGAGCGACGGCTTGAGCACGGCCGGACCTTTTCGGTGCGTGAGCTGGGACAGTTTCGCCGGCCGGCGCCGAGCGCCGGGTTGCCGGCGGATGTTTGGGAATGGGTCAAGGAGGGCAGCGCCCGTGTTCAGCCAGAGGCGCGGCCCCCGACCGAGGTCCTCGTTCTGACGGACCAGCGGGAAACCGCCCGTATCGGCCGGTATTGGGCGGCAGCGGACGCCCTCCGGGCCCGCATCGCCGGGCTGGGCTGGCAGGTGATGGACACGCCTGACGGGCCGCGCCTCGAACCGATGCCGAACCAGGACGTCCCGGACCGCGTACGGCGTCAGGCGGCCAAGCCGAATGGCAAGATGGGTTGGGGCGAAAGTAGGTTGCTGAGGGAGGGTCGCAGATGATGGGATTGCGCCGGTTGGGAAAAAGCGGTATACAAGTCAGCCCGTTGGGTTTGGGCACGGCCCGAATGGCCGGGTTGGGCTGGCATGACGATTTGGCTCCCCAAGAGCCGTCTGACGCGGCACGGGATGCTGTTCGGCAAATCCAGGCGGCAGTCGATATGGGTGTGACGCTTTTCGACACGGCAGATAGCTATGGCCAGGGTTTGAGCGAGCGCATTCTGGGTGAAGCGCTGCGAGGTCGTCGAGATGGCATCGTGGTCGTAACCAAATTTGGGCAGGATCCGGTGCCAGATCAGGAGGACCCCTGGTCCCTAGAAGCCGATCTGGTCGAGCGGTTATGCGAAGCCAGCCTTCGTCGCCTGGGCGTCGAGTGCATTGACCTGTACCTGTTGCACCGCCGCAATTACCTGCTCGACCGAGCTCCGGTGTTGATGGACGTGCTTGAAGACCTGGTGCTGGAAGGCAAGATCCGCTATTACGGCTGGAGCACGGACGACGTCGAAAGGGCCAGGCTTTTTGCACGCGGCGAGCACTGCATTGCCATCGAGCATCGTTTGAACGTGTTCAACGACAATCCAGCGATGCTGGATCTGTGCCGAGAGCAGGATCTGGCCAGCCTGAACCGGGTTCCATTGCTCATGGGCGTGCTCGCCGGGCGTTGGTTGCCGGAAACAGAACTGGAGGAGGGTGATCCTCGGGCGCCGTGGTTTGAGGACCAGGGATTCCTGAAGGTATTGGCCTGCGCGCAGCAGATGGAACCTTACCTGACCGTTGGTGGGCGATCCTATGTGCAAGGGGCGTTGGGGTGGGTATGGGCCCGCTCCCCTCTGACGATTCCCGTACCGGGTTTTCGTAACATGCAGCAACTGCAGGCATTGGTGCGGGCCCGGGATTTCGGACCTCTGCCTATGGAGGCGATGCAGGCCATCGCAGAACAGCTTGAGAGCATGTAGACGGCCGGGCGCGCTGCCCCGCGACTGGTGACGCTGCAGACTGCCTTGACCCCTTGGCGAGCTGTCGCTATACTTGCGCCGGTCGGTCTCTCTATCCCATGGCGGCGACCAGGCCGCCGGTAAGGAGTCTCCTATGGCCCCAATCACGCGTGGCGAACGACGGGCAGGCAACCATCGTTGGCTCTGGCTCCTCATTGTGATGCTGAGCGGCCTGAGCCTGGCCTGTCTGACCTCGGAGACGGTCGTTCGGGTGGTGCCCAAGGACCCCCAGACGGCGGATGTCCACCTGACCGTCTCCATGTACCTGACCGAGGCCTATATAGCGGCTGCCAAGCTGGCGAACATCGAGATGGCGCAGGATTTTCGTTCGGCCGGGCTTGCGCCGCCGGAGGTGATGCTGCCCGAGAGCTGGCAAGATCTGAACCAATCGGGCGGTTCGGTGGAGATTCCGGGCAACGGCCGGATTGTGGAGGAGAACGAGCGCGGCTTCACGGCCGAGGGCGTTCTGCCCTATATCGAGGGGCAGGAACCCGACCCCGACCAGGGGTGGACGCTGACCACCATCCGCGACGATCCGGCGTGGGTGGTCTACCGCCTGGAAGTCAAGGTTGAAACGCTAAGCGGCCAGTTCACCATGGCCGATTGGGACCAGTTGCGGCAGGAGGGCTTGCCTCCCAAACCGCCGATCGAGACCGATGACGAGGAGGACGGTTCGGGCGGTCTTTTGGATCTGTCGTTTCTGTACGATGACGCCGAAAAGCTGAGCCTGCCCGGTTGGTATGCTCAGCGGGTGCTGCTGGCGAGCGGGCTGCCTGAGACCACCTACGTAGTCGAGCTGCCGGGCGAGGTGCTTTTGCACGAGCTGGACGGGCAGCCGGCGGGCGAGTACGACCCGGCCGCGGGGCGGGTCAGCTTGAAGGTAGACGAGGCCTTTATGCGCCAGTACAGCGGCGCCGAATACACTTTCCGGGTCGAATCCCGGCTGAGTACCTGTGAGCTGACCTGTAGCGCCCATCCCAACATGATCTGGGACGGGGAGGGGGACGGCACCTATTGCAGCTGCATCTGCGCCCAAGGTTGGCAATCCGACGACCAGGGGGTTTGCGTGGCCTGCGATCAGATGTGTCCGGCCTGGGATGCCCGGTCCCAGTACGACCCGCAGAACAACCAGCCCAACAGCTGCGCCTGTCGGTGCAGCGGCGCCCTTATAGAGTGGGATTTCGGCCAGGACCGCTGCCGCTGTGTGACCGGGTCGGAACCGGTGGGCGACGAGTGCCGCTGCCTGGAAGGGACCGAACCCGACAGCCGGGGCACCGGCTGCGTTTCCAAAGAACCCACCGAGCCGGCACCTCCGGGCGAATGCCAGCCGGGAAAGAACTGCCTCAATGACCCGGCCGATTGCTCGTGCCCAGCGGGGCAGGTGTGCGACCCGTTCAGCGACTTGAAGGACGCGGCGACGTTGTGCAGCCCGCGGGTGGCCTATGTCTTTATCTCGGACGAAGTGACAGCCTATGAGACCTACTGGATCCTCTTCAAGATCAACCACATCCGCCGGTTCTTCCGCGAGCAGGGCTACGTGGTCCAGACGATCATGGTGTCGGATTTCGATGACATGAGCCTGCGACTGGGCGGACCGGCGGCCGGAGCGATGGCCTTTTTTGGCCACGCCAGCCAGCCGTCGCTGGAAGGCTTGGACAGCGTGGGCGTCGGCAACCGGCTGTTTGCCGATCTGCAGATTGCCTACGGTGCGGCGGGTTTGGACCGAGAGCGGGCGCGGCAGCTGGCCAACGAGCGCAGCCGCAACCTGAATCTCGATTACGCCTATGTGCACACCTGCCATTCGCTGGACAACACCTCGCTGCGCGACCGCCTGGTCAAGCCGGGGGGCACCTACTGGGGAGAGGAGGGCCTGCTGTTCCCCACGCAGTGGCTCTCCGAAAGCCGGCGTCCCTGACATGCGACGGATGAGGAGGCTATCCATGCACATTCCGCACCGTCCTCTCTGGACGGCCCTGGTTCTCGGGCTGCTGATCATCCATTCTACGGGCGTGGCGCTGGCCCAGGACGCCGCGCTGGAATCCGAGCTTCGGGCCCTGGGTCTGGCCGAGCCGCAGGTGACCATCGCCGAGGATGAGGTCCTGGTCGAGTACCGGCAGGCCGTGTCGGAGTTCGGCCCGGTGGACGCCGAGTTGGAGCGGCTGGCGCAACTCCTGGATCTGGTCGGCCGGCATGTTATTCCCGAGCGGCCGGTGCGCATCCGGCAGCTTTTCGACGATGGCCAGATCATGGAGCTGGTCGCGCTGCCATCCGTGGGCCGGGCGTACGTTGAGGGTGACCTCAGCCTGGAGGCCTTCCAGGAAGGTCTCGTCTATCAACCGCGCACCCGCGGGCCCCTCCTTGTGCCGGGAGTCTGCCGACCGCAGATCGGCGATACCTGTCAGAACGCAACCGCGTGCGCCTGCTATCCGACCGACACCTGCGCGCCGGGTGATCCGGCGGCCGATCCGCGCGGCTGCGTGATGGCGGCGGTGCCCAACGCGAAGCGAGTCGGCGACCAATTGGTCTGCAACCCGGGTTTCGGCTGGAACGAGGGGCTGGACGCCTGCGTCCCCCTGACGGTCTGCCCACCCGGGCTGGCGGCCGAGGGTGATCAATGCCGGCCGCTGGGCGTGCAAACATCCGTACAGCCGCCGGTGCGCAGCACCGAGCCACTGGGCTGGCTGAGCGGTTCGTGGGTTCTGATCCCGGGCCTGGCCTGTTGCGGCGGTCTCTTGTTGCTCCTGGTGGTGGTCGTCTGGCTGCTGCTGCGGAGACGGCGCAGTCGCACGCTGGCACCCGCGGCCGCGCCGCCGCCCGTGGCCCCGCCACCGCCGTTTCGGGTGCCTCGGCCACAACGGCCGGCAGCCTTTGATCAGGCCGAGCGGGCCTTTGCCGACCTGGACGCCCGGTATCGCGCCGGAGGACTGACCCAGGAGGCCTACCGCGCCTCGCTGGCCGAGCTGACCGTGCGCGATGCGGGCGGGGAGTATTGGGCTTATGGTCCGGCCGGTTGGCATTGGCACGACGGCCAACGCTGGGTCAAGCGCGAACCGCCGGCCGAGTGGGGCGGACCAAGCGGGCCATGAATCGGCGTCGGCCGCGGGTCCGGCAGCGGCCTCGGGTGCAGTCCGGTGGGCCGGCAAACCGGGCAGCTGCCTGAGCGGTTCTATCCTCCTACCAACTCGGCGGTCAGGTTCACCTCGGCCTGCACGACGATCTGCCCCAGGCTGAGGGTCCCGTCCTCCAGCACCAGCCCCCCTTCGCCGGCCAGTTCCTGAACCACGTTCTGGTAGTTGGTCCACTGCCGGCTGGCGGACCAGGAGCCGAAATAGTGTTGGGTGGCGTGTTCCGTGATGTCGGTTACCTCGCCTACCGACCGGCCGGCCGAGGTGGCCATCGCCGCCGCCTTTTCCATGGCGGCTCGCACCGCCTGGTCACGGGCCCGGTCCCGCAGATCGCGCAGGTTGGTGACGGAAAACTCGACGCCATCGATGGTTGTCGTGCCCGCTTCCAGCGCCGCCACCAGCACGCCCTCCAGTTGCTGCACATCGCGCAGGGTGACGGCCACCGTGTTGCGCGCCAGGTAGCCGGTGATGGTGTTCTGGCCATAGTTGGAGTAGCGGGGCTGGATGGAGAAATCGGCGGTGGCCACATCGGTGCGGGCCACTCCCTGGTCCCGGACGGCGTTGACGACCGCCTGGCTTGACTGCCGGCCGGCGGCGTGCGCCGCACTGGGGGTCGAGCGAAAGGCCTCCACCCCCAGGAGAATCACCACCCGGTTCGGTGGCACGCGGATGGCGCTGGAGCCGCTGACGGTGATCGAGCCGACGGCGGACGCGGCGACGGGCGCGGCAACGGTAGCCGGCCGCACCGCCGGCCCGATCCACGCCACGACGGCCACGACGGCCACCAGAAGGATGGCGCTATGGGTGTGCTTGGTTGTCATGGTTCACCTCCGTGATCCTGTGTCCAAAAGTCGGCGCCCAAGGGCGCCGTCTGCCCGGATATTGTACCACCGGCGCGCGGCCGGCGGGTGGGGTGGAGGTGTTTGACCCGGGGGCAGGGCCGGGTGAGGTCGGGGTGGCGCCGCGGCGCGCACGCGCGGCCGGCGCGCTCAACTTAATACAGCCTGTCCACCTCGGCTTGCAGGGCGGTCCGGACGGTCTCGTAGCGCAGGCCTGATGCCACGCAATAGTTCCTGATCCGGATGGACGGTTGAGCCGGCAGCGACGCGCCCAAGACCCGTTCGATGGTCGCCTGCGGGACGCCCCAGTCCAGCAGATCGGCAAAGGTGGTCTTGCCTTTGATGGTGCGATCGCTGTCCGAGGCAGCGCCGGCTCCCTGCCCGGGCGCCGCATGGTCCGACGGCTCCGGCGTCACTGCCGGACCCGCGCCCGAGTCGGGCACGGTGTGCGCTTCCAGGTACGCCACCTGCTCGCTGCTCAGGTTGCGCGTGCGCAGAACCCTCACGGCCGATTCCGGCAGGTAGGTGTCTGCGCCCAGGGTGTACGGCATTCCCAGGTACCAAGCGACGAACAGGCGGACCGAAGACGTGCCGACGTGATAGGCGCTGCCGCCATACCGGCTTTCCAGGTCCTTGACCGCATACGCCTCGGCGTTGCCGGCCTCTACCCCAAAGGCCTCGGCCAGCACGGCTGGCGGAACGCCGAAATTGGAGTCGATGTCGGCGAACGTGTACGAGCCCCGAATGTCGGCCGGATCGGCCTGGCCGGCGAACTCGCCGCCGGTGAATCTGGCCGCCTGCTTGGTGGATTTGGTCTCCCACCAACCCATGGCGCTGGAAAAGAGAATGCCGCCGAACAGAGCGACCACCACGATGGCCGCCAGGGTTTTGGAGCTGATGATCATTCTGCACCTCGCAGCGTGACTGGCGTGGAGAATTGGATCGTATTGGCCACCGGGCATACGGCCTCGGATGTGCACTCGAGGCAGGTGATGCACTGGTGGTCGCGCACCACTCTCTTGGTGTCAACCGGTATGTTCATCGGGCAAGGGATGGAGCACGCGCCGCAGGTTTTGCAGGTGCTCTCGTGGCGGCGGATGCTAAACATGCGAAACAGGTTGGTGATGCCCAACAACGCACCGAACGGGCAGGCGTATTTGCACCAGGGTCGCTCGATAAAGAGCGATAGTCCCAGGCTGAGACCCAGGATTCCCAGCGCAATGAGCGACACCTCCTTGGTCCACCAATTAAACAGGGCGAAATACGGGTCATAATCGGCAAAAACCAGTCGGCCGGTCACCGCCGTCACGTACAACACCCACACCAGCACGCCGTAGCGCAAGTAACGCAACACGCCATCCAGCCTACCCGGGACAAAGTGGTTAAACCGGCGGCGAAAGAGCCGGCGACCCCATTTGCTGACCCATTCCTGGATGGTGCCCAGGGGGCAGACCCAACCGCAAAACACGGGGCCAAATGCGATCGCCAGCAACAGGCTGATGACCATCAGAACAAAGGACGACTGGTGGATCTTCTGCACCATGGTCCCGGTCGTGACAAACTGATAGAGGGTCACCACACCGCCAAACGGGCACAGGGCGTGCAGGCTGGCCTTTGACAGCCCAGGAATCCCACCGCCGTCTTCTGCCAGGGTGTGGTTGACCGCAATCAGCGCGATGAGGACAAAGAATGCCCACTGGACCACCGTGCGGATCCAGATACTCCTGGGCCGGAACAGGCGGAACCGTTTTCCGAACAACGTGATCATACAACCTCCGCAACGGACGGCGCTTTGGGCCGCGAGGATTTTACCATGATGGACCTAAACGGCTAAGAAACGATGAAGATGGGATAGAGATGTTGTGAACAATGCGCGGCCGCTGGGCCAGCCGTCCGGTCAAAGAGGGCATCGGCCGGCGGGCCGGAACCTTCCGTTGGGTGCGGAATCGCGGTTGGTCCAGCTCGACGACCATCTCGGGCTCGCAGTGATGCAGGCGGTGGCTCAAACGCGGAACTCGGCGCTCGGCTCGGGCCGGCGACCGGCAAACGGGATGGGTCCCATGGTCCAGAAGCACCATTTTGCCGGTTACATGCCATTGGCGAGCTGGTTCG
Source organism: Anaerolineales bacterium UBA2181 (assembly GCA_002328075.1). GTDB lineage: Bacteria > Chloroflexota > Anaerolineae > Promineifilales > UBA4811 > UBA4811. The sequence goes on along the minus strand of DCVT01000013.1, from coordinate 66,940 downwards.
GCCTCGAATTCTGGGTTTGGCAAGGATGCGATGCCGGGTTCCATGTACTGTCTGGTTCAACTACCGGCCGGCCGTGGCTGCTCCACCGCCCGACCGCGCGCCCACAACAGGCCCGCAAAGGCCGCCAGGTCGCAAACCAGGCTGCCCAGCACCAGGTGGACCATCGCCCGCGGGCCGGCCGCCTTGAGCACCACGCCCACCAGCCAGGGCAAGATCATGCCGCCGATGCTATCGCCCAGAAGAATGATGCTGCTGGCCCGCGCCGAAAGCCGGATCCCCTGCACCGCCAGTGTGAACCCGGAGGGGTAGACCGGCGCCATGCACATCCCCAGCCCCAGCGCGGCCAACCACAGGAGCGCCAGTGAACCGGGCAGGATAGAGACCAGCCCCACGCAAAGGACACAGCCGAATAGCGCCCAGGCGATGACCCGGCGCGGCGCCCAGCGGGCGGCCAGCGGCACCGAGAGCAGCCGTCCCACGGTGAACGTGAGCCAAAAGCCGGACGTGAGGTAGGCCGCCTGCGCTGCCGGGGCCAGCCTGAGCTCCACCGCGTAGGTAAACACCCAGTTGCCAAAGGCGATCTCGGCGCCCACGTAAAAGAAGAGAAAGAGCGCCGCCGTCCAGACGACGAGATAGGGCACCGCGTTGCGCGACCGCGCTGGCCCGGGCGCGCCCTCCTCGGGCGCCGCCGCCTGCGGGCTGCCTCCCATCGTCGCCATGCGAACGCCGGCCACGACGCTCAGCGCCGCCAGCCCCACAAAGACCGCGCGGTAGGCGCCCGGCGTCTCGATGACCTGCGCCACCAGGAGCGGCGAGAGGAAAGCGCCCAGCCCGAAGCAAAAGTGGAGGCCGTTCATATAGGGCGATACCTTCTCCCGGTGGGTCCAGACCAGCAGCGTGTTGGTGCCGCTGTTTATGAGGCCGTCCATCACCCCCTTGACCGCCATCACCGCCACCAGCCAGCCCAGCGCCGGCGTCCAGGCGACGCACCCCAGAAGCAGGCCGGCCACGATCTGCGCCGAGCCCAGCACCCGGTGGCCGCGCAGTCGGCCGTAGAGCCGCCCGCCGCCGAGCGTGCCGACCGTCACTCCCAGGGAGCCGAGCAAAAAGAGCCGGCCCATGTCGCCCACCGGCGACCCGGTCTGCGCAGCCAGCGTCGGCAGCGTTGGCCCCACCACCGCCGCGTTCAACCCCATACAGAAAAGCAGCCAGTAATAGCCCAGCGTCTGGCGAATAGCGGGCTCTCTGAGCCGTGTGACGATCTTGACCAACAGCGTGCTCGGGCGGAGCGGATCTGGCCGTTCAGCCGAGCCGATATTCTACCACAATAGCCGCGGAACCTGCCTCCGGTGAAAAAACCATCCGGGCTGAGGAACAGGAAAACACCGCCGCGGCCGGTGCCGGACGCGGGTCAGACTGATGGTGGTTCGCCGGGTCTCGGTGCGCGCCGACGAACGCGGCCGATGTCTGGCGCGAGGGCGCGGCAGATTTGAGCGACCGCGCCCCTATCGGCCGGGCACCACGTCACAGCCCGGACGGCCGCCGGTTACCATCGGCAGGTAGTTGCGAACCGATCCCACCGGCCCGGCGTCCACCAACCGCACGTTGTCGACCACCGCCCAGATACCATACGAGTAGTCGGCGTGCAGGTTGCGCACCGCGAACCGGACTCGCACAGTCCTTCCCTTGAAGGCGCTCAGGTCATAGCGGGTGCGGCGCCAGCCCAGGTCAAAGCCCTCCGGCGGCGCCAGGGGCGGATCATCACACGATTGAAAGCCGTCGCGCAGGATCCGGGCCAGCCAGGCGCCGTCGGACTGGGTGAGGGTGACCTCCAGATCCGAATAGTCCATGGTGTCATTGGCGTAGATGCGATAGTCAAAGGCCAACACCGGCCGGGCCCATCCGTCCGGGATGTGGACCGTCTGGTAAAGCCAACCCTCCTCGCGCGGCCGGGGCGCGGCCGGCACCGGCTGGCCGAGCCGAGCGCCCAGGCTGCCCTCGCGGGCGCTCGGCACCACCGTCACCGGCAACGCGCCGCCGTAGGTCCAGCGGATCAGCCCCGGCGACTCCTCGAACGAGCCATTCCGCGTCAGGCCGTAGATCGGGTCGGGCGCCGGATAGTCGGCGGCGTAACGGTTGATCCGGTGATTTCCGGTATCGACCACGTAGACAATCCCGTTCGCACCGGCCGCAATCCCCTGTGGAACCGAAAACTCGCCGTCTTTGCTTCCCCGGGCGCCCAAACTGGCCAGCACCTCCCCCTCCGGCGACACCTTGATCACCTGATGGGCAAATCCGTCGACGCCAAAGACGTTACCCTCGCCGTCGACCGATAGGTCAACATAGTAACCCACCGGCCACTCCTCGTTTAGGTAGCCCCCAGCCAGGTCGTATAGGGCGATGCGGCCGCAGCCGCAGTCAGACACGTATACCCGGTTGCGCCCGACGTCGACCGCTATGCCGCACGGGCTGCCAAATTGGTTCGGATCGCAGCCCGCACTGCCCCATTGCAGTTCCCAGTCGCCGCCGGTGGTGTACCTGGTTACCCGCTGGAGAGACCGGTCGGTCACGTAGACATGACCGCCGCCGACGGCGATCCCCGCGGGTTCCTCGAACTCTCCTGTGCCCGTTCCCCCACCGCCCCAGGAAATCACCCAGGCGCCGGACGGGTCGAACTTGTCGACCTGAAAGTCGGCTCGATCGATCACGTACAGACTGCCATCCACATCCGCTGCCACCGGGCCCGCTGTTGAGAACTGGGCCGGCTCCCCGCCCACCGTTCCCCACCGCGCCAGGAAAGCGCCGTCTTGGGTGAACTTTTGGATCCGATTGGTCCTGGTGTCGGCCACATAGACCGCGCCGCTGCCGTCCACCGCGATCTTTTCCGGCTGGGAGAACTGCCCGTCGTCAGCACTCGACCGGCCCCACGAAGCCAGCCAACTTCCATCCGGGCGTAACTTCTGAACCCGGTGGTTGCCGTATTCAGAGACGTAGACGTTGCCAACCCCGTCCACGCCGATCCCGTACGGCAAGGCCAAGTCGCCATCCCCTTGCCCGTACCCGCCCCACGCGCGCCGGAAGGTGCCGATCGCGCTGAATACCTGCACGCGGTGGTTGCCGTAATCGGTCACAAAGACCTCCCCCGTAATCGGATCGGCAGCGATGTGTGTCGGAAAACGGAACTCTCCCTCATCCAATCCTTCAGCGCCCCACTGATCTTGAAAGTTTCCGCTCGCGTCGAAGCGCTGGATGCGATGGTTGTCCGTGTCCGCCACATAGATGGCCCCTCCAAGCCCGACCGCGATTCCCCGAGGCAAATCGAACTGGCCCGGCCCCGCCCCGTGGACGCCCCAGTGCTGCAGATACGTCCCGCTGGGGCTGAACCGCTGTATCCGATCGTTGTAGGTATCGGCCACCAGGAGGTTTCCGCCCACGTCGAAGGCCATACCCAGCGGACGGTTCAACATGCCTTGCTCCGTGCCGGCGGTGCCCCATTTGCCCAGGAATACGCCGTCCGGTGAAAACAGCTGGACACGGCCCACGATCGCGTCGACCGCGTAGATGGTCCCATCATCGTCGTCCACCGCCACGGCGGTGAGCCAGGTAAACTGCCCGTCCTGGTAACCGTTGCCCCCGACCGCCATGAGCGGCCGGCCGGCCAGGTCGAGAACGGCCAGTTTCCCGTCGTCTGAATTGCAGACATGAACCCGCCCGTTGCCGACCGCCAGCGCCGTGGGCGCGCGAAAGATACCGACTTCATCGCCCCACGACCCCACGAAGAGATAGTCGTTGACTGCCAGGGCCGGCCGACCCAGTCCAGCCGAGCCGACTGCCGCGGCGACGACGATGAGCAGTGTGGCGATGGCTGCCATCCTGGTCAGGGCGGATTGTTGGATTGATGACACGGTGCCTCTCCCTTTTTTTTGCTATGGTATCGCGTTAGGCATGGCCGCGCAACTGGCGGTCGAGCGTTGCCGGCCGGGGCGATTGGCGCCCCCGTCCGCGCAGGTCTGCGTGACAAGCCCGATACGATGGGCGCCGGGCGACCCGGCCGGTATCGCGCCGGGTTGCGGGCTGGCACCGCGGCCCACCGCTATCGACCGGGAACCACGTCACAAACGTGACGGCCGCCGGACACGATCGGCAGGTAGTTGCGAAGCACGGGCCCGGCGTCCACCAGCCGCACGTTGTCGACCACCGCCCAGATGCCATAGGAATAGTCGGCGTGCAGGTTGTGCACCGCGAACCGGACTCGCACGGTCCTTCCCTTGAAGGCGCTCAGGTCATAGCGGGTGTTGCGCCAGCCCAGGTCAAAACCCTCCGGCGGCGCCAGGGGGGGATCATCGCACGAGCGAAAGCCGTCGCGCAGGATCCGGGCCAGCCAGGCGCCGTCGGATTGGGTGAGGGTGACCTCGAAATCCGAATAGTCGATGGTGTCGTTGGCGTAAATGCGATAGTCAAAGGTGAGGACCGGGCGCTCCCAGCCTGACGGGATATGGACCGTCTGGTGGAGCCAGCCCTCCTCGCGCGGCCGGGGGGCCGCCGGTACGACCTCGGCCAGCCGGGCGCCCTGGATGCCGTCGCGGGCGCTGGGCACAACAGTCACCGGCAACGCGCCGCCGTAGGTCCAGCGGACCAGCGCGGGCGATTCCTCGAACGAGCCGTTGAACGTCAGACCATAGTCCGAGTCGGGCGCCGGATAGTCGGCGGCGTACCGGCTGATGCGGTGGTTGCTGCTGTCGCTGATATAAACAGTGCCGCCGGAATCCACTGCAATGCCGCCGGGGTAGGAAAGCTGCCCGTCCTGGCTTCCCTGGGAGCCCCAGACGGACAGCAGGTTCCCCTCCCAGTCCAACTGCGTCACCCAATGGTGCCACTGATCCAATGCAAACAGGTTCCCAGCGGCATCGACCGCCACGTCCACAATGAGACCGAGTGACCAGCTTTCGAGATACTCGCCCGCAGTGGTGAAACGATGGACACGCAGGTTGGTCAAGTCGGCCACGTAGAGCCACCCACGAGCCGGGTCCACTGCCAATCCCCAGGGCGATATCAAGTCGCCCGGCTCACTGCCGTAACTCCCCCAGGCTCGCACGAAAACGCCGTCGGTGGTGAACTGCTGCACGCGATAGTTGCCGACCTCGGAGACAAAGACCGAGTCGCCTGCGACCGCCACCCCGACCGGCTCAAGGAACTGACCCGGCGCGCTTCCTCCGCTGCCCCAGGTGTCAATCCAAATGCCATCCGGTCCGAACTTTTGTAGGCGGTGGTTGTAACGGTCGGCCACGTACACATGCCCGTCCCCGTCCACCGCCACACCCATCGGGTTGTCAAACTGACCGTCGGCTGTGCCGTAGCTTCCCCATTGGCCCAGGTAGGATCCGTCCTGAGTGAGCACTTGGATTCGGTGGTTCCAGGTATCCGAGACATAGACGGTCTCATCCAGGCCCAGCGCAGTGCGTGAAGGCCGGTTGAACTGGGCGTTGTCCTTGCCCGACCCGCCCCACGTGGCCACATGGACGCCCATGGGGGTGAACCGCTGAACCCGGTGGTTGCCGTACTCGGAGATAAAAACGTCGCCGCTGGTGCCCAACCCGATCCCATAGGGGAAAGAAAACTGGCCGTCCGCGACCCCCTCTTCGCCCCACTGGCGGACGAACCCACCGGTGGCCGAAAAGAGTTGCACCCGGTGATTTCCGTAATCGCTGACATAGACCTGGCCGGTCACTGGATCGACAATCAGGTTCATGGGCACGTTGAACTGCCCCGGCCCGGTTCCCAGTTCACCCCACTCGCCCAGAAAACTGCCGTCGGAGCGGAAGCGTTGGATACGGTGATTGCCGTCGCCGCTGCCAATGTCGCCCGAGTCCGCCACGTAGATCGAACCATCCGGACCCACCGCGATTCCACGTGGATAGATGAAATCGCCCTCTCCAGAACCATACTTGCCCCACGGTTCCTGCAGCAGGGTCCCAGTGGGACCGAACTTTTGTATGCGATGGTTGTAGGTGTCGGCCACCCAGATATCGTCGTTGTCGTCCACGGCGATGGCCTCTGGTTGATTCAACCGGCCCGGATCGAGGCCATGACTTCCCCATTGGCTCAAGTACGTGCCATCGGCCGAAAAAAGCTGGATGCGGTGGTTGGCCGCGTCGGCCGCAAAGATCGTCCCGTGGCTGTCGATGGTCACAGCCGACAGGTGCCAGAACAACCCCGGCTCGCCGATGTAACCGGCGCCGCCGACGCGCTGTATCGGCCTGCCGAGCAGGTCAAATACATCCAGCGTGTTGCCTGTCTGGTTGCAGAGATAGACTCGCTCGCCCTTGACGGCCAGCCCGGCCGGGCCGTGAAAGACACCGATTTCGTTGCCCCATGAGCCCAGAAAGACAAAATCGTCGAGTGCCTGCGCTGGCGCCGAGGGAGCCACCGAATTGGATGCCGTGGCGACCGCCGCCAGCAGGGCAGCGATGGCTACCGCCCTGGCCAATGCGCTCCGTTGAGTGAGTACCATGCCGAAATTACCTTCCTTCTTCACATACGTCCGCTGCGGCCGGCTAGACGCCTGCAGGCATGGAGCCGGGCATCGCAGGCGCAGATGCCGCCCACATTTACGCCGCTCGCTTCAGGAACTCCCGCCGCACCGGTGTTGCTGCGATGCGGGCCGGCCGGTCGCATCACGGTCCTGTACCCACGGCCTGAGTTGCGGCGTCGGCGTTTCACCAACCTGGCACCAGGTCACAACCATACTGATGATAGATGTTCGGCAGGTAGGTCCGGTTGGGTCCCGGCAGCGTTGGACGGGGTCCAGCGTTCGTCAGCCGTACGTTGTCCACCAGCGCCCATATGCCGTACGAACCGGCGTGGAGGTTGTGCACGGTGAACCGCACCCGCACGGTCCTGCCCTGGTAGCCGCTCAGGTCAAAGCCGGCGGACCGCCAGCCCAGGTCGTAACCCGCCGGCGGCGCGAACGGCCCGATGCACGAACGGTAGCCATCCCGCACAATGAGTTCCAGCTGCCGGCCGTCGGATTGGGTGAGGGTGACCGTGAAATCGGAATAGTCGATGGTGTCGTTGGCAAAGATGCGATAATCAAAGGTGAGCACCGGCCGTATCCAGTTGAATGGTACAAAGACCGTCTGGTAGAGCCAGCCCTCCTCGCGCGGCCGGGGCTCCTGGCTCACGGGCGCGCCGAGCCGGGCTGCCTGCGTGCCCTTGTCGGCGCTGGGGAAAACGGTCACCGGCAACTCGCCGCCGTAGGTCCAGCGGATCAGCGCCGGCGACTCCTCAAAGGCGCCGTTGAGCGTCAGGCCATAGACCGGGTCGCGAACCGGATAGTCGCCGTACCGCTTGATGCGCTGATTACCGGTGTCGGCCACGTAGACAGTCCCGTTCGCATCCACGGCGATCCCGCCCGGATAGGAAAACTGACTTTCCTTGTACCCCTGCACGCCCCATTCGTCCTGAACGGTCCAGTAGTCGTCCATTTTGGTCACGGAATGCTGAGCCAGGTCGACCGCATAGATGTATCCATAAGCATCGACCGCCACATCCACGATAAAGCCGACCGACGCCGAGCCTTTGGGATCAAAATCAAGGTTGAATCGCTGGATCCGGAAATTGCCCATGTCGGCCACGAAAACATACCCGCTGCTCACCGCCACCCCCATGGGGTCGTTAAACTCGCCCACGCCGTCCCCGTGGCTGCCCCAGGTGGCCAGCCAGTCACCGTCGGCGGTGAACACCTGCACGCGGTCGTTGTTTGCCGTGGGTGTGCCGCGCTCGGTCACATAGACCCGAAAGTCGCTCCCCACGGCGATGCCGATCGGGTCGGCGAACTGCCCGTTCCCGCTTCCGTACTCCCCCCAGGAGGTGATCCAGTTGCCGTCGGCGTCGAACTTTTGCACCCGGTTGTTGAGGCGATCGACGACGTACACCTTGCCCAACGGGTCCAGCGCCACGCCGATAGGATCGATGAACTGACCGTCGGCCGAACCCTGAGTGCCCCACTGGCCCAGGTACGCCCCGTCCTGGGTGAACCGCTGAATGCGGTGGTTGGCCGTGTCCGCCACGTACACCGCCTGATGTCCGCCCACCGCAATCCGCCACGGCGAGTTGAACAGGCCATCACCGTTGCCCGACCGGCCCCAGGTGGAGACGTGCCCACCCATCCGGTTGAACCGCTGGACCCGCTGGTTGCCGAACTCGGACACATACACATAGTTGTCCTGGTCCACCGCAATCCCGTAGGGGAGCGAGAACTGGCCGTCCTCCTGGCCGACACTGCCCCAGGCTCGCAGAAATTCCCCCTCATAGTCGAACACCTGTACCCGGTGGTTGCCGAAATCGGTCACATAGACCTCTTTTGTTTCGGGGTCTGGGTGGACGGCGACGTTCATGGGCAGGTCAAACTGACCGGTTCCGCTCCCCGGTTCACCCCACTCCCCCCCATATACGGTCGGTGCGCTGAACCATTGAATGCGATGGTTGCCGGGGTGGCCGTCATCAAAGCCCCCCGTATCCGCCACGAAGATGGTGCCGTCCGGAGCCACCGCGACTCCCCGCGGAAAGATAAACTGCCCGGCACCCGTCCCATATTCACCCCATTCGTCGACGAGGGTGCCTTTGAAGTCGTACCGCTGGATGCGATGGTTGTACGTGTCGGCGATCAGAATCAATCCGTCGGCCATGAGCGCAATCCCCTCCGGGTGCCGCATGGTGCCCTCCAGGTTGGACTGCCAGACTCCGTTTGACGAAAACAGCTGGACGCGGTCGTTGTCGGCATCCAGCGCATAGATCGTCCCGTCGTCATCTATGGCCACACCCGCCGGGTAAGAAAAGAGCCCATTCTCGCTCAATAGGCCCAATCCGCCAAAGCCCAACAGCGGCGTTCCGCTTCGGTCGAATACCGACACCTTGTTGCCCAGCAGGTTGCAGACGTGAACCCGCCCGTCATGGACGGCCAGGCCGGCCGGCCCGTGAAGGACCCCGATCTCGTCGCCCCAAGATCCGAGAAAGTTATGGTCGTCCGCTGCAAGGGCCGGCCGGTCGGGTCCAGCCGAATTGGATGCCGTGGCGACCACCATCAGCAGCGTGGCGATGGCTGCCATCCTGGTCAGTGCGGATTGCTGGATTGATGACATGCTGGCTCTCCCTTTTCTGCTATGGTATCGCGTTACGCACGGCCGGGCAACTGGCAGCCCAGCGTTGCCGGCTTGGGCGATTGGCGCCCCCGTCCTCGCCGGTCTGCGTGACAGGCCCGAGACGATGGGCGCCGGCCGACCCGGCCGATTGGTTGCGCGGTGTTGCGGGCTGCCACAGCGACCGTGCCCTATCGGCCGGGCACCACGTCACAGCCCTTCCGGCCGCCGGCGGCTATGGGTAGGTAGTTTCGAACCGATCCCAGCGGCCCGGCGTCCACCAGCCGCACGTTGTCGACCACCGCCCAGATGCCATAGGAATAGTTGGCGTGCAGGTTGTGCACCGCGAACCGCACGCGCACGGTCCTGTCCTTGAAGGCGGTCAGGTCATAGCGGGTGCTGCGCCAGCCCAGGTCAGAGCCCGCCGGCGGCGCCAGGGGGGGATCGTCACACGATTGAAAGCCGTCGCGCAGGATCCGGGCCAGCCAGACGCCGTCGGACTGGGTGAGGGTGACCTCGAAATCGGAATAGTCCATGGTGTCGTTGGCATAAATGCGATAGTCAAAGGTGAGCACCGGCCGGACCCAGCCTGACGGGATATGGACCGTCTGATAGAGCCAGCCCTCCTCGCGCGGCCGGGCGGCCGCCGGCACGGGCGCGGCCAGTTGGGCGCCCTGGCTGCCGGCGCTGGGAGTGGTGACCACACTGACCGGCAGGGGGCCGCCGTAGGTCCAGCGCGTCAGCGCGGGCGACTCTTCAAACGAGCCGTTGAGCGCCAGGCCATAGACCGGGTCGGGCGGCGGATAGCCCGCGACGTAGCGCTTGATCCGGTGATTGCTGTTGTCCACCACATAGACCACCCCATCCTGGCCCACGGCGATACCGTAGGGGTACGAGAACTCGTTGTCCTTGCTCCCCCGGGCCCCCCACTCGGCCAGCACCTGCCCGTCCGGCGCGAACTTGGTCACGCGGTGGAGGACTGCGGATACGGCAAAGATGTTGCCTTCCGGGTCAACCGCCAGGTCGGTGACGTTCTCCAGCGGCCACGCACCCACGTAGCTGCCGCCCTGGTCAAGCAACTGGATCCGGTTGTTGCCGGGGTCAGCCACGTAGATCAGGTTGCCATCGCGAGAGATGGCCACGCCGAACGGCATGATGAATTTTCCCGGGTCAGTGCCGAAACCTCCCCAGGTGGCAACATGGTCGCCAGTGGAGTTGAACTTTTGCACGCGGTGGTTGCCGGCCTCGGTCACGTAGACAAAAAAGTCGGCGTCCACCGTGATCCCGAGCGGCTGGTCAAACTCCCCGTCGGCCGTCCCCGGTCCACCCCAGCTGGTGGTCCAGGTGCCGTCCGGGTCGAACCGCTGAATCCGGTTGTTGGAATAGTCGGCCACGTAGACGTTTCCGGCCGGGTCCAGCGCCACGCCGGCCGGGAAGTTGAATTGGCCTTCGCCGACGCCGTATTCTCCCCACTTGCCCAAATAGGCGCCGTCCTGGGTGAACCGCTGGATGCGGTAGTTCCCGCTGTCAGCCACGTACACACCGTTCGGTCCACCCACCGCCATCCGCCACGGCGAGTTGAACCGCCCGTTGTCGCTGCCCGACCCGCCCCAGGTGGCGACATGACCGCCGGTCGGCGCGAACCGCTGAACCCGGTGGTTGTCAGTCTCTGAGACATAGACGTTGCCGGTCGCGTCCAGCGCAATGCCGTAGGGGTGCCGGAACTGGCCGTCGTTCGCCCCCGGTGTGCCCCACTGTCGCACAAAGGTCCCCGTCGCCGTAAAGACCTGCACCCGGTTGTTGCCGTAATCGGTGACATGGACCTGGCCGTTCGCCTGGTTGACGGCGAGGTTCATCGGCGTGTTGAACTGGCCGGCCGCGGTTCCGAAGCCGCCCCATTGACCCTGGTACACGCCGTCGCCGTTGAACCGCTGGATGCGGTGATTGCCCTCACCGGTGGCATACACGCCCGAGTCCGCTACGTAGATGGACCCATCCGGACCCACGGCGATTCCGCGGGGATAAAAGAACTGCCCATTGCCGGGGCCCTGGACACCCCAGGGCGACCCCATCAGCTCTCCGGTCGGGCTGAATCGCTGTATACGATGGTTACCGGTATCGGCTATCAAGACGTTCCCATCACCGTCGAGCGCGATTCCTTCCGGCCGGTCGACCAGGCCCGGGTCGCTCCCGTGAGACCCCCAGGCCCGTACAAAGCCGCCGGTCGGGGTGAACACCTGGATGCGGAAGCTCTCGGGATCGACCGTGTAGATGGTGCCGTCATCGGCTACTGCCACCCCTGTCAGGGAAGTGAACAGGCCGTCCTCAAAGATGCCGGAACCGCCGAATCCCAGCAGGGCCTTGCCGTGCAGGTCAAAGACGTCGACCTTGAATCCCCCCAGGTTGCACACGTGAACCCGCCCGTTGGCGGCGGCCAGACCGGCTGGCCAGTGAAAGACCCCAACCTCCTCGCCCCAAGATCCAAGGAAGACATAGTCGATGGCTGCCAGGGCCGGCCGGTCCGATCCAACCGACCCGGATGCGGTGGCGATGATCAGCAGCGCCACGATCGCTGCCAGCTTGGTCAGTGGAGACTGCTTAAGCGATGACATGGCAACTCGCTCTCCTTTCAGCGCAACCGTGACATGCACGGCCGCGATTCATTGGGCAGGATCGGTGCGTCCGGGGTGATCTGAAGGTCTGGGTGGACGCCGGGGCTGCCTGCGGGCGGGCGGCATGGCCGGGGGTGGGTGGGTAATAGCTCGTATCGACCCCATTTCCGCGGGGTCACCCGGCTTAACAGTTCAACGGACGACTGTTCCTCCGAACTCACAGTCACCTCACCGCTGTCGTGTCGACCTGGCTGTGCCCGCGGGCAGCTAGCGTCTCGCGGTGGACTTGAACCCGGCGCCCCTGCCGGGTGGTTGCCATAGTCGGCCGAGCTGACGTCATTATACTCCAGAACCAGGCCGTATTCAATGGGTTGGCCGTAATTGCCCATGCCGGAAACAAAACTGAGGTCAAACGGGGCAGGCAAGCGTTGGTCAACCGCCCGGGCCTGGCAGGCCGTCCCTGGCACGCGGGGGTGGCGCCCCGCCCCGGCCGGGCCGCGGAGAGTCCGGCACGCGGGCCACCCGGGCCGAGACCCGCTCCACCGGCGCCGCACCGAACGGTCGATACCACCTGGCTGCCGGGGCCGGTCGCCGGGCGCGGCCGAGCGAGGACCGGTTGGCGCCGGCCAAGAAATCAAGCCCCGGGAATCCCTCAACTCCTTTCCGTTGGCGAAACTGGCGCTATAATCCAGGGCAGCCGGCCGCTTGCTGACCGGAGCAAGGATCGAGCTTTCGTATAGCCGTATCAGAGGTCAACCGTCCATGTGCGAAATCATCATCCGGGGAGCGCAACTCCACAACCTCAAGAACGTCTCGCTGACGATTCCCAAGAACCGGTTGGTGGTCCTCACCGGGGTGTCGGGGTCGGGCAAATCGACGCTGGCCTTTGACACGCTGCACAAGGAAGGCCAGCGCCAGTACATGGAGTCGCTGGGGATGGTGACGTATGAGCGCCGGCCGCCGGTGGATGCCATCGTGGGGCTCTCGCCCTCTATCAGCGTGGACCAGATCAACCGGAACCGCTCGCCGCGATCGACGGTCGGCACCGCCACCGAGGTCTATACCTACCTGCGGGTGCTGTTCGCCCGGGTCGGTCGCCGCACCTGCCCCAGGTGCGGCGCGGAAGTGCCCCCCGAGCACGGTCGCGAGGTTGAGCGGGGCGAACCGGTGGAGAGCGCGTGGGAGGGCGAAGAGGAGGCCGGCGAGCCCGAAAACACCATTCCCTGTCCTCAGTGCGGGGAACTGCTTTTGGGCGTGGGCATGGCCTTTTTCTCCTTTAACAAGCCGGCCGGCGCCTGCCCGGCCTGCACCGGGCTGGGGACCGCCTACACCCCGATTCTGCCGCGGATCCTGGACGAGGACAAGAGTTTGATCGACGGGGCCGTGCTGCTCTGGGATCCGCTCACCGCGGCCCGGCATATCCCGACCCTGTGCGCGGCCGGGCGGCACTATGGTTTTGAGTTCGACCCGGCCGTGCCGGTCAAAGCGCTGGGCCCGGCCCAGCGCGACCTGCTGCTCTACGGCGTCGACAGCCCGACCTGTCGGCGGCATTGCCCGCAGATGGATCCGCCGCTGACCGTCGCCCGGGGCCGCTTTGAGGGGGTCGTCACCAACCTCTTGCGCCGCCACGCCGAGCACACCGCGGACGCGGACACCGACTATCGGGAAAAGCTGGAGCGCCTGCTGGTGCTGCAGGCTTGCCCCGAGTGCGGTGGAACCCGCCTGCGCCCCGAGGCGCGGGCCGTCCGCGTCGCCGGGCACGGCATCGTGGAGGTGACACGGATGCCGCTGGGCAGATTGGCCGGGTGGATCGCCGGACTGCAGGATGGTCTGGCGGTTGAGGACCGGCTGGTCGCCGAGCTGATTGCGGCCGATCTGCAGGAGCGGGTCCGGCGGCTGGTCGAGATTGGGCTGGACTACCTGACCCTGGAGCGAGCCACCCCGTCGCTCTCGGCCGGCGAAGCGCAGCGGCTGCGGCTGGCGGCGCTGCTGGGTTCCGGGCTGACCGGCGTGCTCTATGTCCTGGACGAGCCCACCATCGGGATGCACGCGCGCGACCATCCCCGGCTGGTGAGGATGCTGCGCGCCCTGCGCGACCTGGGCAACTCCGTGCTCGTCATCGAACACGATCTGGAGGTGGTCGCCGCGGCCGACTGGGTGGTGGACTTGGGGCCCGGCGGGGGGCGGTTCGGAGGTCAGATCATGGCCCAGGGCAAACCCGGGGCGGTGGCTCAGACCGACGGGTCGATCACCGGGCAGTACCTGGCGGGCGCAGCGCGCATCCCCGTCCCGGCCGGCCGCCGCCCGGTGGACGGCCGGGGGTTGACCATCCGCGAGGCGCGCGAGCACAACCTGAAAGAGATCACGGTGTTCCTGCCGCAGCGGACGCTGACCGCGGTCACCGGGGTCTCGGGCTCGGGCAAATCCTCACTGATGTTCGATATCCTGGATCGGGCTGCCCGCCAGCGCTATCACGGGGCATCCGCCCAGCCGGGGGTGCACCAGGGAATCGACGGCTGGGAGCTGTTCCACCAGGTCGTCACCATCGACCAGGACCCCATCGGCCGGTCCACGCGCTCCAACGCCGCCACCTACACCGACGCCTGGACCGGCATACGCCAGGTGTTCGCCGCCCAACCAGCCGCCCGCCAGCGCAATCTGGCGGCCCGGCACTTTTCCTTCAACGTCCCCGGCGGCCGATGCGAGCGTTGCCAGGGGGCGGGGGTGCTCTGGGTGGAGATGCACTTTCTCCCGGACGTGCCGGTGCGCTGCCCGGCCTGTCACGGGCGGCGATTCAAACGCGAGGTGCTGGCGGTGACGTACCAGGGCTACGACATCGCCCAGGTGCTCGACCTGACCATCGATGAAGCGCTGTCGCTGTTCGCCGCGGTCCCGGCAGCGCGGGCGCGCCTGGCGCTGATTGCCGAGACCGGCATGGGCTACCTCATGCTGGGCCAGGCCGCCTCGACCTTTTCCGGCGGTGAGGCGCAGCGGGTCAAGCTGGCCAGAGAGCTGGCGCGGCGTTCGACCGGGCGCACGCTGTACCTGCTGGACGAGCCGACCACCGGCCTTCACCCGGCGGACACCGCTCACCTGGTGCGGCTGCTCCAGCGGCTGGTCGACGCGGGAAACACCGTGGTTGTGGTCGAGCATAACCTGGACGTGGTCAAGTGCGCCGACTGGGTGATCGACCTTGGTCCCGAGGGCGGTGAAGCCGGCGGCCGGATCGTGGCTGTCGGCACGCCGGAGACGGTTGCTGCCTGCCCCGAGTCGATCACCGGGCAGATGCTGTCAAGATTGCTCGAGCAGGGGCGGTAAACCCCGGCCGCCCTTCTGTGGACAAACCGCCGGAACCGCACTATCTTTCCAAGCGGCAGCACGGAGGAGCGGCCTATCATGAAAACTCAGGTGATATACGGAGGCACGGCCCGGCGTCGCCAATGCGCAAGCCAGCTGCGGGTCAGCAGCCGGCGCACCTAGCCGGTGGGGATTTTGCCGGGGGACGGCAACCGGGTCATCAACCTGATCCGAGGGCCGCTTGTCGCCCGGCGGCTTTTCGTGGCTCGAGAGTACGTCGAGGATGGGCACCGGCCGGCATGCGGCCGGGCTGGGAGGTAAGCATGGCTATGGAGTACGTTCCCGAGCGCGGCGACATGGTATGGATCGCGCCCGATTTCAAACCCGGCGGTGAACGCCACGGGCGGTGGCCGGTGCTGGTGCTGTCACCGGCGGCCTATAACGCAAAGGTGGGGCGGGCAATCCTGTGCCCGCTAATCACCCAGACCAAGCGGCAGCCGTTCGAGGTGCGCATTCCGGCCGGGATGGGGTTTCAGGGCGCGATTCTGGCGGATCAGGTGATGAGTCTGGAGTGGCGCGAGAGGGCGCCCGAGCTGATCGGGCGGTTGCCGGGGCTGACGATGGACGAGGTATTGGCCAAGCTGGGCGCCTTGCTGGGACGGTAGGCGAGCGGGCCGGAGCGAAACCGGCCGTCCGATTGGGCCCGGGACACGGGGTGCGGGCGGCGGCCGGCAGGGATGCCGGCGGTACCACCGGCCGGCAGCAGCGTGCGGCCGGCGGTACAGGTGCCGGGGGCACCGGAGCCGGCAGGGATGCCGGCGGTACTGGGGCCGGCGGTACGGGGGCCGGCCTGGAGGACCGATTCGATGAACGGGGCCTTGCCTGCCAGGTAGCTCTCGCGGTCGAATGGGAAGCGACGGGCCAGCTCCACCTTGAGTCTGGCATAAGCGGCCGCGAGTTCGGGCTGGGCGATGAGAAGTTCGCGGAACCGGAGCATGTTCTGCCAGTCCCGGCTGCTGATCTCCACGACGTGGATGTGGTGGGTGCGCGGGTCGCCCAGGCGAAAGTAGTGCCGGCGGGGGATCCCGGCTTCGCCCCGGTACTCGTAGCCCAGCCGTTGGATGGGAGCGATGCAGTCCCTCGCCTGGTCCCAGTCGGTCACGGCGATCGCCATGTCGATGATGGGCTTGGCGATCATGCCGGGAATGGAGGTGCTGCCGACGTGCCGGATATCCAGCACCATGGGGAGATGGCCCAGTGCGGATTTCAGGCGCTTCTCTTCCTGCCGGTACAGGTGGCTCCAGGCGGCCGTGTAAGGTACCAGCCGGACCTCGTTCTGGCGCAGGCCGAGTAACGGCTCATCTGCTGCCATGTCATGCTCCCTTTCCACTCCCGGGCACCAGTCCGGCGTCTGGCCGGAGGGGTGGGCGCCGGATGGCCCTGTCGGCGGTGTAGGTGAACAGCATGATAGAGCAGGTGTGGGGAATTGTCAACCGGCCGGGGGTACAGGGGCAGGGATGCTGGCGGTACGGGGCGGGCGGCCGGCAGGGATGCGGGCGGTACAGGGGCAGGATGCCGGCAGGGATGCCGGCGATACGGGGCAGGGATGCCGGCGATACGGGGCAGGGACGCCGGCGGTACGGGGGCGGGCAGCCTAGCGGTGTGGTTGGGTCGGTGCGAACAATGATTCGCCCCTACCGCCGGCCGGTCAACCCAACAACCCTGATAGCTCTAGCACCCGTTGCGACCACCGGCCGGATTCGATGGCAACCTGCTGTCGGCGGGCCCGGTCATTCCATATGCGGTGCCAGGCCTTTTGCCAGCATGCCAATTGTACCTGCAGATCCACCAGCTCGGCCGCAGTCTCCAAGTCGGTCTCTGCGGCCGTCCATTCGATGAAGAACTTGCTCTCCTCCAACAAGCCGACCACAACTTGCTGATTGGCTTCGTGGCCGGCGAAGGATTGGACTCTGCTCAGGTTCGCTGCTAGACCGCCCAATCGGATGGGGATGCTGTCTCGCAGGAATCGTTCTCTGAGAGCGGTGCGATCTTTCATAATCCTCCCAACAGCCGGTGTGTGATGCGCGCCACCCGGTCTCGGATCTCGGGGTCCAGTATCTGCAATGCGCGGTTGTCGTGGCGCGGGCGGATGTTGATCAACGATTCGTATGTCACCTGTTGTGTGGCGGGGATCCAATCCGCTCCCCATACGTTGGCTTGTTCGCTGCCATCCTCCAGCAAAACAGATTCGCAATCGGCGTGCAGCTGACCGCCGCCCGCCAGAACCTGGCGTTCAACGTCCACCGCCAACTTGATGTAGGTGTCCAATTCCTGGAGCATCTCGGATATTTGTTGCGATGTGGCATATTCACGAATCAGGTGAATCATCGTCGCCTCGCGTTTATCGGCGTCTTTCGGCGCCCGGCGCGTCGGCGCGTCCAAACCGGTGGTTCTGGAGTTCGGCCGCGGCCGGTCCGCCTATGATGAGTTAGTATACCGGGCCAAGCCAGACCACGCAATAGCAACGGTGATCCTGGCAGCTTCCTGGCGCGGGCTGGCCGGGGAGGGGCCGGCCGGCGGTACGGGGGGCGGTGCAGGAGCCGGCAGCAGCGTGCGGCCGGCGGTACTGGGGCGGGGACGCCGGCGGTACTGGGGCAGGGATGCCGGGGGTACAGGGGCCGGCAGCAGCGTGCGGCCAGCGATACGGGGCCGGCGGCCGGCAGTGGGTACAGGAGCCCGCTGGGATGCCGGCGGTACGGGGGACGGCGGTACGAGGGCCGGCCGGAACGTCAATCGGGCAGCGTGCACACGTGGTCGGCTTTGACCGCGAGCACCGGCACGTCGAGGGCCTCCATGACCTCGGCGGTGACGTCTGGCAGAGAGCGGCTGCGGAGACTGTGGGAGCTGTGCTTCGAACCCATCACCACCAGATCGTGCTGGCCCCGGCGCGCCTGGGCAATGATCTCGTGCACCACCGTGCCGGGCTGGATTTTGAGCATGGCCTTGACGCCCAGGGCCTCGGCGTGCTCCATCAGGGCCCGCAGATGCCGGGCCTGAGGGACGTCGGCCTTGAGCAGGTCCCGGCCGTGCGTCTCTATCTCGATGGAGGTGGGATAGTGATAAAAAACCGTCTGCGCAACGTGCAGGACCGTCAACGCGGCGTTAGTGCGCCGCGCCAGCTGCACCGCCCAGCTCTCGGCGCTGGTGGCGTGTTCCAGCGCGCCGGTACAGACCAGGATGCGGTCCATCTGGCAGTGCGCCCGGGGGGCAAAGAGCAGCGGGACCTTGAGGTCAGGCAGCAACCGGCGCGCCGACGGGCCCTGCAGCCAATCGCGCCAGCGGGGACCTCCCAACGATCCCATGACCACCAGATGGTGGCCAGGCGCGGCCTCGGCGCTGATGACCTGGCAGCCGGCGCCGGTGCAAAGTCTCACGTCGTGAACGATGCCGGCCGCTTCCAATTGAGCCTGCACAGCCTGCAGCGCCCGTTCCACCGCCGCGGTCCTGGCCTCGTTCTCCACGATGCCCAACACCGTCACAGGTAGGTTCAGCCTACCCGCCAACCAGACCCCATAGGTGAGCGCGGGCAGGCCCCCGGGCGTGCCGGTGGTGCAGAGCAGTAGGGTGCGCTCTGGGTCGGTCATCGGAGCAACACCACCCCGGCCAGGCCGGCAACCACCAGGACCAATGGTGAGGGAAAGTTGAGCAGGTAGGCGATCAAGCTCGCGGCCGCGATGCCGATGCTGATTCCCAGCCGGCCGCCGCCCTCGCCGCGAAAGACGTTCCATGCCACCAGCACCATCAGGACCGCCACGGCCGGCGCCAAGCCCTGGACAAAGTTCCCCACCCAGGCCTCGCCGCGCAACCGCTGCAGGACCGAGATCACGGCCAGGATCAACACCGTGGGCGGCAAGATGGACCCCAACAAGGCGGCCACCGCGCCGGGTATGCCGCCGGCCGCATGGCCGACAAACATGGCCAGTTGGAGCGCGTCGCTGCCGGGCAGGACGCTGGAAAAACCCACCGCCTCGATGAACTCGCTCTCCGTCAGCATGGTCCCGACCGCTTCCTTGTACAGCAACCCCACCGACGCCGGGCCGGAGGTGGTGAGCAAGTTGATCTTGATAAACATCCAGAATAGCCTGACCAGTTCCGAATATGCCATCCCTCACCTCATGCTGTAAGTCCGATCCGGTTCCGGTCTGCACCGGATCATCATCGCTATCCGGGACGCGCTGCCCACCTTCCGGTTGGATCGAGCGGTCCCGGTCCACTTGAGCTGGTGCACCGCACCGATCTGGCACCGCATCCCTCCGGTTGACGGAGCTCGACGACGCTACCCAAAACCTCGTTCGGGCGGTCCGGCCTGCGACGCCCGGCCGAGCCCAAGTATGCAGTCAAGCGGGCCGGGTGTCAAACCGGAGATTTGGGTGCCGAGGCCAGGCGCCGACGGCCTCTCGCGGTGAGGCCGTCCTTCTGGGAACGGCGGTTTGTAGGTTGACAGACCCTGGATTGTGGTGCGTACTATGCCGGTCGTGCAGCGGTCGTACCTATCGCCAAATCGCCAAACCTGCAGATGACATAAGGTATGCACCAGCCGCCAGCATTTCGAGGGGACCAGCCAGTAGCCCGGCCGCCGGGCGCTGCTGCGCGCGGTTATGGGTGGCCCATTCGAGCCGTTGCTCACCCCCAAGAGACCTGCGCTGCGAGACCCAAAACCCGCCTGAGCGCTATAGGAATCAACCATATCGTTCCACGTCAAGAGGAGCAAAACATGAAGCCTTGTTGGCAACCCGGTACAGGCAACCAAGCGCGACGCGCACGACGGGCGATCCGCCTCACCGCTATGGCCTTGTTGGCACTGGCCTGGCTGGCTGCTGGTTTGCAGCTGGCGCTGGCCTGGCTCTCCGCCGATGTCGAGGTGACGGTGGATGACATTGCGGTCATCTACGTGGACCACGCTGCAAGTGGGGCCAACGATGGTTCGTCTTGGGCGAATGCCTTTGCGACGCAGCAAGACGCGCTGGACGCGGCGGCGTACGGCGACGAGATCTGGGTGGCGCAGGGGGTCTATGTGCCAACCGGCGCGCCTGACCGGACCGCTACCTTTCTGCTGCGGAGCGGGGTGGGTGCGTACGGCGGGTTTGCGGGTGGGGAGACGGTGCTGGAGGAGCGGGACTGGGAGGCGAACCTGACGGTGCTGAGCGGAGACCTGGGGCGGGACGACGTGACGGACCCGGGCGGGGTGGTAACGGACACTGGCGGCATCGTGGGGGAGAATGCGTACCACGTGGTGGTGAGCAGCGGTGTTACGGGAACGGCGGTGCTGGATGGGTTTGTGATCACGGCGGGCAAGGCGGACGGGAGCACGGATCCGCACAACCGGGGCGGTGGGCTGTACAGCTATAGCGGGGAGCCGGCGCTGGGGAACGTATTGATCCGGGGGAACCTGGCGGTGAGCGGAGGTGGGGTGTACAACCACGGCGGGGATGTGACGCTGATGGACGTGGTGATGGCGAACAACGGAGCGACGGGGGATGGGGTTGGGATGTACACGGAGAACGGGAGTCCGACGCTGCAGGACGTGATGCTGCGCGGGAACCGAACGACGAGCGACTGGACGTCTGGCGGGGGGATGTACAATCAGAGCGGGAGCCCGACGCTGGAGAACGCGCTGTTGAGCGGCAACTATGCGGCTGGGTATGGGGGAGGGGTGTACGGGAATACCGGGAGCGTGACGCTAAAGGGGGCGACGGTGAGCGGGAACAGGGCGCGGTATGACGGGGGCCTATGCGGCGTCGGGATGACATTGGTGAACAGCATCGTGTGGCGGAACGGCGGGACGCAGACCGGCTGGAGCGGAGAGGCGGTGAGCTACAACATTGTGCAGGGGGGGCATAGTGGGGTGGGTAACGTGGACGCGGACCCGCTGTTTGTGGGGCCGGTGGACGCATCGCTGGCGCCGACAACGGCGGGAAACTATCGGCTGCGGTACGGGTCTCCGGCGATTGACGCGGGGGACAATACCGCGGGTACCGTGGCGGCTGACCTGGACGGGAACCCACGGGTGATTGGCCTGCATGTGGACACGGGTGGCTACGAACATCAGGCGTACGCCCTGACGGTGTACCGGGTGGGTGCGGGTGAAATCAGCCTGTGGCCGGATCAGCCAGTCTACACCTACTTTGACCAGGTGGTGCTGACAGCCACAGCTGAGAGTGGCTGGACGTTTGCCGCCTGGAGTGGCGACGTGACCAGCGGCGGCAACCCGCTGGTCATCACCGTCACTGGCGATGCGGCGATCACTGCCACGTTCAGCCGGGACGAGTACACGCTTACGGTCAACCGGCCGCCGGAGGCGGGTGGGTCGGTGCAGGTCGCGCCTGAGCAGCCGACCTACCACTATGGAGAGGTGGTGACCCTGACCGCGACGTCTAGCGTGGGCTGGTCCTTTGTGGTTTGGAGCGGTGCGCTGAGGGGGACCGATAGCCAGGGGGCCTATACCGTTGCCGGCAACACGGTCGCGACCGCCACGTTTGCGGCCGCCGAATACACGCTGAACGTGAACCGGGTCCCGGTGGAGGGCGGCGATGTGGAGGTGATTCCGCAGCAAGCCACCTACCACTATGGCGACGTGGTCACGCTGACTGCGACGGCCAACGCGGGTTGGGCTTTTGTCGGTCGGAGCGGTGATCAGGTGAGCAGCCTGAACCGGCTGGTCATCACCATCGCCGGCGACACGGCGCTCACCGCTACGTTTGGCGAGCAAGCCTACACCCTATCGGTGACGATCGAGGGTGCTGGGACGGTCTCGCGGCAGCCGGACCAGGCGACCTACACCTACCGGCAGCAGGTGGTGCTGACAGCGACGGTTGCACCAGGCTGGGCATTTGCCGGTTGGAGCGGCGATCAATTGAGCAGCGTCAACCCGCTGACTATGACCGTGACCGGCAGCATCGCCATCACCGCCCGGTTTGTCACTTTTCGGGTGTTCTTGCTGGTGGTGGCAAGAGGCGGCCTGTGATCCGCCTGGCAGAGCTCGCCGGTTAACCATGCATGCAGGGTGCTGTCGCCGGACCGGCGGCGGCAGCCCGGCACGTTTATCGGTTTATCGCGGCGAGGGCTACCGCCCCTACCAGCCGTAGCTGCATCGGGCCAGGGGAGGGCCAGCTGACAAACCGACCGGGCGTGATTGCCCGGAGGCAGGACGTGGGTCGTTTTGGCGGATTCGGGCATTTTCGGTCAAGCGCTGCGGGACCGCTGCCAAACTTTGGCGGCCAGAAGTTTGGCAGGACGCAAAAAAAGGGGGGCGGTTGCCACCGAGAATCAGACCATCGGGTCTGAATCGGGGTAGCCAGCAGGGCGATCATCGACCCGAGCGAGTCGGTGGATGGGAACTGCGATTGGTTCCGCTGCCAGCGTCCGGCCGGCAGGGCGGGCGGGGCCACGGTCTGTGCGGAAAAGATCATCTCGGCGCGGGCCCGAAACACGGTTTGACCTGACAATCTGGGCCTGGCAAAAGACGGGAAGCGCCAACGTACCGGCGGCCGGTGAACCAGATGGCCCACCGCCTCACGCAACACGGAATTGGAAAGGTTGTGCCGGTTGCGCGAAAACCCATCCTGGTGGTAGAATCCACTAGAACAGCAGAGGGAGCCAGCGCATGAAACCGACGCATTACGGCCGCTACGAGGTGATTCGTGAGATAGGGCGTGGGGGGATGGGGACGGTCTACCTGGCCAGCGACCCGCGGTTTGACCGCCAGGTGGCGGTCAAGGTGCTGCCGGCCGCTCTATTACAGGACCCGGCCTTTCGCGAGCGTTTCGACCGCGAGGCCCGCATCCTGGGCCGGCTGGAGCACCCGGCGATCGTCCCGGTGCACGACTATGGCGAGGATCACGCCTCTCCCTATCTGGTGATGCGGCTGATGACCGGCGGAACGCTGCGCGACCGGTTGGAGACGGGGCCTCTGCTGCCAGCGGAGGCGGTGGCCATTCTGCAACGGATCTGCGCGGCGCTGGAAAGTGCGCACAGTAGCGGGGTGATTCACCGGGATCTCAAACCGCCCAACATCCTGTTTGACGGCCAGGGGCTGGCGTACCTGGCGGACTTTGGTGTGGCCCGGCTGATCGAATCGAGCCATACGGTCACCGCCATCGGCACGCCGCGTTACTTTTCGCCGGAACAGGCTCACGGGCTTCCGGTGGACGCCCGGACGGACGTCTACCAGATGGGCGTGGTGCTGTTTGAGATGCTGACGGGCCAGGTGCCTTTTGACGCGGACACGCCGGCGTCGCTGCTCTTCAAGCATGCCTACGACCCAATTCCTTCGGCTCGGGTGTTCAACCCGCGGCTGTCGGTCAAGGCGGACGCGGTGATCGCCAAGGCGATGGCCAAAGACCCGAGTATGCGATACGCCAGCGCCGCGGCGCTGGGGTCGGCGGCGGTCAACGTGGTGGGCGCGGAGAAGTCACAGCCGCCGCAAATGGATCCCACCGATTACTATCAACCGTTCGACATACGGCGGCCGGAAGCCGAGGCGGAGAAACCCCAAGCGGCGCGGGTGTATGAACCGCCACCGCAGGCGGAGAAACTCCAAGCGGCGCGGGTGCACGAACCGNNGGCGAGGGTGCAAGAACCGCCACCCCAGGTCGCTGCCCGGGCACGGCTGTCGCTCCCGTGGGCCCAACTGCGGCGGCCGGCGGCAGCGTTGGTCGGGCTGGGACTGGTTGTGGCGGTGATCTGGGTGGTGGTCAGGGCCGTGGCAGGCGGCGGCGGGTTGCCGGCGCGGCCAAAGGATGGCGACATCCGCTCCTTTGCGCTGCCGGCCGGAGGGAGCGCCGAGATGGTCTACGTCTCGGCCGGCGAGTTCAACATGGGTTCGGAGAGCGGGGCCAACGACGAGCGGCCGGTGCACATGGTTTTCCTGGACGCTTATTACATCGACCGGACCGAGGTGACCAATGCCCAGTATGGCGCCTGTGTTGGTGCGGGGGCGTGCAGTCCGCCGGACCAGCACCAGAGCCGCATACGTGACAGCTACTATGGGAACCGAAGCTTTGACAACCATCCGGTGATCTATGTGAACTGGGAGGATGCCCGTTTTTACTGCGCCTGGGCGGGAAAACAGCTGCCCACCGATGCGCAGTGGGAAAAAGCGGCGCGGGGCACCGACAACCCTACCTACCCCTGGGGTGAGGGGATCAGGTGCGACCGCGCCAACTACGCCGGGTGCACGGGCGATACGCAGGCCGTTGGGAGTTATCCGTCAGGCGCCAGTCCCTATGGCGTGCTTGACATGGCAGGCAATGTGCAAGAGTGGGTGGCGGACTTTTACCAAAGCCGGTACTATGAAGGGTCGCCGGCTAGCAACCCGCCGGGTCCGGCTACCGGCACTTACAGGGTGACGCGCGGGGGCTCGCTTACTTCCAACGAGTACGATCTCCGCGTCGCCGACCGCAGCTACGTGTACCCGCACTATCATCTGTTTAACACAGGGTTTCGCTGCGTAAAGTCGCCCTGAGCCGGGCGAGATGCCGGCGCCCAGTTTGACCGTCTGCCGCAGCCAAGCGTGCCGAGATCAACCAACCACCTCTCCCGGGCTGAGTGCCGGGTTTCGACCATCAGCCTTCTGGACCGGCATGGGAGGTGCCGGTTGCGCGAGTGGCCATATCGGCGGTATAATCGAGTAGAGTCCCAGTTGACGGAGTGTGCCAATGGCAACGCAGTTCGGCCGGTATCAGGTGATCCGCGAGTTGGGTCGTGGGGGAATGGGGACGGTCTATCTGGCGTTCGACCCTAGATTTGAGCGTGAGGTGGCGCTCAAGGTGCTGCCCGCCGGGTTTTTGCAGGATGACAGCTTTCGCAGCCGCTTTGACCGGGAGGCCAAGATCGTCGCCCGGCTGGATCACCCGGCCATCGTGCCGGTCTACGACACCGGCGAGGAACACGGCTGCCCGTACCTGGTGATGCGGCTGATGGCCGGCGGCACGCTGCGGGACCGGGTGGCGGCCGGCCCAATGCCACTGGAGCAGGTCAACGTGATCATGCAGCGGATCTGCTCGGCGCTGGACCGGGCGCACGCGGGTAAAGTCGTCCACCGCGACCTCAAGCCCGGCAATATCCTCTTTGACGCGGATGGCGAGGCCTTTCTGGCGGATTTCGGGATAGCGCGCCTGCTAGAGACGAGCCAGACCTACACCGCCATCGGCACACCCCAGTATCTGACGCCGGAACAGGTCCACGGCTGGCCGGTGGATGCCCGCACCGACGTCTATCAGATGGGGGTGGTGCTCTTTGAGATGCTCACCGGCCGGGTTCCGTATGATGCCCAGACGCCGGCGGCGCTGGTCCATCAACATGGCTACGCGCCGGTCCCGTCGGCGCGGGCGCTCAATCCCCGACTCGCCCCGGCGGTCGACGCGGTGATCGCCAAGGCCATGGCCAAAGATCCAGAAATGCGCTACCGGAGCGCCGGGGCGCTGGCGTCGGCGGTGGCCACGCTGGTGAGCCGCGGGCAGGCTCAACCGGCGCAGTTGGCAGCCACTGATTACTTTCAGCCGATTGAGATTCAGCGGCCGCCGGCCAGGGCGACGCCGCCACCGGCCCAAGCGACGCAGCGGCCGGCCCAAGCCACGCAGCGGCCGGCCGCGGTGCCACGCCCGGCGGAACAAGCGGAGCGTCCGGCGCCGGCGGAGCGACCCCGACGCCCGGCCTGGCTCTGGGTCGTGGCCGGGCTGGCGGGGCTGGCCGCGGTGGTGGCTACCGTGATTCTGATTACCAGCCTGGCAAAACCTGAGGAGCTGGCTGAGGCCACTGCGACCACGACGGTGATGGTTGCGCTCCCAACGACGCCTGCCCCTTTGCCGAGCGTGCAGCCAACCAACCCTACCGGCCCCGCGCCATCGGTGACGCCGAGTTCGCTCCTCTACATCGTCCAGCCAGGCGATACGCTCCGCGTAATCGCCCAGCGATTCGGCGTCACGGCGCAGGAAATCGCCCAGGCCAACAGCCTGGCAGACGAAGACATTCTGTTGGTCGGGAGCTCACTGATTATCAACGCTCGGGTCACCCCCACGTTTGCGCCCGCGGCGACTCGGGATCCGGCCGCCGGCATGGTGCTGGTGGCGGCCGGCGAGTTTATCATGGGCAGCGCGGAGGGGGAGGGCCGAGCAGTCGAACGGCCGGCGCATACAGTGCATCTCAACGCGTTCTATATCGACCGCACCGAGGTGACGGTGGCAGACTACCGGCTTTGTCTGGAGGCCGAAACCTGTCGTTTTCCGACGAGCACCTGCCAGGGCGCACCCAACCTGGACAACGCGGACCAGATGAATCATCCGGTGGTCTGCATCAGCTGGCACGACGCGCGGGCGTATTGCGCCTGGGCGGGGAAGCGGCTGCCGACGGAGGCGGAATGGGAGAAAGCGGGTCGCGGCTCGGCCGCAGGCGCATCGTCCAATCGCACCTACCCCTGGGGGGAGGGCATCGATTGTGCGATGGCGAATTACCTGGGCTGTGTCGGCGGCACGGCGCCGGTGGGGAGTTACCCGGCCGGGGCCAGCCCCTACGGGACGCTGGACATGGCGGGCAACGTCTGGGAATGGGTGAGTGATTGGCACGCCGGCGATTACTATTGGCACTCCCCCGGCCGCAACCCGACCGGACCGGCCACCGGCGGTGAGAAGGTGGTGCGCGGGGGTGGGTGGGAGATCACGCCGGACTATTTGCGAATGGCGTACCGGAGCAACGTGTCTCCTGATACCCTGGCCGATTACATCGGCTTCCGGTGCGTGCTGGATGCGGCCGAGTAGCGGTTAGGGTCCAGGCTGCGCGGTCAGCACTCGGGGCAGAACGTCCCCGGCCGAGGCTGCGGCTCGACCAAGATCTCAAACTCACCGGCCGCCGAGTGGTAGTAGGCAAAATGGCGATACTCGTACCCGCCGTCTACCCGCAAGAGCCCATAGTAGGCCAGGTCTCCTGAGGCGCGGTCGCCGTTGGCGTCGAGCCGGATTGGCCCCGTAGACCACTCCCAGCCGGTCGCTGCCGTCGGGATGGCGGCCGCAATGGCCGCGCCACCGCCGGTTTCTGCCAGGAGCACCGCCCTCGCCGCCAGCTGAACGGTGTCCAGCAGGTAAACGTGCTCAAAGCGCGGTTCGCGCCCCAACTCGCTCCGGGCTTCCGACCACAACGCCCGCAGGCGATCGCTCATCGCCGGGCGACTCTCCTGCCCCCACATCTGCCGCGCAAAGGCCAGCTCCCGTGCATCCGACCGGTCCACTCCCTCCCACCGGCCGTCGAGCAAGGAGGGATAAAGCAGCGCCGAGAGCCAGCGCACGCCGGAGAGAGCGGGGTCCGCGGCCGCGTGATGCAGGATGTTCAGGTCCTCTCCCTCCCAGGCTACGAGCAAGATCACGAGCCCATCATCGGCTCCCAGTTCGGCCGCGCGGGCGGCCAGCGCCTTCACCTCAGCGGCGTAATCCTGGACCTGGGGGTGGGTGGGCTCAAAGGGGATGGACGCGACGGGAAAGCCGTTCTCGCGGAAGGCCCGCTCGATCTCGGCCGTGTAGGCCTCGCCCCAGACATCGCCATGACCCCGGTGGATGATGGCGGCCTTGGTGTAGCCCAGGTGCAACGCCAGCTCGGCGAGCGTGCGCGCCAGGTAGAGTTCAGGGGGTGAGATGCGATAGACCAGGTCGGGCCGTCGCAGCTCGAGGGCCGGCGAGGTGGAGGCCGAGCTGATCACCGCAACGCCGCGGTCGTTCAGATAGCCAATGGTCGCGCTCAACTCGCTGCTCAGCGGAAGGCCTGCGATGATCCGCACGTTCTGGTTTTCCACCAGGTCGCGAACCGCCGCCAACGCCCCCTCGGGAGTGGATTCGCTGGAGCGGACCAGCAGCTCGAAATACACGCCGGCCGCCACTGCCTCGGGGAGGGCATTGATCTGCTGCTCGGCGGCGCGGATGAAAGGCCGAACTTCCTGCCCCCACTCCGCCAGCCGGCCGCTCAGCGGGTACACCAATCCGATGCGGATGGCCGAACCGCCGGGCGCAGCGGGGGCGGCACTCGGCATCGACGTGGGGAGGGCGGCCGTCGCTTCCGCGGACCGAAAAGTGGCGGCCGGCGCGGTTGGCGCCGGCGATGTGGTGCCCGGCGATGTGGTGCCCGGCGCGACCGCACAACCGGCCAGCGCAACCACTAGGAACGCCAATCCGGCCCTTATCAGAAACATGCCGAGTAACTGC
Source organism: Anaerolineales bacterium UBA2181 (assembly GCA_002328075.1). Taxonomy (GTDB): domain Bacteria; phylum Chloroflexota; class Anaerolineae; order Promineifilales; family UBA4811; genus UBA4811. The sequence goes on along the minus strand of DCVT01000013.1, from coordinate 38,650 downwards.
CTGCGACTCACCGGTCCCATTTTACTGTCAAGGCCAACTTAAAAGTGTCCAGAATAGCCAACTTAAAAGTGTCCAGCACAAACGTTCTTTTAAGGTTAGGCCTCCTTTTGCAGCTCGGCTAGCTCGGTGAACACGCCAGCCTTGCGTTTCTCCCGCAGCCGGTAGCTTTGGCCGCGGATGTTGATCGTCGTCGAGTAATGCAACAGCCGGTCCAGGATGGCAGCCGCCAGCACTTGGTCGGCGAATATGTCTCCCCATTCACCGTAGGATTTGTTCGATGTCAAGATGATGGAGCCCCGGCTGTAGCGCCGGCTGACCAGTTGGAAGAGAAACTGAGCCGCCATCCGGTCGAGCGGGAAGTAGCCCATCTCGTCCACGATGAGCAGTCTGGGACGGCAGAGGGTCTGAAGGCGATGGTCCAGGCGGTCTTCTTTGGCATCCCGGTGCAGCTGGTCCAGTAGGTCAACCGTGGTGGTGAAGTAGACGCTGATGGCATGCTGGATTGCGATCATGCCCAGGGCGATGGCCAGATGCGTTTTGCCAACACCGGGCGGGCCGAGGAAAAGGACATTGTCGCCGTTAGCAATAAAGCTGAGCGTGGCCAGCTCACGGATTTGACGCTCGCTGATGGCGGGTTGGAAGGAGAAGTCGAACTGGTCCAGCGTTTTGGCGAACGGAAAGTGCGCCAGCTTGGTCTTCATGGCGACATCCCGTTCATAACGGGCGGATACTTCTGTGTCTAGAAGTTGGTCCAGAAACTCCAGGTAGGTCCAGTCATGTTTGGCCGCCTCCTGGGCAACGATGTCGACGCACTCGGCCATTCTGGGAAGCTTGAGGCGGGCCAGGTGAGATTGCACCCGGGGATAAGCCACATCGCTCATAACGCCACCTCCAGAATCTGGTCGTACCAGACAAGAGGTCTTGCTTCGACCTCGGGAGCCGCCGGCAGAGCGTCTGGGCTCCACAGAGCAGGTAGCTGGGTTGCTCCCAGCCGCTTGCTGGGCCCAGAACGGTACCGGATATTCTGGTAATGGGCAGGCACGGCAATTCGCTGGTTGCGGCCCTCGGCCAAGCAGTGGCGGCCGATCTCGTTGTCCCGCTCATCAAGGATGATGAGTTCCCTCTCTTCAGTCTCCTTGACCTGCACCAGTTTCCGGGCGTAATCGGATGGCACCGAGTAGTAGTTGCCATCGTAACTCACCAGGCAGTCGTTGGTCGAGCGGCGGAAGTCAATCAGGCTGGTGTCATAGTCGGGCTTGTCGCCCAGAGGCAGCAAACCCTCCTTCAACAGCCGGTCAAAGGGCACCTCACCGGTGGTGCCGTGCACGCGCAGGTTGGCCGTGGTGTCGAGCCATTCGAGCCGCTGATGGTTGAGATCGTCCAGGTCCCCAAAGAATAGCCCCACCCAGAAGTTGCCCCGCACATAGCGCACAGCCGACTCGACCTTGCCTTTGGTCTGAGCCCGATAAGGCTGGCAAGCCTGAGGTTTGAATCCGTAGTAGTCGGCAAAGTCCAGGTAGCGTCGGTTCCAGTGAACCTTCCCGTCACCATCCCGCCCGGCCACCGCGGTCTTGAGGTTGTCGTGGAGCACGACCCGGGGAACGCCGCCAAAATAGTGGAACGCGTGCACATGGCAGCGCAACCACCACGCCAGATTGGCCGAAACCGTGAACTCCACGTACAGGCAACGTGACCAACTCAATGTCATCAAGAAGGCGTACAGCCTGCGTCGGCGTCCATGGTGCTCGATGAACCCAAAGTACGCCCAGTCCACTTGCGCTTGCTCCCCCGGCTCGGTTTCGAAGCGCACCGTAGCCTGCCGTCGTCGGACTTCTCGGTAGGGCTTCACAAATGCTTTCAGCGTACTCCAACTGCCCTGGTACCCTTGCTTCTGGATCTCGTCCAACAGCTTGCGGCAGTTGAGAACTCCCTCGCCGATCCGTCTCTCCAGATACGGAACGAAAGGATCCAGCTTCTTGACCCGGCCCTTTCGCCTCTGTCGGGGCCGATCAACCGGGCCAGTCAGGACTGCTCGAATTGTGCGGCGACTATGTCCCGTGACACGAGCGATGTCACTGACTGTCGAACCATTGCGGTACATGTCCTTGATCATGAATCGGGTCTCCACTGTCAGCATGGGTGGCGCACTCCTTGAGTTTCTGGCATACCAAACCATTCTCCTCAAGGTGCAACCTCCTAACCAAAGTGGACACTTTCATCTTGGCTTTTTTGATCATTTTAAACTTGGCTGTGACATTACGTCTCGCTGACGCGCCGTCGAGCCGCCGGAGACGGATCTGTCCCAGAGACGGCGGTTCGACGGCGCAGCCACCAGCTGGCGAGATCCACATTGCCGACGCCGGTCACGTGGGACCTATTTTAGCAGCAGTGGCAGGTAGACCAGATAGTCGGCCGCCTCCGGCAACCAGACCACCTGAAGGGCGGCGCGGTTGGCCTGGCGCTCGCCCAGGTGATCGATCGCCAGCTGCTCGACCCGGTACGATCCGGGAACCGCACCCAGCGGGCTGGTCCAGGTGGCGGTCACCCACTGCTGGGCGCCGGCCGCCAGCTCCAATTGCCAGTCCTGACTGAACACCACGCTACCGGCCGGAGAGTAGACGGCCACGTCGAGCGTGACCGGCAACGAGACGGTCGCCTGGAGGTTGGCCAGGCACACCCGGATCTCGGTCGCCTGGCCGGCCTGGATGCTGGTCGGGCTGACCACCAAATCGGACGCGAGGCGCGGTAGGATCACCGTTGCTCCGGCGCTGTTGTTCTCCCGGTCGTACTCGACCACCGGCTCGACCGTCAGCGTGAGGTCCTGCTCGCCGCCCAATCCGGTGATGTCCCAGGCAACCGGTATGGTCGCGCCGCCCCCGGCCGGGATCGGCGGGACCGGCACCGTGGCGACAAGCGTCTCTCCGCCGCCGGGCAGCCGGCGGTGGAGTGACGCATTGGTGGCCGGCGAGGGATTCGGCCCCTGGTTGCCGATCAGGAGCAACAGAGTACGCTCCGGGCCGGCTCCGTTGGGAGCGCGGGTGGACCCGCCGTCCGTCGGGGCGAGCACCGGCGGTCGGGCCACCAGGTCGGGCAAAGCGGTGCCGTAGGCAAACGTGGCCGCCACGCGCGCGGGGTCGGTCAACCCACCGGCGCTTAACGCGGCGGTGAGCACGCGCCGGCCGGGGGCGATGGGCAGGTCAAGTTGCGCGGCGACGGTCTGGCGACCGGGCACAAGACTTACCGGCAGGACCTGGGTAGCAGCCCCGTCGACCTGGAGGCTCAGTTCTCCGGTCACCGGCGCGGACGCCAGCAGGAGAACGGTGGCGGTCACGCTCTCGGTGCCCGCGGGGTAATCCGCCCGGTCGGTGTTCACCCCCAGCAGGACGGCCAAACCCAGGTCAAACCCCTCGGCGCCCGTTGCGTGGGTCACCGAGGGATCGGCCGCGTCCACCAACTGATAGTCAAGCAGGTGCAACCCGGCCTGGGCGTCGGTGATGGTGACGGTGGTGGTCAACTGATTGCTCAGGCCGGCGTCGAGATGCCAGGGGGCCAAGTTCCAGGCGCCGGAGCGGCCGTCGGGATAGGCCAGGCCGCTGCGCAGGAGGATGTCCAGCTCTCGGTCGCTGGCGACGGTCAAGTGAAGCGTCACCCGATCCCCGGCATGGTACGTCGGGCGGTCGAGTTGGGCCTCGGTCACCCGCACCCAGGGTCCGTCCACGTCCAGCAGCGCCCGGAACTGGCGTCCGTCGTCGGGGCAATTGCAGCCGGTCAGGCGGTAACTGACGGCATAGGTGCCGCGGGCTATGGCGGAGGGCAGCAGGAGGTCCAGCGGTTGCTCCTGACCGTTCAGGGCCAGCGTGGCGCTGAATCCGGGGCCCGAGACCGCCAGCGAACCGGTGGCGGGTCCACTTACCGTCGCGTGAACCGACTCGCCCGGCCGGGCCGGTCCGCCCGACGTCAGCAGCGTCACCCAGTCTCCCAGCGGCTGCAGGCGATAGGTGTTCAGGTGGATGCCCCGCTCGGTGGCGTCGTGATAGACGCCGTAAAAGACCAGTCCGCCACCATCAAAGGTTGCGGTCAGAGGAAAGGTGAGGTTCACCGCCGGGTCGACGCCGGAAGGCAGGTGAAAGGTCTGGGTTTGGGTGACCTCGCCGTGACCGACCAGGACGCGCAGCGTTGGGCCCGGCAAGGTGAGCCGGTTGGTGATGGTCAGCGTCAGGGAGACACCCTGGCCCTCCCGGTAGGCCGGCCGGTCGGCGGCTGCCTGCACCGTCAGGCTGATGCCCTGCACGGCAATGGGCAGGAGGGCGGACTCCCCGTTCAGGTCATAGGAGGCCAGGTATTGGCGCGATTCCAGGTCGGGCGGCACGAAAAAGCGGAAGGGCAGGTCGGCCGTCTCGCCGGCTGCCAGCCAGTGGACCGCTTCCTCATCGACCAGGTCGCCCATGGAGAAGCGCAGCCGGGCCGCATCCCCCAGGTCCCCCCGGTTTTCCAGCGAGAAGGTGAGGGTGACCGTCTGGCTGATGGGTAAGACGGTGTCGACCGGCAAGGATGCAATCACCAGCTCCGCCGGGCGTTGGGTCCACGAAACACGAGTCTCGGCCAGGGGCTCTCCCGGGGCGCCCTCTGCCTGGATGGTCAGCGTGGCGGTGTGGAGACCCGACCCGGCGATTTCACCAGGCAAGAGGAAGAGCAGATGGCGGCTGGACCCTGGGGGAAGGCCGGGCAAGATGGGGACCGCTGCCTGATACCCGTAATCGGTGAGCAGGCCGGCCGTCCCCTGGAAGGGGTCGCTGCCGGTGTTGGTCAGGGTGGCGGTGACGGTGACGACCGGGCCCGACTGGACCCGGCCGGCAATCTCCAGCGAGAGCGCCGGCCGGACCGATAGCGCGGCCGAGCCGCCGGCCAGCGGGCACTCGCCGGCGCTCACCTGGTAGGTCAGGTCATAATCGCCTGTCACCAGCAGCAACGCCAGTTCGAGCGTGGCGCTGTCGCCGGCCGGCAGGTATCCGGAGATCTGCGCCTGGGCGGCCGGTGCGCGGTTGTCGGCCGGCGGGGCCGGGAGCGGGGCGCTCGCCGTGCTCTGTCGCAAGGTCAACCGGGTGGCCAGAAGGCCGTCCGGCCGCGGGTCCAGGTAGGGTTCCGAGCCAATCTTGAGCGGGTCAAGGGCGTCCGCCAGGGTGTAGGCGGCGGTGTACGCCAGGTCCAGCTGCCCGGTGTTGGTGATGACCAGTAGGGGCGGGGTGGGGCCTGTCGCGCCGGTGGGCCCCGGCGGGTAGAGGGCAGCGGACACCAGCCTGGCCTGGACCTCCAGGCCGAACTGAACCGGCAGCAGCCAGGTGGCGGTGAGGTCGCCGCCGGCGCTAATGGTCAAGACCGAGTCGCCGCACACTGAGGTGGACGAGCGGACCAGCGCGGTCTCTCCCGGCGGAACGGTCACCGAAACCGCCTCCTGCGGAAAGGTCAGCGCCACCTGGCCGGCGAATGCGCCGCTGTTGGTGAGGACGACCGTCAGGCTAAACGGGGCGGCGTTTGCCAGTTCGACCGGCGTCACCGCGCCGCTCATGATCGTCCGTCCGACGGCGACCATCTCCTGAACGCTCAGCTCACCGGCGCCGGCGACGAATCGGGTCTCATCGCCCGTGAGCGGCGCTGCAGCGGACGTTGCATAGGGGTGACTGCCGCCGGCCGGGACGCTGAACGGCCCCAGGGTATAGATGACGGCCCCGTCCTGGGCGATGGTCAGCGTCTGATTGTCCAGCGGCGCGGCGGCGAAATTGACGAGCTCGCCGGTCAGCGAGATGGCCCCTCCCGGCCGGACCAACCCGGGCGACACGTCCAGCGTGAGCAGCGCCTGGCCCTTGACGACGTAGAACGGATAGCGGTCCGCACCAACCAGCTGCCCGCGGCCGGAGGTTAGCTCGGCCTGCAGCCAGAATTTGCCGGCGGCGGTGAGCGCGCTGGCCGGGACCGTGCGGCTGACTACCTGCCCGGCCGACAGGTCGATCGCCTGGTGGTGCTCCCACAGGGTCCCCACCACCGCCTCGGTCACCTGGAACAGGCCGTTTCGGCTGGCCAGCCAGACGGCGCCGTCGGGACCAACGGCGATGTCGTCGAACCGGCGGCCGGTGTACCAGGTCGTCCAGACGTCGTCTCCCTTGGAAAACAGGTCGTCGCCCGGGTCCAGGCGGCTGACCCCGGTGGGCGTGCCGAACCAGATGTTGCCCGCGGCGTCCAGCGCGATGGCCGTGACATAGTTGTTCGCCAGGCCGTCGGCGTTGGTGTAGTTGATCCAGAGGTCGTCGCTCTTGTTCATGGGGGTTCCGGCCAGGTCCCGCAGGTGGACGCCGTTGGCGGTGGCGATCCAGACCGTGCCGTCCGGACGCGGCACGATGGCATAGTCGACGGTGTTGGACGGCAGGCCGTTGGCCGTGGTAAAGGTCACGGCCACGTCGTCGGTCTTGGTGAACGGGGTCTGGTTGGTATCGCGCAGATACGCGCCCGAGTCCCCGCCGGTCCACAGCAGACCATCCATCGCCGCCAGGGGGGCGTTGTAGACGTAGGGCAGGCCGTCGGATTTTGTGTAGGATTGCCAGCGGTCGTCTTCCGGCTGCAGCGGAGTCCCGGCCGGGTCAAGCACGCAGATTCCCAACCAGCCGCTGAGCCAGAGGTTGCCGGCCTCATCCTGCTCCAGGTACAAGGGTTCCAGGTCTGGCAGGCCGCACGCATCGGTGGTGAACCAGGCCCAGCTGTCGTCGGCCGTGTTTAGCGGGGTGGATTGGGTGTCCACCACCGCCAGGCCCGTCGTCGTCGCGGAGTCATAGATGCCGAACCAGGTGTACCGCGAGGATTCGCGGACCAGGCAGGCGGCATTGACCGGCATGTGCGCCCAGCGGTCATCGCTCTTGTCGGCTGGGGTGCCGCCCCAGTCCAGCAGCGATGCAGTGGTCATGCCCAGGTCCAGCGTCCACACGACATTGTCGTCGCCCACCGCCACGTCACTCACGCGGTAGTCCGCCAGGCTCTCGCGGGCGTTCACGGTCAGCCAGCGGTCGTCCGTCTTGTCCCAGAGCGTGCCGGCCGTATCCAGCAGGTTGACGCCGGCATAGGTCGCCAGGTGGATCAGGCCTTCCGCTCCCACAACCAGGCCTGGCGCCCGGGGGCTGGCCAATCCGTCGGTGGTGGAAAAGACCAGCCAGGTGTCGTCGGTCAGGTTGGCCGGGGTGTTGTTGTCGTCCAGCAGGTGCAATCCGGCCGGATCGCTGGAATAATAGCCGCTGGCGGTCACCCAGGTATGGTCATCGTCGTCGATGACCAAACTGTCCATGTAGTAATCCTCCAGCAGTCCCGAATCTTCCTTGGTAAAGATGGTGGTGGTATCGCCGGTGCCATCAAAGGGGCTGGCGCCGAAATCCCACACATAGAGACCCTTATCATAGCTGTACCTGTCGGCCGCGATCCAGACCCTTCCGGCGGCGTCGAAATCGACGTCCTGCGGCATCCTGGTGCCCGTGAAGGTGTCGGCGCTGTCGTCGGCCGGGTCGAAGGGGGTGCCGTTCAAATCGCGCACCATGACGCCGCCCTGGAGATAGTGCTCCACCGAGACCCAGAGCCGGTCGGCGGCGTCGAACGCCAGATCGGTCACGGTGCCCCGCAGCGGAAAGTAGCTGCTGGGGCACTGGCCCCAGAGGTCATCAGCCGGGTCGAACGGGGTCCCACCATGGTCCAGCACGCTCACGGCAACCGCCGTGGGAGAGCTGCCGGTTTCCGGCTGCGCAAACCAGAGGCGCCCGGCCGCGTCCGTCGCCACGCGCTCCACCCGCCGGAAAAGCAGCTGGCCCGAACCGGCGGCAAAGGACGCCCACCGATCGTCGGAAGGATCCAGCGGCGTGCCGTTGGTGTCCCACAGAACCACCCCGGTCGGGTCGGTCGATGAGTAGTTGCCCAGCGTCACCCAGAGGTAACCCGATGGGTCGATCAGGAGGTCGGTGACGTTGTGGCTCAGGTAATAGTGTGCCCAGCGGTCGTCGGATTTGTCAAAAGGGGTTCCTCCGTCGTGCCAGGCGCTGAGGTATCGGCTCGCGCCGTATCCCACCCACCTGAACCCGGCAGCGTCCGGCGCCAGGATGGCGGTGTTGTCGGCCACGGGGCCGTGGTCGCCAGTGTTGTGTTCGACCCACTGCTCGCCGGCCAGGCCCGAGATGGACAGGCTGAGATCGCCGCCGGTGAATGGGAGCAAGCCGTTGGTGATGGCGACGTGGGTGGAAATCTGCTGGCCCACCACGTAGACCGCGGCGGTTTGGGTATCCAGCATCGCTTCCACCCCGTTCACCTCAATCCAGGCCAGGAGGTGATCGGCGCGGAGGCGCACCGAGTCGGTGACGACGGCGGTCAGGAGATAGGCGCCGGAGGTGATGTCGGCCGGCAGGGTGAAGGTGATCTCGGCGGTTTCGGTCGCTCGGACCGGTCCGGCCGCGCCGGAGGCCGATTGTACCCGACTGCCGCGGCGGTCCCGCAGGGAAGCCGACCACACTCCGCCGACGTCCACGCCCCCGACGTTGGCGACGCCTATGGCCGCCGGTTGCCCGGCCGTCCAGGCAGCGGCTGGGGCCGCGAGCGTCAGCCGGCCGGCGGGGATCACCAACACCACGGTCGCTTCCACCGGCGGACCGGCCGCCAGGGTCAGCGTCGCGCTCAGCGGGTAGGACCCTTGGGAAAGCCCGGCCGGCAGGCTGATCACGTGGGTGTAGGAGACCCGGGCGCCCGGCTCCAGCTGCAGGGTGTCGGTCTGGACATAACCGGTCGCCGGCAGCTGGATGCGCAAGGGCCCACCGAACGCCCAGCGCCCGTCGTTGCCCACCCTCACCGTGACGCTGGCCTGGTCCCGCACGGCATAGGCGGCCCTGTCCGGCGCAAGTTCGAGGGAGAGTCGGTTGGGGGCCGGCGCCTGCCAGGACCGGGCCGTCAGGTACTCGTCCTCGGCCCGGAATGAAAAGGTATAGTCGCCGAGCTGCGATGCCGGCGCGGTGAACGACATCGGCAGCAAGACCTGACCGCCGGCCGGAACCACAAATGGGAGCCGGCCGAGCACCGTCTCGGCGCCGTGAGGTTCGGTCAGGGTGACCGCCAGCGTGGCCGAGAGGACACTGCTGGCGGAGGGGTTGGTAGCCGTGACCCAGACGGTCTGCTCCAGGCCCGGGCGCAGCGCGTCGGGCAGCCGGACCCCGTATTCCAGCGGGCTGGGCGCGACTGTGAACTGGGCGCTCCTGGCGTCCAGGTACATCCCTCGCTTATCCTGCACCGCAACTTTTGCCTCGGCCGTGCCCAGCGCGGCGTCACTCGGTACCGTCAGACTGAACGGCACGGTGACCGACCCTCGGGCCGGGACCCACTGGGTGGCGTTCCATTCCTGCAGCCCGGCGCCCTGGCCGTACTGCACCGCCAGCCGGAGTACCACCTCGGTCGCGACCAGACGGCGGTTGTTCAGGGTCACCGCGAGCGACGCCGTTTGCCCCCGTCGGACGCCGGGACCGGGCGTTTCGATCTCGACCGTCACCTGGGGCGCCACCATCTGCACCTGGAACCAGCCAAATTGGAGTTCGGCGCCGTATTGCAGTCTGGAAAAGAGGCGGTCATTGGTAAAGAGCTCGGCGCTATAGGTAAAGCTGTACTCGCTGTTTGCCGCCACCGTCAGGGCGTGCTGGTGGTTGTAGAAATCACCGTAGGAGGGGTCGCCCGATTGCCAGGTGTGATGGGGAAGCCCGTAGCTCACCGTGGCCGACCGCTCCTGACCGGTCAGGTTGTAGACGTGAAAGGAGAAAGTCGCCGGACCGGCCACGAATTCCTCGCTGGGCGCGGTGATGCTCATGCCCATGGCCGGGGTGGGGCCTACGGCCGGCGACGGGTCGCTCACCAGGAACCGGCCGCCCCAAGCGGTCGGCTGAATGGCGTCTCCGCCTGCAGCCAGCAGGGTGACCTTCACCCACCAGATGCCGTGGGTCTGCCAGATGCCGATGCCGGTCACCTGAACCGTGGTCACGGAGGAACCGCCGGATGGGACCGACACATCGATGGTCTGGCGCCGGTAGACCCGTCCCCAATTGTCCAGCACCACCAGTTCGGCGGCCGCCGCATCCCAGGTTGTGCTGTTGGTCAGGGTCAGGGGCAGGCTTACCGTCTCGCCCGGATGGAACTCGAGCAGCGGCGTGCGCGGGTCCAGCGCCCAGCTCACCATGTCGCGCAGGAGCCGGTCGGCCGCCTCCAGGGGCTGGGAATTGCTGCGGGCCCAGTCCGGATAGATGGTGGTGGCCGCAACCCAACCCTCCCCAAAGGGGTAGAGGACCAGCGCTGGTTGACCGTTTTTGGTGCGGTGCAACAGACGGCTGGCGGAGCCCGGAACCTGGGTGAAAAAGCCGTCCACCCCGGCCGACAGCACGGCGCGATCAAAACCGGCCACCAGGGGGTGATACTGCGAGATGTAGAGCGACGATTCAAAGCAGCTGTTGTCCTCGGTCCAGCCGTAACCTCCCAGGGGTTCGGCTGATCCGCTCGACCCGATTGGTTGGGGGAGCGTGCCGAACTCGGCGCCGCGCTGTTGGGCCAGCGCCAGAATCACCCCGCCGGCAGCGGCGTATGCTTCCAACCGGGCGCGAACGCTGGGCGACCCATCCAGGCCATACAGCCCGCCGCTGGGAATCAGCAGCACCGGCAGGTCCAGGACGTCGGGGTCGAAATCCAGCATGACGGGGGTTGTGTCCCAGCCGTAACTCGCCAGCAGTGCCTGGGCCGCCTCGGCATAGCCGTGCCACAGGACCCCCACCAGCGGCGCGCCGGTCGGCTGCCCGGTGGCCCGGCGGCCCGCGGGTTGAACCAGGGCGGGAAGGGGGCCGACGGACGGCGTTAGGAGGGACGCCGGAACCGCCGGCGAGGGAAAAGGCAGCAGCACCGCGCTGGCGGCCGAATAGTTGTCGTCGGCGTGGTCGGCCCCCGGGCTGCGCGGCGGTCGAGTGATGCGCGGCGAGGCGGGCGGCTTTTCCGGCCGCTCGCAGTGTTGCACGGATGTCCGGCAGTACTGCCCGCCGAGTCCTACCTCGGCCCCGAAATAACCGGCGCCGGCACACGCGCCTACCTCGGACTGGGCATCGCGGACATCGGCCATGGGGTCGTCAGTGGCGATGTTGCCCTCAACCTCGACGCCCACACCCAGCCCCACGCTGGCCTCGCCAAAAGCACTGAAACCGCTGCCGGCCAATTCCGAGCCGTTGGCCGGCCCGTTGAACATCAGGCCGCCGCAACCGCTGAACGTGGCGCCGGCCAGCGCGCCGAGCTTGAAGCAGCGCTGGGTGATGCCGCAGGTCTCGCCGGTCGACCTGTTCTTGCAGCGCAATTTGGTGTACTCGAATCCGATGAGAAAGCCGGCGCTGGCCTTGCCAGAATCACACGACCAGGTGTCCAGCCCCAGCGGGTCGAGAAAGGTGGCGGGGTTGTTGCGGGCATAGGCGTACGGCTGTCGGGTGGCGATAGGGCCTAGCGGGTCGCGGCTGGTAAAGCGGCCGATGGTCGGGTCGTACCAGCGCGCCCGGTACTGGTAGAGCGCTGCGTCCGCATCCCAGTACCGGCCGGTGTAGCGGACCGGGTCCTGCAGCGCGCCGGTCTGGGCCAGCAGGTTGCCAAAGGCGTCATAACGGTAGGCGGCGACCAGCGACCCGGAGGCGTCGGCCACCCCCACCACGCTGTTCAGTCCGTCGCGCAAATAAGTATGGACCGCGCCGTTGCGCTCCACCCCCAGCCAGGAGTCCAGCGCCACGCCTTGCGTGTAGCGAGCCAACGGGTTCCCGGTCGCGTCGGTCTCCAGCAGCAGGTTGGCGCCGTCATACAGGTACCGGGTGGTGTTCCCGACGCGATCGGTCCGGGTGTAGAGCTGCCCGTTTGGGTAGTAGGAATAGCTGACCCGCGTGCTGTCGGCAAACTGGAGCTCAACCAGCCGGTTCTCGTGATCGTATCGGTAGTCGGTGGGAACCGCGCCGGTGGTCCGCTGAACCTGGTTTCCGCGCGGGTCCCAGGCATAGGCGGTGGCGCCGGCCGAGGTCAGCTGGGACGCCGCGTCGTAGGCGTAGGTGGTGTTGTTCTGGGTCAGGCGGTTTCCGGCCGGGTCGTAGGTGTAACTGGTGTTAGTCCCGTCGGGATAAGCGACCCCGGTCAAGCGGTAGCGAGCATCGTAGCTGTAGGCGGTCGTTCCGGACCCGCCCATGGTTGGGCTATACTCACCATGAACGACCTGGGTCCGGTTGCCGGCCGGGTCGAGCGTATAGGCCGCGCTGGCCAGCGGCAATGCGCCGGGCCCCCAGTGGACCACCGAGGTCATTCGGTTGTCAGCGTCGTAGGCATACTGGGTTGCATCGCCGTTGGGGTGGTTCACCTGGCTCTGATTTCCGGCGCCGTCATAGTGATAGCTGGTGGTGCCGACCACCGGGTCCTGGACGGACTGCAGTCGCCCGGCGCCGTCGTAGGTATAGTGGATGGTGCGGTTTGTCGGGTCGGTCAGGGACGCCCGCCGCCCGGCCGCATCATAGGAATAGCCGACCACCTGACCGGCGGCGGTGACGCTGATGAGCCGGCCGGCGGGGTCGTAGGCATAGTCCACGCTGACCACCGGGTTGGATTCGCGCACCAGGTTGCCCGCCCGGTCGTACGCCAGAGTCACCGTCAGACCGTCCGGATAAAGCACGCCGACCAATTGATTGGCGGCATCATAGGTGTACTCGGTGGTCTGGCTCAACGGATCGGTGCGGCGGATGAGGTTGCCCGCCCCGTCGTAGGCAAAGCGGGTGGCGCGTCCCAGGGGGTCGGTCCGGCTGAGCATCCGGCCGTTCCCATCGTATGTAAAGGAATCCTGGTTGCCCTGCTCGTCGGTGATGGCGCGGAAATTCCCCCAGGGGTCGGGATCGTAACTGAGCTTACCGATAGCGTCCTCTATGGAGAGGGGCTGCCCCAGCGGGTCGTAGGTGTAGAGCAGCGCCCGCCCGGCCGGGTCGGTCTGTTGGATCAGGTTGCCGGCCGCGTCGTACACATAGCGGTAGGTGCCGCTGCCCGGATAGGTGACGGCCGTCACCCAACCGGCGGCGTCCCGCTCCAACGCGGTCAGGTTTCCGCGGCCGTCGACCGTCTGAACCAGCTCGCCCCGGGCGTTGTAATCGAACCAGGTGGTCACCCCGGCCGCGTCACGCACCGCCGCCAGGTCGCCAAAGGCGTTGTAGGTATAGACCGTGGTGTGGGAGAGCGGGTCGGTGGCGGTTATCAGGTGGCAGCAATCGTACTGGTAGCGATAGGTGTTGGAGAGCGGGTCGGTGACCTGGATCACCCGACCCTGCGCGTCGTACCGGAAACGGGTCGTGTGGCCCTCGGCGTCGGTGACCGACGCCACTTTGCCTGACGCCGGATCGTACGTGTAGTGGGTCGTGCGACCCAGCGGGTCGGTCTCCATTTCCAGCCGCCCGGCCTGGTCATAACTAAAGCGGGTGAGGTGGTTGTTTTCGTCCCGCAGGCCCACCAATCGGCCCTCACCGTCCCGCAGGTAGGTGACAACATACCCCTCGGGATCGGTGATGGTCCGCAACAGCCCACGTTGGTCAAAATCGTAGCGGGTGGCCCGCGCCAGCCCGCTGCGCACGTCGGTGATGGTCGTATAGTTCACATACTGGATGGTAGGAATGAGACTCTCGTACTCGACGTGGCTGTAGCTGACGGAGCTGACCGGCGTGGAGATGGCCAGGACCGCCTGCCATTGGCTGTCGTACTGAATGAGCGCCCAGTTCCCCAACGGGTCGGTGATCCTGGACAGGTATCCTTGCGGGTAAGCGGAGAGGTAGAGCCCCCGGTTGGCGTATTCGTAGCCGGTGACGTTGCCCAGCGGGTCGATCACGCGGACCATGAACCCATCGGCATCGTACTCATAGTGCACGACGCGGACCGGCGACTCGTTGGCGTCGGTGACGCGAATCAGGTGGCCGTCCTGGTAGGTGAGGTCCAGGCGGCGGCCGTACGTATCGGTCATGTGTGTCGGCCGCGCCTGCGCGTCGTACGTCAGCAGGATGTAGCTGTCGGACGGTGATTCCATCTTGGTGAGCTGGCGATGGGTCGGGTTGTCAAACGTGTAGACGGTGCCGTCGGCCGCCCGGTATCGGTACCCACCGCCGGGCAAAGACGTGAGACCGTCGCTTCCGGCCGCCAGTTGCAGCATCCGGCCCTGGATGGGGCCCAGGGTCACCAGCCCGGTAGCCGACTGGCTATAGCCGGCGCCGGGGGCCAGGGCCCAACCGACGCCCATGGGCGCCGCCGGGCGCCGGTCGGGACCCGGCGTGTAGACGAATGCGGCCTGCATGGGGAGGTCGCAGCCCGGCAGGAGCAGGTCGGTCCGGTTGGCGCTGAGACCCAGCGTGTAGACGTCCACCGCCAGTCCCAGGGGAGCGGCAACCATCTGTTGCGTGCCGCCGTAAAAGTTGGCTTCGACAGGTGGAATCAGGGTGGGGGGCTGCACTGGAGCGGCTTGCGCTGCATGGGCCGGAAAGAGAAAGGTGGCCACCAGGCAAAGAACGCACGTCCATGTCAGTCGCTGGGTCATTTCCTGGCCCTCCTTCAAGCTGGCTGGAACGGTGGAAAATAGCAGTAATGCTGGCGCGAATTCCATTATATGGGAAAACTGGGGAAATGTCTACCACTTTATCGCCGCGGCCCGCGTGCGGTTTGGCCGGCAGGGCGACGTGCCCCGGCATGCGAACACCGTCTGCGCTCAACCGGCAAGTGTTCGGCGATGGTTCGGCTACGCTCACCATAGGCGGACCCGTTCCCGGCAGGGCGAATGATGATTCACCCAAGTGAGCCGGCCGTCGGAGAGCCACCCGGAAGGCGGCCGAGGTGAGGTCGCCTGTCGTCCGCATCATGAGCCAGAGATGGCCTAGAAGCTCAGCCGAAAACCAGGGTTTTTGAGGCCGAAGCGGCGAACAGCCTCCGAGAATGATGAATCAGATGCTCCCAACCACGCCAGGCATCACCGATCGCCCTTTCCAGAGCGTCTGGCCGGGCAAAAAAAGAGAGAACTTGGCCATTCTGGGTGCGCATCTGTCCCGTTTTTGTGGCGATCAACGTCAGGTTCGCCACAGTCGCGGCCATCAACAACTGGAACAGAGTCTTCCGCCTGCCAAAACAGCGCGCCTGGCGGATGCCCAGCTGCACCAAGCGGGCCAAGCGATGCTCGGCAATCTACCGCATTGGGCGATAGGGCTGGAACTCGGGGCTCTTCTGAAAAGCCCGCGCCTATTGCAGTACCCCTTCCTGGGGATGGAGTTGGATCCATCGTCCCCGCTTGGTCTTGGCCCGGATACACTGCCGGTGCAGCCCACAGGCGGCACAGACTGCGACCGGAAAGGCAAAAGATCTTCTGGGCTGCTTCTGCCCTTTCTTATCCAACCAAGACCCGGTCGGGATCAGCGTGGTCGTCGTGTGTCCAGCCGGGCAGGTGCAGGTCATAGCCTCCAGATCGATGCGAAACTGGCTCTTGTGGATTTGATCCTTGCGCCCCACGTCGGCCACCTTGGCGACCAGCTTGCGCCCTGCCTCGGCGAATGCCTGGCGAGTGTTGCCATCCCCATAGGCGCAGTCCCCCACCGTCTCTTCGACTTCCTGCCCGGTATTCTCTTCACTGGCTTCGGTCAAGGGCAAAGCGGGCGAGGCATCCGCCGCATTCCCCGGCAAAACGTCCACTGCAGTGATCAACTGACTTTCGGCATCTACCCCGATAGCCGCTTTGTGCCCGTCAAAGCGTTTGGCACGGCTCTTCCGCCCGTGTCGCATCTCGGGGTCGTGTACCGAAACGATCCGATCCCGGCTGACGCCTTCTTTCAGGCTCGCCTGCCCGCTCGCCAGATCTACATCCTGCTCAGTCAACTGCCTCAACAACTGCCCGGCTTCAGCGACCTGTTGGCTTTCAGGCGCATCCCCAGCCAGGGTAGCTTGCTCTTCTTGCGCCAAAGCCATCAGGCGTTGGGCATCCGCCACGATCCCCTGCAAGAAGACATTGCGCGCCTGTTCGTCATCCCAGTCCACCCTGGCCTCCCCTTTCAGGCTCGACCCAAAGTAGCCCTGGAACTGGTGCGCCTGTACCCAGCCTTCCAGCTCTTGCTCGCGGGCCGCCGCAAGCGTCTGGCACAGCTGCCGGATGCCATCGCCCAACAGATTGTAGGTATCCCGCACTGCCCCCCGGCCCAGGATGTAGGTCGTGTCCAGGATCACCCTCAGACGCCGTTCTTTCATGTAACCCGTCCGTTTGGCCAGCTCCAGGCTGCGCTCAAACACGGCACGCATCTTCTTTTTCAAGATCAGCTGGGCGCGGAAGAGCTGCAAAGTACTCTTGGCAAACGGTTGTTCGCCGATCTCGATCCCCAGGGCCACCTTCCACCTCAGATCGTAGTCCGCCCGCGCCTTCGCCTCTTCGTCCGAGACCCGGTCGTGAGTCTGCAGGAGCAGGGCGCTAGCCAGCAAGCTGGGTGCCACACTGGGACGACCGTTGTCAGGGGAGTAGCATTCGGCGAAATCCTCATCTTGGAACAGTTTGCCGCGCTGGCTGGCCAGGAAGCCGTAAAAGGTGTCCCGGCCAACAAAATCCAGGTACTGGTTATCAGCCTCGAACAGACCGCGTTGGAGAGAGCGTTTTCCAATCATACTTCACTCCTGAGCTGGACTGTTAAGGAGTGTAATACCGATCCCCAAACAACGCGAGCTTTTCGGCCAGACTTCTAGACACCGGAGATGGAGGCAGTTGTCGCCCGCGTCGATTTGGGTAAAATGTGGAGGCACCAGGGAATCGTGCCCAGTGGTCCTGGCAGGACTTATCGCCGACGGAGGAGCTCTGTCCACATTGCCCATGAGCACCGGGGCACAAAGGAGTAGTCTTTTCGAGGCTCAGGCAACCGGTCCAGGCGATCCAAGGAGGTAGGAATTTGTCACAACCACGTGCGAAAGCGTTCAACTATGCCATCGGCATGTTTGGCACGTCAATCCCCATCAACATGCTGAAAACCTACGCCGCCATCTACTATGTGGACAGGTTGGGCGTGACCACCGCGCAGTTTGCGCTCATGCTGCTTATCTACACCTTTATCGACGCCCTCGACAATCCCGTGTACGGCTTTCTGTCCGATCGCACCCGCACACGCTGGGGCCGGCGGCGTCCATGGCTGACCATCGGCACGCCGCTGCTGATCCTGGCGTTTGTCGCCTTTTACAGCACCCCCAGCTTTCTGGCGGGCAACTCCCTGGTGGCTTACTGCATGCTCTTTTACATGCTCACCGGGACCCTGGATTCGGTGATCAACGCCAATTACGCCGCCCTCTTCCCGGAGCTGTTCCGCGACGACGGCAGCCGGGCCAACGCCAATGCCATGCGGCAGGCGTTTCAACTGGTGGCGATGATCATCTCGATTGCCCTCACACCGATGGTGACCCAGGCGATTGGATACAACATGACCTCGATCATCTATGGCGTGCTGGGTGGGGCGGTGATCCTGTACATGACCTTCTCCTGCCGGGAGGCGGGCATCCGGCCCGAGGAGGAACAGCCGCAGCTCTGGAAAAGCATCAAGGACCTGTTCTCCAACCGCAAGTTCTGGGTGGCCGGATTGGCTAACGCCTTCTACAGCGCAGCCATGTCGCTGGTTCTAGCGTCCATGCCCTTTTTTGTGAAATACGCGTTGGCGCTCTCCGAGGGTCAGTCCACCTTTCTCTTTGCGGCCGTTCTGCTCATCGCCATCGGTTGCGTGGCAGTGTGGGCGCGGCTGGTGCGCCGGTTCACCCTGATGCCGGTGTGGCGGGCGGCGCTCATCACACTGGCAGTGGCCTTTGTGCCCCTCTACTTTGCCGATTCGCTGATCTCGGCCGTCATCTGCGCTGCCCTGGTGGGGTTCGGGTTTGCCGGGGTGATCACGACCATGGATCTTATCGGCGCCCGGATCATGGACGAGGACACCCGCAAATTCAACGTGCGCCGCGAAGGCATCATCGCCAACGCGCTGGGTTTCATGAACCGGCTGAGTGGCCTTTTTACCAGTTCCGCTTTCTACCTGGTCTTTATCATCTTTGGGTTTGAGAGCGGCTTGAACCCCGGCGCCCAGCCGGATCAGGCAGCCCGGTTCCTGCTGACCGTTTTCCCGCCCATTCTGATGGTGATCAGCTTTACCTTCTCGTTCTTTATCTGTTTTCCCGAGGCCGCGGATGCTTCCGCTGGTGTGGAGAAGGTGTAGGGGCCGGTGTTTGATCTCGCCTGGTTGGGTGTAGGTCCGCGCCATCCTGCGGCTGGCGGATGTAGGGGCCGGCCTCGTCCGGCTGCGGCATCCCATCGCCAGCACCGCGGGGATTTCCGATCTCCTCGGTCTTGTGCTCGGGGTGGAGGGAAACGTGGCGGGCCAGATCACTTCTGGCGGCATTCAGGGGTGGGTGGGGCGGGTCCGTGCCTGGATAAAGCGCACCGGCGTGCGAACGCTGGAAGCGGACGTGTGGCGCGTGCGCGGCGAGCGGCAGTCCCTCGCCCCTGACCCCTCTCCCATGGTCGGGAGAGCGGAACAGGTCTAGTGCAGCCGCCGGTGGCGACCGCCGGTCGTTGGAACAGGGGCGCCCACCGGGGGCGCCCCTACCCATGGTTGGGTCGGCGGCGTGTCGTTATCGGCGGCCGGCGTGCACGACGATGGGCAACAGCACCCTCCCCCCTGCACCTTCAAGGGCGGCGCCGCACAGGGGTGGAAATGGTCGTACGCCGGGGGCACGATGGGATCGCGTGCTTTAACGGTAGGTTGACTCCAATCTACCGGCCTCACCGCGCTGGTGCTCGATCTCGTTGACGCCACCGTGTTGGGTATAGGCGGACAGTCTGGTCCGAACAAAGACATCCCTGTCCCGGGCGAGGCTGTCCACGTGCTGCATGCCTTGGTCTGCCATTTCGGCGGGGTCGAATTTCCGCTGGATGGTCCGCTGGACAGCCCGGTTGCCCACCGAGGCCTGCAGCGCCAGGCCGTGGGACGGATGGAGCTTGCCGATGGAGCCAACAGAGCGGAACACGTCGGCCGGATGCGCCTGCGTTGGCGTTTCCTGCTCTTCCCGCCGCAACACCTTGCCGGCGGTCTCGTCAGCACGCTTGGGGGTTTCGCGTGACTGGGTCATGCTCGCCTCCGTGAATTAGGTCAGGCTCATTACTCACCCGAACCGGCGCAATTTCAAGGACCGGTGCTTTGGCGGTTTGCGGCTGTCAGGCGCCACCATGGATTGCACCATGACGCACGAGTTTCGATGCCATCGGTAGCCGGCTCCACCACCTCGCGGGGAACCGAATCGGGCTCTCGTGGCCATCTGACTGCGCCAAAACATGCGCCACGTGACCCGGGTCGATCACGTCAGCGGTGCGATGCTACCTGCTACCGGGCGCGTCGACCCGAGACGATCGCTGGCCGCGGCGCCCGATGGCTGGCCCGCCATTTGACTCTTTAGTGGCGCTGGGGTACAGAATGCGGGCGCAAGTGGTTCGACAGGAGGTCGGCGGTGGACAGGTCACGTCAGGCGAAGCAACACACGGATGAACGAACCCACAAGGCGCTGCACCCTGAGCAATCGAGCGACGCCGGGCGGGTAGCAGAGATCCAGGCGGGGTCGACGGCCGCCCGGTCACCGGGAAGTCCGACCGGCGGGCAGGTGCTCGCGCTTCAGCACACGGTGGGCAACCGCGCGGTCCAGAGCCTCGTCGCCAGCAAGGACCAGGTTCAGCGGCACTTGGAGCGCGGGAACGGCCACTTGACACTGGGTTATTTCCAGCAGGCGGTGGAAACCCGCGAAAGCAATCCCGCGCTGGCAATCTCGTTGGTGGCAGCTGGCGCTTCGAACATCGTCCATGGTACCACGCTGTCGGAGGGGAAAGCTAGCGGTTCAGGTGTGAGGGGACCCACGGGCGGTCAGGTGCCCGATTGTTGAGGAGCGGCAGTGGCCGGCTGGCCGCCCTCCGACCCGGCGGTATCGTGAAAGCCGCTTGAGCGCAGGAACTCGGCGGCCGGGGAGCGGCTGGCGCCGCGGGGGGAGCCACCGAGGCCAGCGCCTGGCTCATCAGCGCGTCCGCGTTGTCGTGCGGCTCCTCGTTGAGCGCCGCGCGAAAGTGGGGGGGCACTGCAACCCAGGCTGCAACCGCCGCCCTCTCTCGGCCATGGTTGTTGAAATTCGCCGGATGGCCCCCGCGCAGGCGGCAGAGGTTATTCCCGCACAACCAATCCCGTCATTGCCGCGCAAGCGCGAATCCACCCGTCCACGTGAACCTGCATCGTCGCTTGTGCATCCGACGCCGGCCAACCTTCAGGTCGTGGACCCCCGTCTACACGGGGGTGGCGGTTGTGTCATTCCCGCGCACGCTGTGCTTGCGAACGAACAGTCGCACCTTCAAGCTGCCGGCGGACGGCATCCGGCACGGCCTCAGGGAACAGGCGCGAACCGTGCCCAAGCGGGCTGCCAGGGCGATCGGCGTGTTCTCCCCAGCCACCATCGCCCGCCAGAAGGCGGTGGGCGCGTTCGAGCTCGCCGAGCGCAGCCAACAGGCCGCTCGGCTTCAGATTCATCCCTTTGAGCGCCGCCTGGTTGCAGGCAATCGCACACCGGCGATCCGCCGGGCGGTGGACGATGATGGGTGGCAGCCATCGAGCGATCATGACCGGTACGCATCGAGCGGCTATGATTGGAAACGATCCGGCGCCTACCGCTGGTACACACAACCCGACGCTGCGTTGCAGGTCTGGCATGGTCAATGACGTTCTGATAATGGCCAACGACGGCAAATGGCTATAATAGTGCGGACCGATTTCACAACCGGAGACCTGAACGTTATCGGTGAATCGTTGGCTGAATTGACCGAGCCAAAGAAGAACAAAGGATGGACCTAGCAACCATCCGCTTGACACACCTATTGGGCAGAAAGGAAGGAGCATGAACCACATCAATGGCAGCCGAAAAGAGTTGTCGCCAGAACAACGTAAAGAACTCCTCAGCGTAGTGAAAGCGCGTTTTGAGAAAAACATGAACCGGCATCAGGGTCTGGAATGGGCTCAAATACAGGCCAAGCTGGAGGCCAATACTGAAAGACTGTGGTCACTCTACGAAATGGAGCGAACTGGCGGTGAACCGGATGTTGTTGGTCATGAACCAGAGACGGGCGAATACATCTTAAACGATTGTTCGGCCGAAAGTCCTCAAGGCCGCAGAAACGTCTGTTACGATCGTGAAGCCCAGGAGTCAAGGAAGACTTTCAAACCAGAAAACAACGCGGTTGATATGGCGGCTGCCATGGGCATTGAGCTTTTGACGGAAGAGCAATATCGAGCGTTGCAGAAACTCGGCAATTTCGACACGAAAACGTCGAGCTGGGTCAAAACACCGTCGGATATCAGAAAACTCGGCGGCGCCCTCTTTGCTGATCGCCGCTACGGCACTGTTTTTGTTTATCACAATAGCGCGCCCTCGTACTATGGCGCCAGGGGGTTCCGTGGCTCGCTGAGGGTTTAGGGCTCGCATAGCCACCCGAGGGAGAGGTTCCTTGCGGGTCGGTATTGGGCGGCAATGACTGGTAAGGATCCGGACCCAGATCGCCCTCGTCGAGCACTGGATTGCATCCGGGGTCCGACAACTCTGCGGTCTGCTGGTTCTCTGGATCCAGCCCGCCAATCAACTGCGTCGGCACATCCCGTAGCACGCGCCCTGAAATGCCGGCTATCTCGGGGGAGCTGCCAAACATCCCCACGAGAGGCGCGGGTTCTGACGGCTTGCCAGCGTGTGGGCCCAATAGCCACCCCGTGGAGCCCTCATTGTTTCAGTCCCTCTCGCGGATTCTGCCGGCCGTGCACCCGGCGGCCCTAATGGCTCCCGGAGGCGGACGGACCGGTGCTCGCGCACGCCGCCGCGGTCGGTTTAGAGGGCCAGGTGAAGGCCGATGGGATTGTCGATGTTGTAGACCAAACACGCGCGGGACTTGGGTGTTTTCGTGACGCTGCCTCCTGGTACCTGGTGAATGATCTCAACGACGCGGGGTTTGGAGAAACGCCGCTGATCCCAAGCTCAGGACAGGCGCGGATTGGATCCACCGCTTATTGGGGCGGTGCTCTTCCATGGGTTGACTCCGCCGTTTGACATGGGAGGATTTCCGGTGCATAATATCGCCATCCTCGAACTTGTACACCCGCCAGATTGCCCATCAAGGTTTCAGATACTCTGGCCGTAATTCGGCATAGGTCAAACCTTGGGGGTATGCTAGGCTGAGTAGGTCAGTATATGAACCAAGGCAAATCGGCCCCAGGAGTTCGGCCCAATCAGTTGTCAGGCCGCTTTCGGGTTGTTTTTCCTGTGCATCTTGTCTTCTCAGGGTGCAGTCATACTCTGTCATACAGCGAGAGCGCCAGAGTGGACAGAGATTCGAGTTGGTTCGTCCGGCAGCGTGAGTACGATGCCTCAGCGCACGTGACCCAAATGGGCCAGTGTTCTCCGTGCCTGTAGCATGAAAGGAGTCTTGAGATGGCGCACAGATTTGTGTTCTTGACGCGTTTGTTTGTGAGTGTGAGCCTTCTGGTTACGATGCTCTTCACTTCGGTACTCCCGATCACAAGTGGCAACGTTTCAGCGCAGACGGTCGGCAGCGAACCGCCGCCTCCAGTCAGTGAGCTAGCTTCTGAGGCGCCACCGGAAGCCTCGGCAGCTCTGCCCACATCTCCACCGGTTCAACGAACGATCTACCTCCAGTCACGGGTGTTTGCTCCCGGCGAGCCGGAGATGCAAGCACTTACTCCACTCGCTGACGCCGGACCCAGTCGGGTACACATTCTGCTGCAACTGGACTTTGTCCCGCGTCAGGCCGCCAAAGCCGAGTTCGAAGCGCGCGGCGTCAAGCTGCTGGCCTATCTACCCGATTACGCCTGGATCGCATCCGTTCCGGCTGCGAATCCGGCGGCGGTGCTGCACATTCCGGGCGTGACGTGGGCAGGCGAACTCGCGTTAGCGGACAAACTGGCTCCCGCCATCGTGGACAACCTGTGGGGAAGCCATAACCTTGCCCCGGACGGGAAAGCAGCGGTCTACGTCGCACTGCACCTCGACGAGTCGTTGGCAGCCGGCCGTGCGCTCGTCACGCAGTTCGGCGGCAAGATTACGGGTGAGGTCGTGGGGATCAATCTCCTGGTTGTCGAGATGCCCCGCGCCAACATCGAGGCGCTGGCGGCGGCCGACGCGGTGCAGTGGATCGAGCCGGCGGCGCCGCCGTTGACAGAGGCGAACGACGGCAGCCGCCAGCAGATCGGCGTGGGCGTGGTACAGGCTGCGCCGTATAACCTGGACGGGACCAACATCGACGTTCTCGTCTACGATAACGGCCGAGTTGGCGCTCACGTGGATTTCGGCACCCGTCTCATCACCGGCGATGCGACAGCGGTCAGCGAACACAGCACCCACGTCGCCGGGACGGTGGGTGGTAGCGGGGCGAACAGCGCGGCTCAGGGCGGGACCGCTTTACAGTGGCGCGGCATGGCGCCGGCCGTTGACTTGATCTCGTATGGCGCCGACTTTGCCGGCTCGGGTGTGATGTTTTACGAGAATGTCCCCGACATCGAATACAACTGGGCGCAAGCACAGAACTCGTATGGCGCCGACTTGGGTACAGCTAGCCTGGGGTCATACATTTATGCATACTATCAGCCGACCTATTGCTACTTGATGGGCAATTACGGCGCAGCTTCGGTCTTGATCGACCAGATTGTGCGCGGTGGCAATAGCGCCGTGGGCATCGGCGACAAGTACATTGCGACGTGGGCTGCCGGTAACGAGCGGGGATGGGCCACATCCTGCGCTGGCGCTGGCGGCGGTTATGGTCTGGTGGCACCCCCGGCCGGGGCCAAGAACCCCATCCACGTGGGCGGCTCGAACACCAACAACAATACCCAGTATGCTCACACGTCGTGGGGGCCCACCGATGACGGCCGGCTGAAACCCATTGTGACAGCGGGTGCGTGCCAAACGACCGACGATTTCGGCATCAAGTCGACGGACAACAACCCGGTGAACGCCTACACGGTGCTGTGCGGCACCTCGATGGCGACTCCCGCCGTTGCGGGCGGTATCGCGCTGATGCTGCAACATTACCGCGCTGTGTACAACACGTCGGGCAACTTTTGGCCTTCGACGGCGAAGGCGATCCTGATGCACACGGCGACTGATCTGGGAAACCCTGGCCCGGATTATCAATGGGGTTACGGCCTGGTGAACATCCAGGCAGCGGTGGACCTGATCTCGCGCAAAGCGTTCCGCCAGGACAACGTCGGGCAGGGTGAAGTGGACGTGTACACCTTTGTCGTCCCCAACAGTGCGACGCCGGCTACCGTCAGCCTGGCGTGGGATGACTATGAAGCTACCTTCAACGCATATCCGACTCTGATCAACAACCTGGATTTGGAGCTGGTCGCGCCGAGCGGGGCGATCTTTCAACCCTGGGTGCTCAACCCCGCCAATCCGGCCAGTAACGCCACGCGCGGCGTGGACAACGTGAATAACCAGGAGGAAGTGCAGGTTCCCACGCCTGAGGTGGGGACGTGGTTAGTGCGGGTGAAAGGCACGACGGTGCCCCAAGGGCCGCAGGGTTACACGCTGGTCTGCGAGGGGTGTAAGCCGCTAGACCTCGGCGTGTGTCAAAATCAGGTCAGCGGCAGCACGGTGATGGATTCCGCCGAGGCGACTGACCTGGATGCGTTAGCGGCCGCCGGCCTGACCGCGGAGGACGTGCTGGACGCGCTTTCTTCTCAGCAGCCGAGCGCCGGCGAGCGGTGGCAGCGTTCGCTGGAAGCCGGGCGCGAGGATGCCTCCGCGGTGCAGGGAATGCGCCAGGCGGAAACGGAAGGTGCGCTGGATGCGCTCGAGGCGGCGCGCGCCCAAAGCCCAGAGGCTGTGAGCGCTTTGGGTGAGAGCTTGTCACCGTTGGCGCTCGATCTGGTGATCGACGAGATCGTCGCGGCGCGTGAGCGGCTGCCGCAAGTACCTCCTGCAGAAGGCCGGCCGGTGAGCGAGGCCGAGGAGCTGGCTATCTTGCAGGCCCAGGAGGCAGTCGAGGCGGCCAACCGCGCTCTTGCGCTGACAGACTTACGCGATCCGGCTGAAGGGGGAACCCTTGACGGCGCCCGGGATCAGACTGCAATTCCACGGATTACCGGCCTGAACGCCGATCGGACGGTGGGCGGCGGCTGTACCTATGCGACGATTACCGCAGCCATTGCCGCGGCCAGCCCTGGTGACAGGTTACTGGTCGAGGGCGACCGCACGTTTAACGAAAACATCACGATCCCGATCACCTTGACGGTGCAAGGCGGGTACGCTGGATGCGCCAGCGGCAGCTCTGCTCGCACGACGCTGAACGGCAATGCCAGTGGGTCGGTGGTGGTTGTCAACCGGGCCATCGCCGTCAGTTTGCTCAACCTGAACATCACCAACGGCAACACGGGCTTTGAGGGCGGCGGCATTCGCTTCGCCTGGGGCGCCGGCACGGGCACGCTAAACCTGACCAACGTGTCGATCTATGGCAACACCGGCCAATGGGGCGGTGGGTTGTGGGTCGGTCCGAACGCCGTGGTGAATGGGGAGAATGTCGAGATTTACGGCAACACGGCGACGAACTACGGCGGTGGCGCGCGGTCGTTCGGTGGTCGCGTCACTTTCGTCAACAGCTACATCCACGACAACACCGCCCCACGCGGCGGCGGCCTGTATGCCACGCGGGAGAACGACTACGCCTCCGTGGTGAATTTGACGGCTTCCGACGTGTACTATAACCAGGCGCTGAGCGGCGATGGTCTGGGCGGGGGCGTGTACTTGCGTGAAGGCACGCTATCGATGGCTAACGACTCGGACCTTATCCAGAACGACGCCATCCACGGCGGAGGGGCCTACGTTGTCAGCAGCACCCTGACGCTTGACGGCGAGTCCTCCTGGATCTACAACAACACGGCGACAGGAAACGGCGCCGGTGTGTATGCCCAGGGGAGCACCGTCAATCTGGTCGACGGCGCGCAGCTATACAACAACGGTGGTGGAACCGGCGGTGGAGCCTACCTGGACAACAGCAGTCTGTACGGCCGCAAGGCCGCGATCCGTTACAACACGGCCAACCTGCGCGGCGGCGGCGTCTACGCGACCAATGGCTCGGTGTTCGATATGGACTTGGGAAGCCTTACCTGCCTGGGCGTGCGCTGTAGCCGCCTGAGTAACAACACGGCAACTACATACTATGGCGGGGGCGTCTACATCAGCAACAACAGCGTGGCCGATCTGCGCAACACGTTCATCGAAAGCAACACTGCCGACTATGGCGGCGGCGTCTATGCCTACGACAACAGCACGGTGTACGCCTACAACAGCCTCTTTGCCCGCAATAACGCCGTCAGCGGTACCGGTGACGCTGTCCGGCTGAACCTCAACGTCACGATTACCGGCGCGGGCAACACCCTGGCCTACAACGATGCCGGGGGTGCGGCTACCGGTCAGGCGATTGGCCTGACGACGTCCAGCCTGTCGCTGCACTGCTCCATCATCTGGGGACATACCAACAGCATCGATGCAGCCGTCCAAAACGTGACATACTCGAACATTCAGGGCGGCTACGCCGGCGTCGGCAACCTGAACGTCAACCCTCTGTTCGTGGCGCCGGCCAGTTCCGATTATCACCTGCAAAGCACCAGCCCGGTGATCGACCGCTGCGCCGTCTTTAGCGGGATGGACACCGACTTTGAGAATGAGGTCCGTCCGATTGTGCGCAACACGGCGGCGACCCCCTACGATATGGGGGCGGACGAGGTCAGCGGCGTGGCGCGCGTCGGCGTGAACGGGGCGTGCGCCTATGGAACCATCCAGCAAGCGGTCAATGCTGCGCAGAACGGGGACACGGTGCGCATCGCTGAGGGCGTCTACTTTGAAGCGGTGGATATCGCTGGCAAGAACATCACCTTGGCCGGCGGCTACAATAGCACGTGTACCTCCGACATTACAGGAACGACGCGGATTGATGGTGGCGCTACAACCGGCAGCGTCCTCGACGTTTCCGGCAGCATTCTGGGCGTCCGCAATCTGGATATCGCCTGGGGCAGCGCCATTGGCGGAGGTGTGGATGCCCTCAGCAACGCGCGCGTCACGCTGGATAACGTCGACATTTACAACAACAATGCCAGTTACGCAGGCGGCATCTATATCAGTTCCAGCAGCGCCGTGACCTTGACCAATGGCACACGTCTCTACAACAACACCGCTGCGTCCAGCGAGGGCGGTGGCGCGCGGGTATGGGGGCAGCTCTACGCCTATGGAGAGAACTCTGACATCTACAACAACTGTGCGCCGAGCGGGGGTGCGTTTTACGTGCCCGGCGGCCGGTTGACCATCGAACAGGCGGATGTGCTTTCCAACCAGGCGGCGGCGGCAGATGGCAAGGGCGGCGGCATCTATGTCACCAGTGGCGGTAGGGTGTCGTTGCGCGACAACGTGATGGTGGGGACGTCGTTGTTCATGCCGAGCCAGGCGGCCTACGATGGTGCGGGCATCTATGCCGACAACAGCACGATCGCGCTGGATGGGGTCAATCTGGGAGGGAACGTTGCCACGCGCAACGGGGGAGGACTGTACCTCGGCAACAACAGCGTCCTCCAGGCGACGAACACGAATCTGGGCCATACGCTGTGGTTCTTTGGTGCGATACAGTGGGGTAACACGGCCAACTATGGCGGCGGCCTCTATGCGGATAGCAGCACAATTGACTTGAGCGGGACCATCGCCACAAACGTGGCCGAATACAGCGGCGGCGGTGTCTACGCGGCCAACAGCGCGCTCAATCTGACCAATGCGACGGTCGGGCTGGCAGGGGCGGCGCGGGGCAACCGGCTGGGAGCCGCCGGGAACACCGGAGCGGGCCTCTATCTGACCAGCGGTTCAAACAGCGTGTTGAACGACACCGTCATCGTCAGCAACACCTTCCAGACCACCAGTTTCACCTATGGCGGCGGCATCTTTGCGACGGCTTACAGCACCGTCACACTGCAAAACAGCCGTATCGAACAGCATTATGCGCCTTCGGTGTCTGACGGGCGTGGCGCGGGTCTCTACCTGAGCAACGGCACCGCTACACTGGATAACAGCCAGATCATCAGCAACCGGGCGGGAGCCGTGGGCGGCGGTGTGCGCATGTGGCAGGTCAGTACGCTTAACGTGCTCAACGGCAGCGTTATCGCTGACAACCACAGCCTCAACGGTGTGGGGGGCGGCATTGCCGCCGCGGGCACGCCCAGCATCAACATCACCGGAGCGATGGTGCGCAACAACACAGCCGCAACCGACGGCGGCGCAATCCATACGGACGGCGGCACGCTGGAGTTGAACGGTGGCTGGACGCTGCGGGAAAACACGGCCCTGGGCGGCAGCGGCGGCGCGATTGCCGCGACGGGAACGGCCGCCGTGAGCTTTAGAGCAGGCGGTGACAGCTTGGCCTACTTTAACCGGGCGTTAAGCGGCCACGGCGGTATGCTCTACCTGGGTAACAACACCACGGCGCGGCTGTACGCCACCTCCGGTCACCGGATGTACATCTACGCCAACCACGCCAACTTCACCAGCGGGAACGGCGGCGCGTTGTACGCCAACAACGGCGGCTACTTTGACGTGTATGGACAAGTTCATTTTGACCGTAACCGGG
This sequence comes from Anaerolineales bacterium UBA2181, assembly GCA_002328075.1. Classification (GTDB taxonomy): domain Bacteria; phylum Chloroflexota; class Anaerolineae; order Promineifilales; family UBA4811; genus UBA4811. The sequence continues at coordinate 9,873 of DCVT01000013.1, read as the reverse complement.
CCGCTAACGGCGGCGCCATCTACCTGAGCAACGCTTCACGGGTGTGGTTGGATGACTATGCCAACGCAAGGCCGCAACTGTGGGACAACTGGGCCGATAACGGCAGCGGCGGCGCGATTTATGCCGTGAACAGCCCTAACGTGCGCTGCGACGGGGCTACCCTCGGCGCGGACGCCGACGGCAATCACGCGGCGGTGGACGGGGGCGCGCTGTATCTGAGCGGCAGCACCTTGAATGCCGAAAACTGCATCTTCCAGGACAACCAGGCCGCGAATCACGGCGGCGCCATTGCCGCTTACGCCTCCACACTCAAACTGCGCGCGAACTATAGCTCTCTGGAAAAGATGACGGCGGGCGAACTCGAGTCACGGGATGCACACGCGCCGCTCGCCACCACAGCAACGGCCTGTGACCCGATTGGCGGCGTCTGCAGCGCGCTCTTTGGCAACGTCGCGGACACCGATGGCAGTGGGATCGGATCGGGCGGGGCGATCTACGCCAGTGAGAGCCAGCTGAACGTCACACACACCATCCTGGACCGCAACCAAGGCGTGCGCGGCGGCGCAATCCACCAAATCGGTAGCGGAGCCTCTGCCGAGATCAGCAACTCCCTGGTCTACAGCAACACCTCCACTACCGGGTTCGGAGCGGGCATCCGTACCGAGGCGGGCACCTTTACAGTGAACCATGTGACCCTGGCGCACAATCAGAATGGGGCGGGCTATTCACAATCCGGCACCACTGGATTTGTTTCCAACAGCATTGCCTGGGGCAATGCGATGGGCGGCTTCTGGGTGGCCAGTGGCTCACTTGACGGGACCTGCAGCATTGACCAGAGCGGCAACGCCGGCCTGAGCGTGGATCCGTTGTTCGTGGCCCCCGGCGCGGGCGAGAACTATCGTCTTCGTAGCGGTTCGCCCGCCATCGATGCCTGTACAACCGGACTCTCACCTGACCTTGACAACGTGCCGCGTGTGACTGGCAGCGGCTATGACATGGGCGCCTACGAGTATCACCTGAGCATGGTTTATCTGCCAACGGTGCTGCGCCGCTAATCTCACTGAGAGCCAGGTTTGCTGCGCTGCAAACAGGATGGGCAAGATGCACAGGCAGCATTTCGTGCCATAGCCTAGCAGAAGGCTTGTCACTTTCGGCACCGCGGCTTATCATCGACCTTGCCCAGGCCCGGCCCAGACGCGCACCTCTGGGCCGGGCTTTCTGCGCCAAGCACCGGGGCGGGCGGACAGCCGATCTCTTTTGGCAGGTGTCAGGGCCGGTGTTGCTGCTTCCCCCCGGGGACGGTGACACAGTAGCCGCTGGCGTCATTGCCCATGGCGCCAGTGGTGTTGGAGCTGCCGCCGCCGATGACGGCGACGGCGGCGGTGATCGGTATCACCTATCCGTGGCCGCCACCAATGGTTCCGTTATATGGCCCAACCTCGTTGGCCTGGCGCCCGCCGATGGTGCCGTGGCCTCCGTCGGCGGCGCCTTGTCAGGCTGCAGGCCGGCGCCTAGTTTAGGTGTGCCTGGCCCGTGTAGCGGGCCCAGATGGTGGGTGGGCATTCCGGGCCGAAACAGCTCAGGTCGAGTGTTGCGTAGGTCTCGCCGACGGCGTGCAGCTTCTCGTACCGACCGGTGCCCGAGACAATGACAAACCGCCCCTCGGTTACCGCCGTCGGGCCAGTCCCCGCCAACTGAGCCTGGAACCTGATGGTGATGGTGCCGTCATTGCTCACCAATGTCTTGACGCCATGGATCGTATCGGCAGCGATGCGGAACACCTCGGAGGCGGTTCCACCATCCTCGAACAGGCCGTTGGTCCAGAAGTAGCCAACAGTCGAGTCCTCACCCGTCAGCCACAAGTTCGCCTCGATCGTCAGCGGTTCAGGGGGCGTCGCCAGCGCAGGCGCCGGCAGCGCCAACAACATGCAGATCAATACCACGGCAATCATCCGCGCACGCTCAATCTTCATCTCATTCCTCCTGTTCGTATTCTGACCGCTCATTGCTGGGACCATGTCCCAGCCGTCTTGGCCATCATACAACAAGCAGCGTTTGCCAAGCGTTTCGCCAAGCGTTTGGTGCGGGTTTACCACGTTCGGGCAAGTGGCAGCCATAGGACAAGTCGATGATCCCAAAGGCATTGTCGGTGGCGGCGGCGTTCAGCGGCGATCGGGCGGCCGAGGTCGCCTGGTTCAAGTTCTGGGCGGTATGGCAGCTACCCGAGGTCACTGCCATCACCGGCTTTGTCCTGGCATACGCCAACCCCGGCCGTTGGCTGACCCGCCGCACCCTGGGCAACCTGACCGGTTACCTGGCCCGACATTGCACCCACGGTCGCCGACTGACCCAGGATCGTGGGAAACCGTCCGGTCAACCGGTTCAGCGCCGTCTGCGCTTCCGGGGACAGGGGCCGCTGCACGGAGCGGCTGGGGCCGACGTGGACGGTGCCTGGACCCGCTGGACCGCCTGGTTGCCCGCCGTGCGCAGCAACTGCAGCACGCCGGCCGGCCGCGTCATCGCGCCCGGCCGCATCTGCTCCTGGGTGGGACCGACTTGAACACGGACTTGGTTCGCGTTGGTTTGCGCGGGAACGATGGAGGGGGAGAGCGGGTCTCTGCGAGGACGCCAGTCGCTTCTCTGTCCGTCGCGCTGGTGGGAGGGCACACGTACCTGTCGCGCTCGCGCACAGGCCTAATCGGCTGTGATGCCTGCGGAAGCGGGCACCCATCTTCTATGGCGGCCCGGCCGCGGCCGGCCCTGGCACACCGAAAACCGACCATGCCGACGCCGGTCGGCTAGAGCAGCCGCCAGCAGTACTCGCCGGGCCGCAGCTGCAGGTGAAGCCGGCCGGCGAGGGGGGTTCCTTTCTCCCCAACAGCGATTACAGCCCCGGTGAACAGGTCGGAGGCCGGCCGGTTGGCGTAATCGGCCAGGTCGAGCTCGGCCGATTGCGGCACCGACGACAGGTTGTTGGCCACCAGAATGGTCTCGTCGCCGCAGGTCCGGAGGTAAGCGAGCACGGTTCGGCTACTTGCATGCACCGCGCCGCCGGGCGGTCCCAGGAACGTGCAGTTGCCCCGGCCGAGGGCCGGGTGCGCCTTGCGGACGCGGATCATCTCCCGCACGCGATTCAACAGCGAACCGGGATCCGCTTGTTGGGCCTGGACATTGAGGCTGCGGTAGCCGTACGGCCGGTCGTCAATCACCGGGCTGAACAGTTTGCCCGGCTCGGCCGTGGAAAAGCCGGCATTGGCCGCGTCCGACCACTGCATCGGCGTGCGAACTCCTCCGCGGTCCTCCAGCCAGATGTTGTCGCCCATGCCGATCTCGTCACCATAGTACAGGAACGGCGATCCGGGCAGACTGAACAGGAGCGAGTAGGCCAGTTCGACGCGCGCCCGGTCCAGGCGGTGATCGCCATCCTCCCAACCGCTCAGCAACGGCGCCAGGCGCCGCCGGATGCCCAGGTTCAGTCGCATGCGGGGCTCGGGCGCGTAATGGTCCCACAGAAAGTGCCGCTCCTCCTCGCTGACCATCTCTAGCGTTAGCTCGTCGTGGCAGCGCAAAAAGGTGCCCCACTGACACGAGTCCGGGATGGGGGGCGTGCGCGCCAGGATCTGCCGGATGGGTCGGCTATCGGCCTGGGCCAGCGCCAGAAAGATGCGCGGCATGAGCGGAAAGTGAAAGCTCATGTGGAACTCGTCGCCGTCGCCCAGGTAGTCACGCGTCTCTTCGGGCCACTGGTTAGCCTCGGACAGGAGCAGGGTGCCGGGGGCGTGCTGGTCCACAAAGGCGCGCAGGTGCTTGAGGTAGGCGTGGGTCTCGGGCAGGTTCTCGCAGCTGGTCCCTTCCCGTTCGTATAGGTAGGGAACGGCGTCCACGCGAAACCCGTCGATGCCCTGGTCCAGCCAGAATCGCACGACGTTCAGCATCGCCTGCCGGACGGCCGGATGGTCATAGTTGAGGTCCGGCTGGTGGTGAAAAAAGCGGTGCCAGTAGTACTCGCCCCGAAGCGGGTCCCAGCTCCAGTTGGATCGCTCGGTGTCCAGGAAGATGATCCGGGTCTCCTGGTAGCGCCGGTCGGTCGGACTCCAGACGTACCAGTCGCGGTAACGGGCATGATCGGGGTGGGACGGGTCGCGCGAAGCCTGGAACCAGGGATTCTGGTCGGAGGTGTGGTTGAGGACCAGGTCGGTGACGACGCGGATGCCTCGCCGGTGAGCCTGGTCCACCAACCGCCTCAGGTCGTCCAGAGTGCCATAGTCCGGATGAATGCCGGTAAAATCGGCGACGTCATAGCCGTCGTCCCGCAGCGGCGACGGCGAGATCGGCAACAACCAGATGCATTCCACCCCCAGGTCCTGCAGGTAGTCCAGCCGGCCGGTCAGGCCCGGCAGGTCGCCGATGCCGTCGCCATTCGAGTCGGCAAAGGCCCGGACGTAGACCTCGTAAAAGATGGTTTCCTTGAACCACAGCAGGTCGTTCGAGATCATCAGGCGGTCCTCATGTCGTTAGCAGCCAGACAAAGCGGTACGCGTCCAACACCAACTCCTCATCGGCCGACACCGGCCGGCCGGTCGCCAGGTCGATAAAGGTGTAACCCAGGCCATACGTCCGCAGTTCGTTGGCCGGAACGCGCTGCTCGCTCTCGGCAAAACTAGCCAGTATCAGAATGCGCTGTCCCTCGGACTGGCGCACGTAACCCAGGATGTGTGGGTTGCCCGTCTCCAGGATCTCGGTTCGTCCCCATCCCAGGGCGGGTGTCTGTCGGCGCACCTCGATCAACCGGCGGAGTCGGGCGCAGATCTGGCCGTGGGTTGGGCCGGGGTCACCACATGCCATGGTCCGGCCTCCGGCGCCCTGAGCAAACTGCTGCCGGTCGGCGGCCGGGCGGTGGACCCAGCGGCTGTCTGTTGCCTTGACGGGATCGCTCCGGTAGCCATAGTCGTTCAGCGTGCCGACTTCGTCACCCAGGTAGATCAACGGGATGCCGCCGATGGACAGAATGACGCTGTGGAGGAGGAGGATGCGGCGGACCGCCAGCTCTGCCTGGGCGTTAGTCTCTTGGCGCAGCGCCTTTTCCAGGCCGGCCAGCGAGGCGCACGTGCCCGAGATGCGCATGTCCTGGGTGACCGGGTTGAACTGGAACGGCAGACCGCGGGCAAAGCTACCCTCGAACTGACCGGTGTAAAACGCATTGAGAAACCGCCGGTGATCGAAACGTTGGATCCCCAGCTCGGCGGCGTCCTCGTCGGAAAAGGTCCAGCCAATGTCGTCGTGGCAGCGCACATAGTTGACCCAGGCGCATTGCGGGCTGATATGGAAGCGTTTTTGCATCGAGCGCTGGAGCAGGCGCACCTGCCGGGTGGCCAAAGCCTCCCACAGCAGCGCCATCAGCAGCGGGTTGTACGAAAGCTGGCATTCGTGCGGGGCGATATAGCGCGCGACATCATCCGGGTGGACGATGGCTTCCGATTTAAAGAGCAGCGTGGGCGCTGCGATTCGGGCAATGGCGTTAAAGGCCTGGATCAGCAGGTGCGCCTCGGGCAGGTTCTCGCACGACGTACCCATCTGTTTCCAGATAAAGGCCACGGCATCCAGCCGCAGCACCTGCGCGCCCATGTTGGCCAGGAAGAGCATCTCTTCGTCCATGCGGTTAAACACCGCCGGGTTGCGGTAGTTCAGGTCCCATTGATAGCTGTGAAAGGTGGTCCATACCCAGCGGTCAATCTCAGGCCGGTAGGTAAAGCTGCCGCGCCGCACGTCGGGAAAGATCTCGCGCAGATGGGCATCGTAGGCGTCGGGCATCCCTCGATCGGGGAACATCAGGTAGTATTCCTGATAGTCCTGGTCGCCCGCCAGAGCGCGTCGTGCCCAATCGTGCTCGTCGGAAGTGTGATTGAAAACCAGATCCAGGACCAGCCGGATGCCGCAGCGTCGCAACTTGGCGGCCAACTCGGCCAGTTCTTGCATCGTGCCCAACGCGGGACCGACGTGGTGGTAGCTGCTGACGGCATAGCCGCCGTCGTTCACCTCGGGGGAGAGAAAGAGCGGCATGAGGTGCAGGTAGGTCAGACCCAGCTCCTGGAAATAGGGGATCCTCGCCCTCAGCCCGGCTAGGTCGCCTGCGAACAGATCGACATAACACACGCCGCCCAGCATTTCATGGGATTGGAACCAGAGGGGATCGGCCTCGCAACTGAGGTCGAGCGCCTGGAGCTCGGGTGGGCGGGCCAACCACATGCGCGCTGCGGTGTCCAGGATCGTTTCCAGGTGGTAGAAAAAGTCGTACTGGCTGCCGTAGAGGTGGCGCAGCAGGCCGAAAAGGGTTTCGAAGTGGGCCTCCAGGCGCGCTTCGAACGGCCGCCAGACCACCGGGTCGAACTGCGCAGCGTGGTCCCTCAAGCGGGGCAGTATCCGTTCCAGCGAGCGTCTGGCTTCTCGATCCATGTTGTTGTCTCGTTGTCAAGCGGCGGTGGTCCGGTGCGGTTGGAAGTTGAAAAGTGAACCCATTGTGGGAGAGTCCTTCTAGGTCAATCTTGCGATATGGGAGGGACGAAATGACTCAACTGCACAAGCGGTTCACAGATGACCAAGTCCAAGTGCTGCTTAATGGACACTGCCAGGGGCTGTTGGATAGAGCTGAGATTCAGGAGATCCTGGGAATTGGCAAAACTCGTTTCTTCGCCTTGCTCAAGGAGTACCGGCAAGATACGGCGGCTTTCTCGGTCGGCTATGAGAGGCATACACCAAATAGACTGTCGGCCGCCGTGGAGGCAGAGATCGAGCGGGAGCTACTGCGTGAGAAGGCGATCGTCGAAGACAAACGCTTGCCGATCTCCGGTTATAACTACTCGGCCCTGCGTGACCGTCTGAAGAAGAAAGGCATCGAGGTCTCTGTGACCACGATCATCGACCGTGCCAAGCTCCTGGACTGCTACAAACCACAGAAGAAGCGAAAGGCACACGACCGCGAGGTGCTGACTGCTTCCATCGGCGCTCTGATTCAACACGATTCCTCGCTACACCGGTGGTCTCCCTTTGCTGAAGAGAAGTGGAGCCTGATCACCTCCATAGACGACTACAGCCGAATGCTGTTATTTGCTGACTTTGTTCCCAGCGATACGACCTGAGCTCATATCCAGGCCGTCCGAGCCCTGGTGCGGGCTTACGGCATCCCTTTGCGCTACTACGTGGACTCTCTGCGTGTTTTCCGCTTCATCCAGGGTAGAGACAGTGTCTGGCGCAAGCACGTTCTACAGACCGATGATGTAGATACGCAATGGAGCAAGATGATGCGTGTCTTGGGCGTGGATGTCACCTATGCCCTATCTCCTCAGGCCAAAGGAAAGGTCGAGAGACCGTACCAGTGGCTGCAAGATCGCGTTGTTCGCACCTGCGCCTTGGAGAAGATATCAGAGGTGGAAGATGTTCGGGCTGTGCTCAAGGAGGAGGTAAATCGCTACAACCATCGCCAAGTCCACTCCACCACCAAAGAGATTCCCAGTGTCTGTTTCAATAGGGCCAGGCAAGAAGGCAACAGCCTCTTCCGCCCGTTCTACTTGCCCAAGCCCTACACGTCTCCCAAGGATGTTTTCTGTTTGCGTGTGTCCAGAACCGTCAACGGTTATCGACGGATCTCGCTGTTCAACCACACCATCGAGGTACCGAAGGTGGAGCTATACGAGGAGGTCGAGATCCACCTGGTTCCCGATGCCGCCCAGCAGGTGATGGAGGCCCGCATCTGGTGGCATAGCAAGATGGTGCACTCGGTGACCCTCCCACTGGACGGGTTTCGAGTTCACCTTTGAACTTTAAACGCGCCGCCAACGGTTCACTTTTCAACTTTTCCTAACAGCAGGTGGTGTGCGGTGATCAGGGGGACATTTCCACTTGCGGTTGACACCCGTTGGACTGGTCGGACCCGTGAGGTTTCAGGGTGGCGAGCCCTATCCCCGCCACCCAATCTGCCGCCGGCTGCAGGGACCGCGTCTGACAGACAGGTCCTTCCCGGTCGGGTGGGATTGGCCACAGAGCCGTTCGGGGGAAGCCGGCCGATGAACCCGCCAGGGTGGCAGCCGGTTGCGCGGCCCGGCGCTACGGCACGGTGCTGGTCGAGATGAAGGGGAGGAACACGCCCCCCTCGCTCAGGCCGGCCAGGACCCGGATAAAGGCCTCCACCGATTCGGCCGGATCGGCCGGGTTGACGGTGAACGGATAGAGGTAAAAGGTGGTGGCCCGGGTTGCATCCATGCTCAGGCCAATGAACGGGTCCCAGCCATAGATCTGCCCCTCAACCGCGGCACGGTAACCCTCGGGGCTGTCCTTCGTGTCGCTCAGGCGGGCAACCAGCGCCAGCCCCTGCCGGTAGTGGGTGTCGTACAGGCTGAGGTGCACCCAATCGGCCTCTGTCGGCTGAAGATCATCCGAGCCCAGAAAGCGATGACCGGCGTAGGGAAAGGGGGCCGGCGCGCCGCCGGACCAGGTGAAATAGTCGTTGGTAACGTCCCCGCCGGCGGCCAGGAAAAGGTGGTAGATGAGCGCTTCCACCGCGACCGGGTGGGTGTTTCCGACAACTTGGGCGTGAACCCCGATGGCCGGAGAGCCGGCCCGGAACGTGAGGGTGGAGACGATGCTGGCTCGCTCCTCCCCCGGCCCAGTGCTCCATACCTCCACCACGGCGTACTGGTTGGGTCGGTACACCAGCAGCCAGACCGAAAGCACCGGTGCGCCGTCGAGAAACCAAAACGGCCAGGTCTCTGCGGGAAGGGCGTACCGGCCGCCTATCCAGCGGCCGCCCGAGCTATAGTCTTCAAAGATCCTCCACTCGCGCGGACCGGCGCCGGTCTTGATGATCAACGAGGTGGCCTTGCTGATCTCCAGGCGGTAATAGTCGTTCTCCACGCACAGGCGGTTGGCATGGTCCAGTCTGACCACCAGGGGCACCGGGCCCGGCGTGACCACGGGCGGATAGCGTGTGGGGGTGGGGGAAGCCGTGGTCGTGGGCGTGGAGGTGACGGTGGAGCTGGGAGTGTAAGTGTGGGTCCTGGTAGACGTGGGCGTGGGAGTCTCGGAAGGCGTGGTGGTGAACGTGGGCGTGACGGTCGGGCTAGGTGTGTACGTGGGGGTGCTGGTCGCCGTGGGAGTCGAGGTGTCGGTGTCCATCGGTTCAGGACGGTCCGCGATGAACGCATAGACCCCTGCCCCGGGGTAACCGGCCATCTGGGCTGACAGACACCGAGCCAGCATCAACAGACCCAGCGCGCAAACCAGGCAGGCCAGGATCACCAGCGCCGGGGCCCGGTTGCTTTGATGCTGCTTTGCGAATACCTGCTGCCTGGCCATAACAGCAGCCTACCTCCACCTGATGTTAGCCTGTGATCGGACGGACCGGGAGCACTGCGGCTAATGCCCCTAGCCAAGCGGTGCGTGTATTACACATTATGGAGCAATTGGTCGTTTTGTCAATCACTTGGTTCTGACGTGACTGTTGAATCGTCGGTGAAAAGGGCACGAATCCTGCGCCGGTGTGTGGCAGGAGGTCAAGATGCGCCTACGAGCACGGATTGTACGGGTCGAACCAGCCGTCATGCTGCCGCCGGCAGTCTGCCCCTACGACAACTGCCAAGGTGAGTTCTTCAAGGACAATCAGCTTCATTGCAGGAGACCTCTGCGGGATACCCGGATCGACAGCGTCGAGGTGTACCGGCGGAAGTGTCTATCCTGCGGGCGCACCCACCGGGTCTATCCACAAGGTGTGACCCGCGCACAGCAGTCCGACCGGCTGAAGGGGCAGACCATTTTGCTTTACAGCTTGGGGATTAGCTACCGCGGTGTCGAGGATTTCTTGGAGACCTTTGACCATTGTGT
>DCVT01000011.1 GCA_002328075.1 Anaerolineales bacterium UBA2181 | reverse complement strand
AACGCTGGACGCACTTGTAGTTAGCATCGGGATTCCCTGGCATACGCTGAGAGATGTCGGACAGCCGCGGCGAACGGGCTTCCAGGATAGCCTGCAGGATACAGCCTGCCTTGGTGGCCTGATCGTCTTGGTCAAACAGAAATCGCGCAAATCGAGCAGCATTGATAAACTTGCACATGAAAGCCTCCTGTGTGGTCGGGTTGAAAATGCGACCAACCACCAGGGGGCTTTCTTCATGCCAGATTCGCCGGCGCAAATGTTTGCCCGAACTCATGTCCGATGTTCAGGAGAGTCAAGTGCCGGCCCATCCGCTCACCGATCCGGTACGCCCGGTGTGTCAGGTTTGCGACAACGGCAGCAGGTTCATGTTGCGCCCCGTGTCAGGTCACCTGTTCCTGGTCCACAGGAAGAGCAATTGGTTGTTGACGTCGGCTGCAGCTTGATGTAAAATGACATCTAACCAAATAGGGAGCAAGAGGGAAAGACCCGGCGGGGCGCCGAAGGGGCAAGTGCGTTACCGTGTGCTGGAGCGCGTGAAACTCTCAGGCAAATAGACCTCTCACTCCGCTGCTCTGGAAAGTCGCTGGCGAACCGCAAGAATGGTGATGCAGCAGACACCGACGGGGCAATCCACCGCGAACGTGGAGAATCTCTCAGGTTAACAGACAGGGAGACGCACAATCATTCTTGATGTGCGTTTTTTTTCTTGGTTGATATAGGAGAAACACAGTGTACAAGAAACTCTTTATCCCCGGGCCAACCCACGTTGTGGACGAGATCCTTGAAGCCACCGCAGTGCCCATGATAGGCCATCGCGATTCGCTTTACTCGGATCTTCATGGACAAGTAGTCTCTAAACTGCAGCAACTCCTCTATACCCAGGGGCGGGTGCTGCTTTCCACTTCATCGTCTACCGGCATGATGGAGGGAGCGCTGCGCAACTGCGTCCGGACCAAGGCGTTGATGACCAACTGCGGCGAGTTCTCCAAGCGCTGGGCGCAGATTGCCCAGGCCAACGGCAAGGAGATTGGCACGGTCCAGGTCGAATCGGGCCAGGCGATCACGCCAGAGATGGTCGATGCAGAACTGGCCAAGGGAGATTATGACACCGTCTGCATCACGCACAACGAGACGTCGACCGGAGTCATGAACCCTCTGAAAGAGATCGCCGCTGTGGCGAAAAAGTACCCCGACGTGATGGTGTGCGTGGACGCGGTCAGCTCCATGGCGGGCGCGGAAATCCGCGTTGATGAATGGGGCTTGGACGTCGTCCTGGCAGGAACGCAGAAATGTTTCGCTCTTCCGCCGGGCTTGTGCGTGGTCTCGGTCAGCGACGCGGCCATGGAACGCGCAGCTCAGGTTCCCAATCGGGGTTACTATTTCGACTTTATCGCATTGGACAAGTCGGCTCAGAAGAACCAAACCCCCGCCACGCCGGTCATCAGCCTGATTAACGCGCTCAACGTACAGATGGACCGAATGCTTGCCGAGGGGTTGGAGAACCGTTTCAAGCGCCACGCGCAAATGGCAGGCTACGTCCAGGATTGGGCCCGAAAGCAGTTCGCGCTGTACGGCGACGAGCGTTATCTTTCCCACACTGTGACCAATATTCACAATACTCGTGGCATCAGCGTTGCCGGCCTGAACAAAGAGCTGGCCACGCGCGGCGCCATGATCTCCAACGGATATGGACCCTTGAAGGAGATCTGCTTCCGGATCGCCCACATGGGCGACCTCCAGATGGAAGACCTAAAATGGCTTGTCGGCCAGATTGAGGACGTCTTGGGCCTGTAGATTGGCTTCAAAGGAGACCTTGAATGAAAGTCCTGATATGCGACGCAACGGAACAGAGCGCTGTTGATCAGATTGAGGCTGCGGGCATAGAGGTCGACAACCGGCCCGACGTGACGCCCGAGCAGTTGATGCAGATTCTACGTGATTATGATGGAATGGTGGTGCGCAGCCGCACCAAGGTGCGCGCCGCCTTGATTGATGCCGCGCCCGGCCTCAAGGTGATTGTTCGCGGTGGCGTAGGCCTGGACAACATCGATGTGCAGTATGCGCGATCCAAGGCGATTACCGTGCTCAACACCCCAGCCGCCTCCAGCGACTCCGTAGCTGAACTGACCATAGGGTATCTTTTCGCCCTGGCGCGCAGTATCCCGCAGATGACCGCCTCTATGAAGGCAGGCAAGTGGGAGAAAAAAGCGTTTACCGGTTCTGAGATCGCGGGCAAGGTATTGGGTATCGTCGGGTTGGGCCGCATCGGGCTCGCCACCGCCCGGCGCGCCCGGGCGCTGGGAATGGACGTTATCTACTATCGTCGGCAACGGCAGCCCGAGATCGAGGCCGAGTTGGGAATCGAATATGCCGCCCTTGACGAGTTGTTCAGCCGGTCGGACTATATCTCGCTGCATGTCCCGGCCACCGCGGAAACGCGCAATCTGCTGAATTCGGCCGCCATAGAAAAGATGAAACCAGGGGTCTTTGTCATCAATTGCGGCCGCGGTGGTACGGTAGACGAGGACGCGCTCTACGACGGGATTGTCGCCGGCAAGGTCGCCGGGGCTGCCTTGGACGTTTTTGCTGACGAGCCCAGTACCGGGCACAAGCTCTTTGAGCTGAAACAGGTGCTCGGTTCTCCGCACGTCGGCGCTGCCACCCGCGAGGCTCAGGAGCGAGTCGGCGGAGAAGTGGCGGACCTGCTCATACAGTTTTCGAGGCGGTGAAGAACCAATGGCTGTGATTCGACCTTTTCGTGGCATCCGTTACGACCGGCTCCGCGTCCAGGACCTGGGCGCTGTGGTTGCCCAGCCGTACGACCGAATCGGTCCGGAGCTTCAGGACCGGTACTATGCGATGCATCCGGCGAACGTGGTGCGCCTGATCAAGGGCCGGCACGGTTCTAGCGATGGGGAGACGGACAACGTCTACACCCGGGCCCGTGACGCTATGGGCGACTGGCTCCAGCGCGGCATTCTCGTACGCGAGCACACGCCAGCCTTGTATGTGCTACACCAGCAATTCCCGCTGCCCACCGGTGAAACCGTCACCCGAAAAGCGCTCATCTGCGCATTTGGACTGGTTCCGTTTGAAGAGGGCACGGTCCTGCCTCATGAGCGCACCCTTTCTGGGCCCAAGATCGATCGGCTCTTGCTCACCCGCGCGACGAACGCCTATTTCGGGAACATCTTTATGCTCTACCCCGACCCGGAAAACCGGGTCAACGCGATTCTTCAATCAGCCATTGACCGATCACCAGAGATTGACATTCGGGAGTCGTACGAGAATGACGTCCGGCAGATGGCTTGGGTGGTTACCGATCCGGGCGTGGTTTCGGCAGTGGCAGCTGAGATGGCGCCCAAGCGCAATCTCATAATTGCCGACGGACACCACCGGTACGAGACTGCCCTCAACTACCAGGCAGAACAGCAGGCCCGTTTTCCCAACGCCCTGTCTGACGCTGCCCACAACTACGCCATGGTGGCGCTGGTCAGCATGAGCGATCCCGGATTGACCATCCTCCCCACCCATCGGTTGATTCACAGTTATCACTTGAGGTCCTCTGGCGAGGTCATGGACCGGGTGCGGAGCTATTTTACCGTGGACCAGCTTCCCGACCGGTCGGCGATGGAGAGCCAACTACACGAACTGCGTGGCCAGGTGGGCTGCCTGGGAGCGGTAACCGAGGACCAGTTCTATCTACTGCGATTGACCGGCGGGGCAGTGATGGAGCGACTGGCGCCCGGCCGGGTGCAGTCCTGGTGTGAGTTAGACGTGAGCATCCTGCACGAAGTCATATTGGAGCACGTCATGGGGCTCACCAAGGAGAGCATTGAGCGCAAAGAAAACATCGAGTACCTCCGCGAACCTGACGACGGGTATGCGCAGGTGCTCGCCGGTAGGGCTCAGTTCCTGTTTCTCCTGAACGCGACGCGAATGGACCAGGTCATCGCCTGCACCCAGGCCGGCGAAAAGATGCCGCAGAAATCCACCGACTTTTACCCCAAGGTGATCACCGGCCTTGCCTTCTTGCCGGTGGGGCCGGAGGATCGCATCTAGGGCGATTACAGAGGGAGGGGTTGCGCGCAACCCCTCCCTTGTTGCGCCTTCTGTGGTTCCCCGGCACGCGAACTGCGCCGGTCAGTCCGGCGCGTTCACTGAATAAGGCAACGGGCGGCCGGCCAGGCCCGCTTCCAGGTTTTCCACTGCCATCATAGCCATTCGCAGCCGGGTTGCCGAGCTGGCACTGGCGATGTGCGGTACGACCAGCGCATTCGGCAACCCAAGCAATTCGTGATCACCTGGCAGCGGTTCCGGGTCAGTCACGTCCAGTGCCGCGGCACCAATCTTGCCCGACTTGAGAGCGGTCACCAGCGCCGCGGTCTGAACCACCGGACCGCGTGACGTGTTGATCAGGATGGCCGTCGGCTTCATCAAGTCCAGTTCCGCCTCACCGATCAGCCCCTGGGTAGAGGCGGATAAATCAACGTGCAGCGTGACATAGTCAGCCTCTGACAACAGCCGGTCCAGCGAGACAAAGGTGGCTCCGACTTGGACCTCTAGCGCCGGTTTCCGGACCCGGTCGTGGTACAGGATGCGCATGCCAAACCCGCCAGCCCGCCTGGCAACCGCTGCCCCAATGCGGCCCATACCCACAATGCCCAGCGTAGCCCCATGAACATCCTGACCCAGAAGCAGGGTCAGGCCCCAGGTCTGCCATCGGCCGGCCTTGACGTACTCGGCACCCTCAACGACACGTCGAGCCGCCGCCATGAGCAGGCAAAAGGCAAGATCAGCCGTGGTTTCCGTCAAGACCCCCGGCGTGTTACCCACACGGATTCCCCGGAGTGTGGCGGCCGGCACATCAATATTGTCGTAACCCACTGCGCATTGGCTAATCACCCGCAGTAGCGGGGCCGAATCCATCAACTCAGCGTCAATTGTGTCGGTCAGCAAACACAGTAACCCCGCCTTGTCCGTCACGTTTTCGCGGAGCACCGCGCTAGGGGGCGAGTACTCGAAATCCCAACTTGCCGGCCGGCAAAACTCCCACAGTCTTTTCCAGGCTTCGTCCGGAAGGTGCCGGGTCACATAGACTGTTGGTTTGGTGCTGACTGCCATGTGGTCCTCCATTACGCCCTTGGACACTGAACACCACCACCCCAAACGAAAGATCGCCGGCGCAATGGCCAGGCGATCTGGAGTGCCGAAGGTGGGACTTGAACCCACATGGGAGTTCTCCCACTACGCCCTGAACGTAGCGCGTCTGCCAATTTCGCCACTTCGGCAACGAGCGACCATATTGTACCGCAACCCGGTGGATTGTCAACCACCCGTGGGAGCACACTCAGAATTCGGGTTTTGTGCTCCGAATGATGACCTCGCGCCAGACCAGAAACCAGTCGCCGACCGTGGCAAACCGGTCGGCGGCATGGGTCAGCGGCCCCATGGTTACCTGTTGAACCTGGTCTGACACCCCGTACGAATAGGTGTGATGGTAAAGCAACAGAGCCGGCACCTGCTCGGCAAAAATCTGTTGAAAACGATAGTAGCGGATCGTCCGCTGCCCGACGTTGGATAGCTGCCTTGCCTCCTCCAGCAATTGGCTTGCACGCCGGTCCATCCAGTTACCATAATTCTGCCCCTCTTCGGCCGCGCTCTCACTCCAAAAGGAATAGAGATCCGGGTCGCCCGTCATGTCCACATCCACCAGAATGGCCTGAAAGCCGCCGTTGCGCAGTGTGGGTAGCAACTCGCCAGGCTCGATCAATTCGACAGTGACTCGGATTCCCAGTTGATCCCACGCCTGGACCAAAGTCCGTGCCAACGCTTCGTGCAACGTGCTGCGCACTGCAGTCAACCTGAAGGATAGTTCCCGGCCATCCCGCGACCGCACTCCCTGTGGCAGCAGCTCGCTCTCGGGCAGCATAGTTCCCTGGTTGTCCCTCTCGGGAAGCGGCCAACCCTGCCCGTCTAGGAGCCGGGCTGCCCTACCAAAATCATACGGGTACTCGGCCACGTCGGCCAGATGCGCCCATGACCCCGGATAAAGCGGGCTATTGGCAACCGTACCCTGACCGTATATGACCTCCGCAATCACGCGCGGCCGGTCAATCCCATGAAGAAGCGCCTGGCGGATGCTCACATCCTGCAGGAACGGCGCCGTGGGGTCTCGAAGGTTGAGCATGACCATCGTGTAGCGTGGGATGTTTGAGGTAAAGATGTTCATGTCGGCCAGGCGCTGGGCCCGAGCCATGTCGGTCATCTGGATACTGCTGACCGTGTGCACCTCTCCCCGTGTGAAAGCATCCAACAGGCTTTCATGATCGGTGAAAAAGTGAAATTGAATGCCTGCCAGTTGCGGCCGCTGCCCTCGGTACAAGGAGTTGGCCACCAACAGCAAGCGGTTGTTCTGCCAGCCACTACCCTGCACACGAAACCGACCGGTCCCCACCGGAGCCCGGTTGAAAGAGTGACGCATCAAATCGGCCCATTCCACGTCCGCCAGCAAATGCGCCGGAAGGATTCCCACGGTGGTATAGTCCACGAACGGAGCAAAAGCTTCCGCTAGCGTGAACGTCACCGTATAGTCGTCCACCTTCTCGACCAGCACCGAACGCCACAGGTCGGCCAGACTGGATGAGCCTCTGAATCCCGGCGCCTGAATGAGGCTCAGCGTGAATATCACATCGTCGGCCGAAAAGCGGGTGCCGTCCTGCCAGCGCACGTCCTGGCGCAGCCAGAAAGTGTATACCAATCCGTCCAGTGACACGTGCCAGCCGGTTGCCAGTTGCGGCACCAGCCGACCGGACTCGTCGTAACGCGTCAACCCTTCAAAGATCAGCGCACAGATATCCCGATCAACCGGATTGGACCAACTCAGCAGCGGGTTGAGGTATTGTGGCCAGCCCACCACCCCCTCAATCAACGTTCCACCGGAGGACGGCACATAGACCTCCTCCAAACCGACGGCCTGCCGGGACAATAGCAGAGCCGACAGAACCAGGCCTAAAGCAACCAGCACAACCTGCCAGCGGATGTGTCGGATCAAACGCGCGCCTCCAAAAAAAGAGAGGGTGCCCGCCCAATAGCAGAGCACCCTCCCTCGGCTAACGGATTCGGGCTAACCAACCGCCACAAAGGTCAGCAACACAAACACAAAAAACACCACCGAAATGCCAATGGTTGCATTAAAGAGGTACTTTTCTGCGCCGCGCCGGGTCTTGTACAGTGAACCCTGTTCGCCTCCAAAAAGGCCGCCCAAACCGGCACCTTTGGATTGCAGCAAGATTGCCGCCACCAGAGCGAACGAGACGATGATGACAATAATCTGGAAATACGGTGCAAAAGCGCTCATGTTTCTCTTTTCCTGCTGTCGTTGCAGCGAATTATATCAGCCATCTTGTCTTCTTGTCAACCATGGGTTATTGTGCTAGAGTACCGTTGAGGCCCAAGTAGCCAATTGCCCCATACTGCGGTGTGTCCCATGGATCTGTCAGTCCGCTCCCGGCACAAAGAAGCACGATGTCAGAAAAGATCCTGATCATAGAAGACGACCTGGACAGTCTGAAGTTGATCGGTCTTTTGCTGCAAAGGCAAGGCTACGAGGTCATTGTCGCTATGGGAGGCACCGAGGGTTTGGCGCAGGCCGTCAACGAGAAACCTGCCCTGGTTCTCCTGGACGTCATGATGCCCGACATGGACGGTTACGAGGTCTGCCGTAGGTTGCGGAACGATTCGCGGCTTTCAAGTACGCCGGTTCTGATGTTCAGCGCCAAGAGCGGGGCAGACGACAAGGCGGCCGGATTCGACGCCGGAGCCGACGACTATGTCTCCAAACCAACTCACCCGGCTGAGTTGGCAACCCGTGTCCGCGCGCTTCTGAACCGTGGAGTCGCGGCCGCCCGCACGACCGCGATGCAACCGGCGACAGGCAAGGGCATCGCCGTGCTTGGCATCCGAGGAGGATCAGGCGTTACGAGTCTAGCTGTCAACCTGAGCACGGCGCTGGCAGCCAGCAAAGAGGTCGTCCTGGTGGATCTTTGCCTTGGCTCCGGAGCCCTGGGCATGCAGATGGGCCATCGCCAAGGCGACGGCCTTGCCCGACTGCTGCAACTTGGCCCAGAGGAGTTGGACCCGTTGCTGGTAGGGCAACAACTGGTTCAGGTCGCCGAGAGCCTCCGGTTGCTGCTTGGCAGCTACCAGCCGCTGGAGCCCCGGTCATTCACCCCTGCTGCGCAAGTGCAGCGGTTGCTGGAGTTGATCTTGCGCGAGGCCGACCTGGTGATCCTGGACCTGGGAAACCGCGGCGGCAGTGGGCTGAACTCGGTGCTTATCCAGATGGATTACATTCTGGTGGTCCTTCCCCCCCAACGTAGCATTCTGACGCTCACCGTTAGCCTGGTGCAGCACCTTCAGCGCGTCGGAGTGGATCTCCACCGATGTGGGGTCGTATTGATGAACACCACCGGCTCTCCGCCCAGCCTCACCCAGCGCGAACTCGAGACAAAGACCCAGCTTCCGGTCCTTGCCACCATTCCCGCGGAACCCGAAATGTCGCACCGCGCGCTGGCTTCCGGTCGGCCGGTGATGCTACTGGAACCCAACAGTGCAGTCGCTGACCGTTATCGCGAACTAGCTAGCCTGCTGCTGTCCGACCTTTTTAATCCCATGTCCGTGAGGTAGTTCGGTCGATGGAAATGCATGAACGGATCTCCCTGGCAACCGCGCTTCTCCGCGAGGCACGTTACCCAATTGCCCTCACCGGCGCCGGAATCAGCACTCCATCCGGCATTCCGGACTTTCGCAGCGAGGGGTCGGGCCTGTGGGAACGGGTCGACTCAACCCAAGTCGCTTCTTTCAGCGGGTTTCGCAGCCGCCCGGACGCCTTCTATCGCTGGATCCGGCCCATGGTGCAGATGGTGACCAGTGCATCGCCCAACGCGGCACACCGGGCCATCGCAGAGATGGAAAAGAACGGCCGCCTCCGCGCAGTGATCACCCAGAATATTGACAACCTTCATACGCGTGCTGGATCCCATCGGGTGATTGAGCTTCACGGCCACTTTCGAACCGCCACCTGCATCCGCTGCTATCAGAGCGTTGGCGGTACAATCGTCATCGATTTCCTGCAAAATCAGGAGGGCGTCCCCATCTGTCCTGGGTGCGGCGGGGTGCTCAAACCCGATATCGTCCTCATGGGTGAGCAACTTCCCTATGCTGCCGCCCAGGCTGCCCTGTCAGAGGCGCGCCGCTGCGATGTGATGTTGATCGCTGGCACGTCGCTGCTGGTGGAACCGGCCGCCAGTTTGCCGGTGCTGGCACAGAAATGCGGCGCCCGGTTGATCTTGGTCAATCTCCAGCCGACCGAGATGGACCAAGTTGCCGACGTGGTCGTGAACGAGGACGTGGCGGTTGTGTTGCCCCTCCTGGCGGCTAGCGTCTCGCGGGTTCAGTGAATCCGCAAACAGGCGCAACAACCTCGCCAGACCTCACGCCTCCGCTTTCAAGCAACGCGAGCGGTTCGGCATATACGGGCACCCAAGAACGGGCGACGGCTCGAGAGCAGGCACGTGAGCCCTTTCGCGCCCTCTTGAGAGACTCGCAGATGCCCAGTTCCACGCCCGAACCTGCACAGTTGCTGGATGGTATCCTCCAGGCTGCGACCGATCTAGCGCGGTGTGAGGCAGCGTCAATCCTGTTGCCGTACTGAAAATCGGGCGGGCCTAAACCTTGGCCCGACCAAGATAACGGCGCCTTACCAGAAAACGTATTCAGGTTCCGTCACCCAGCAACGCCGCATGCTGGGCGTTGACCCGCACTGCGGACAAGCGGCGCCCAGGCGTCGCGCAGGAAGACAGCCCGGCTGTTCCCGCACTAGTCAACGGGCTCCACGGCTGCGATTCTCGTTCTGTCGTGGCAGCACCCTTGCGGGCCGGGACCGACCGATCGGGGTGCTGGAAGCAGTGACAAGACAGCGCAGTCCCTGCCTCTCGCGCTTGGACTTGGGTCGCGCAAACCCCAAGCGCCACCTATCATGCTGGTAGTCATCGTTCGGAAGACGGTCGCCATCCCCCATCAATTGATCAATTTCACCGTGTGCCAGGTATAGAGGGAAACGCAACCGATGCCGACTTTTGACCTGAATGGCTTACCGCATTGTGGAGCAGGATGGCGACCACATCCCCGCGGAGAACCAACTCCATCAAGGCAAAAGCCCCTACTTCTCCCTCCCCCACAACCCGCAGCCGAAACCGTCAGGGCCGGACCAACACCTTGAGCGCACCACGCCGGCCGGCATGCTCCAGTGCAGCCATTCCCTCACACAGCGGATAGGTCGCTTCCACCAACGGACCAACCCGAACGCTGCCGGTCGCCAGCAAGCGCAAAGCCGGTCCAAAGGGACCGCACCGCGTACCCACCAGTCGCACTTCGTTCACCACCATCGAGGTGAGATCCACCAAGGCCGATTCTGCGTAGGTGCTCTTGAGCACAATGATTCCGCGCGGGCGCACCAGGTCCAAGGCAGATCGCAAGCCACTCGGGTTTCCGGCGCACTCGACAACCAGCCGGTATCCATCATCCCTGGTTTCTGTGAGCAATCCCCATTCCTTGGCGAGCGCCAGACGTTCCGGATGGTGCCCGACTAACGTAACCTCAGCGCCACCGGCCGCCAGGACCTGCGCCACCAAAAGGCCAAGTTTTCCGTCGCCGATCACAACGGCCGGCAGTTCCGGGCAGACATGAACCTCGCTGGTCACCTGACAGGCTGCCGCCACCGGTTCGCAAAACACGGCAACCTGGTCCGGCATTCCGTCAGGAACCCGATGCAGGTTTGCGATTGGCAGCGTCAGGTACTCTGCCAGCGCTCCATCACGTCCGGTGATGCCCAGCACCATCCGATGGCGACAGTGGTTCGGGATGTTCTCCCGGCAGAAGTCACACGCCCCACAACGAAGGTTGATCTCGCCCACCACCCGGCGCCCAAGCCACGCAGGATCGTCTGCCTCCACGACCTCACCAACGAATTCGTGTCCCAAGATCCCCTGGTAGCCGCCTTTGTAGCCACGAATCAGGGCCAGGTCTGTCCCGCAGATGCCCGCAAGCCGCACGCGAATCAGCGCCTCTCCAGGCTGGCGCACGGGCATCGGCCAGTTCGGCACTAACCGGGGTGTGGGATTCAGGGCTAAGGCCAGCATATCAGCTCACGACTTGAGGAACGGAATCTCTCCCTTGTGCCACGCAACCAACAGGGGCACGGCATTGAATATCGAGCTGTAGGTACCTGAGACCATCCCAACCAGCATGACGGCGATGAACTGCCGGATGGAAGCACCGCCGAAAAACAACAGGGCCACCATGACGAAAATGGCGTTCAGTTGCGTGGCCAATGAGCGGTGCAGCGTCTCCAAGAGACTTCGGTTGACGACCGTCTCAAAGTCCTCATTTTTGCGGCGCGGGATGTTCTCTCGAATCCGGTCGAACACCACAATGGTGTCCTGAACCGAGAAACCAATCACCGTCAACATGGCAGTCAGAAAGAGCGCATCGGCCTCCCAGCCAAAGAGCAATCCGGCCAGCGACATGAAACCCATCGCCACCAGGATGTCATGCAACATCGCGGCCACTGCACAGGCTCCATATCGGCCCGAATTGGGCACCTGACGAAACGCAAAGACGATGAACAGGAGAATCGCCACCGCCGCCACAACAACCGCCAGCATCGCCGCGCGAGTAACCTCGGCGCCAACCGAAGGACTGACGCTGTCAATCTCCGTCTGGGCGGTATCGATGGCAGCAACCTCTGCCAGGGCGTCCTGGGCTGCTTGAGCCTTGCTGGTAGCCAGAAACTCGGTCCGAATCTGCCAGACGTTGTCCTGCGCTTGCCCCAAACGAGTGACCGATGGATTGGTCACGCCGAACTCGCCAAACACCTCCCGGATCTCACTTTCGGTGATCGGCGCCTGAAAGTGCAACACAAAACGGGTGCCACTGCGAAAGTCCACGCTAAGCGGAAACGGAGTGTGGGTGTCCAGCGTGATCACCGAGTAGATGATCGCTACCAGGCCGAGCAAGATAACCACTGCCGAAATGCGAAAGTACCAGCGTCGTTTCTGAACTAGGTTGAACATCGGCCGCGAACCTTTCGTTATATTCCCAGACTCCACCCGTGCGACTTGAGCCACCCACCCGCCCAATCAACCATCAGGCGCATCAGGGTGCGCGTCAGCAGGATGGCTGTAAAGATGTTGACAGCCACCCCCAGCGCCAGCGTTACAGCGAAACCCTTGACCATGCTGGCGCCAAAATTGGACCCGAAATAAAACAGGATGGCGCACGTTATCAGCGTGGAGAGGTTCGAGTCGCGGATAGAAGTCCAAGCGCGACCGAATGCATTCTCGAGCGCCCCGCGCAGACTTCGGCCGTCTCGCAACTCCTCCTTCATGCGTTCAAAGACCAGGATGTTGGCGTCCACCGCCATGCCAGTAGAAAGGAGAAAACCGGTGATACCCGGCATGGTCAGCGTAACCGGAACCGTTTTGTAGATGGCCAGGTTGATGCCAGCATACAAGAGCAGTGCGAGCGCCGCCAGTGCGCCGGGCACCCGGTAGTAGACGACCATGAACAGGAGCACGATCAACACCCCGATGGTGCCGGCCCGAACGCTCGCCGCCACCGACTCCTGACCCAGCGTTGGACCAATGCTGCTATTGCCCTCCACGCGAAACGGAACCGGTAGGCTGCCAAACCGGAGCTGAGTGGCCAGCCTTTGCGCGTCCTCATAGGCAAAACCTGCCTGGCCACCGCTGATCACGCCGGCCTCAGAGATGGAGGCGCGAATGACCGCGTTGGATATCACGCGTTTGTCCAGTACGATGGTAAGAAACTCGCCAATGTTGGCCGCCGTATACTGCTCGAAAAAGTCGGCCGTATCGGGTTTGAGCCGAAACGCAACTGCATATTGGCCCAGCGCGTCACGATCCACCGCCGCATCTCGCAACGCGTCGCCTGTCATGACCGTCCGGTACGGACCCCGAATGAGGCTGGGCAGGACACCCTCATAGGCCGCGGAGCTGCCCTCCTGAGTCGTATATACGACGTCCCCATCCGACAGGGATGCATCGCCTTCCACAAATTCCAGCAACGCGGTTGCCTGAATCGTGTTGATCGCTTCATCGGGGTCCCTGATTCCCGGGAGCTCCACGATGATCCTTCGCTCTCCCTGAAGTTGCACCACCGACTCCGTCACTCCCAGGCTATTCACCCGGTTGTCTATGATGGTGCGGGCCACCCGCATCGCGTCCGGGTCAACGGCCTCCTCAGCCGGAACATCAGCCTCCAACAGCACCTGAACACCACCCTGCAGATCCAGACCCTGTCGGATGGCCACCTCACGCCCGAGCAACCGATTGGTACTTGGCAGATCAATGTAAATCGTCAGCGCAACGATGACCAAAATGATGGCCATCCATCGGCCGCTATGGTAGTTCTGCTCCATGCTAATCTCCCTGTCGACCACCCGCCGAGCACCGGCGGCATCTACCGGATTATACCAGCCTCTGGCCGCCGGCCTGCTACAGCGTCTCCAGATACCGTTTCCGCTCCCAGTCAGTGACCTGGATGCGATATTCATCCCACTCGGCCAGGCGCGCCCGCCTGAAACCCTGGTAGACGTGATCGCCCAGGGCGCCGCGCACCACCGGATCGGCAGCCAGCGCCTCGAGCGCCTCACCCAAGGTGCCGGGAAGGGTAAGGATCCCCTGTCGGGCCAGCTCGACCTCCGAGTACTCGTAAACATCGTCGCTCACCGGGTCTGGAGGGACCAGGCGGTTCCGGATACCGTCCATTCCCGCTTCCAGCATCACCGAGAACGCGAGGTACGGGTTACAGCTTGGATCCGGGCACCGCAGTTCGGCTCGGGCACTGGCTTCCTGTGCCGGCGAGCCTCGCGGAATTCGGATCATCGCCGAGCGGTTGATCTGCGCCCAGCAGATGTATACGGGAGCCTCATACCCGGGAACGAGACGCTTGTAGCTGTTCACCGTTGGAGCGACCACTGCCGCCAAAGCCCGGGCGTGGTGCAACTGGCCGGCAATGAACTGGCACGCGATCGTCGACAGGTTGAACTGCCCGTCCGGGTCATAAAAGAGGTTGGTGCCGGCCGGATCCATCAGGCTCTGGTGCACGTGCATCCCACTGCCGTTGCTGCCAAAAACCGGTTTGGGCATGAACGTCGCCAGCAGGTTGTGAGTGGAGGCAATAGCTTTGACCGTGTATTTGAAGGTAATCGCATTGTCCGCCGCCGTGACAGCGTCAGCGTATTCGAAATCGATCTCGTGCTGTCCGGCCGCCACCTCGTGGTGAGAGGCTTCCACGCCCATGCCCATCGCATTCAATGCTTTCACAATGTCGGACCGTACCACCTGGGCGTTGTCGCGCGGCGAAAAATCAAAGTAACCGGCCACATCATTGGGCACCGGCCGAATGGCCACATCGCCGTTGTTGTTAAAGAGAAAGAACTCGAGCTCTGGGCCGCACTGATAATGGCAACCCTGCGCTGCCGCCCGCCCGACAGCCGACTTGAGTACCGAGCGCGGATCTCCTTTGAATGGCTCTCCATCCGGCCCGTGCACATCACAAATGATCCGAGCACGCAGCCGGTCCGGGCTGCTCCACGGCAGGACCCGGTAAGTGGAGACGTCCGGAACCAGGAACATGTCTGACTCGTAGATGCGAGCGAAACCATAAATCGACGACCCATCAAACCAGACGCCCAGCTCCAGCGCACGAGCGAGCCTCTCAACCGGGATCGTGACGCTTTTGATGGTCCCCATGATGTCGGTGAACTGCAGACTGACAAAGAGAACGCCGTCAGCTTTGACTTGTTCCAAGAGCTGTTGCCTATCCACGGCACCTCCCGATTTGAAAAAAGCACGCTATTCGCGTGCCCCTCGCCTGCGCTCCGGGCCGGCCCGAACAGACCGACCGGTCAACAGAACGGCGGAATTATAGCAGAAAGAGGGAGGCTCACAAGGTATTCGCCGGATCGTCTCGGTGCTCCGTGCGTTCGCCGAGCCAGAAGAGCAACAAGCCAACAAGCACGATGAGCAACCCCAACAAGAGCCCGGCCAGTTGAAGCGGGCCCAAGAACGGCCGCTCCCAGCTGGCGCCCCGGTGAGTCCCGATTCCCAGGACATCCGCGATTCCCGAGACGTAACAGGCCAGGAGACCGGTCAGGCCCAGACGCAGGCCAACGTCCGACATCAGGGAGAGCGGTCCACCCGGTTTTCGCCGGTGCCAGAGAAAGTAGCATCCGCCCGATGCCGCCATCGTAATCCCGAGCAACATGCCCAGCGCCTGCAGCAGCCCGAATCCCGGTGTGAGGTCCAACCCCAACGGATCCGCTGCCAGCGCCAGTGCGCCTAGCGCCAGGCCCAGGATGACAACCACCAACGCGTTCCGCTCAGCCGTGTGCATCGAATGCATTGTACCACCGCTGGCCATTGCCGACAACCAGTCCGCCGGACCCGGCAACCTCGGATCCAACCGATCGTCGTCTCCAAGACGGCACTGAGGCCAGCTCAGGACCTCCAACGCCAACCGCTAGCTCGCGGCGATTCACCTTCCGTCAATCCAGCGCCCTCTGAGAGGTCGTAGAGGATGGCCCCTCGCGCAGCCGTACTGCCATTCCCCCCGTGATTCGCAACAACTCGGCCGGCGTCAGGCAAAACACCGCGTGGGGAGTACCGGCAGCAGCCCAGATCTCCTCGAGCACTGACAGGTCGACATCCACCAGTGTCTGGTGGGGCTCCAGATGACCGACCGGCGGGACCCCGCCAATTGCATAACCCGTATGTCTTCGGACGTACGCAGCGTCGGCTTTTTCCACCGGCTCGCCCACCAATACCGCCAGCCGGTCCTCGTCTACCCGATTCCGCCCGCTGGCGATGACCAACACCGGCCGACCGTCGGCGACAGTCCGGAACACCAGGGATTTGGCGATCTGCTCCACGTGACATCCGATGGCCACGGCTGCCTCCCGCGCAGTTCGCGTGGTGCTTGGCAGCTCTATCACCCGGGCCAGCAGGCCCAGCGCCTCCAATACGCGCTGGACCTTCCCCGCACTCTGGGCCAAGCGCTCGCTCATCTCGTGCCCCCAAGACTGGTCATCCTCTCAGCTCCCACGGCGGCCGACCCGGCCGCCCGGTCAACGACGCCACTACTGGCTCGGCCAACTCGGGGTACACGTCGGGCAACGCACACAACATGCCGAGACACCCAGCCATCATCATGTCACCCGCCGGCACCGCCTGATAAAGGCAATGGCGGCTGGATTCCATCAGGCTGCGGCGGGGACCGGCCACCGCCACGCGCCACTCACCGGCCGGATGCGAGAGTGAGGAGGCGACCCGAAGCAGGGCTCCATGCCCATGGTCGTCAAACACCTCCTGGTGGGTCAGGCAGCCCTGCGCCAATCTCTCAATCAGGTCGTCCAAACGACCACAAGTCAGCTGGCCCGTGTGGTGTTCCAGCACGCCTTCGATCCCAGAGGAGGCCAATCGAAACACCAACGTGTGCATGTTGCCCAGGTTCGCCACCAGCGCTCCGGTACCGGCGATGCGCCGCGCGACCTGCGGGTCGAGCGTGGCGCCCAGCACGGCTGCCGGGGCCGTATCCATCACCATGACTTGCGCCTGGGCGGTGCTCGCGGCGGATGCAGCTACTGCCTTAAGCCGCGTCAGGGCGGGCGGTATCTCCTCGGCGCGGAAGGCAAAGGCGCTCAACCGGTTTGTCGTTTTGATCCGGCGCACCAGGTAGTCAAACCGAAACTCACGGTCGGAAACCCGCGGCGGCGCCTCTCCGTGGTCGAACACAGCCACCGCCAACAGATCAGGCTGGAGGCAGAAACCAAACTGGTCAAACGCGGCCACTATGCTGCCATAGTCCAGGTCCGCCAGGCAAAGGCGAAGAGGTTCACCCGAGATGGCCTCCGCCTCTTCCTCACTGACCAGGTACACTCCCCACTTGTGTTCCACGACCTCCAGGTCGTCATCAAAGGTGCGGGCAGCGTCTGGCGTCGCCCACAGGGGCAGTCCAGCCCGCAGATGATCTTCGGCCGCCCAAACCAGGGGCCCGCCGCCCATCAAGACACCGCTCAATACCACCGCCCGGCCTTCGCGGGTCGCTTGTTGTATCCGGCGGCGGTAGATCATGGTCGGTGACGGCGCCACCATCTTGTACCCATTCTCCAGGTCCAGCTGCGAATCGTACAGATAAATGTCCTGCGTTCCGGTGCCGATGTCAACTGCCAGCACTTGCATGGTCTTTGCCTCCCTGGCCGACAATTATGGCGTAGACCCGCAGGCCACGCAATGGTCAAACCGTCAGGAGCGCGTGCGCGGACGCCGCAAACCCAGCAGAGGGCTAGGGGTCCCCGCTGTCGCACAAGCCGGCCCGCGCCCTGACGGTACAACCAGCGTATTCAGTCGGCAAACCGCCCATGGGATTCTTGCCGCCAGACACGGAGTCCGTTGAACGATAGGTCTCGCTGCTGTCGATGGTCGCGTCTCGACTGCTACCCAGGAAAAAGCCCGCCGCTTCTGATCATGTGAACCCTGGTGTTCGCCTCGACAAGGACCATTCGCCAACGGATCCCGCCATCAAGGTGCTGAACGCCAAACGAATGTGCCAGTTCATCACAGATTTGTCGCTTTTTGCTTGCCAGATTTGCGGGTTGTGGATATGATAGAGTGGTACGAAGGTTGCATTGCTCCGGCAACCACGTGGGCAATCAAATAGACTGAATCCTCACTGTGTATCGTTGTTTTTGGTTGGATGTAAGGAGGGAGTAAATCGTGGGAAAAAACCGCTCGTTTCCGTTAGTCTCCGTTTTCGTGCTCATGGCGATCCTGGTGTCGCCCTTGGCGGTCAGCTTTGCCCGGACGCCGGGTGAATCGGCCGCTCCTGTGGCAAGCGCCGGCTTGGAGTCCCCAAACCGCGCACCTGATACCTTGGCAACGGTGACGTTGCTGCACACCAACGACTTTCACGGCAACCTGGAGCTCTCGGGCAGCAACCCCGGCATGGCCCGCACGGCCGCGGTGATCAACGGCGTTCGCACCGCCGTCGGTGCCGACAACGTCGCCCTGTTCGATGCTGGGGATTTCATGCAGGGCACCCTGCTCTCCAACCTCTTCCAGGGTGAATCCACCATGGACGTGTACAACCTGGTGGGGTACGACGCCGCTACCTTTGGCAACCACGAGTTCGACTGGGGCAAGACCGTCCTCGCCGACCGGGTTGACCAGGCCGAGTTCCCCTTTGTCTCCTCCAACATCGTGGTCAATGACACCGGCAACTGCGCCACCGCGGGTTGGACCCCACCCGCCTTTGCCAGCCCCTGGATGACCATGACCGTCGGCTCAGCCGGCAATCAGGTCGTCATCGGTCTGGTCGGTGTCACCTCCCAGGAGACCCCCTACATCACCATTGCCTCCGCCACCGAAGGCCTCTGCTTCAAGGATCCGGCCCAATCCATCAGCCACCACTATGCTGACGTCATGGCAGCCGGCGCCGATGTCCTGGTTGTCCTGAGCCATATTGGTTTTGATGATGGCGGCCTCGGCTATGGCTTTTCCTTCTACGGCGACAAGACCATGGCTCAACGGCTGATTACCGCCGGCACCCCGGCCGACCTCATCATCGGCGGGCACAGCCACACCGACCTCGCCGCCCCAACCCTCGTCGGCAACACCCTGGTCGTCCAGGCCCACTATGCCGGCCGCAAGGTCGGCCGCGCCGACGTCGCCGTCAATCGCTATACTGGTGCGGCGACCATCAACTGGCAGCGATTGACAGTCAGCACCTCTGGCCCAGAGGATCCGGACGTCAAGGCCCGCATCACCCTGTGGGCCAGCGACCCCTGGTACCAGTCCGAGATCAACCGCGTCGTCGGTTTCACCAACGTCGACCTGACACGCTTCTATGACGGCGATGGCCTGATGGGCAAGTTTGTCAACGACTCCATCTACTTTGACCTCAATAACGACGCTGAGCCCCTCAACGACGTGGACATGGTGTTCAACAACCCCGGCGGCCTCCGCGCTGACATCCTCACCGGCGGCGTCGCCCCGTTCACCCTCACCCACGGCCTCTTGTACAGCGTCCTGCCCTTTGGCAACGCCACCGTCGTCGGCAACATGACCGGCGCACAAATCCAGGACCTCCTCAACCAGAGCGCCACCCTCTTCAAGGGTGCCCTCCAGGTGGCCGGCATTCGCCATAGCTTTTATCGCTACTCCGACGCCCTCCCCGGCCCGCAGCCATGGGCCTGGGGCGCCTTTGACATCACCGTCTACGACCCCGACACCCTGGACTGGGAGCCCCTGGTCATGACCCAGACCTATCGCGTCGCCACCAACGAGTTCCTCGCCCCAGCCGGTCAGGATGGCTTTACGCCATTCAAGTACATGACCAACATCTCTTACTGGGGTGACATGCTGGACGGCGTCGAGCGCTGGGTGGCCGCGACCTACACCATCGGCACCCCCTACAACGGCGTCCTCGACGGCCGCATCACCCGCGACGGCGATAACGCCGGCGGTAGCATCATCCCGGTCACCATCCTCCACCACAACGACTCCCACGGCAACCTCGCCAAGGGCGCCTATGTCGGCTATACCCAGTTGGCCACCCTCATCGCCCAGGAACGCGCCCACAACCCCGATCGCAGCTTGCTGCTCAATGCCGGTGACCAGATCCAGGGCGATTCCATGATGTACTACTACCGCACCGCCCCGCTGGGCTATGCTGCCGATGGCACGATTCTAACCGGGACGCTGACCACCCACCCGATGATGGCGGCCATGAACGCCATGACCTACACCGCCATGACCCTCGGTAACCACGAGTTCAACTTTGGCAACCAGGTCTTTACCAACGTCCTCAGCCAGGCCAACTTCCCCGTCCTCCAGGCCAACCTCCTGGATGACGGCCGCTACGGCCTGGACGACGTCGGCGTCCTGCCCTATGTTGAGGTCACCGTGCCCGGTGAGGTTATGGGCGAGGACATCCAGATCGCCGTCCTTGGCATCGGCAACCACCGCGTACCCAACTATGAGTTGCCCAGCAACATCGTCGGCCTCACCTTCACCAATCCCCTCACCGAGGCCGAGACCCGCGGGCCCGCGTTGGCCGCAACCAATGACGCCGTCATCGCCCTCACCCACATCGGCTTTACCGAAAATCCCGCCAGCGTCGAGGTCGACGACAAGGTCGATACCAACCTCGCCCAACGCGCCGGTGGTATCGATGCCGTCATCGGTTCCCACAGCCACACCAACCCCGCCACCGGGTTTGGCGCCTACAAGTACCTGCCCGCCATCATCGGCGGTCCCGACAACACCCCCGTCATCGTCAACCAAGCCTACCGCTACAACAACACCCTCGGCCAGGTCATCCTCGGTATGCGCACTAGCGTTGGCGGAGGCTATGAGGTCGTCGCCCGCGCCGGCCGCTACCAGACCGTCGCCTCAGACACGGCCGAAGACGCACGCATCAAGGCCATCGTCGACCCGTACGTGGTCAAGCTCAACGCCTACAACAACACCGTCCTTGGCCAGACCACCGCTCCCATCGATGCCCTCACCGCCTTCATCCAGGAGACCAACGCCGCCAACTTGCAGGCCGACGCCTCCGTCGCTGAACTCGCGGCCAACGGCATCAACGTCGACTTTCACATCTCCGGCGCCATGACCAATCGCAAGGTCGCTGACGGCGCCACGCCTGCCAGCCCAGTTGAGCTCAAGGTGGCCGACATGTTCACCCTCATGCCCTACGAAAACTCGTTGGTCACCATGCAGATGAACGGGCCCCAACTCAAGCAGGTCCTCGAGCGTGGTTACCGCAACTATTACTACTACAAGTACGTATCCGGCTATGGTGGCTATTCCTACTATACCACCTGCATGTTGGACATCAACGACGTCGGACAGATCACCTACCGTGACAGCCACCCACAACTGCCCAATGGGCAGAACGTGGCCTCGCTGGTGATCAACGGCGTGCCGGTCGATTTCAACGACGCCAGCACCTACTACCTCGTCTCCACCGTCAACTATCTGGCAGCCGGGTCGTGCAACTTTAACGACGGCGGTGTCTCCCTCTGGCCTCTGGACCAGATCGTCCACGACACCCAGTTCTACGTCCGGGATGCGGTCATCCACTACATCCAGGATCAGGAGATCATCTCCCCCGCCATCGAGGGTCGCTTGATCTTCCAGTCGACCACATTCTGGTACAGTTACCTCCCCATCATCAGCAAGTAGCGCTGACTGCGCTGCTCTGATCGGGCAACATAAAAGAGGGAAGGGGTGTCCCTTCCCTCTTTTTCATTTCGCTTCACGCGTCACCAGCAGTCGGCACGCTTCCCGGCTGCAAAGGTGTTCTCATCCAACCGGACGGGCCGCCGCGAGGTGAGGAACAAACCCACCTCCTTTGCCATCCTGCGTACCGGGGCCTGCCGTCAGCCTGCTGCCAGGCGAATCTGCAGCAGCCCTCTCCCTCTGGAGAACAAGGCCTTGCTGCCGCCCGCCCGGCCCGCACTCTGGCGGCCAATCATCCACCTGATTGGCCGCATCCCGCGCCTGCCCGGCGAACCAGGTAGGTGCCGGCCGGTACCAGCGCGACGACGCAACCGTCCCTGCCGGCCCTCCGAATGATGATCGCTGCTGCAACCTAATCTAACCGCAGCCGGTGCCCGTTGGCACGAAGCCAATCGCGCCGCACCCGATAGTCTGGCAGCAAGGACTCGACGCGCAGCCAAAACGCCCTCGAGTGGTTCTTGACGGAGAGGTGAACCAGCTCGTGCACCACCACGTAATCCACCACCTCCAGTGGGGCCATCACCAATCGCCACGGAAAACTCAAGGTAGCGAGGCTGCTGCACGAGCCGAATCGGGTGCGCGCGGAGGTGATGCGGATCGATTTCAGCCCGGCCGACGCGTTGGGATGCCGAGCCACCAACCCGATGATGACCTGCCGAGCCTGGCGACGGTACCAGTCCTCAAACACAGATCGGGCCTGCGGCCTGGCTGCCCGGTCAAGTTCAAACGACTGACCCAGCAACAGGGGTTGCGCAGCACGCGTCACAATCCGCAGAGGGTAGCTCTTGCCCAGGTACAGGAAGCACTCCCCGTCCACGAACCTCTTGGGCACCGCCTCCCGTCGCATGGCCAGGACCCGATCCTGGCGGGAACGAATCCAATCTGCTTGCCGGTTGACAAACTCCACAATGTCGGCTCGCGGCAGCCGCAGCGGCGCGCGGACAACGAGCCTTCCCTGGCTGTCCACGACCAGCGCCAGCGTCTTGCGACCAGTCCGAACGATCTTGTCGATCTGGAGAGGTCGGCTGCTCACCTCGCGAACCGGTCTCACGGAACTTGGCGCTCCCCCTCGACACAATGTCCATCCGGATCTTGCAGCATTGGCGTCAGACTCCCGGCAACGCACCCAAACACTGCCCGCACCGGCACACGCGGCCGGGGAGGCTCGGACTTTGCCTATCCCTGATGGCCAACTTGGAAAAGCGTGTGCGCCGGAGCGGGCAGGCAGATGATCTCGAGCAGCCGCAGGTCGAAAAAGCTCTGCGCGTTGGCGGGTCGCAGCACAACCGCGGTGTCTGCCCCCCGGCCGGTGCCTGCGATGCTGATGACCGGCACATCGGTGCGAACCAGGCCGGCGTCCGCCGCCATCAGGGCAATCTCCACCACGACCTTGAACCCCTCACCCAGCAGCCGGAGCGTGAAGGCCATGATCTCGTCGATTTGGTAGGTATCCAGTTTACGGCGAACCGCCCGGCCAACCCCGCCAAAGGCATGTTGACAGGTAAGAATGCATCCTCCGGCCTCTTCAATGCCCTGGCGGCACTCCGGCCGGAGCTCCTGCACATTCGCCCCGGTAAAGCCGGTCGAATGCGTGACCGCAATCACCCGCCTCCCGGAGAACCGGCGCACCGCCTCCAAGCCCGTCGCGCCGCTGCTGGTGGCCACCAGCAGGGTTTCGATGCTCAACTCCTTGGCCCGGTTGGCTGCCAGTTCCAGCGTCCGAATCGTGTTGAACGGGCCGGGCCCACCAAAGAGGATGCAATTGACTTGCGTCTCCATGGCTGTAGCGCCGTTTAGCATTCACTAAAGCCACAGTCGTAACACTTGCGGCATCCCTCTTCGTTCACCACCGCCGCCTGCCCACATTCCGGGCACAGGTCACCAATCGCCAGCGGCATCTGCAGAGGCTTGGCAGCATCACCCAATCCAATATCGGATTGCACCATGTCATCCCGGTTGCTTTCGTTCAAATAGTCGTCCAATGCGCGCGCGATGCCGTCTGGCAGCGAAAGTACCCGGTTCGGCCCAAAACCCATCGAATGCGCTCCACCGATGCCTGAGAGCTGGCGAATCACTTCGCCGAGTCTCTTCCGCGGTTCGACCGGTGAGGTCAGACGCAGGATATACGAGAGCAATCGTCCAGTCGCCTCCGAGACTGCGTACGCCTCCGAGCCGGCCTTGGTGGTGTGAATAAACACCTCGAACGGGTTTCCGTCACCGCTCTCATTGACGGTGATGTAGGCTGTACCTATGGGCGTGCCGACCCGATACGTGCGGCCGGTGAGCACTTGCGGTCGGGGTTTCTTGGGTTCCGGCCACAACGTCAGGGGTTCTCCCTGAACCTCACGCGACCTGGCCGTCTGCTTGGTCTCCAGAACCACCTTTTCGCGGGAGCCGGTCACATAGACGGTCATCCCTTTGCAGCCCAGCTCCCAACCACGCATGTAGGCCTTTTCGATCTCCTCCACCGTTGTGGTTGCTGGGGCGTTAATGGTCTTGGAGATGCTATTGTCCACAAACACCTGCAGCGCCGCTTGCATCCCAATGTGCTCTTCGATCGCCAGGTCACCGGCAACCACAAACGTCTCGCGAACCTCGGCCGGCGCATCCGCCACGTGCTGACAACTGCCGTTCGACAGCACTTGCTGCACGATCTGATGCCGCACCAGCGGGTCGGCAACCGACCGCTCCAAGGCGGACACAAAAAGCGGGCTGGCGTAGGTCAACTCCAAGTCACGACCATTGTCATCCACGTGGCGCGTGTAGGCCAGTGCGAAAACAGGTTCGCAACCATAGGCTTCACAACCTGCCACGGTAGCAATCGTACCCGTGGGGGCAATGGTCGTCTGGGCAGCGTTCCGGATACCGTGGGTTTGTATCCCCTGCACCACCCGGTTCCAATCCAACGGCGGCCGGCCCCAGTCTGTCTCATAGGGCTCCAGCGGTTTGGGTGGAATCCAGGAAAAGCGGTCTGGGTCATAGCAGCTTCCGACAATGGCTGGAAATGGCCCCCGCTCACGAGCCAGCTCTACACTGGCGCGCATTGCCTGGAAGCGAACAAACTCCATCACTTGCCCAGCCAGTTCCCGACCGCGCGCGCTGCCATAACGGACACCCAGGTGGTACATCAGGTCGCCCAAGCCCATGATCCCCAAACCAATCCGGCGCGCTCGCAGGGCAGCCTCCCGTAGCTGGGGCACGGCCGGCACGTAGGCGTTGGCTTCCACCACGTTGTCCAGGAAACGTGTCGCCTCGTGCACCGTTCGTTCCAACATGGGCCAGTCCACCGCAGGCCGTCCATCCAACCGGTAACGGATGTGACGGGCCAGGTTGATGGAGCCCAGGCAGCAATTCTCATACGGACCCAGACTCTGTTCTCCGCAAGGATTGGTTGCCTCAATCTCGTACAGGTGCGCCAGCGGAT
This sequence comes from Anaerolineales bacterium UBA2181, assembly GCA_002328075.1. Lineage (GTDB taxonomy): Bacteria > Chloroflexota > Anaerolineae > Promineifilales > UBA4811 > UBA4811. The sequence continues at coordinate 106,825 of DCVT01000011.1, read as the reverse complement.
TGTCGCGGTTCATGGCATCGACAAACAACATGCCCGGTTCGCCATTGTGGTGCGTTTGCTGGGCGATCTTGCGAAACAACTCCCGTGCCGGAATGCGATGATGAACGCTGATGGGCATTCCCGAGCGAAATGCCCGGTTCAGTGTTCCCCGAAATTGAGGAAAGTCGGGGTTCTCCACGTCCGGGAAGCAGAGCTGCCACTCTTCGTCATTCTTGACCGCCCGCATGAACGAGTCCGTGATCGCCACCGAGATGTTGAAATTGGTGATGTGGTTTTCATCAGTCTTGCAGGTGACAAATTCGAGGATGTCCGGATGCCCGACATTGAGCACGGCCATGTTGGCACCGCGCCGAACACCACCCTGAGCAATCTCGCCAAAGGCCTGGTCATACACGCGCAAGAAACCAACTGGGCCGGTCGCCTCGCCGGCGCTGGAATGTACCAGCGAACCTTTGGGCCGCAGGCGTGAAAACGAAAAGCCATTCCCGCCGCCAGTCTGTTGGATGAGGGCAGCGTCCCGCAGCGTCTGAAAGATGCCCGAGCCGCTTCGTCCCATGTCGTCGTCCACTGGCAGGACAAAACACGCCGCCAACTGCCCCAGCGGGGTGCCGGCGCCGGTGAACGTTGGGCTGTTGGGGAAAAAGCGAAACTCGGTCAATAGTCGAAAAAAGAACCTCTCCTGCACCTCCACCACACCGCCCAAGTGTGCCTCCGCCAGGGCAATGTGATGCGCGACGCGCCGAAACATTTCCAACGGGGTCTCCACCGGATTCCCATCGGGACCACGACGCAGATAGCGCCGTTGCAGCACGGCCAGTCCGTTTTCGGTTAACGGGAGGTCGGTCGAATCAGAAACGGCGGTTTCAATCATGTCATCGACTTCCAGCATGAGAAGGCCTCCGGTAGCGAAAACTCTCAACTTGTAGGCGAGGACGGGGCTTTCTGGACCCGCAACAGCCGGTCAATCTCGGCTCGCACGCTTGGCAGATCATCCAGTCGCAGATACACAATGGCGTACCGCACGTACGCAATCGGATCCAGCTTCTCCAATCCGGCTATGACCCGGTCACCCACCATCCGGCTCGGTACCTCCAACCGACCCATCCGCCGCAAGTCTGCTTCGATTTCTCCCACCAGCCGCTTGATGTCGGCCGCAGCGACCGGACGTTTCGCGCAGGCGACCCGAATTCCGCGTTCCAGTTTTTCGCGATCAAAGGGCTCCCGGCTGCCGTCCTGCTTGACAATCAGCGGCGACTCGAGGATCGCGCGCTCATAGGTGCTGAACCTTTGGGTGCACGTGCGGCATTCGCGGCGACGACGTATTCCCTGCGAGTCCCGCGTGGTGTCTATCACGCGCGTGTCATGGCTAGAGCAATACGGGCAACGCACGGTCTTTCCTATTGTATGGTCCCTGCCGTGCTAACCGTCGACTAGAACACCTATTCGACGCCAGATGTGCGGCCAGTTTGGAGCCAACCGCCACATATTCTATGCAGGGGATCAACAGTATAGCACAGGCCCGGCGCGACCGCAAGCCCAGGCAAGAAATCTTAAGGTTGAGAATCCAGGGTTCCGCTCCCCCGGTTCCGGAAGGCGAACCCGGGGGAGCTGCGAGGGGAGCACGCAAACGGCCGGAGGCGCAGTGCCGGCCTTCCATCAACCCTCAGCGGGCGATCCCTGATCCGAGATGTCGGACATGTGTTCCAGGAATTCGGACCAGACCTACCGGTTACGCAGAAACGTGGGCAGGTCCAGGTTGTCCTTGTCAGTCTCCACCATCGAGTAGCCAAAGAACCCGGAACCGTCGTCGATGGCCTGCATCTCGGTCGGCATTTGTGCCCGGACGGGTTCGCCAAAGGGTTTTCGACCGGTTGCGGCCAGCTCACGCGAGATTGGTTGCACCAGGGTGCGGCGCGCAGCGGGTTTGTCAAAACCCGTGGCGATCACCGTGATCCGTACCTTGCCGGCCATCTGTTCGTCGATGACTGCGCCAAATATCAGATTCACGTCTGGGTGAGCAGTCTCTTTGATCAGGTTGGCAGCCACGTTTACCGAATGCAGTGCCAGGTCTGATCCGCCCGTAATGTTGAACAGAATACCTCGCGCCCCTCCGATCGAGATATCCAAAAGGCGGTTGTTGACGGCCGCTTCGGCCGCCTTCAGAGCAGCATCTTCACCTTCGCCGTTCCCCACTGCCAGCAGCGCGGCGCCACCCTCAGACATGATCGCCTTGACATCGGCAAAGTCCACATTGACCAGGCCGGGGATTGTGATTAGTTCTGATATACCCTGAATACCCTGGCGCAACACCTCATCCGCCATCTTGAACGCCTGCTGCAAGCTCGTGCGCTTTTCGGATATCTCCAGCAGTCGGTCATTCGGAATCACAATGAGCGTGTCGACATGCTGCTTGAGCTTTTCGATGCCCGCCTCGGCCTGCTTCTGCCGCTGGGCACCCTCAAACCCAAACGGCCGGGTGACTATGCCGATGGTCAGAGCGCCGGCTTTCCGCGCCGTCTCGGCAATGACCGGTGAGGCACCGGTTCCGGTCCCCCCCCCCATACCGGCCGTGATAAAGACCATGTCCGAGCCCTCAAGCACCTCTTCCAGCTCGCTGGTAGATTCGCGGGCTGCCTGCTCACCGACGGCGGGAGCGCCGCCGGCGCCCAAACCGCGGGTCGTTTTCTCGCCAATTCGGACGCACTTGGGCGATATGGAACCCATCAGCGCCTGAGAGTCAGTGTTGACCGCAATGAACTCGACGCCCTGGATTTTCTCTTCCAACATCCGATTGACGGCGTTGGTACCACCACCGCCGACGCCGACAATGCGGATCTTGGCACCCACAACTTGATCTTTCGATAACACCATGGCTTTTCTCCCCTTTCAAGCTTCTCTGTTGTCCGGAAGAAGAAGGCGCAGCACGTTCTTGAGCCGCCGCCCCCACTCGCCGCCGGACCGGCGGGTTTTGAGCGGCGTGTGTTCCTGAATCCCCCAGCGCAAGAGCCCTACGCTGGTGGCAAAAGCCGGGCTGTGAAGCACGTCGGTAAGACCCGACAAGTTCTGCGGACTCGCTACACGCACCGGCATCTGCATCTCGTCCTGGGCTAACGCTCGGAGGCCGGGAAGTTGCGCGGTGCCGCCGCAGAGCACCAATCCGGCCGAGAGCAGTCCATCGTAACCCGACCGCTTGGCCTCGGTCAGGATCAGATGAAAGACCTCCTGCATTCGAGGCTCGATGACCTGCGCCATGTCGTGCCGCGAAATGCGAACGATTCCACCCTCGGCATACGGTTGCACGTCAAAGGTGGCTCCACTCTCCACGTCGCGGGCACGGGCGTGTCCGCGTTCGATCTTGACTTTCTCCGCGGTGTTAAAGGGCAGCCGGAGGCCAATTGCCAGGTCGTGCGTAACGTGGTTCCCGCCCACTGGTATCACCTTGGTGTGCCAGACCATCCCATCGATGTACACCGCCAGGTCAGTAGTGCCACCGCCAATGTCAGCCAGGATCACCCCCATCTCCTTTTCGGTGTCGGTGAGCACTGCCTCGGCCGAGGCGATCGAGTTCAGCACCATCTCGTCCACCTGCACGTTCACCCCCTCGATGCACTTGCTGAGGTTCAGCAATGCAGTCAGCGCAGCGGTGACAATATGGGCCTCGACCTCCAATCGAAACGCGTGCATGCCCAGTGGATTGCGCACCCCGTCCTGCCCGTCCACGGTAAACCCGCGGGGAATGATGTGAATGATCTCCCGGCCGTGCGGGATAGAGACAGCACGAGCAGCATCCAGGGCCCGATCGATGTCCGCGTGGGAAATCCCGGCATCGCCGCTGACAGCCACCACCCCCATGCTGTTGGTCGACGAGACATGGTGGCCAGCCAGACTCACATGCGCTCGCGTGATCTTGTAGCCCGACGTGCGTTCGGCTTTTTGAATGGAAGCCGCCACCGCTTCGGTCGCTTTTTGAACGTCATTCACCACGCCCTTGCGCATCCCTTGCGCCTCGGCGATGCCCACACCGACAATCTTCATCCCTCCCTGGTTGTCCACCTCTCCTACCAGAGTGCAGATCTTAGTTGTCCCTACGTCAATTCCTACGACGGTTTGCATTCCACCTACTCCAATTGCACGCCGCATCGGTCGGCCCGTTCATCGTGTTGACTGGGCCAGACCGTAGAAAGGTTTTTCTTTGGTGATAACGCTGATATAGTCCGGCTGCATTTTGCGTGCCATCAGGTCCGCAACCAGTGCCTCGTAAATCACCAGCTTTTGATTCACGTCATTTCCCAGGCCAAAGTACGCCCGCCAGTTCCGACCATCTTGGTAGCTGAGACCGTTGGCCTGCTCGTAGTACAACGCGTCGATGTTGGGCCGGAGCTGGCGCAGTTGGAGCGCGGCCTGCATCACGTCGTGCGGAATCGCACTGCCCAGCGTGAGCATTTCTCGTTCTTGCGAAAGAACGAGCAGCAGCCCATGCACCTGGTAGCGCGAAGGCATGAGTACCCCATCCTCGTCCACCCAGAACCGCTCGCCCGCCTGGTCCCACGCCATCACCGGAGCCCGTTCCACCACCGCAATCCGGGCTTGGTTGGGCCAACCTATCTCCACGGTGGCGGTGAGGACGCTGGGCATGGCAACCACAGACCGTGCGGCAAGAGCCGGGTCGGCCCACACGATCGATTTCCCCTGCAGGCCGCTGGCCTTCACCACCGAATCGGCTGTGAGCGCCACTGCTCCTTCCACCTGTACGTCCGAGATAACCAACCAGGGCGTTTGGCCACCCAGGTACACGACTGCGCCCAGGCCAATCAGGACTACCAGGCTGATCCAACGGGGGCTGCCAAAGAGCGCCGTTCTCAGTCCGGCCAACCGGGTCCGCCAGGAAACAGCCTGGAGCCGCGTACGCTTGTCGTCGGCCGCGTTCAGGCGCATATCCCAGGCTGCATGGGCGTCCATCGACCGCGGCCGGCGCGTCTTGCGCTCCCGTTTGACCGGCCGGCGCTTTGTGTGCCCTTTCATGCCTCGGCACCTCGGTCGTATGAGGTGAGCGTCCGGGCTCTGTCCTCATGTCGCTCCAGCGCCAGATCGATCAGCCGTTCAATCAACTCGGAATAGGTCAGGCCGCTTGCCTCCCACAGCTTGGGGTACATGCTGATTGCAGTGAACCCCGGTATGGTGTTCATCTCGTTCAGGTACAACGCGCCGGAATATCGGTCCAGCAAAAAGTCAACTCGCGCCATTCCGGCGCAATCGATCGCCCGATACGCCTGGACCGCCCAGCGTTGCGCGTGGTCCATCAGTTCTGCCGAGATCGGCGCTGGTATCAGCAAACGCGAGGCATCCTCGCCATGGTCCAGGTATTTGGCTTGGTAGCTGTAGAACTCGCGGCCGGGCAGTATCTCACCGGCGATCGAGGCTATCGGATTGTCATTTCCCAGGACACTGACCTCAATCTCCCGCGCCTCGATGCCCTGTTCCACCACCAGACGACGGTCGAAACGGCCCGCCTCGTCAAGGCCTACGGCCAACTGCCGGCGATTGGCGCACCGGTTGATACCCACACTGGATCCCAAGTTGGCCGGCTTGGTAAAGATGGGAAAATGCAGGCGCTCCTCCAACATATCCAAAGTCACGCCCGGGCTGTGCTCCCAGTCCGAACGCAAGACCACGACGTACGGAAGAATGGGGATTCCTTCGGCCTGCATAACCTTCTTGAACAATCCCTTGTCCATGGCCACGGCCGACCCGACCACGCCAGCGCCCACGTAGGGAAGGCCGGCCAATTCCAGTAGACCTTGCACCGTCCCATCTTCGCCGTAGGGCCCGTGCAGAATGGGCAAGATCACATCCAGCCGCTCCACAGCCGAGAGGACCAAGGAATGTTTGCTGGTGGTAGCCACATCCATCAATGCCCCGTGCCCGGGTTCACCCAACAGCGCCGCCCGCCTCACGGGGTAGCCCGTTGCCAGCGCGGGCAGCTTTTGGGCTGCTGTTTCCAGCGCACGCAGAGGATCGCGGCCGGCGATCCAGCGCCCCTCTTTGGTGATCCCAATAGGCACTATCTCGAACCGATCGCGATTGATGGCATCCATCACCGACCGGGCGGACATGAGCGATACCTCGTGCTCGCTGGAACGACCGCCAAAGATCAGGCCAACCCGAATTTTGCCGCTGCTACCGGTCGGTTTGACCATGACTCACTCGTCCTCGTTTAGACGCTTGCGTGACCCGGGTGCAGCCGGGATCAAACCCAACGTCGACCATGCCGCCATCTGGTCACCACCTCGCCGGCGCTTGTCTCGCCCTGCACAACGACCTTGGCGTCCCCAAGGCCGGTCGCACCCTAGAACGTCGCCGCCCGGGGCGCAATAGTCCACCAAAGACTCGCGGCCGCCAAAGACACCAGCTCTCGACCGTCCGCTATCTTCCGGCCGAGCCATCAGTTCCATTCTCCAATCAACTCGACTTCGGGTTCGAGCTCAACGCCGAACCGGTCATGAACTGCATGCCACACTCGCGCCATCAGCTTTCGGACGTCCTCAGCGGTTGCGCCCGGCTGTGTGACGAAAAAGTTGGCATGAACCGGCGAGACCTCAGCGCCACCCACCCGGCTCCCCTTCAATCCGGCCTGGTCAATCAGCCGGCCGGCATGGTCGCCCGGCGGGTTCTTGAACATACACCCCATGGATGAACCGGGTGGTTGGGATTGTTGACGCTGCTCAAGTATCGCTTTGACCGCTACCTCCAGCTCCTCGACGGGAGCCGATTTGAGGTGAAAATCGGCGGCCAGAACCACCCGGCCGCTGTCGCCGCGCCCTTTGTGCGCCAATTTGAGGGCCGAGCTGCGATATCCGTAGCCCATGTCAGCCGGGGTGTAGTCGCGTGCTTCCAGGTCCGTGTCCAGAATGGTCACCCGGCGCAACGATCCGGCCGTGTCGCCACCGTGAGCCCCTGCGTTGCCTACCACAGCGCCCCCCACAGTGCCCGGAATCCCTACAGACCACTCCAGGCCGCCCAAGCCTCGGCTGGTGCATTGGCGGGCCAGTCCAGACAGGTTGGCGCCTGATTCAGCCCGCATAACGACACCCGAGCCGTTGTGCCAGAACGACACCCCCGTGGCGCGGTTGCGGATCACCAGCCCTCGCATCCCGGCATCCGAGACGAGCACGTTGGAACCCGAACCCAACACCCAATACACGATGCTCTGTCGCCGTGCGAGCGTCACCACCTCGACCAGTTCCGGCACTGTGCGGACTGTAACCAGCATATCGGCCGGCCCGCCCAATCCAGCGGTCGTATATTTGGCCACCGGTTCGTCGGCCTGGAATTCGTCGCCAAAGGACTCCCTGAAGCGGTCCATGATGGCGTCGATCAGCACCCGCGGCCTCCCGTTCACTGTCGTGTCAGATCCTGCGGTGAATCGGCGACGCGGTCCAATTTGGCAATCATCCGCCGTACGGCGCGAGGGTCAATGCCGTGACCCAGTCGGGCGTTCGCTCTTGAGCGCACTCGCTCGAGGTCTGCCACCAAACCCAGACAGTTGAACATTCCGATTCCCCTCCGATCACGCCACGAACAGACTTCCATCAAGCCCTCCTGATTCCACCTTCTTGGTTTTCTGTTGGCGCAGAGCGGCCAACACCCAGCGCCCCACCATATAACCGTCTCCAGCTCCCAAGGTGATGAGAACGTCACCTGGCTGCAACCAGGTCGCCAGAAGCTCAGCGGCCTCATGGCGTTCTGGCACGTATCTGGCATGTTCTGGATCCATTCGGGCCACCAGGTCCATCGATGAGATGCCCAACGTGTCGACCTCGCGCGCCGGATAGATGTCCAGCACCACCACCTGATCGGCATCGTCAAACGAAACGGCGAACCGCTCCAAGAGCTCGCGAGTCCGGCTGTAGGTATGGGGTTGAAACACCGCCCAGACGCGGCGGCCGGGGTACCGTTCGCGAGCTGCGGCCAGGGTTGCCGCCACCTCGGTTGGATGGTGTGCATAATCGTCTATGACGGTGATCCCGAGAGCCTCGCCAACGGTTTCAAATCGGCGCCCCACGCCGCGGAACTCGGCCAGCGCTGTGCGGGCGGCAGCAAAGGGAACTCCCAGCCAATCGGCAAGCGCCAGGGCGCCCAATGCGTTCAACACGTTGTGCCGGCCTGGCACCCGCAGCCGAACCAGGGCAGCGCTGTCGCTGCCTTGACGAACCACCACAAAGTCGCTACCTCCCGCCTGATTAGGGCGGATATCTGTTGCCCGCCATTCCAAACCGCGACTCAGGCCATACAGCCGGACAGATCCACCATCCGCCATCCGTTCACGTGCCAATTCTCGGGCCCCGTCATCGCTGGCGCAGGCCACCAGCATCCCGTCACGAGGTAGCGAACGCACAAACTGCCTGAACGCCTCCATGGTGCACTGGGCCGTGGGATAGCAGTCTGGGTGGTCATGTTCCACGATGGTGACCACCGCCGCTGCCAACCGAAGGCCCAGGAACATGCGGTCATACTCATCGGCCTCGATGACAAAGAGGTCGCCGCGACCGGCGTGGGCGTTGGTGCCGAGGCTGCTCAACACCCCACCGACGACAAAGCTCGGGTCATAACCCGCTTCCATGAGAATCGATACCAGCATCGCCGTAGTGGTGGTTTTGCCATGTGCCCCCGCCACCGCGACACCGACTTTTCCCTCCATCAGGTGGGGCAGAAACACATCGCGCTTGGCCACTGGAACACCCGCTGCCTGCGCAGCCAGCACCTCCGGGTTTTCAGGTGGCACGGCCGATGAAACCAGCACCAGGTGAGCGCCAGCAATGTTGCCCGGACTGTGCCCCAGGAACACAGTGGCGCCTTCGGACGCCAATTGTTCGGTCAACTCAGAAGCGGTCTGATCAGAACCAGACACCTTGTATCCCGAACCGAGCAACACGCGAGCTATGGCGGAGAGTCCAGCGCCGCCTATCCCCACCAGATGGATGTGCATTCCACTCTGCAACATACCGGGAACCATCCAGACCTAGATCATCGCCACAATCACGAAAAGAAAAAGCACCACTACCAGCAAAGGTAACCAGTCCTGCAGCAAAGGCAACGGCAGTTTGGAGATGAGTTCAAAGGCCGGCGTCCCGACCAGCGGCCGGGTCAACACTTCGGCCGGAAATGGATACGCGATTCCGGGCGCGAGGGCCAGCGCCGACCGGTCCACGATCTGGTATTCCAGGAAACCCCACACGGTGCCGACGATCAAATAACCGTTGATCAATCCCACAATCAGGCCCAAAGAGGACTCCTGAATGCGGTTGCGCGCTCGGTCTCCGAACCGCCCGCCACTGAATTGCCGGGCCAACGCAGGCCCCTGGTAGGCAAAAAAGGCAAAAGTCACGTGGGCCAGCGACCGAACCAAGAACTGGCTCTTGATGGCTGCGGCCGAATTCAGCACGCCACTCGCTTCGCCTCCACCAAAAACACCCACCAAAACATGCCCGAACCAGAACTGCGCAAACAGCGAGAGCACCAGCCCCGCGGTCGCCACAACCTCTTTGGTCCAGCCCCGCATCATACCGACAAGGCCGAATATGACGACGAGAACCCAAAAACCTGCATCGAGTGAAATCATAGGCGGTCGCTCCTGGCGAGGCTCGCCAACAGATCCGAAATCTGACGAGCCGCCCTAGGCCGGTTCAGGCTCAGGGCCGCTTGTCGCATGGACTCCAGCTTGGCCGGATCATTCATCAGCCGTTGCACTGTGGGCAACAACTCTGCTTCCATCAGCTCATCGTTCAGTCGAACTGCCGCTCCAGCTGAAGCCATATAGTCCGCGTTGACTTTCTGATAACGCCAGGCAAACGGGTAGGGCACCAACACGGCCGGAAGGCCAAAGGCAGGGAATTCACCCAGCGTGGCCGCTCCTGCCCGGGCGACCACCAAATCGGCCGCCTGCAATGCCTGCCCCATCTCCTCGTGCAGATAGGCAAACGGACGATAGCGGATCCGCATATCGGCCGGCAATTGACACGCCCGCTCCGCGACAACCTCCCAGTCCAGATGACCGCTGATGTGGATCATCTGATAATCTGTCAAGAGCTGCGGAAGGATCTCCATGACTGACGTGTTGATGGTCCGTGCTCCTCGGCTGCCGCCAAAGACCAGCAAAATCCGCAGATCAGGCTTGAGTTCGAAAAAGCGGCAGGCAGCAGCTCGGCCGCCTCCGGGTACTAGCCCGGGTCGGACCGGATACCCCGTGACCTTGACCTTCTGCGGTGGAAGAAAAGACCGCGAGGCCTCGGCCGTGCAGGCAACGACTTGCGCCAGGTGGCTGAGCGTCCGGATGGCCAGGCCAGGCTCGATGTCGGGCAAGAAGATGAGCAGTGGGACGCGCCTTTCCCAGGCTGCCAGGGCAACCGGAATGTTGGTGTATCCGCCGGTCAGCAGGGCAACGTCCGGCCCGAACCGGCGCACAATTCGTCGCGCCTGCCGCCAACCCTGCATAAGGCGAGGACCATTGCGCGCCAATTGCCGCAAACCTACGCCATGCACCCCGCCGCCGGAGATGGTCTCCAACAGCAAACCGGCGCGCCCCACCAGTTCCTCCTCCATCTCTCCGGCCGTGCCCACCCACAGCACAGCCTGAGCCGGTTCAGGAGATGACTGGTTTTCAGCGACGATAGCCAACGCCGGTGAAATATGTCCGCCCGTTCCGCCAGCTGACACCAACAGCCGCACCATTCCTTCCTTTCACGGTCGCACGGGAGCCAGTCAACGGCCGGTCCATGCCGGCCTCTGTGCGCTTGTTTTGTTGCGAGATGCCAAGGAGAATGCCCACTCCAATTAGCGACATGAGCATGGAGGATCCGCCGTAACTAACAAACGGGAGCGGAACCCCGCTGAACGGACCGACCCCGGTCAAACCGGCGATGTTGACCAGTCCTTGAACAGCCAGCCAGGTAGTAATACCGACTGCTAGTAACCTCCCGTAATCCTCTCTTGTTTCCAGCGCGATTTTGTAGCCTCGGTAGATGATCACGCACAGCAAAGCAAGAACCACCAGACATCCGACCAGGCCCAGTTCCTCGCCGACCACCGCCAAGATACTGTCAGTATGTGGCACTGGCAGCGGTCCCGTTTTCTGAAAACTCCGTCCTAGGCCGCGCCCGGTAAGGCCGCCCAACGCGAATGAATAAACGACCTGTTGTGCGTGCCACTGTGCCTGCGACGGATCCATGAGCGACCAGACGTATTCCATAAAGCGCTGACGAGCGTGCGGCATAAAGGCGACCAGGCCGGCAAAGACGGATGCGCCACCGGCCATCAATATGGCAAAGTGCGACCACCGGGCACCCGCCACAAAAAACATCGTAAAGGCGATCAGCGCAATCAACGTTGTCGTGCTGACATCCGGTTGCAGCGCAACCAAGCCGCAGAGGATAGCCACCAGGAACAGGAACGGAAAAAAGCCCAGTTCAAACGACTTGATACGTTCCCCTTTGGCCGCCAACCAGTCGGCAATGTACACTACGGTGATCAGCTTGGCGAATTCGCTGGGCTGATACGAGCCCTGAAAGAGGCCGCGCTTGGCGCCCAAAATCGATTCGCCCAAGATGAGCACCGCAGCCAGACCCGCAATCGTCAGAGCGGCGGCTACCACCGAAAAGCGACGGAGTGTCCGGTAGTCGATGAACTGAAGCAGCACAATGGCTACCAGGCCCAGGAGGACCGCTCCCAATTGTCGACCAAAGTAGTAGGTGGGAGTTAGCTCCTGCAGCAGACTCACGTAAACCGAAGCGCTGTAGACCATGATCAGACCGATCATGACCAGCCCGGCTATGGCCAGCGCCAGCGCATAATCCAGTTGCGCAAACGGTCGTGAGACGGCAGGCACAACTCTGGTGGGCGATATTCTGGTCCGAGCTACATTGACTGCTGCCATGTCGTCTCCCTGCGTCACAGTTGTGACCCGACGCCGGAACGCATCAGAGCGACCGTACCAGGTCCTTGAAATGATCTCCTCGTTCGACAAAGTCGGCATACGCGTCAAAGCTGGTGCCTCCCGGGGACAGCAATATTACCTCCCCTGGCTTCGCCAGTGTGGCGGCAGCGTGAACTGCACGCTCCAACGTATCCACGTGCACAATTCGTTCCAGTTTCCCGGCCGGTTCTCCCAGGTGACGGCTGATAAGTTCTGCGGACTCGCCAAAGAGCACCGCCACCCGGACCCGCCGGTGAATGCACGCCGCCGCGTCTGCCCAGGGTAGCATTTTGTCTCGGCCACCCGCCAGCAGCAAAATGGGTTCATCGAAAGCTTCCAGCGCTGCCACCAATCGTTCCGGAGCCGTGGCAATCGAGTCGTCGTACCAATTCACGCCGTTTTGCTCCCGCACCCACTCTAGCCGGTGTTCTACGCCGCGAAAGGTGCGGGCAACCTCGGCCATCGCTTCCACCGGAATGCCCACGGAATCAGCAATGGTTCCGGCTGCCAGTATGTTCAGCAGATTGTGCTGGCCGCGAAGCAGCACCTCATCGGTTGTACAGATGATCTGCTCGCCGGCTGCGTCCCGGACAATCAGGCGGGCATCCCGGAGAAACGCGCCGTCTCGAACCTCCTGGCGTTGGCTAAATGAGCGCAACCGGCCTTTGGCTTGACCGGCCAACGCCCAGGCACCCGGACCGTCCTGTCCCAGCACCGCAATCCCGCCGGTTGGCTGGAATTGCAGCAGCCGCGCCTTGGCAGCCGTGTAGACCTCCATCGTTTTGTGCCGGTCCAGGTGATTCGGGGTCAGGTTGAGGATGGCGGCAACGTGGGTTCCACGGGTCATGATCTCGAGCTGGAAGCTGGAAAGCTCGGTCACTACCAGATCGACAGGCTGGATGAGCTCTAGGTCTGGCAGCATTGACCGGCCGATGTTGCCGCCGACCCACACCTTTTCGCCAGCGACCCGAGCCATCTCACCCACCAGTGCGGTGGTTGTGGTTTTTCCGGCCGAACCCGTGATGCCGACCGTGACGGCCGGACAGGCATCAAGGAACATCTGCGAATCATTGCTCAGCGCAATGCCGCGCTCCGTCGCCTCAACAACGATAGGGGCATCTACCGGCACCCCACCGCTCAGCACAAGCACATCGGCTCGGTCAAGCAAGCTGAACGGGTGGTCACCCAATACCCATGGTACTCCCAGTCCCTCCAGCTCACCCAGGGTCGAGGTCAGGTCCTCCGGCCGGCGCAGGTCACTCACCACTACGTGAGCGCCGTGATTCACCAGGTAACGCGTCACCGCGACGCCCTGCCGGGCCACGCCCAGAACCACCGCCCGTTTACCGGCCCACTGCCGGTCCGCCTGCAGTATCATGCTTTAGACCATCGCCAGTGCCACGCCCGCCATGGCTGCCAACAGCGCCACAATCCAAAAACGCTGAACCACCTGTGTCTCGGACCACCCGATCAACTCAAAGTGGTGCTGAATCGGCGCCATCTTGAAGAATCGTTTGCCGCCCGTCAATTTGAAATAGGTTACCTGGATCACGTCCGAAAGGACGCCTGACATGGGGATGACCGCAATCAACGGGAGCAACAACCACTGTCCCGACAGCAATGCCACCACGCCTAGCGTGGCGCCCAGCGCGAGCGCTCCGGTGTCCCCCATGAACACCTGAGCGGGGTGGGCGTTGTACCACAGAAACGCGATGCACGCCCCCACCACAATGAAGCAGAAACGTGCCAGATATTGCTGATCCTGCAACGCCGCTATCACACCGTAGGCGACAAAGGCCGTGGCCGCAATCAGGCCGGCAAGGCTGTCCAGCCCATCGATCAGGTTTAGCGCGTTGGACGTGGCGACGATGGTGAAAACAGCCACAGGAACATAGAGGATTCCCATATTGATCTGGAACAAAACGGTGGGAATAGCTATCCCGCGCAACCCCAGACGCCAGTGCAGTAACGCGGCCGCGCCGGTCGCAATGACCACCTGCCAGATGAACTTGGTTCGGGCGAACAACCCCTCGCCTTTGCGACGGCCCCGAACTCCGGCCCAATCATCCACTGCACCCAGGGCGCCAAAGGCTATCATAATGACCAGCGGAATCAGGACCGAGTCGGCCGTTTCGCGCTGCTTGACGATCTCAACTACGTGCGCCACCAATGTCACCACCAGGATGGTGGCCAGTATCAGCAATCCACCCATGGTGGGGGTGCCCAGCTTGACCATGTGCGACTGCGGACCCTCAATCCGTATCTGTTTGCCGATACGAAAGCGCCGAAGCAACCGAATGAACGTTCCGCCCCAGATCGAAGCGAGGACGAAAGAGACGGTGCCCAAAGTAAGTGCCAGTGCCATTAGTCCTCCGCATTCGTGCGGCCGTAGCTTAGGCAGTCCACCAGTCGGTCCAGCCGGATGCCCCGAGAACCCTTGATGAGCACCATGTCGTGTGGACGAATAAGGGTCGGCAATCGGTCAACGGCGCGTTGAACATCGGGCAGCACCACCACCTGATCCGGGCTCAGGCCAAAGGCCAGTGCTTCGTTGGCCATGATCTCAGCCAGTTGTCCAACCGTGATGAGCAAGTCGACGACCTCGGCCGCTCGCCGACCTACCTGGCGGTGACCAGCCTCCGTGGCCGAACCCAGCTCGAGCATGTCACCCAGCACAGCGACCCGGCGGCCGTCGAGCTCGGCCAGCAGATTGAGCGCAGCTATGGATGAAGCCGGGCTGGCATTGTAAGTATCATCAAGCAGGAGGGAATCTCCTGGTCCCGGTACAGCCACCAACCGCAGTTGGTGCGTCTCGCTGGTCAACCCGCTAACGATGTCCGACCAATCCAACCCTTCCGCCAGCCCTACCGCCGCAGCCCGGAGGGCCGTGTGCACGCTGTGTCGCCCCAACAACGGAGCGCGGACGCTTACAGTCTCCCCACCATAATGCAGCGCGAAATGAATTCCGCCCAAACCCGAACTCACCACCTGGTCCGCCCACAGATCAGCCTGTGTATTTAGGCCGTACGTCAACACCCTTGCCAGGGTTCGCTCGGCCATGGCCCGAACAAGCGGATCGTCCTGGTTCAGGATTGCCACCCCTTCCGGCGACGGCGGCAACGCTTGCACCAATTCGGCTTTGGCGTCGGCGATGGCCTGGATGGTGCCCAAACGCTCCAGGTGAACCGGGCCCACGTTGGTGACCACTCCCACCTGGGGTTGGCCGATGGCTGCCAATGTGGCGATCTCTCCACGGGCGTACATGCCCATCTCCAAGACCACCCGCTCGCAGGCTGGCGTCAGTTGAAGCAGCGTCAGCGGCAGTCCGATCTCATTATTCAGGTTCCCCGCGCTCTTGAGGGTCTGATAGCGGCTGGCAAGCACGGCATGGACCACCTCCTTGGTGGTGGTCTTGCCCACGCTTCCCGTGATGCCCACCACCCGAGGTGTGAAGCGCTTTCGCCAATACGCAGCCAGCTTCTGGAGTGCCAAGAGCGTATCTTCCACCAGCAGGCATAAAGGTGGTGCCAGCTCGACCGACGCCAGGTCCATCGGCTGTCGCAGGTCAACCGTGCTGTGATCGCCGGCGACCGGCCGATCAATGAGCGCCACGCTGGCGCCGCGAGCAAACGCATCTGTCACAAAGGTATGGCCGTCGGCATGTTCGCCAGCCAGCGCGACGAACAGAGACCCCATCTGGGCACGGCGCGAGTCCACCACTGCGCCACTCAGAACACAAATGCTGTCCGGCAGATCCCCGCCGGTCAACGCCCGGACCACGTGAGCAATGTCGAGCGAGCTCGTCACCACGCGTCCGCCAGCGCCCGCGCCGAATCCGGCGGGACGTCCAATAGAACCACCAACTGTTGAGCCAATTCAGAAAAAGTGGGGGCGGCAGTCGTCGACCCCCACCGTTCATACTGCCCTACCTGCGGCCGGTCGATCTTGATCAGTGCGATGTACCGCGGATTGTCGGCTGGCAGGAACCCAACAAACGTGCCAATGATGTCTGACGGATGGTATATCGGGCCATCAGGGATCTGGGCGGTGCCGGTCTTGCCTCCAATCGTGTAACCCGGAACCGATGCCGAGCTGACCTCGCGAGACACAGCCTGAACCATCATCTCCCTGACGGTGTTGGCCGACTCCTTGCTGATCGGCTGACCGATGATGGTCTTTTGATATTGGTAGACTCGGTCGCCGTCACGGACTTCAGCAACCACATGGGGCTGGTACATCGTGCCACCGCTGGCTATGGCAGCGATCGAAACCAGCTCGCGCAGGGGAGTGACCGCTACACCTTGCCCAAAGCTATTGGTGCCCAGGTCAGATTCTGTCCACAGATCATCGCCCGGCTGCTTGAGCTGCCCAATACCCTCGCCCTCCAGGTCAATTCCGGTATAGTCCGCCAGGCCAAATGCCATCATGTACTGATAATAGGTCTTCCACCCCATCCAGGAAGCGATGGTTGCCGCGCCCACGTTCAGCGACTTGGAGAGCAACGTGGTCATGTCGGTGATCCCGTGCGCGGCTCCGTCCCAATTCCGGATCGGCCATCCGCCCACCTCGATCACGCCCACGTCGTTGTAGACCGTTGCCGGGGTGACAGTGCCCGAGTCGATGGCGGCCGCCATGGTCAATACCTTGTGAATAGAACCCGGTTCAAACAGGCGGGCGATGGCGGGATTCACCAGGAGCTGCCGTTCGGTCCGATAGTAAGCATTCGGGTCAAAATCGGGCAGGCTGGCCATGGCAAGGATCCCATAACCGTCCAGGTCCATTACGATGATGGTGCCCGACGGAGCATTGTAACGGACAAGTGCATCCGCCAGAACCCGTTCGGTGGTCGCCTGGATCGTACGATCGATGGTCAACACCACAGTAGCGCCGTCATGCGGCCGCGGTGTGGACCATTCATAGTGCAACATCGGGTACTTGCTCACCGTGACCGAGTTGCCCCTCAGGTGTTCGTTGTAATGCCCCTCGACACCGGAATTCCCACGCATGTCCGCATCCACCCAGCCCAACACGTGGCTCAATAGGTGGTTGTGCGGATAATACCGGCGTTGCACCGGTTCCACGTAGATCCCCCATATCGCCTGCTGACGAATTGCTTCTGCGACCTCGGGCGAAACCCGGCTGGCGACGACGCTGTATTTCGCTTCAGAGCCGTCCGCCAGCCGTGGCGGATCCAGTGACGGGATAATATACGACGTGCGTGTCACCAGCAGCGTAGCCAGAATGGCTGCCGTCCCCGAAAGGTCCTGCTCCCAGATCTGCGAAGGATCGGCGGTTATCCGATATTCGTAACCCGTGGTACCGAGGACGGCACCGTTACGGTCGAGTACCTGACCTCGAATGGGCTGCAACTCAAGCTCGGCCCCAAAGACCCGCTCGTGCTCCTGCTCCAGGCGGTCACTCTCCACTACCTGCAGGAAAATCAGTCGCAGCACAATCACTACTGCCACGGTTACCAGCAACGCCATGACTGGAAAAAGACGCTTGGGCGATACCATCCCTCTAGCCACCTCCCCGGTCCAGGGTTGATCTCGCCGACCCGGCGGTGTACCGTCGCCATCCGCGGAACGGACCGATCAGCGTCTCCCAAACCGCCTGGCGCGTATCAGCCGATAGCTCCTCGCCCGCTGCCGGACGCGCTTCATCGGGCACCGGCCCCGGCGGATACTCTCGGACCGGCAAGTATTCGATCTGCTCTGGGCCTGCCAAGACAAAGCCCAATGCTGTTGCCCGATCCCGCAAGGTGCTCACTGCCTGACCGGCCGCGATCTTGGCCTCCAGGAGCGTGTTGGCTTCCTGGAGCTCGCGGAGCTCAGCCGACATCTGCTGCATCTGATAACCCGACACAATGATCTGGCTCCCCTGAAGCAAACTGATCACGCCCAATATCGCAGCAACCGCAACCACCAAACCCCAGCTCAACGCCGCCTGCACCTGGAGCTGCGAAGCAGCCTTTTTGAACCCGTGTGACAACCAGTTATCGCTCGCATCGGTCATTGGCACATCCTTTGACAACTCTGGGTTGTATGGATCGTGCCAGGAATGTCGCTGGTTTGCGCCGAGGTCGGAACTCGTTCTGCCAACCGCAAGCGAGCGCTTCGAGAGCGCGGGTTTTGGGCCACCTCGGGGGCGTCAGGCCGAATCGGCTTGCGGTTCAGCAACCGGATCATGGCCCGATGCCCGCAACTGCAGACCGGCATCCGCGGCGGGCAGATGCAATCTCGCGCTTCCCGGGCCAAATACCGCTTGACAATACGATCCTCCAGCGAGTGGAACGCAATCACCACCAGCCGGCCGCCCGGCGCCAGCAGTTCAAGAGCCTGTGGCAGAGCCTCGGAGAGCGCCTCCAGTTCCTGGTTCACGGCAATTCGGAGCGCCATGAACGTCTTGGTTGCGGGGTGGAGGTCGTGCTCCCGGTGTCGCAACGCCCCTGCCGTGACGGTTGCCAGTTCGTATGTGCTGCGGAGCGGCCGGGCGGCAACAATCGCACGGGCCACCGACCGGCTGTCGCGCTCTTCTCCCAACCGATACAGTAGATCAGCCAATTCCTGCTCCGACAGACCGTTCACCAGGTCGGCTGCTGTCAAGCCGGCTGAGGGGTCGAATCGCATGTCCAGCGGACCGTCGTGCTGAAACGAGAAACCGCGCTCTGCCCGGTCCATTTGCAGCGAAGAAAGCCCCAAGTCCAACACAATGCCGTCCACTTCTACAAACCCGTTACGGGTCGCCAATTGACGCATTTCGGCAAACGAACCGTGCACCAGTACCACCTGATCGCCAAATCGAGCCAGGTTTTTCGCCGCCACCGACAAGGCGTCTGGGTCGCGATCCAGACCGAGCAGCCGGCCACCGGGCCCAGCCGCATCCAAGATCCCTGCTGCGTGCCCTCCAGCACCCACAGTTCCATCCACGTAACGGCCACCCAACCGGATCTCGAGCGCGTCCATCACCGGCTGATAAAGAACCGGAACGTGGCCCGCTCCAATGGGTGAATCCGGCCGGGACGCCGGATTAGATGTGCAGCTGGGCCCACTGGCCGGCAATTCCCTCACGCTCCAATTCCTCGCTCTCAGACTGCCAGTTCTCCAGCGACCAGACTTCCACGTACGAGTGAACCCCAACCACCATCACGTCCTTGGCAATCTTCGCGTAATCCAGCAGCAACGCCGGTACAATCACCCGCCCCTGCTTGTCCGGTTCCAGATGTGTGGCGTAGGCGAACATCGCCCGCCTGAGCCTTCGAGCCTCAAGCTCGGTCTGATGCAGACCGCCCACCTTGGAAACCCACTGCTCCCACTCCGCGTGTGGATAGATCGCCAGGTTGCGGTCGAACCCGCGGGTGATTACCAGCCCGTCGGACAGCAGTTGGCGATACCGGGCTGGAATGGTCAGGCGGCCCTTGTCGTCGATGGTGTACTGCTGCGTCCCGTAGAACATATGTTCGCCACCTTCCCACCGGGCCGGGTGAATCCATCCCTGGTCACCCATTTTGCCCCACTTTCCTCCACTTTTCCCCCATATTATAACCAGTTGCCCCACTCTTGACTACCAGCCGGGCAGATTTTTAAGGTGACGAAGCTTAAATTTTCGAGAGCTGGCTAACTGCCAGCGTGGTATCCAGTTGTGTGCAGTGCAGAATGGGTTAACGGGTGGGAGAGGTAGATTCTTTGCGCATTGCTCTCAGGGCGTCATATGCAGGCCGAACGTTGACCTCGGGAAAACCGGGATAGGTGAGTGCCCACCAGTACTCTTCGTTATCCGGCGTCCACTCGGGGTGGGCTATATAGACCGCGTTGATCAGACCAACCCATGGCCAATTCGCCGCCGCGTATTGGTAGGCCCGTACCAGATAATCTGCTTGTTGCTCTTCGGTCACGCTATGCCAGTGGTATGCCGAATCCGGCCGCGGATCAGTGGTCCAGCCTAGCTCCAGGATGGCCACCTGCTTGTCGCTATCCCCGTGGGCCACCATGATGGCTCTCAGGTCTTCCACATGGCGGAACACAAAAGTACGGTGACCGCCCCACCCGGCGGACGGATCGGCCGCCTCGTCGGGACCGACCTCTGGCGGGGCTTTGTAGCCCGGGGCGTTTACCCCCAACATGTCCAGATAGGGTGCAGCGCCGGCCGCATACATAGCGTCAAGGTATTCATCATCCGGCATGGCTTCCGTCGATCGAACGCCGGTGGGCGCCAAACCGGCTGAGATCACGATCGCATCCGGGTCGGATTCCTTGATTGCCTGGTAGCATACCCTGAGCAGCTCCACGTACCCTGCCGGGTCTGGTGGGTTTTCGCCCCATTCGCGGCTCAGGTTCGGTTCGTTCCACACCTGGTATGCCGAAATGCGGCCGCGATATCGGGCGGCGAGGATACGGCAAAAGTCCGCCAGGTCGGCCAGGTCCTTGGGCGGCCCGTTGAGGTAGAGGGATGCCCCCTCCGCTTGCGACCAAAAGGGTTGCCGATCTATGCGAACCAAAAGCTGGAGACCGGCTCGTTCTGCCTCCTCCACGATCACATCCGGAAAGTACCAGTTAAAGGCACCCTTTTTTATGTCCTCAATGTCTCGCCAGGCGAAGCCCTGCTTGGCCCAGCCAAAACCCAAGTCCTTCACCAGCGCCAGGTCGCGCCGTATCTCCTCTGTCGGCCGCCACCAGAGAAAAACCTGAACTGCATATGATGGTGAAACAACGCTCGGCCTATCCACTGCCGGCGTTGCAGTCGGCGCGGACGTAATCCCGCAACCCGTCAGGACACCAACCAGCCCCAGGAACAACCAGGCGACAACCGCGTGTCGGCCGCCAGGTAGGGCCGAGATCTTCTGGGCGATGGACCGGACCGCCCTACCGTCACCGGTGCCGGTCACGGTTTCGGCATCGCCTCCAAGGCATCAAATGCCGGCCGCGGACCACCGTCGGGGTATGAGAGGATGCTGTAGGGGACGTTGTTGTCCTCGGGTCCCAGTCCTTTGGGTCCGAAATCCAGGTTCCACAGAAAAGCCAGCCAAGTGATTCCCCACTCGCGCTGCAACTGGAAGGCCTGAACGATCCAATCCGCCTGCTCTTGCAGGGTGTTGTCATCCGCAAAGGCGAATCCGGGCGGGGTACCGCCCACACCCTCGGTGCTGGCCCAACCAAATTCGGTCACGCACAGTCGTTTTTGCCCCGCCAGCATAGTGTGATAACCCGTCAACGTGCTCCTGAAACTCCAGCTGTGATGCGGATTGTCAAAGGGTCCGCGAAACATCGCGGTAGCTCCTTGCGGATCCTGCGGCGCGTCCTCTGCCAGGACATCTGGACCAATGTTGTACCCGTTGTGATGCACACCAACACAATCCGCATAGTTGACCAGACCGGCATCCAAGAGTTGCTGCATGAAAACAAAGTCATCGATGGCTGTCACTCGTCCGTCCGGCTCTACCCAACCTCCAGTCGGAGCCAGTGCTCCGCTGATGACGACCACGTTCGGGTCCCGGGCTTTGACGGCCTGATACGCCATCCGAAGCATGTCCACGTATCGATCAGAGCTCAGACCATCGGCCGACTGCCACTCGCGGTCAAGGTTCTGCTCGTTCCAGACCTCGATGGCACTGATCTTGCCCGCATACCGGTCCATCAGCCTGCCGAGGAATGCGGTGAACTGGTTGAGGTCGTCGGGCGGGCCATGGGTGGTGCCCATCGCTGGCCGGGACCAGGTGGGCGCAGTCACCACACTGAGCATCACTCGAATCC
Source organism: Anaerolineales bacterium UBA2181 (assembly GCA_002328075.1). Lineage (GTDB taxonomy): Bacteria > Chloroflexota > Anaerolineae > Promineifilales > UBA4811 > UBA4811. The sequence goes on along the minus strand of DCVT01000011.1, from coordinate 85,108 downwards.
CGCGCTCGTGCGCCAGGTTGATGATTCCATCCACCATTCCCCAATTAAGGTCTCCCGGCGACAGCTCCAGTTCTCCCCATCGGATCTGTTGCTTGATCCAGCCCAGACCCAGCTTCTCCACCGCCCCGACTGCGTCCGCCGGATCACCGACCGATCCGTGGACCTGTATTCCGTAGCCAAACGACTGCAGTGGAACCACATCGGGACGTTTTGACGGCGACGGCTCTGGAGACTCGGCTGCACCACCCACCGCGGTGGGCAGCACCACAACCGGCGTCGGCAGCACTGCCGGCAACGTACCCATAGGAACCGCCGACTCCGCCCTAGTGGGGCTGGCAACCACCTGCGCCTCAATCTCCCGATCCCGGTCTCCTAACTTCCAGACCAAGACTCCGACCAATACGGCCGTTAACAGCGAGCCCAATACCCAGAGAAGGGCCAGATTTCGCAATCGGTGTTCGCGCATTCGGGCGCGATCCAGGTCAGTCATTAACGACTCCTTGGTTCACGTAGCATCGAGCCGGCCTGAGCGTGCCCTCAACAAAGCGGCCTAATATCCCATGGCCGCAGCCAACGGTCCACACGCCGGGCAGCTTCCATCGGGCCGGATGATGGCATAACCGTCCTGCGGGTCATCACCGTAACGCGCAAAGTCGATGTTCCAGACAATAATACAGCGCACCATCCCGGTGGACCGACTCAACCGAACCGCTTCAGCCAACCAGGCCGCTTGTTCAGCATTGTCTGTGCCCCGCGCCCACCCAAACCAATCTGAAAAAGTCGGAACCCCTTCTTGGGAAGCGTAGCCCATCTCGGTGTAAAACAGCTTGCGGGTGCCGCCAAAGGTGCGATAGTAAAGTTCGGTCTGGGGCAGGAAATACCACGAGTGGTGACCTCCGCCGCTGTCGGCCGGGTGCCCACTCCGTGCGGACGGCGACGTGGCACCCGAGTTGTGGTGCGCGCCCAAGTAATCCATGCAGTTAGCTGCACCGGCATTGTACATCCCTTGTAGGAACGGCAAGTCGTCGCAGCCGTTGCCGCTGCACCCGCCAAAGTACCCCGTAGGAGCGGGTGCCGCACTGATGACCGCGGTGTTGCCGTTGGCGCGTTTGATGGCATTGTACGAGGCACAGAGCAATTGCGTGTATGCTGCCGGATTGATCTGGCCCAACGGCCACTCAGCCTCTATGTTGGGCTCGTTCCAGACTTCGATGGCATCTGCGCCCGCGGCCGCCATTCCGGCCACCCAGGCACCATAATCACTGTGGAAATTGGCCTGGTTGACCATGTCCTTGGATCCAAGCGCGCTCAACTGGATCTTGTACCCGTTGGCGTGCGCAGTGCTGACCAAACCCGCCGCGTCCTGACTGTATCGGACCTGCACCTTGACCCAGTTCATCCGGGAGGACGCCATCTGCGCCAGGTAGTTCCAGGTCCGGATATGCCCGCCTAGCTCAAACGACCCACCCGCCGGTGGCGCCACCACCACCGGCGCCGGTGCAGAAGCACCCGGGGTGTTGGTAGGCGCCGGCGTGGGCGTCGGCACCACCTCCACCGGGCGATCCGCCAGCCTTATCCGCACGTTACACAGTGGGGCATAGATCCATCCGTTGGCTCCGCCTGAAGCTGTGACTTTGAGCCACGTCAATTCCGGGTTGACAGCCAAAACGGTCAGCGCCGTTCCCGCCCGGAGACTGCCAACCTGGCTGAAGACCGTGCCCGGGCCGGCCCGCAGATTCACCACGTCTCCCGCCACAACCGCATCTGCATCCGCCGGCACAGCCACCGGAGTGCTGTCCTGTGCGACGGCAGTCAACACAGCGGTCGGTTCTGGCGTTCCGGTCGGCTCAGGCGCAGGGGTTTCCGTCGGTTCCGGCGCGATTACCGCCACCTGAACCGAACCCAAAGCGGCCACACGTTGCCCCACAGCCACCTGACCGAGAATGGTGTACGCTCCCGGCGAAGCGACCACCTCCCAGGCATACTGCGGGTCATTGAGATCGCCGGGAAGGACGCCCAGCAGCGCGCCGGACGCATCCTGCACCGCCCAGGTAATCGACGGCACCGGCGCAGCAGCCGGCAGCGCGGATGCCAGGTAGGTGTTCACCGACGAAACCAGTTCGTTCACCACCTCCGAGCCCACCAACCCGTCCAGCACAAAACCGCCCAGGTGATAGCCAGATATCGCCCGCAGGCGCTGCTCCAATGCATGACCCGAAGGCAGCCAGGTTGTGACTGCTTGACCTTGTTGCTCCCAGGTTACCCGGTAGCCTTTGGTCTGCGAGTCGACCTCCAGCAGACCCGGCGGAATGCCAACCACCACGCGGCTTCCGGGCTCCAGCTCGGCCGGGCCGCCGTCAAGGCGAGATAACGAGTTCTCCATCGCAGCCAGCGCCAATGTGCCGTCCACGGCGGTCACGATGCCGCTAGCCGACTGGATTGCACCCGCGCGGATTCCCGCCAATATCTGAGCCCGGTTTGCCTGACTGACTGCCCATGTTAGGATCTGATCCACCAGCCCGCCCTGAACGTATGCAGCCGGATCCAACGGCAAAGAAATCAGCAAACGGTCCGCTACCCGAGCCAGACTGGTCCACTCGTAGCCGGCCGTATCCCAAGACCCGTTGCCCACGAGAGTTGGAGAAGGAACCGTGACCACCACCGCCCGGCCAGCCGAATGCAGATGCGTGGCCAGTTCGCCCACCAGGGCAGTAAACAGATCTCGCTGCTGCGCCGGCACTCCCTGGTAATCCAGATTGATGCCGGCGAAGCCGCCACTACTCACCACGCCGGCCAGGGCGTTCACGTGCGCCTGCCTGGCTGCTGCGTTCGCCAGCAGCGCCTGCACCGCCGCGGCATCCAGAGCCCTGCTGGTTGGCAGCTGCACATACTGGGACACATCGCCCAGCGAGGCCGGACCTCCCATCAACAGCCCTCCCGGGGCGAGGTACAATCCGGCGGGGTAGAGTTCCGTGACCAGGCCGACGGCCTCCGGGGGAAGCACATCGCCAGGCTCGGCTGACATCCCGACTAACGGCACCAGTTGACCTGCCTGGAACACCGCCAGGGCTTGCGGGAACCGGGCTAGACGACAGGTGATTCGATCGCTGGCAGCGTCCACACGGCTTGGCACCCAATGCCAAGCATCGCCGTACCAGGCATACAGGTCCAGCAGCGAATACGGTTCCGCATCATTCGGAATCGGGACCGCCAGATCAACCGGAGCAACGGCTTCTCCGCTGGTTTCTATGAGGTACACCGGGCTTTTCAAGGTGAGCTGGGACGGAAGCGATTGCGCCGCTGGCTGCCATGCCTCGGCCACCGACCCAACCACGAAATCAGCGCGTGGAATTGAATCCAATCTGGCCCGCACCGTCTCCTCCAGCGCATCGGCATCCACTTGCATTGTGAACCCATCCGGGTACACCATTTGGGAAGACTCTGCTGTAAGACGGGTGTATTCGCTGGAAAACAGGCGACTGCCCAGCGAAATCGGAGGCAGGAACAGACCGGCCACCACCAGAACGCCCACCGTCACGAACAACAAAACGGTCGGCAGCGCCGACCGGCCTCGGTTTTCACTCTCCATCCGCTATCTCCTCATTCTCTTGGGCCTCTCGCACATGGCAGCGGCCCGTTCTTCTGCCGCCATCCAGCGCCGCGGCGTCCTCGTTTCTACCCGCTCCCTCGGCCGTATTCTAGCATAGGCAGGTTGAACTGCCAAATATGGTTATCCCCAAAAAGGCCTGTTGGCACACCGAAACCCCTTCAGTATAATAGCGCTGATTGGTTGACGCATACTGGATCGGCGCATCTATTGACACACAACTGCCGTCAGCAGAATCTGGCTGAGTTGGCCGATGGCCGGATATACCGTCGTGCGTGGCTGCTGATGTTGTGGCTGGTCGCCTGCGTATGTGCCTGCACCACCGAACCCAATGGGTTGTCAAGCGGCAGGCCGACTCTGGCTCCGACACTGGCCGAATCCGGCGCCAGAGCCACCACCCAACCCGCTGCGACCATCACCCTGTCACCTTCCCCAGTGCCACCCACACCCACTCCTGAACCACCGGCCGTAGCGCGAGTGAACGGTGAGCCCATCACCCAGGAGGCTTTTCTTCGCGAGCTGCTGCGGTACGAGGCGGCCCAACAGGCACTTGACCGAGACGCGGCCGGCGCGGAACACCAGGTGTTGGTGCTGGACACCCTCATCGAGATGGTCATGATCCGGCAGGCAGCCGCGGCAAACGGGGTCACCGTCTCCGAACAACAGGTAGACGCGGAGATCGACCGCCTGAAGCAATACGGCGGCGACACCCAGTCCTTTCAGCAATGGCTGGAGACAAACCTTTACCAGGAACCCGAGTTCCGCGAGACGCTGCACACCCAGATGCTGGTCCAGGCAATGGCGGAAAGGATCGCCGCCACGGTTCCGGAAACCATGACGCAGGTACACGCCCGTCACATCGTCGTCGCCGATGAGACGACCGCCAACCAGGTCCTGGCTCAATTGCAGCAGGGCACGGACTTTGCTACACTGGCTAGGGAAACCTCCCTGGACGAGAGCACTCGTCTTGGAGGCGGCGACCTGGGGTACTTTCCCCAAGGTTTCTTGCTGTCACCAGAGGTGGAAGAGGCGGCATTTGGATTGCAGATCGGGGAGACTAGTGGCGTGATTCGGAGCGCCTTTGGGTATCACATTGTTCAGGTGACCGGACGAGACCCAGCCCGGCCGGTTGCGACCGAGGTCCTGCAAAGACTGCGAGAACAGGCTTTCCAACGTTGGTTGTTTTCATTGTGGGACACCGCGGTAGTGGAGCGCTATACGCAATGAGGAGGCACGTCCATGTCCGACCTTAATCGGGATTTCGAGCAACCTGACCGCAACCGTCGGTTCAACCCCCTGAATCTACTTACGGTACTGATGGTGGTCCTCGCCGGCCTAATGATTGCCTGCGTGGCCACAGTCTACCTTGTGCCGGACATTCTCCCCCCCGTCTTCCTACCTCGCCAACCGGCCTTGTTGAACACCGCTGCTCCGCCCCCAAGGGTTGCGGGGACCATGGCGCCGACGGCATCGATCGCTGAGGTGGAAGTACCTGACACCTGGACTCCTTCGACCACTCCCAGGCCGACCAACACGGCTACCCCAAGGGGCACGCCCACCTGGACACTGACCCCCTCGCTCACGTCGACCTTCCACCCGACCAAGACCCCAACCCCCACACCTACCCCCACGCGAACCCCAACCGAGACCAATACGCCCGGCCCTTCGCCGACTCCCAGCAAGACTCGGTCCGCCTATCCATTCACAGTAGACGCGTTCAGCCCGCTGTACACACAAAACTTTGCCAACAATGCAGGATGCAACTGGTTAGGCGTTGCGGGGCAGGTATTTGATCTGGAGGGCAGACCGGTGGGTACTGCGGCCTATGTGGTGCAACTGGCTGTGGGTAATCTCAACCTGCAGACCTATACCGGAGGCGCCATCGCGTACGGTCCGTCCGGGTGGGAACTGGCATTTGATGACCATCCCAAAGTGGCGCCCTTCCGCGTGCAGCTCTTCACGCCAACCGGAACTCCGGTCTCGGAGGTGTATGAGTTTGCCACGCGGTCAAGCTGTAACCAGAACTTGGTCCTGGTCAATTTTGTCCAGAACCACTGATTCGAGCCGGCCGGCGGAACGTCAGCTCAGTCGATCGACCAACCGCTCGGCGCAGGTCATCTGATGGGCACCCTCTATCTGGTCGCCACCCCTATCGGCAACCTGGAGGACATTACGCTGCGTGCCTTGCGCACGCTGCGCGGGGTCGCGCTCATTGCGGCCGAGGACACTCGAGTTACCCGCCAACTGCTGCGCCACTATCAGATCGAAACGCCGCTGACCAGTTATCACGAACACAACAAGCTGTCCAAACTTCCCGAGCTGTTGGACCGTCTCCGAGTCGGTGACCTGGCACTGGTGTCCGACGCCGGCATGCCGGGGCTCTCCGACCCGGGCTATGAATTGGTCAAAGCGTCCGTAGACCAGGGGGTAAAGGTTGTCCCCGTTCCGGGGGCTTCGGCAGTGATCTCCGCCCTGGTCACTTCCGGGTTGCCGACCGACGGGTTCGTTTACCTTGGGTTCCTACCGCGTCGGTCCGGTGACCGCCGCCGTCTGCTGGAGAGCCTTGCGGACGAACGCCGCACACTCGTGGCCTACGAAGCACCGCATCGTCTGTTGCGGGCCCTCGAGACCGTTGGCGCCACGCTGGGTCAACGGTCAGTAGCTGTCGCACGCGAATTGACCAAGTTGCACGAGCAAGTGGTGCGTGGTACTCCATCGGAACTGGGTGCCCATTTCGCCAAGCGCCCGCCCAAAGGCGAAATCACCCTGGTCATCAGCGGGGCTCCGCCGGCCAAACCTGAGCCATGGGATGACATGGCTGTGCGCTCAGCGGTTGCCCAAAGAATACGAGCGGGCGATACACCGGCCGCCGCCGCCAAGGCGGTCACCAAGATGGCTGCGCGCCCGCGCAGCGAGGTGTATCAGATGGCCGTTGAGGTCGCGTCCGGCAACCCAAGCAGTTGAGGGCGGCGATGAGCGACCGCCAACGAGCACCTAGTCCTGGGGCAGGCAACTGCTTCCGAGGCCGGCCCAAACCCGAGATCGACAGGCTGCGCGACGCCGCCCAGCAGACGAGCGGCGTCGCGCGAACAGCGTCTGCTCCTACTGAGGCGGGTTGACCGTCCAGGTCGTGTCGCTTCGCAACGGTATCTCGTACTCCTCAGCCAGCACGGAACCCTGGCAATCCAGCGCCTGGATGTCATAGGGTGTGCTGCTTACCGGCACGGTGAAAACGTAACTCCGCCCCGCCGGGATGGTTTCAATCTCGTCCAGCCAGTCCTCGCCCCACTCCGTCGCCGCGCTGGGCGAAATAAAGACGTAACAGATCTCCACGCCCGACCTGTTCACCAAGTTGAGCGCGACTGATCCTCCGGCCGAACCGCCGGCCGTCAGCGTCCATTGTTGGGGCCGGTCCAGGACCACCCCAAATTGCGTGTGGACGATTTCTCCACTGGGATCGGCCGCTGCCAGGTCGTATTCCCCTTTTGGCACGTCAATGACCACCGAATCGCCGGTCGCTAACACTGAGCTTCCCAACCAGTCATCACCCCAGCTGTCCGAGGTCACCGGCGATATGTACACGTACCAGATGTCTGCCGCCGACTGGTTGGTCACCGTCAAGGAAACCAGGTCCACCTGGCCCCCTGCGGCCCGAGGCGACTCCTCGCCCGGGAGTTGACCCACCACCACAAAGGTATTCAGCACATGGTCCAGTGCTTCGAGGTCCGCGTCCGTGACCACTTGCACCAGCAACAAGGTGGCATAGGCATAGTCCTCCGGAAACGCCGCCAGCACGATCAAGAGCACGTCCTCGCCGCCGCAGTAGCTATACTGGTCATAGTAGCCACTGTACAGTGCGTCCGAGTATTCGTACCGGCCGTCGAAATCACAGTCCGTCGAGTAATCGTACCAATCCAGTACTTCCGCCGCATCTGACGTCGGAATCTGGGCGGACGCCAGGAACACGATGCCCGGGACACCATAACTCTCATAGAACCCAGCCAAGTCTGGCGCCACGTCGATGCGGGCGTACTCGATTCCCTCCCCGTCTTGCCATAGACTGCCATCGATATCGGCCCACTTGGCTGGTACCTCGACCAACAGAGCGCCCGTGTCGTCGGAAACCTGGACATACTCGTCGTAACTGCCCGCAGCGCCGGACGCCTGAACCGCGGATTCAAGACGCTGCGCAAACGAGAACGCCAGCGCCAACTCGTTGCCGTTAAGTTGGCCCTCCAACACCTCTTCCGTATCGTAGCGCAGGACCTGGATTGCCATTGTCTCATCGCTGCCATGGCTGCGGAGGACGTCACAATACCGCGCCATGGTCCCATCTTCCGCCAAGGTGAGGCCCTCAATCATCGTGAGAATGTCGCCGCCGCGTATTCCCGCGCGTTCGGCCGGCGATCCGGATTCGACCGACGCAACCCAGATTCCGCTCACCTCCCCGTCGTTGACGGCAGTCCCATTGATGCCGATAGACGCGACGTTGCGCTCCTCGCGGAGTTGCTCAATTACCCGGTGTGCTTCTTCCCGCGATATGGCAAAGTATTGACTGTACCAGGAGGAGCTGGCATAGTTGACCCCCACCACAAGCCCATCCCGCGTCATCAGCGGTCCGCCAGAGTTGCCGGGGTTGATGGTGGCGTCGTGCTCCAGCACGTATCTCACCGATGCCCAATCTGTCTTTCCATCGGCCTTTTCCTTGGAAATGATCCCTTTGGTTAACGTGAACTCGGGGTCACCCAGCGGAAAACCGGCCGCATAGACCTCCAACCCAACTCGAATGGGTTCGCGGTACCAGTCCAGGTAATGAAAACCATCACCCTCAATGTCAATGACCGCCAGGTCTGAGCATTCGGATACCCCCAGGACTCTGGCGTTGAACGGGGTGCCCTCACCGCCCACCCATACACGCAAGAGTCCGGCTCCGGTGACCACATGGTTGTTGGTCACAGCGATCCCGGACTCGTCTATGACAAAACCCGAGCCCCGACCGGCGACGTTCATCTGCAGGCCAACCACCGGGTCGACAAAGCTGCCCTCGGCCTCTATCTGGATCACGGCCTTGCGCACCTGATCAAGCGCCGATATCCGCAGCGGGTCGACTGTGGGCACCGTCTCCGGGGTTGGCGTGGCCGTTGGCTCTGGCGTAGCCGTCGGCATGGGCGGTTCCGTCGGCGTCGGAGGCGGCGGGGTCGCGGTGGCAGCCGGCTGTCCACCAAGCGAACACGCTAGACTACTGGCGAGCATCAGAACCAACAGGATCAGTACCCAAGAGAATCCGCGCTGTGACATGCCTCTTTCTCCTAACTGTTGAAAACCGGATTGAACTGCGAAACAGATGGACGGCTACTTGGTCTGGATCGAGATCGAATACCCGGTCGCCTCCTCCCACCACTCGCGCACCTGGATGACATAGCTGCCTGTTTTGGTAAGCCGGTAGCTGGTTATCCGCTCCGCCTCGCCACCGCCAGTTTCGTCCAGGTCAAACACCGTGCTACCACTTGGGTCTATGAGGACCAGAACCAGATCCCCGGCGGCCGTGCCAGGTTGAGCGATGATGGTGATTGTGTCGCCGGAGGCACCGGCAAACACCCATTCGTGAATCATTGGCCCATTTTCCAGCCGGGAATCTCGGGTCTCTCCGTAGGCGATCGGGCCCATCGCGACGGTTGCGCCGGCACCCGCTCCTGGCGCCGCCACGCCCTCGGTCACCAGCAGGGTATAGTCTCCGGGCGCATCCCAGTACTCTTTCACCAAAATGAGGTAGACTCCATCCGCCTGCAGGTACACGGCCTCCACCAGCTCTGGTTCGCCGGAAAAGGCGCCGTCGTACCGGTCCAGGACAAGACTGCCATCTGGCGCATAGACCGAGACCGTCAGGTCCATCTCCTTGTCCAACGGGGTGACCAACAGGTCGATGGCATCGCCAGCATTCATGCGGATCGTCCAGGCGTGGCTTTGCCCCTCCGCCAGAGTTCCAGTCTCCGGTTCGCCCAGGAAAATCGGACCCATTTCTTCCGCGCCGGGCGGGACGACCACCTTCATCTCATCGCTCAGGTCCAGCTGCAAGGAATAGCCCCCTCCGGCGCCATAGTATTCGGCGACGACCAATTCGTACTCGCCGTCAACCGGCAGCAGGTAATTGGCGATCACTTCAGGCTCTCCAGAGAACCCATGGTCCATGTCCAACAGCACGCGTCCCTCCGGGTCCACCAGCGTCATCTTTACATCCATCTCGGTACCGGCCGGAGTGAGGACGGCCGTTAGGTAGATGCCCATATACCCCTCAATCCGCCAGGAATGGGCCTCGGCCGGCGCGAACTCGTCCTCCACCAGGTCGTTCGGTGCCAGGTTGCCGCGATAGACACCTTCAGGCGCCGGGTAGCTCCAATCACCCCACCCCGCTCCCTCAAAGATCTCAACCGACTCGATGACGGCATCCACGTCCGCCGCGAATTCCTCCCACAGGTCCGCAGGAGCTATTGCGATCAACACGGCCGCCCAGTCCCCGCTGTTGAAAGTCGCAATTTTGCCCCGACCTGGCTTCCCAATGCTCATCAGCGCCTCATACTCCACCAGTTGGACCGGAACGCCGTTGATTTCGGTTGGCGTCGGTCCCGCCACCACCGTGAACTCGGCGTCCGCGTCGAACTCGCCCAGCATCTCTTCTGGCGATTCCGTGTCCAGACCCAATTCCTCCGGCTGGGCACCCATCACAAACACGATCAACGCGTCGGGCAACCCCCCACCATTCAGTGCCTCAAGATCTTGCGAACTGGTCAGAGTCATATAGAACGAGCCATCGTAGCTCCATTCCTTCGGATAGGCGAGGCGGACTCCCATATCCGGATGCTCCACGCTGACAAAGTCTTCACGCACACGTGTGGAGACGCCGGCCGGACTCTCCGTGGCAGTCGGCACCACCGTCGGCGACGGTTCGGGCGTATTAGTAGGAGGCGGAGGGGTCATCGTAGGTGTGGGAACAAGCGTCGCGGTCGGCGCTATCGTGGGCGAAGGAGTGGCCGTCGGCTGTTCTTGCGCCCCAAGGTTGCAGGCCAGACTGCCCAGCGCCAGCATCAACACAAAAAGGATTGAATATCCCCAAGCACGTTTCATGTCATCCTCCTGATCAACGAGATCAATAGCGCGCTGCGCCCAGTGTGGCGAATCTACCACAAGGCTGAAAAAGAGGCAATAGGAGCCGACCCTTACTCGGAGGTTATGCGCCAATCCGCTCCGATGAGCAGTTTGACGTCATAGTCACCATCCGGATTGGTGCCACCATAGATGCGACCGGCTGGGATGCCCATGATCTGGGCCAAATAATCGACCGTGCCCGGTTTGCCACCGTAGTCAATGATCTCGGTGTATTGGAGGTCCTTATCCTCGGAGTCGCCGACCCCGACCACCGTCAACCCTTTGGATTGCAGGAATTGCGAAGTACTCGAGGCCAAACCGGCAGTCCAGGTGCCGTTCAGAACCAGAATCCGAGCTGCCTCTGATCGCATCAACTCCTCCGGATCGGCTGGTTCAGAAATCGGGACACCTCCCACCGAAGGCGAAAACAGAGTGGCTATCAACTCGCGTATCTTTTCCCGGATCGGCACCAACACCCGTGCGCCGTCGGGTGCAGTGTAATCCTGAACGCAGCTGTAACCGATGACCAGGTTCTGAAACTGGTCCAGGGGAATGTCCTGAGCGACGGTCGCCAGACCGATGGCCTCCTGGTAGGTCATGTCCGTAGTGACGTTCCGGGCAAAGGTGTTCCAGAGTTCCGGAGCTCGGGGAAGCAGAAGCAGCTTTTGGTTTTTCACCTTTTCCAAAGCGGCCATGATCACCTGCTGCTGGCGGCCAACCCGATCGATATCCGCCCCCAACGTGGCTCTTGTCCGGGCAAATTTCAACGCCAACTGCCCATCCATCGAGTGATGCCCCGCCCGAAGATAGAATGGATCGTACCCGTAACAGCGGTCGGGATAGTCCGGGTCGTTGATTGGTTCGGTAACGTCTATGTCTATCCCATTGATCAGATCCACCGCCTGGACAAAACCATCATAGTTCACGGTTATGTAATGATGAATATGAACGCCCAGGTTGTACTCTACCGTCGCCGCCGCCAGCGCAGGTCCCCCTCCCGGGTATTCGTTCAGGATTCCCGTCCGATAGGCGGTGTTGATACGATTGGTGCCGAAACCGGGTATGGGAACCCAAAGATCACGCGGAATGGAGATCATGCCGGCCGTCCGGGCGATCGGGTCCACTGTAAAGAGAATGAGCGTGTCAGAACGGTACGGCTCCTCAACAAACTCGCATGGCTGATCGATTCCCAACAACAGCACGTTGACCCGGTCTCGGGGGACCAATCCGCTGGGCAGCGTTCCAGGATCCGAGCTGGACGCGGGCTCGTTCGCGACTCTCGTCTCTCCGGGGATTGCCGCCGACTCGATTTGGCCGGCCTCCGCAATGCCGCCGGTTGGAGGCGCCGTGGCCACCGCAAACGGGCTGGTCGCCACGAATTCCTCAACGACCCGAAAGAGGATCACGCCGGCGAACACCGCGACCGCCAGGAAAACAACGCCAATGAGCGCAATGGACCAGATAGGTAACGTCACCCCGCGCGCACTCGACGCAGATCGCACAACCGTATGAGACTGCCTCTGGGTTCTGTTCATGTGAGGTAGTGTATCTCTCCCTTACCGATGCAACGCCAGATCGCCACCGGCACCGATTATACCGCACTCCGTTTGGCGATCAATAGAGGCGAGACTGAGATGCCGCCGATCGGCCGACACGTTGCCTACGACATCCAACCGAGTTGGCGATCACACCAACTCAGTCCAGGTGAGCAACCAGCAGCCTGTCGCCGGCCGTGGCGTACAGAATGAAATCAGGTGTCTCCTGTACAAACACGTCAGTGATTTCCGCAAACGGGTCCGTGTCACCCGTCCGTCTTGCCTGGTATTGGGCGACAAAGAGCCCCTGCTGGGTTGTCTGAACAACCCGCGCTGAGCCAGGATCAGCAATGTAGAAGAACGGGTTGAGACCGGACACACTGCAGTACACGGCGGCCGGTGCTACCAGCGGTTCTCTCAGATCGGTCAGTGCAAACGGTTTCCGCTCACCCCCAAAGAACTTGAGCACCTGTCCGGCGCTGTGCAAGAGATACAGATTGCCATCTCGATCGATCGCCAGGTCCACCATCTGGCTCAGGTCCACATCGTTGAACGGGTCCGAATCCTGATTGTCGCGAAAGGGGTAAGGTTGCGCTTCACCCGGGCCGCCCTCCTGGCGTGGCCCAAACCGCCAGATCTGCCGCGCTCCAGTGTCCAACACATAATAGTTGTCGCCGTACACAGCTGAAGCAATTGGCGTCTCCCAAGCCGGCGGCAGGCTCAGTTCAATCGAAAGCAACGTCCCCAGGGAGGGCTGGTACATAAGCAGGATGCCCGATGAATCGAGCATAGCTACTGTGTCAGCCCGGTTCTGTCCGCTCTTGGCATACCAGGCCAGATCCACCAACTCGCCCACGGCACGACCGCCTACCCCCTGCGTCTTGAAAAGCACCGTCTCAGGCGACCGGTCGTCCAAGGGCCCCCTCGGGTCCGCGAGCCGATGCCGGTACACATAGTCAAACCCGGTATCCAGCGCAAAGATGTTCAGGCTGTTGACCGCGAGAGCCGACAATCGGCCGGCACTCTGATATTGATACAACGTGTTGACGGCAAGCCGAGTGACTTCGTTCAAGACGTCCAGTTTTCCCAGCGCTTGGTCGCGGTATTGCTGCACTGCGCTATTCCCTGGTCGAATTAGGAGCGCTTGGTCCGCGACCCGAATGACCTCATCCCAATGTGGCCGCGCATCCTCGCGACCTCCAGCTATGGCCAGGTCACTTTCGCTTTCCATCAGTCGCACCAAGTCTTGAAATTGGCTCATTTGGCCGCGCTGCCAGTAGACCGCTACGGCAACCAATGCCACCAGAACCGGTATGAGAACCGCCAGGAGACCCAACGTCATCGGCGACGGGCCATGGTCTCGCGGAACTGCCTGGCCCGCCGGAGCCGAAGGCTCGGTCAACCGCTCCACCAGTCGGCTGGCTCCACCGGCCAGCCTGGCAGCTCGCCGTGCAATCCCGGACGCTGCTCGGCGCGCCCGTCGTTCCACATCGACCGACGGTGCCGTGGAATCCACCTCGTACACCACCGCACCGGACGGCGCCGGTGCTGGCGCCAGATCGCCCTCGTCGGATCGCGATGCAGAGGCCGTCCGGACATCTGGTGTGGGTGCTCTGGTCAGCTCGCAACGCCTTGCCGCACCCACCGACGGGGCCTGTTCTGCCGGTTGATGGGATCGTCCCGCTGTGTAGGTCTCGGCAACTGGCGCAACCGCGGCCGAGAATTCGACAAAGAGCAGCCGCGCCTGGCGCACTCCAGACTCCTGGCAGAGCTGTTCCAGCTTCTTCAGGCCAGTTTCTACCCCTTGGTACGTGACGGCCCCGGCGATGGCCGAGTCTGGCTGGCTCACAAATGCCGGTTCGGCCAGGAGCAGCACGTCTCCCGGAGTGACCCAACTGTGGTAAAACCGGGTGTCTACACCATAACCGACACCCAGCGGAATCGCATGCCCGGGCGGTGCAGGTGGCAGGCGCTCAATCTCGCCTTGATGGGTGACAAACCCCAACGCAGTCCCGGCCTGGGCCAGAAAGAGCTCCTCATCCCGCAGTACGGCGCACGTGAGGGACCCTTGCTGCTTGTTCAAACCCTCCACCTGCAAGTTGTAGGCCATCAGGTGCTCATTTGCGGCCCGAACCGCCTGCCGCAGCGCGGCAGTCACGCTCCCTGAACTCGAGTAGTATGCAGCCCCAAGCGCTCCCACGAGGTCCCGGTAAAGCGCCCCAGGAGGCGAGAGCCGGCTAGCTAAGGTAAAGTGAACAAAGAGCAGGTCCCGGTCACGGCCCCGCGCTGCACGCGGAACTGATCGCTCTACAGCGACACCCGGCGGCGCTTCTTTGCGTCGTTTGTCCTCCTGCCAATACAGATATCCAAAGGTCGCCTCAAGCTCCATGTCCGTTCACCCGTGTTCCTATTCACCGCACGTTGCGGTTCTGCAAACTCTCAACCCTGTTGGTCGCACACACCGTGCCAGGTTGCAGGGCATTCAGAGGACGCCGGCCCCAAGGCCCGAGGGCCAGTCATTCCGCAGGGGATGCGCCATGCACCGCCAGCACACTATCCAGATTGGCGGCGAGGACTTCCAGGGAGGTGAACCTCCAGTGGGCGGCACTCAGGTCCAGGCGGACGGTCAGGTGGTTAGGAATTGCCACGCAAATCATTCCGGCCTCACAGGCAGATTGCACGCCATTGGGCGAGTCCTCGACCGCCAGACATTCGTCGGGAGCCAGTTGCATAGCGTTGGCCGCCGCCAGGTACACGTCCGGCGCCGGTTTTCCTTGATTCACCATGTCGCCCGTGATGATTGCGGCAAAGCCGTCGGCCGCCCCTACCGCGTGCAGGGCAGCCGGAGCGTATCGGCTCCCACTGGAGGTCGCAACCGCCCGCCGCAAACCGCGGTCATCCACCGCGCGCAACATGTCCAACAGCCCAGGCATAGGGCGCAACTCCTCCAACATCGAGAGCACCATCTGATGTCTTTCCTCCGCCAACTGCTGGGCAGGAGCTGGTATGCCAAACCGTTCTTGGATCAGACGGGCGCTATCGTCCAGCCGCAGTCCAAATGTGGCTTCGGCCGTCGCCGCATCCATGGCACGTCCGTACTTGACCAGCACTGCAGACCACGATTGCTTGGCCAATGGTTCGCTATCAACCAGCAAACCGTCCAGGTCGAACACCACCGCCTTGATCACGACCCTGCACCTCCTGCTCAGCCGCCATGCGGCTTGGCCTATTGTAACCGGGGCCGCCCCACCGTCAACACGGACGTGCTCGCCGTTTTTTGACGCCTGCCGGGTGCTCTGATACCATCGCACGTATGCAGATAAAGCAAGCAATTGACGACTTTGCTGTGGAGGAGATACTCATCTCACCGCTCGCTAGCACCGGCGACCATACGGTATACCGCGTGGTCAAACGCGATGTGACCACATTCCAGGTACAAGCACATTTGGCCAGCGAATTGGGCGTCGGACAATCAGCGGTGGCCTTTGCGGCTCTGAAGGATCGGCGGGCCAACGTCGTTCAATACCTGAGCGTACCGGGCAGCATGCCAGCTGCAGTCGAAGGACCCGGGTACCGCGCCACCTTAGCAGGCCGGATGGACCGTCCACTCCGCCCAACCGACCTGGCCGGCAACCGGTTCTCCCTGATGATCCGTGACCTCACGCCACAGCAGGCCGCACCGCTGGCCCTCCGGCTGAGCGAACTCCAGGGGTCCGGGCTGCCCAACTATTTTCACCATCAGCGATTCGGCTCCTACCATCCGGAGGACGGGTTCATCGGTGCCCACATTCTGGCCCGCGATTCCGCCCGAGCGGTGCGTGCCTACCTGGCAGTGACCTTCCCGGGAGACCCGGGGTCGGTTCAGCGCTTTAAGCAGGTTGCGCAGGCACACTGGGGCCAATGGGATGTGCTCATGGATGCCGCGCCCAAGCCCTCCAATTACCGCAGCCTGCTCACCTACTTGCGCGACCATCCGGACGATTACGTCCGCGCGTTGAACCTGGTTCCGCGAGGACTACTCTCCCTCTGGTTGGAGGCCTACCAAAGCTATCTGTGGAATTGCGTTGTTGCTCGGTACATCTCCGGGCGGCTCGCCGCCGCCAACTCGGATCCGGCCGCATTCATCGAGATCGCTGGTAGCAGCCTGCCACTGTACCGGGAGGCACCAGTGTTGGACCGGGTACTCCTGACAATGCCGCATCATCGGGCAGTCTACGGTCAGGGCGACCTGGCGGACGCAGTTCAGGCTGTACTGGACGAGAAGAACGTAAACCTCTCCGACCTCAAAGCCCGGATTCTCAAATCCGCCTATCTCGCGCGCCACAGCCGGGCGGTGTTGCTGTTCCCAGAAACGGTGCGCGTCGTCCCTCCAGCGAATGACGAGCGCTTTGCCGGTCGGCTGAAGATCGAGGTCAGCTTTATGCTGCCGCCCGGCAGTTATGCGACGCTGGTCGTCGAATGCGCCTGGCGGACAGCCGCTAACGGCGGTCTGCTCGGGCTCCCTTGCCACGCCCAAGGACCCATCCTATGATGCCCACCATGTCACACTCGGAGATCATTGCACGTGTTGCCCAGGTTCGCGTGGAACAAGCCACAACCGCGATTGCGTTGCTCGACCAGGGAAACACCATCCCTTTCATCGCCCGCTACCGCAAAGAGTTGACGGGCGGGTTGGATGAGGTGCAGCTTCGCCAGATCAGCGAGGAGGTTGCCCGGCGCCGCTCGCTGGACGAGCGGCGCGATACTATTCTCCGATCGGTGCATGAGCAGGGGAAACTGACCCCGGACCTTGAAAAAGCCATCCTATCCGCCGATACGGCCACTGCTCTGGAGGACCTCTATCTTCCTTACCGACCCAAGCGCCGCACGCGGGCTTGGGTGGCACGGGAGCGAGGACTCGAGCCGCTGGCGCAACGTATTTTGGATCAGCCGTCGCACCTTCCTCCGCTGGACAAGGTGGCAGCCCCTTACCTCCATCAGGACGTGCCTACCGCGGCCGACGCCTGGGCCGGTGCGCGCGACATTGTGGCGGAGATTGTCAGCGACAACGCTGATTTACGGGCGCGGATTCGTCCCCTACTTCAGCAGAAAAGCGTCATCCGGGTCAGCTCTCGTGAACCCGGGGCCGATTTGCGCGGCACCTACCGCATGTATCACGATTTTGCTTTGCTGGTCCGCCACCTGAAACCACATCAGGTGTTGGCCATCGACCGGGGCGAGGCGGAAAAGGTCCTGCGGGTCGAGATTCAGGACCCTGCTGACCAAGTGTTGGGCGATATTCAGGCAGTCTACCGGCCGAACCCGAGTTCCCCGCTGAGGGACGAACTGCTGGCAGCGACCGAGGACTCGTACGCGCGGCTGATTCGTCCGGCGATGGAGCGGGAGCTGCGCCGGACTCTCACCGAACAGGCTGGTGACCACGCAATCCGGGTGTTTGCCACGAACCTCCGGCACCTATTGCTGGCTCCGCCCTTGCGCCACCACACCATATTGGCCATTGATCCTGGCTTCCGGACCGGCTGCAAGGTAGCAGTCATCGACCAGACGGGCGCAGTTCTGGCGACCGACACCATCTATCCCCACCCACCGCAAAAGGCCTGGCAGAAATCGGCCAGTTCGCTGGTACAAATGGCGTGCCAGTTCAAGGTCACCCTCATCGCCATCGGCAATGGCACAGCCAGCCGCGAGACTGAGCAACTGGCAACCGAGGTCGCCCACCAGCTCAGGGGCGTCCGTTATCTGGTGGTTAGCGAGGCCGGGGCGTCCGTCTATTCGGCGATGCCGTTGGCCCGGCAGGAGCTTCCCAACCTGGACGTGTCACTTCGCGGCGCCGTCTCTATCGGGAGGCGCACCTTGGACCCGTTGGCCGAACTGGTCAAGATCGAGCCGAAATCGATTGGCGTGGGTCTGTACCAGCACGACGTGGACCAGAAAAAGCTGGCCCAGGCATTGGATGGCGTGGTCGAATCGGCCGTCAACTACGCGGGGGTCAATCTGAACACTGCGTCGCCCGCCCTCCTCAGGTACGTCGCCGGGCTCGGGCCCAAAGCCGCCCAGGCGATCGTTTCGCACCGCGATTCTTGCGGAGCGTTTCGCCGGCGCGACCAGGTCCTACAGGTAAAAGGAATTGGCCCCAGAGCTTACGAGCAGGCAGCCGGGTTCTTGCGTATCCCGGATGGGGAGATTGCCTTGGACAACACGGCCGTTCATCCTGAGTCCTACCTGGTGGTTGAACGGCTGGTGGCCGACGTTCGCTCGGTCAACCCGTCAGTGGAGGAACGGCGCATCTGGCAGTCGCTTCCCACCTTGCTCCCGGAATACCGCCGCCGGTTTCGCAACTCGCAACAGATGGCCACGCACTTGAGCGTTGGTTCCATGACCCTTGCGGATATTCTGGTTGAGCTGCAGAAACCAGGCCGTGATCCCCGTGATGAGTTCCCTGCACCTTTGCTCCGGACAGACGTGCTGTCCATTGAGGATTTGAAACCGGGCATGCAACTCCAGGGCACAATCCGCAATGTGGTGGACTTTGGTGCCTTTGTGGATATTGGCGTCAAGCAGGACGGGTTGGTGCATGTTTCTGAATTGAGCGAACAGCGGGCAACCGACCCCTATTCGATTGTCTCGGTGGGTATGGTGGTGCAAGTCACCGTCCTGGGAGTCGATACTGAACGCAACCGAATCGCTCTCAGTCTCCGATCACCAACCGGCGCGGGCGACCCTCCGATTTTGGGCTAACCCCGGCGCCCTATTGGAGCACAGCTCGGGCCACGGCGCGCCGCGTGTAATCCTGAGTCGAATAGTCCCATCCGGTGCACGTGACCAGTAGCAGGCTGTGTCCGTCAGCAAGATAGAGCTGCTCCGCCTGTTCCGGTAAGACGGTTGACACTTCTTCGACGCGGTATACATGGTCGACCTCGTTCCAGGTGTACAGTACAAGGTCGCCAGGTCTCAGAAACCGAACCCCGTAGAACGGTCCGTTACGCAGGGCCGAAAGGGTCACATGACCGATAAAAACCATGGCCAAGTCATCGCGGGGGAATCGGCCGGTTGAGTCAAGCCATCCGACTTGAGCGCCCAGTCGGGAGATGTCCCAATTTCCATCGCGGATCGGCACGGCCATCACTTGCAAGTTCACGCCCAGATCTGGAATATGCAATCGGCCCAGAGAGGCTTGCGCTGGTGTAGCGGATGGCGACGGCGATGGCGCCGGCGTCTCTTCAACCAGCGGCAGCGGGATCACCTCGGGCACCACTGCCGTGGCATCCACCGCCAGCGCATCCGGGCCCGTGCCCAGATTCAAGACCGCGTCGCTGACGATAATCGTGGGGACAGCTATGAGCGCCGGATGTCGCACCGGCAGCATCAGCGCAACCGCCAGCGTCAACAGCAAGAGCCCCGCGACAATCAGGGCCATCCCCTTGCTCGTCCGATGGCTTCCCCTGGTAAGGGCCGACGGTTGCCACCGGTTGTGCGATTGCTCCGCGCCGGCCAAGCCCTTGACCTTTGTGCGGAAGCCGACCGCGCCAGTCGGTGGGTGCGAACCTGGGTGGCGCCAGAACTCATCATCGGCCAACTGGATTTTCGCCGGCTGTTGTCGCGCGTCAGATTCTAGCGGCAGTGCATGCTCCATTGACTCGGTTGCTGCGCCCGGCCGCGGCGCTGTGTCCGAACTCCCCCGCTCCCCAGTCCGCTGGCGGAGAAATGCCAACCCGGCCTTTGCGGCCGCGTTCTGAGTGTCCAGTTCCAGCACCTTTTCCAGACAGAACGCGCGCGATTCCCGGGTCCCCAGCAGCTGGCTCATCCAGAACCAGGCAGTCACGTTCGTCGGTTCTGCACGAAGGTCTGTCGCCAGTTGCCGGCGCGCGGCTGCCAAGTCACCCTGGCGGGCTGCCGCCAGGGCGCAGGCTAGTCGGATTTCATCCTGAACAATCGAACGCATCGACCTATGGCTGCCGCCGGATCACCTCAACGGCCACGTCGCAGCAGGGTTGCCACGCCGACGGCCACCATGCTCAACCCTAACCCGCCGATTCCTGCCGCCCACAGAACCTGGCCTGGGCCAGGGCCTATTCCACTTTCCGGGATTAGCGCTGGCGTGTAACTCCTGGGCGGCTCAACGGTGACGGCCAAGTCGTCGGCTGTGCTGGTCGGTGGCCACGTGGCTGAGCCGGGGGTCACGGCCAGGACAACAGACGAGGGAGTAACAGACGCAACCACCGCTCGCGTAACCCAGGGCACTGGCGTATCGGCGACCTCGTCTGGAGATCGGGTGTCGGCCCCGACGAGCGGCAACGTGGCCAACAGGGCAATGGCCACCACACTCACCAAAATCCACCACTTGAACCGGCGCATCTCAGCCTCCTTCCGGCATACTCGTTGGTTCAGCGATGAGCGAAAAAGTGAGAATCGTTTGGCTGTACTTCGCGGCGCCGCCACGCAGGTGAGCGGCGCCATCGCAGTACGGGAGCATGATTCCCATCAGATGGAAAACCGCTGCATTGCGCTTGTGCACCTCAACCTTTCCGCTCCAGATTCCCTCTCCCACGGTAGCCAAAACCGTGCCAGCGATAGCCTGAAGCAAGCCTTGTCCGCAATGTCTTCAACCGCTGGCGTGCTGACAACCCTTCGGCCAACCTGCTTGACACCGGCCCACACCTATGCGATAATGCGCACCGAAGAAAAAGCGACGATGGAGACGAGTAGGCCAGCGTCCGCGCGAACAGAGAGCCTGGAAAAGGTGAAAGCCAGGCCCGAGGAACTGGCCGAAAATCCCTCCGGAGCTGCTGGCTGAACGGCGGGTTAGGTTGCCCAACACCCCCCATTAAGCCGAGCCGGGATCGTTCCCGTTACCCAAACGCGGCGCTCCAGGGGGCGTCGACCGAGTGGCCTCAGGTTGGCCTGACCGATTCTACCAACCGGGCAACAAGGGTGGTACCGCGGAGGTTTGCGCCTTCGTCCCTTGAGGGACGAAGGCGTTTTTGTTGGATGCAGAGGCATGGAACGTGAATTGATTGTGACTAGAAGAGGCACAGCGGGCGACCAACAGCAGACGGCGGAACTTTGGTGCTCCCTGGTTCTCCACCATACTGCCCTCAACCCAGAGCTCCCGGGACTGGCACCCGACGGTGTACAACAGTGGGCGAAGCGCTTGGCAATTCTGCTGGAGGATCCGACCTGTCGTCTCTTCGTCGCCCAATCACCCGACGGCCGACTCGTCGGGTTCGTGACCGGCTTTGTTCAGTACTGGCCATCTGTCTACGAACCTGCAAAATTCGGCAAGGTAGCCGACCTGTTTGTCGAGCCCCAGTGGCGCAACCGGGGAATCGCGCACCGCCTGCTAGCCCAACTGACCGGCTGGTTTCTGGAAGAACACGTGGATCGCATTGAAGTGAACATGATGACGGCCAATCAGCGTGCAATCGAGTTCTGGCGCAGGTTGGGTGGCGAGGAGCTGATGTTGCGCATGTGGCTGCCGCCAGGCTGGCAGAACTCGGCACAAAAAGGAGCATGATGGCAACGGAACTGCTATTCGAGCGAGACAGCTACCGGAAGGAGTTTCAGGCCCGAGTCATCGAGGTAACCCCCGAAGGTGGGGTGATACTGGACAGCACTGCCTTTTTCCCCGGCGGAGGTGGTCAACCGTGCGACCTGGGCGAGTTGTCGAGTACCGGACAGCGGCATGCCGTGATACGAGCAGGTCGGATGGGAGCAGACATCATTCACAGCGTCGAGGGAAGACCGCCGGCCGTGGGGACGTGGCTGACCGGCCGTCTGGACTGGGAACGTCGGTACCAACTGATGCGCACGCATACTGCGATGCACGTCCTATGCGGCGTAATCTGGCGGGATTACGGTGCGCTGGTCACCGGCGGCAACATGGAGCCGCTTCTGGGCCGAATGGATTTCGAATTCGAGACCATGCACCAGGATCTGGTACACGAGATCGAGCAGACCGTCAATGCTGAGGTCGCCCTCGCCCGACCGGTCCTGGTCGATGTCCTGCCCCGGGAAGTCGCGTTTGAGATTCCCGACCTCATCCGAACCAAGATCAACCTGCTTCCCGAGTCTATCCAAAAGGTGCGGATTGTGGAGATCAAGGGACTGGACCTGCAGGCCGACGGCGGGACACACGTTGCCAACACATCTGAGGTCGGCCGGATCCGGGTGGCAGACTACAAGTCCAAGGGCAAAATCAACAAGCGGATGTACATTGAACTGGAGCGGGTGGCCTAGCAAGGAGGTGCCGGAGATGAGGTATGGAATCTGGTTCGCATCTCCATGTGTGATTGCCTGATTCTCCGCCAGTTAGACCCGTCGGCAGGCACAATCAGGTACACATAGGAGATCAATGACCATGCGTTTCCAAGACGTCCCAAACACAGTGGGCTTTGTTGACCAGGAGAACAAGGTTCTGAATTTCTGGCGTGACACTCACGCGTTTGAGCAACTTCGAGCTTTGCGCTCGGGTGGACCGCGGTTCTCGTTTTTGGATGGCCCCATCACTGCCAACAACCCGATGGGGGTGCATCATGCCTGGGGGCGAACCTACAAAGACCTCTTTTGCCGTTTCAAGGCCATGCAGGGATTCGACCAGCGCTGGCAAAATGGCTTTGACTGCCAGGGCTTGTGGGTTGAGGTGAATGTTGAACGGGAGATGGGTTTTCGCACCAAGCGAGACATCGAGGACTTCGGCCTAGCCCAGTTTGTCAAGCTCTGCAAACAGCGCGTGCTCCGTTTTGCGGGCGTCCAGACACAACAATCCATCCGATTGGGTTACTGGATGGACTGGAATGACCTGGAGCAACTGGAATTCCTGCACGACCAACTGGGTCAAGACCCCAACCAGGTAATCACGATACAAGGCCCCCTGGGTCCGGTTACCGGCACTGTGGAGCAGATTGTGGGGCAATTGGGACTCCCACAGCTCGGCGGTTCCTATTTCACGTTCAGCAATGAGAACAACTATCTCATCTGGCGCATGATCAAGACCTGTCACCAGCAAGGGTGGCTCTACAAAGGACGGGATGTTATGCCGTGGTGCGCCAGGTGCGGCACCGGAATCAGCCAGCACGAAATCGTCACTGACGGGTACCGGGAGCTGACTCACCCTTCCGTTTTCCTCCATCTCCCTCTTTGCCAGCGGCCGGGCGAGTCCTTGCTCGTGTGGACCACCACCCCATGGACGCTCACCAGCAACGTGGCGGCTGCGGTCCATCCGGACCTGCCCTACGTGCTGGTGGAACAGGCCGGCCATCGCTTCTGGATGGCCCAAGGGGCAGTCAGCAACGCTGTGCGTGGCGAGCATACGGCCCGCGAAACAAAGCTCGGCCGAGAGCTGGTGGGTTGGAGCTACCGCGGGCCGTTTGACGAACTGACTGCGGCTCGCGCGGCTCTCGTGCCTTCTGCCCACCGAGTGATCCCGTGGGATGCAGTGGGCGAAGCCGAGGGCACCGGCATCGTTCACATTGCGCCCGGCTGCGGCGCGGAGGATTATCTGCTAGGTCGGCAGGCGGAACCGCCCTTGCCGGTGCTGGCTCCTCTGGATGATGCCGGCGTTTATGTGGAGGGCTTTGATTGGCTTACGGGAAAAAGCGCCCACGAGGTGGCGCCGCTCATCTTCGCTGACCTGGAAACAAAGGGGTTGATCTACCGGATCGAAGACTATACCCACCGCTACCCCACATGCTGGCGCTGCCAAGAGGAGTTGGTTTTTCGCCTGGTTGATGAGTGGTTCATCAAGATGGGCCCGCTTTACGACAAACCGCGCCAGGAGGTTACTGCAGAGGAAAAGGACCTGAGCCTGCGCTATCAGATCATGGATGTCGTCGACCAGACCAGTTGGTACCCCAGCTTTGGCTATGACCGCGAGATGGACTGGCTGCGCAACATGCACGACTGGATGATCAGCAAGAAACGGTATTGGGGTCTCGCACTGCCCATTTGGGAGTGTCACGAATGCGGCAACTTTGAGGTCGTTGGAGACGAGCACGAACTCGAGCGGCTGGCCGTCGAGGGGTGGGAGGTTTTTGCCGGGCATACCCCGCACCGCCCGTACATCGACGCAGTCAAGCTCCGTTGCAGCGGGTGCGGTGCAACTATCAGTCGAATCAAGGATGTGGGAAATCCCTGGCTGGACGCCGGCATTGTCTCGCTCAGCACCATGCGTTACCGCCTGGACCCTGCCTACTGGCGCCATTGGTTTCCGGCCGACTGGATTAGTGAGTCTTTTCCCGGCCAGTTTCGCAATTGGTTTTATAGTCTCTTGGCCATGAGCACGGTTCTGGCCAAGGAGTCTCCATTCCGGGCTGTCTTTACCTATGCCACGTTGCTGGCAGATGACGGCCAGCCGATGCACAAGAGCACCGGCAACATGATCGAGTTCAACGAGGCGGCCGACCGGATGGGTGTCGACGTCATGCGCTGGATGTTTGTCAACCACAAACCGGATTCCGACCTGCTTTTTGGTTATCACCGGGCCGACGAGACGCGGCGGCGATTTCTGATCCCGCTGTGGAATGTCTACTCGTTCTTTACCACTTATGCTAATCTGGACGGTTGGCAACCTGACGGCCGGCCGGCCAGTTTGAGCCATCTGGACCGCTGGCTGATGGCCCGTCTCAACCAGACCATCGGTCAGGTGACGAACCGGCTCGAGGATTATGACGCCTGGTCGGCGGCGGCAAACCTGGAGCAGTTTGTGGATCAGCTGAGCAACTGGTACCTAAGGCTCAGCCGGCGTCGCTTTTGGAAGAGCGAGACCGACCTGGACAAAGAGGCCGCGTACCAGACCCTCTACCGGGTGCTCGTGACGTTGACCCGGCTGCTGGCCCCTTTCATCCCGTTTGTGACCGAGGTGATGTACCAGAACCTAGTGCGCTCGGTTGACCCGTCAGCAGCGACGAGCGTACACCATACCGAGTGGCCTGAACCCCAAACGGACGGTTCCGATGGTGACCTGCTGGCGGAGATGGATTTGGCTATGCTGGTCGCGGCGCTGGGACGCTCAGCCCGTGTCAACGGTCAAGTCACCAAGCTGCGCCAGCCCCTGGGGCGCGCCCGCGTCCACGTGGGAACTGAGCGCGAGAAAATCGATCTTGGCTCCTATATCCCGCTGCTTCAAGACGAGATCAACGTCCACGCGCTGGACGTAGTACACGAGGTGGGCGAACTGGTGCGATATCGGCTGTTGCCCCTGAACCGGGCGCTTGGACCCCGGTTCGGCCCGCTGTTCCCCAAGGTACGCCAGGCTCTTGCGTCAGTGGACCCGGCGGCGGCCGTTGCCCGCCTGCACGCCGGAGAGTGCCTGCAACTTAAGGTGGACGGTCAAACGGTTGAGCTGGCACCCGACGAGGTTCTGATCCAAACCGAGGCTGCCGGTGGATACGCCATCGCCTCCGAACGGGGAGTCACTGTGGCGGTGGATACGACCATTACCCCAGCGCTCGCCCAGGAAGGGACCGCCCGAGATGTGGTGCGGCTGATCCAGGCAATGCGCAAGAAAGCCGATTTGAACTTGGACGATCGCATTCACGTCACCTACCAGACCGGCGATCCTGGGGTTGGTCAGGCCATCGAGACCCACGCTGACTATATCCAGGCGGAAACCCTGGCAGTGAGCTTGGCCGTCGCGCCACCCGATCCAGGAGCAGCGGTTCTGGGAACGGAGGACGAGGAGGTCAGATTGCCCCTGACGCTGGGGCTGACCCGCGCTTGAGGACCGCCGGCTGGCTGGCTCAATGCGGAGGCAAAATCATGCGCTTTCGACCTGTCTTCTTTGTGCCGATGGTGCTCATCCTTGCAATCGCTGCCTGGGGCGCACGCGCCCAGATGCCGGGCCTCTACTCATACCAATTAGCGGATGAACTGCCCCCACTCGCCGCGGTTGCTACATTGGAAGCCCGTCAGCCGGAGGCATCGGGCGGTCTACTGGCCATTGCCGACGAGTGTGATCTGGCCGTCCCCATCACCCTGACCCAATCCGCTCCTCCGTACCAGCAGTTTTCGGCTCGCTATGACACGAGCAGTGCCACCACCCAGCCGGACGACCCTGTTCAAAGCTGCACCTGGGGCGGAGCGGCCGCCAATTCGCGCTCGGTCTGGTGGCGACTGATCGCCCCGGAGGACGGCCGGCTGACAGTGAGCACCGTCTCCCTACAAGAGGGGTATGATACGGTGGTTACTGTCTATCCGGCTACCGTCGGATGCAACGCGTTGGCACCGTCGGTCGAGTCCGGTTGCGACGATGACACCGTGGGCTTTCATTCGCGAGCCCAAGCGCTGGTGGATGCCGGTGAACCCTATCTTATCGAGATCACCGGATGGGGCACAGCCAGCCCGGCCGGGAACTTGGACTTGTATATCGTCCACTCCCCCATCACCCGTTGGCAGGAGAGCCACCCCAGTTTCATCATGAGCCGGCACGTTGTGGTCAGCGATGGGCGCTACCTCTACGCTTTGGGTGGCTGGAGGCCAGTTGCAGGCCAAGACGCGACGTTACGTTACGAGCCACAGGCCAACACCTGGTCCGCCCTGGCGAAAATGCCCCAGTTGTACGCCAACACCGACGGCGCGCTGGTGGGGGATCACATCTATGTACCCTCAGGCTATGTGTCCGGCACCGACGTCCCATACCAGGGCAACCATTATCGCTATTCCATCAGCGGCGAGAGCTGGACCACGCGTGCCCCCATGACCGGCAACACGGGTTTGGCCGAACCGCTGGCCTGGGGCGCAGCCGCGGCCGACCCGGCGGGCGAGGCTTACTACTATGTCGGTGGGCGGTACGGCACCCAGCCGGCTACCCCGTGGCCGTTTGTGCTGCGCTACGACGTTCCGGACGACCAATGGGTGGAGCTTCCTCCCCTGCCGACTGCCCGCTACGGCCATCGCGCCGCGGTGCTGGACGGCAGCCTCTGCGTCGTGGGCGGCATCGGCCCCGGAGGTTTTCCGCTGGCCAGCACTGAGTGTCTGGACCTGGCCTCTGGCTCCTGGTCCACCGTTGGCGAGCTCCACATTGCACGTTACAGCTTTGGCTCCGCTGTTGGTACAGATGGCAGATGGTACGTCTTTGGCGGCAGCACCGGGAACCTGCGCACCACGGCGAAAACCGAGGTTTTTGACCCGCTCGCGGGAACCTGGGAGCTGGGGGACCAGTCTTGGAGCCTGAACCAGAGCCGGGATTGGCCGGCTGGAGCCCGGCTGGGGTCAGACCTGTATGCGCTCGGTGGCTATCTGCCCTCTGTGGGCCTCTACGGAACCGTAGTGGATACGTTGGAGCAACTGACCGTACGGTCGCCCAGCAGCTACCGCACTCTGCTGCCTTTGGTGGCTCACTCCTACACTGCCTCACCCTTTCCGGTTGACGAACCCAACGACGCTATCCGTCTGGCATACGGACCTTTGGCCTCCGGCACGCCCCACTGGAGCGATTTCTATCCCGGCACAGATACTGAGGACTTTTTCTACCTGGTCACACCCACCACCTCCACCATTCAGGTGCAGCTGACTCACATCCCCAACGGCGCCAATTACGATCTCTTTCTATACGGCCGGGATCCGGATAGCGGTTTGGAGAAACATCTCCTGGCATCATCGGTTCTGGGTGGGAACGCAGACGAGGAACTCCAACGTGCCAATCTTCCGCCCGGGCGGTACACCATACGGGTCAGGAACAGCTGGAACCGGCATATCAATGAACAATACCGACTGCTGGCTACCTACTGATACCGGCTCAACGATTCTTCCATCTCCGTCGGTATTGTCGTATCAGCCACGCTACCCGGCTTGCCAAAACCGCCTGGGGCAGTTAGAATCTCTGGGTGAGAGTTAAGGAGCCAGAATGCCGGTACACGTTGACGAGTTGAGAACCCAGTTGATGGCCCAGAAACAGCATCTGGAGGCTGCCATCACCGACCAGACGACCGCCAGTGGCGCCAGCATCGGATACGGGAATCACATGGCAGAAGACGCCAATTACGCTTATGAGCAAACGAAATCGCTGGCTTTGCAGCAAAACCTGAAGGAGTTGCTGCTGCAGGTCAATGAAGCGCTCCAGCGGCTCGACGACGGCGTTTATGGCGTCTGTGTGAACTGCGGCAAGAGCGTCGACCCGGCGCGGTTGCAGGCGATTCCCGACACGTCGCTGTGTCTGCGCTGCGCCCGACCCTGAACGGCCAACGGTGCGAGCAGGAGCGGTGGCGTTGTGCCTGACATCTGCCCACCGATGGAGGAGACCCCTTCCGGACGCTGCTGGCTAACCTTGCGTCGGCGACTGCTTGTTCTGGCATTCTTGGTCGCGGGTCTTACCCTAACGGTGGACCAGGCTACCAAGGCGTACGTCTTGCACCACTTTCAGCCCGGCGAGCTCTTTTTCGCCTCCCCACTGGTAAACCTCATCTATGTGACTAACCGCGGCGGCGTCTGCGGCTATGCTCCGAGTGCCGGCCCTGTTCTGACCGGGATAGGCGTGGTTACCGTGCTCGTGTTGGCATATGCCATGGTGACCCTGATGCCGGCGGAGCCCGTGATCGCCTCGGCTTTCGGTCTGATGTTGGCTGGTGCGGCGGGAAATCTGATTGACCGCCTACGGTTCGGACACGTAATCGACTTCATCACGGTGCACTGGTTGCGGTGGCCATCGTTCAACCTGGCGGACGCGTCCATACTGGGCGGAGTCGCTCTGGTCGGTGCCCTGACCGTGTGGGACCTGGTGCGGAAACCACCGGCGCGGCCGACCGATGGGACGGGTCGCAGGGGTGCGTTGCTCTGGGCGGCACCGGCCGGCCTGGCCCTGCTTGCTGTGGTGGCTGCCTATCTCTTTTGCGTTTTCCGTCCGCCGAGATGAACACCGCACGCGACACACAATCTTGCGCCGAAAGCGCCGGCTGGCAGGTCTTTGTCGCCACCAAACCGGGAGAAAGACTGGACCAAGCGTTGACCGGCGCCTTGCTCACTGTGTCGCGCTCGCAGATACAGCGGTTGATCAAAGAGGGCCAGGTTCAGGTAGACAACTGCACCGTCCTGAAACCCGGCGCACTACTCCGCGGAGATGAGCAATTGGCCATCTGCCTGCCCCAATCCGAGCCTGAGCAGTTGGTGCCGGAGCCGATACCGCTGGATGTGGTCTACCAGGACGAGAACCTGCTGGTGGTCAACAAACCGACCGGCATGGTAGTTCACCCTGGCGCGGGACACGCATCCGGCACCCTGGCCAATGCGCTGCTGGCGTACGCTCCCCAGCTGGCTGATTTGGGCGACTTTCTCCGGCCGGGTATCGTGCACCGGTTGGACCAGGATACATCCGGACTCATCGTGGTTGCTTTGCGGGAACCGGCTCGAATCGCCCTCAAGGCTCAGTTCAAGAGCCGCTCGGTCCGCAAGACCTACCTGGCGTTGGTGGAGGGTTGCGTGTCGCCATTCGAGGGCATTATCGACGTCCCTGTCGGCCGCAGCCAGCATCGGCGCAAACGGATGGCCCCCATGCCGGACGGCCGTCCCGCCCAGACGCAATTTCGAACGTTGGAACGTTTGGAGGACCACACGCTGCTGGAGGTTCTGCCGCATACCGGCCGCACCCATCAGATCCGGGTTCACCTGGCTTTCCTCGGATTCCCGGTGGTAGGTGATCAAGTCTACGGCCGGCGAAAGGGACCAGCGCTTCAAGTCCACCGGCAGTTTCTGCACGCGTACGAATTGGCGTTTTGTCTGCCAGGTGGGGACCGTTGGCTTGCCGTGACCGCAGCATTGCCAGACGATCTGCAACGCGTGCTTGCCCAGCTGGGCAGCCGGTGGTCCTCCGCGCCAACCCGTGCTATACTCATGGAAACCAAAGATGATTCCCAGGCTGAGCCTGTGGCGCAATCCGGTATGCTACTTCAAGAACGGAAACAGATGACCCGACCATGAACAACATTGACCTGCGTTCCGACACCGTTTCCTGGCCCACGCCCGCCATGCGCGAGGCAATCGCGAAAGCCGAGGTAGGAGACGACGTGTGGGGTGACGACCCCACCGTTCAGCGTCTGGAGGCGATGGCGGCCGAAAGAACCGGCAAAGAGGCGGCAGTATTTGTGCCCAGCGGCACGATGGCCAACCTGGCGGCGGCGCTAGCCCACTGCCAGAGGGGCGACGAGCTCATCTTGGGCCATCTTTCGCACACGTTTCGTTACGAGGCGGGCGGGGTAGCTGTGTTGGGGGGGATCCACCCGCATACCATAACCAATCAGCCGGACGGCACGATGAACCTGGACGAGATGGAAGCCGCCATCCGGCCGGATAACCCCCATTTTCCTCGCAGCCGTGCCATTTTCCTGGAGAACACGCACAACATTTGTGGCGGCGCAGTCGTGCCCCCTGTCTACATGGCCGGGGTCAGGTCACTGGCCGAACGGCATGGACTGGCGGTTCACCTGGACGGAGCACGGCTTTTCAACGCTGCGGTTGCGCTTGGTTGCCCGGCTACTGACCTTACCCGGCATGTCGACAGCGTCAGTTTTTGCCTCAGCAAGGGCCTCTGCTGCCCGGTCGGCAGCCTATTGTGTGGGACGGCCGACTTTGTCAGCCAGGCACGGCGGGCGCGCAAACTGCTGGGAGGGGCAATGCGGCAGGCCGGCGTGTTGGCAGCAGCTGGCATCGTAGCCCTGGAACAGATGATTGATCGCCTGGCAGAGGACCACGCCAATGCACGGCGCTTGGCCGAGGGTCTGGCCGACATCCCGGGCGTCGAGATCAATCTAGACCGGGTACAGACCAATCTAGTCTTTTTCTCGTTGGCTCCCTGGGTCCCCATGGAGCCCGCCCAGTTGATCGAGCGCCTGGATCGTGAGCACAATGTCAAGCTCGGTAGTCGCGGAGGCCGCGCTTTTCGCGCGTGTCTGCATTATTGGATCACACCAGAAAGGGTAGAGATGGCACTGGTCGGTTTTCGCGCCGTGTTGGGAGCCGCGTGAAGCAGCACCGCGTTTCTGCTTGAGGGTGACTTTGCCTTTTGCGCGATCGCACTGGAGGATCTCAGTTGGCAGGATACGTTCCCGAACCCTTCCGCATCAAAGTAGTCGAGCCCATTCGGCGGACGACCGCTGCCGAACGCAGGACAATCATCCGGGCTGCCCACTACAACGTATTCAAGGTGCGTTCGTCTGACATCCTCATCGATCTGCTGACCGACAGCGGCACGGGAGCCATGTCGGATAACCAGTGGGCAGGGATGATGGTGGGCGACGAAGCTTACGCGTGTTCCCGAAGCTACTACAGCCTCGAGAGCGCAGTTCGCGACATTTTCGGCTTTCGACACTTTGTGCCCACTCACCAGGGCCGGGCGGCCGAGCACATCCTCTGCAGTCTGCTGGTTCGTCCAGGCAATTTGGTCCCGAACAACATGCATTTTGACACGACGCAGGCCAACATCGCTGCCCGGGGCGGTATCCCAACCAACCTGCTCATCGACGAGGGTTTGAACCCATCCAGCCATCACCCGTTCAAAGGGAACATGGACCTGCGCAAATTGCAGAATTGGATTCAGCAAGTTGGCCCGGAAGGCATCCCTTTTGGTATGATCACCGTCACCAACAATGCCGGCGGCGGCCAACCGGTGAGCATGGCCAACCTCCGAGAGACGGCGAACGTGTATCATGAGCACCGAATCCCCTTTTTCATCGATGCGTGCCGTTACGCGGAAAACGCCTACTTTATTCAGCAACGCGAACTGGGTTACGCAGCCTTGAGCCCCCTCGAAATCGCACGGCAGATGTTTAGCTATGCGGACGGGTGCACCATGAGCGCAAAAAAGGACGGATTGGTCAACATTGGCGGACTGCTGTGCATGAACGACCCGGCCCTGATGCAGCGAGCGGAGCAGGAGCTCATCCTGCGCGAGGGTTTCCCAACCTACGGCGGGCTGGCCGGTCGCGACCTGGAGGCAATCGCGCGCGGTCTGTATGAAGGGCTGGACCCTGAATACCTGGCATATCGTGTGGGGCAGACGGCCTATCTGGCCGATTCGCTGGCCGAGGTGGGGGTACCTTGCGTGCAACCGCCTGGCGGCCACGCCGTGTACGTCGACGCGCGGGCTTTGTTGCCCCACATCCCAGCCGAACACCTGGCAGCGTGGGCGCTGGGCGTCGAGCTCTACGTCCAGGGAGGAATCCGATCGGCGGAATTGGGCGCCGTTGCCTTTGCCACCCGGGATGAGAATGGGGACTGGCAATTTCCGCCGCTGGAACTGGTCCGCCTCGCGTTGCCCCGCCGGTCCTACACGCAGGCCCACCTGGACTATGTCGTAGAGACCTTTGCTGCCATTCTCCAAAAGCGGGATGACATCAGCGGTTACCGAATGACCTACGAGCCCCCCTTCCTGCGCCACTTTACCGCCGAATTCGAGTCCCTCTCTCGGACCAATTGAGCCATGGAGAACAGATCGCCGGCCGCCACTCGATGGCCTTCCACCACCAAATACCTTGTGGCAGTGGGGCTTGTGTTGGTCCTTTTGACCATCCTTTACCTCAGCCGTTCGGTGCTGGGCATGATTGTGGCGGCGTTGATAATCGCATTCCTCACCTACCCCATCGTCCGCTTTCTCCACACCCGGCTCCGCTTCCCCCGCGGGTTGGCTGCTCTCACGACGTACATCCTATTGGCGGCCGTACTGGCACTGGTGCCCGTCATCCTGGCGCCGCCCTCGATCGACGCGGTGCGCGCCATCCGGGCGGACGCCTTCGTCGAATGGTTCCAGGATCAGGTGGAGAATCTTGAGGAACATCTGGAGGCCATTCGAACAGTTCAAGTCTTCCGGTTCCACCTGTCGCTGGCGCCGCTGGTCGATCCGGTGCTGGAGGCACTGGCTGGCACTGCGCCCCCCGAATTGGCTTCGCTGGAACAGGTGTTGGGAATGGTGCCTTCCGCCTTTGGTTCGGTCACCAGCATCTTGCGTTTCATCGCCACCATCATCTCCTCGGTAGCATTGGCCCTGGTGTTCACATTCGTGATGGCCCTCTACCTCTCCATCGACGCTCCGCGGATCTATCACGGATTGATCGGTTTCGCCCCCGATGCCCACCAACCAGAGTTGCGTCGGCTGGTCGCGCTCGTCGCCGCCGTCTGGTCGGCCTACTTTCGCGGGCAGATGACTGTGGGCTTTCTGCTGGGCCTCATCACCTATGTGGCCGCGGCAATCATTGGCCTTCCGGGAGCGTTCATCTTGGGATTGGTGGCCGGGGTGCTCAACCTCATTCCCAATCTCGGACCGGTCCTTTCCGTCATCCCGGCGATGATTGTCGCCCTTGTACAGGGATCTACTTACCTTCCCGTCAGCAACCTGACCTTCATGCTGATTGTCGTTGCACTCTTTGCCCTTATTCAGCAACTGGAATCAAATCTGATCACGCCTCGCATTGTAGGACACGTCACGGACTTGCCGCCGGTGGTGGTCATCGCAGGGGTAGTGATCGGCACCGCCACCGCAGGATTGCTGGGCGCGGTGCTGGCGGCTCCGGTGATCGCCACCGGCCGGGTTGTGGCCGCTTATGCGCTCAACAAGATTTTTGACAGGGACCCGTTCTTCCGGTTGATGCCGGCACCGGCCGAGGTGATAGGATGGCGTGACCTGCTGCTGCGCGCCCGCCATTTCATCTTGCGTCTTCGTTTCGCCTACCGCTACTGGCGCGGCGTGACACCCTGGGATACCAACGTCACTCCGCCTGAGCTATTGGCCTTTCTGGACCAGGCGGCGCCCGGCCGAGCGCTTGATCTGGGTTGCGGAACAGGCACCAACGTCATTACGCTTGCCCAACACGGGTGGGAGGCAACAGGGGTGGACTTTGTTCGTCGAGCCATCCGGCAGGCCAAACGCAAGGCAGCCCAAGCCGGGGTGACGGTCCAACTGCTTCAGGCGGATGTTACCGATCTCAGCATGCTCACCGGACCCTATGATTTGGCCCTGGACATCGGCTGCATGGCGTCAGTTCCAGCGTGGGGCCGCGAGGCCTACTCGGCCGGTCTGGCGCGCCTGGTGCGACCCGGCGGCCGTTTTCTGCTGTATTCCTGGCTTCCCCGATCCCGGCATGGCCAGATCATCGGCCTGAGCCCCGACGAGGTTTCGGCCTACCTGGCCCCGGGATTCACGGTGGACCGGGTCGAGTTCGGCCAGGACCAGGGCGCCGGTTCCGCCTGGTACCGGCTTACCCGCAAGTAGTTGGGCCCACGACAGGACCGCGTACCAGGGCGATTGGTGTTGGGGTGCGTCTGCTCCAAGCCAAGACCTCGACGTTGACCCACGCTTTGGCAGCCGCGGGATCCGCGGGGGCACATTCCCGGCACCCGTTGACACCTGACCGATTTTTCACCAGCGATTCGGGTCCAGGTGGGCGGATTCGCTCAAGCACTTGCAGGATTCTCTCGGCTGGCGCTGCGCCGGACAGGGGCGCGCACCGCTCAGCTGCTGGCCCAAAAGGGCTGTCCCGGGCAACGGCGCTGCCATGCTGGGCCAGCAGCGGGACTGGAAAACAGTCAGCTATGGTCGGGCCGTGATCACGGCCCCCTCGCACGGCGGGCCTACCAGGGGATTCGGGACGACCGCCACTCGGCTGCCTTGCGGGATGCCCACCGATGACAGGGCACCACGCAGGTAGTCCAATGGCCCTCGGCCGGTGTGAACGGGATGGAGGCCGTCGGGTGCGCACACGGACCGGGTCACGGCGCCAGACAGCTCGGCAACCTCTGGGGCCTACTGCGCAACCGATCTGCCGGCCCGGTGCACACTTGCCGATTGATTGTTACATACCGGCGACGAAACGATTCCTCGCCCCGGTTCGCGAACAGAACCGATGTCGATGTTCCGGACCGCGCCTCGAGCGCGGCGTCAGACTCCACCAGGGGCCAACCCAACTGGAAGGGCACGCGCCGGCCCACAGCGCTCTTGCCGGCGCACACGAAATCGGTCAGTATGCTGTCATTCACCGTCTGCTCAGATAGGTGCCCCGCCCTCCTGCGACCCAACAAGGCCTAACCGAACCCAGTTGGTCGCGGGTTGCGTGCGTCCGTTCATCTAACCTACCAACCGCACCAGGTGAAACGACCTCTTTCCCTTGCGCAGAACTAGGTACTGTCCATCAACGGCATCGGATGCCGTGACAAACTGGCTTGCGTCCGCCGCACGCCGGTTGTTGAGGTAGACTCCGCCGCCTTCCACCAGCCGGCGGGCCTCGCCTTTGGTTCGACAGATCTCGGTCTGCACCAGCAGGTCCACCAAAGCCAGCCCATCTCCTTGCAGCGCGACTCGCGACACCTGGCTGGAAGGGACATCGGCCAGAATTTCGGCGATGTCCTCTGCTCCCAGTCCTGCCAGGTCACCGCCGAACAAAACACCGGCAGCCTTTTCGGCCCGAGCGAGCGCGGGCTCACCGTGCACCAGGCGGGTGACCTCCTGGGCCAATCGGCGTTGTGCCTGCCTCTCCTCCGGTCGATCGGCAACGGTGGCTGCCAGTGCGTCCAGTTCCGCCCGTTCTAGCCAGGTAAAGTATCCCAGGTACGGAATCACGTCGGCATCCTCCTGGTTTAGCCAGAACTGGTAGAAGCGGTAGGGCGAGGTACGGTTTGCATCGAGCCAGACGGTACCCTGTTCGGTCTTGCCCAGTTTGGTGCCCGAATTACTGGTCACCAGCGGAAAGACCAAGCCGAATGCCCGGGCACCACGCATGCGCCGGATCAGTTCCACTCCGGCCGTGATGTTGCCCCACTGGTCGCTGCCGCCGGCCTGAACCGTACAGCCATGGTGGTCAAAGAGGTGCAAAAAGTCATACGCCTGCAGGAGCATGTAGCTGAATTCGGTGTACGAGATCCCCTCCTCATGTTCCAGCCGACTTTTGACGGAATCCTTGGCCACCATATAGTTCACGGTAAAGTGCTTGCCGATGTCCCGAAGAAACTCCATCAGTGAGAGACGGGTCAGCCAGTCCGCGTTATTGACAATCCGTGCCGGGTTTGTGCGGACCTGAAAATCAAGCAGCCGTTCCAGCTGGCCCCGGATGGCCTCCACGTTGGACCGCACCTGGTCCAGGCTCAACAACTGCCTTTCGGTGGCTTTGCCGCTGGGGTCCCCGATCATGCCCGTTCCCCCACCGGCAACGGCAATCGGAGTATGGCCGTAACGTTGCAGCCGCGCCAAACCCATCAACGCCAACAGATTTCCCACCTGGAGGCTGTCCGACGTCGGATCAAAACCGACGTACGCGGTCACCTGCGGGTTAGCCAACTGCTCCCGCAGGCCCTCGGTGTGATCGTACACCAGGTTTCTCCAGCGGAGCTCCTCAAAAACATCCGTCATTCTACCTCCTTGTCTGCCATGCGTGCCTCCAGCTTAACCATGCCATCATATCCATACTGTACCAGAATCGCTGCAGTCAGCACCCACGCCACTATCGCCTCGCCGCCATCGACGCCGCGACGAGGTCAGACGTGTTGGCCAAAATCGCGCTGCGCATCTGATCCTCGTCAACCAAATCTTTAGCGACCATCTCTTCCACCAGATAACTGCCGCCTGGCCAATCGCCTCCGCGCTGTTGGCATCGACACACGGCGCCACGCATACCACGAACTTGCCTCGTCCAGAAACAAAAAAACGTGGAGGGGTCGCTCCACGTTCACTGCTTTCCCGGCGGGACCGGCCTGAACTAGCCGGCCCTGGCCACTGAATCAGCGCAAAGCGACCGTCTCCCGGACGGGCCATAATAGCCATCATAGTGGGCCATCGTGGGATGCGTGTTCTTGCCGGTCATCCTGGTCACTCGCGTTCTCTGGTATGGACTAATGGTATCAGTCGCGCGAGTTTTGTCAAATCTCCACCGTGCCGGCCGCAAACCACGGTTTGCCAAAGCTCGTCGCTTTCTGTCAACAATGAGCCCCCGGCACGCTCGCCGCCTGCTCCTGACCGGTTATAATTCCAGGCCAAGATGTATGCCAGCATTCATACGACGAAAGGCGCCGCCATGACCTTTATCAACCCCCTGAAACAGATGCTGCGGGAGGGCCGCCTCACTGCCGGCGCCTGGGCCCAGTTGGCCAGCCCGGTCACGGCCGAGATACTGTCCGAAGCCGGCTTTGACTGGATCCTGGTGGATCTTGAGCACGGTCCGGGTGACGTGGCGACGCTGGTGGCACAAGTACAAGCCATCAAAGGGACGGGGGCGGTTCCGCTGGCCCGTGCGCCGTGGAACGACCTGGTGGTCATCAAACGGATGCTGGACACGGGGATTTGTGGTCTGGTGATTCCGTATGTGAACACCGCCGAGGAGGCCCGAGCGGCTGTTCGGGCGTGCAGGTACCCGCCGCAAGGCATCCGCGGCGTCGCCGCAAGTCCCCGTGCTCATGGCTACGGGCAACGGGCCGGCGACTATTTCCGGCAGGCTAACGAACAACTCCTCATCATCACCCAGGTGGAGACGCCGACCGCTGTGGAGAACGTGGACAGCATTCTGGAGGTAGAGGGACTCGACGGCGTGTTCATCGGGCCCATGGACCTGGCAACCAACATGGGATTCCTGGGCAATCCGGCCGATCCGGCTGTGCAACACGCCATGCGCCAGGTCGAGAGCCGGGTCAAAGCGTCCGGCAAGGTGTTGGGAACCATTGCCTCCGGTTGGCAGGAGGCCCAAGCGCTATATGACCGCGGCTACCAGATGGTGACCCTCATGGCGGATGGAACCGCGCTGGCGGCGGTGGCGGCCGAGTTGGTCCGGCAGTTCCATATCTACCGCCCGGCTGCCTGACCGCCGGCGCCTACGGAAAAGAAAAGGGCCCCGGTCAGGCGGTCAACCACCGCCGACCAGGGGCCAACAAAGGAGGAGAAAGACAGAAGCGCTTACCGGACCGGCGCCGCCAGCGGTGTGCGATCGTGCCGGGTATAGTCCGGCAATAGAATCGGAGACAAGAGAGCACCATCCAGACCCTCTGCAGCGCGCGTCTGGTTCCAGGCATCAAGATGTGCCAACGTCACGTGCCCCAGAGCCACGCCTGCTGCGTGACTGGCCGCTGCCCGACCGGCACGCCGGCCAAAAACCACAATGTCCAGCAGGCTGTTGCCCATCAGCCGGTTCCGGCCGTGAATGCCACCGGCCGCCTCTCCGGCCACAAAGAGGCCGGCCACACCGGTGCTCCCATCGGAGGCAATGGTCAGGCCCCCATTCTGATAATGGAGCGTCGGGTAGATGAGCATCGGCTCGCGGGTGATGTCGATATCGAATCGCCCAAACTGGCGAATCATGGCAGGCAGCTCACGAGCCACCGTTCCCGGGCCGTGCTTCAGGTCGATGAGCGGGGAATCCAGCCAGACCCCTACCCCGCCGGCCGGCGTCGGTATCCCCTTGCCGTGCTCGACGCACTCGCGGATTACGGCCGCCGACTCGATGTCTCGTGGTTCCAGCGGAAACGTAAACTGCACTCCGTCGATGTTGCACAGCTGGGCGCCGAGACCACGGACCTTTTCCGTGACCAATTGGCCCATGATCTGCTCTGGATAGGCCGCCCCGGTGGGATGATACTGCATGGTGTCAAGGAAGGAGAGCGCGGCACCCACACGATAACCCAACACCAATCCATCCGCCGTAGCGCCATAGTGGTTGGTACAGGGGAAACCCTGATAGTGCAGCCGGCCGCTGCCGCCCGTAGCCAGGACCACCGCTTTGGCCCGGGCCACCAGGTACTCGTGATTCTCCAGGTTGAGGAGGACCGCCCCCGTAACCGTGCCATTTGCGTCCGTCAGCAGCTCTACCACGGGGCAGAACTCTAGCACCCGAATCTGCGGGCGGCAGCGCACCTCATCCCGCAGCGTCCGCATGATCTCCGCACCCGAATAGTCCCGCGCG
Organism: Anaerolineales bacterium UBA2181; assembly: GCA_002328075.1. Classification (GTDB taxonomy): domain Bacteria; phylum Chloroflexota; class Anaerolineae; order Promineifilales; family UBA4811; genus UBA4811. The sequence goes on along the minus strand of DCVT01000011.1, from coordinate 45,968 downwards.
TAATGCATGCGTTTGCGGCTGGTGCCACCACCGTGAATGGTTTCCATCACGCCATCCGGCCGCTTGTTGAACATGCAGCCCAGCCGCTCCAGCCACTGGATCACATAGGGCGCATCCATGACCAGCGCCTCCACCAAATCCGGAACGTTGGTGAAATGGCCTCCACCCATAACATCCAGATAGTGGATGGCCGGGTTGTCGCTGGGCTTGTCGGCCGCCTGGATCCCGCCTTGTGCCATCATCGTGTTGGCGTCGCCAAACCGCAGCTTGGTGACCAGCGTCACTTGGGCGCCGTGTTCCTGTGCCAGGAGGGCAGCGCTGGCGCCGGCGCCGCCGCCACCCACCACCAGCACATCGGTCTCCAAGTCCACCCTGTCCAGGTCCACCATGCCAGGTTGGATGACGGGTGCAGCCTCGAGCACATCCGCCAGCTCCAACGGAGTGCGATCACCCTTGTTCGGGCCGACGCGCAACTGGCGCATGCCCTCCGCAACGTAATCTGGGTGGTATTTGCGCAACACGGCCTGCGCCTCTTCGTGCTCCAGCCGCGGATAGGTTTCGTCCAACCGGGCAGCGCGGGTGGCCTCAACGCGGGCTATTGATTCTCGCATCGCGGGCGTGTAGGACATTTCTCGACTCCTCCATCTGGTGACACCGCCCTGCGCCAGGGTCCGTGTCGGTGCTCGGTCATGCTTGGTCTCCCTCTGGCCCTGCCCGGTGTCAACCTGGGGCGACTGGCCAGTGCAGGAGAGCCATGGACTAATCCGATCCCATCAAGTTCTCATATTCCAGATAATGATTGGCAACCGCCATTCGGCAAGTTTCCAACCCCATCTCCAACGTCTGGTCCGGCACTAGGTTGCGGTACATGCGCAGGGCTGGTTTCTGATCCAGAAATCCGACGCCGCCGTGGGCCAGAATCGTCTTGTCGATCGCCGACCGGATCAGCTGCCCGGTGAACAGGCGAGCCATCTGCGCCTCGTGCCGGCCGCCTTGCTCATTGTCCAACAGCCAGGCTGCGTGGTACACCATGTACCGGCCGGCCTGGACACTGGCCGCCATCTCGGCAATCAATCGCATGACGGCAGGGCGCTTGGCCAGAGGTTGACCCAGACTCACCCAATCGCGCGCGTATTGAGCCGACATATCCAGCAACCGCTGGGACATCCCCACGCACCGCGCAGCCATTTTCACCTGCTGACGCGGAACGTATTGGACGCCCAGGCGAAGGCCGCCTCCGATTTCACCCAACACGGCCGCACCTGAAACGGCGCAGTCGCACAGCACCAGCTCCGGTTTTCCGTTGATCGTCACACCCGGGTAATCCTGATCGACCAGGAACGCGGTCACGCCACCGCCAGATTTGTCCGTTAGGACAAAGACCACGTAATAATCATCCGGTCCTGGGCGACGTCCCAGCGCTTTCCGTCCGTTTAGCAGATACCCATCTCCGTTTTCACTGGCCGTCGTCTTCCACTGATCAGGGCCCAATGCACCCGGTTCGCGCAAGGCCAGCACCGGCCGGCGGTCGCCTTCAATGGCCGGCTCCAGGTAGATCTCGGCCTGCTCCTTGTTGCAGGCGAAAAGCACCGGCGAAATGTCGCCATATTCCACCGGGACAAAGGTTTTGCCCAGTTCCTCCTCGATCAAGCACGCGCTCAGCACGTCCAGCCCCTCACCCCCAAAATCCTCCGGGACGGTCACCGCCCAGATGCCCATCTGATCCATGATCTTTTTCCGGAGCCCGGTTTCCTGCTCCAGCGTCAATTCACCCTGGTTGAACAGCTGCATTTCCAGCGGCTGGGCATCCTTTTGCACAAAGCGCCGCACCATGTCGCGGATCATTACGGCATCGTCGTCCAATTCAAAATCCATACTCACCTCCAACCGGTCAGGCAGCAGAACGCGCGTTCGACCGAATAACCCAGCGACCAGGGAAAAGCGCGGCACAAACCCTCTTCGCGGTCGGGCGACCCAGGGTGGTCCGGACCATCCGATGGCAGCGGGTCAACCGCTTCCCGGCAACGCGCGCTCCCACCCGAGCCTTTTGACCAGCCCGAATTGCACACTGGTCCCCGCCCCACCGCCAGTTCGGACAAAGCCCCGGTCATCCTCTCACTCTGGTTCGATGTCACGGGCGACGTACTGGGTCTTGATTTCGGCGGCCGACCTCACCTTGAGCTCCGCCACCTGGTCCCGATACGCGCCACCATCCATGTCGGCAATGCGCGTTGCCAGGTCCGGCGCCTTGGGCAGAACGTGCAGACTGTACAGACGCCGACCCAGCAGCCCGATGTGAGGCGGAACCAACTCGGCCGGGCAGCGGGCCACGCAGAGCCCACACATGATGCAGTCAAACGACAGGTCAGCCAGCGCTTCCACGTCGCCGCGGAGCGAGGCCGCCACATAGTGCATCACCTCCAGGTCCTGCGGGCAAGCCTTGGTGCACGTGTTACAGCCGAGGCAGTTGATCGTCTCTGGAAAGACCTTTAGCACAGCGGCCGCGTCCGGCATCAGCATCGTCACATCATAGGCCGGCTTTTGACCCGGGAAGAACGGTATCTGGGTGAGGTACATCCCGTCCTGCACCACCGTCTGGCAGGCCAGCGCAAAGTGCAGCTTGGCCTCTCCCGGCATGCGGTACACGGTACCGCACGCGCCGCAGAAACCCGCCCGGCAGCCAACACCGTGGGTCAGCTTGTAGCCGGCATATTCCAACGCCTTGATGATGGTGAGCGAGGGCGGCACCTTGACCTTTCGCTCCATCACTTGCACCGTGATCATCTTATCTTCGGACATAACACCTCCACAGGTCGGCATGCAAGAGGGATTCAGGAAATTGCTGGGCGGCCGGTCCTACCAGCGCTCCAGCGCCAAAAGATCGTAGAAAAGTTGCTCATCCGAGGTGGCCTTTTCCAACAAATGGGCCATCCCTTCCACCAGGTGTGTGTTCACCACATAGTGTTTGATGGTGGTGTCCACCTGGGGACAGGAGAGGACGCAATTGCCGCACCGATCGCAATCCGCCGCCACCAGCGCCTCGAGTGCAAACGACGTGCGCTGCTCGGTCAACTCTTTGCGCTGCGGCTCACGCGCCAAAACCGGGCACACGTCGATGCAGTTCCCGCAACCGATGCACCCCTTGAAGCCGGCCAGGCCGGGCACATCCTTGAACGTGTACGAGTAGCCAAACCCGCTGGAGAGCAACCGGCACCGGCCGACGGGCGGCTGCTGGGTATTGAGCACGGTGTCCAGCACAGCCTCGATCCGTTTGACGTCTGTTTGTACAGGCAATGGCATCGCTCACCCTCCGGATTTTAAACGCTCAGCAACACGTCAACCTGCGCCATGACCTGTCGCGGGGTAAAGTGCTGCAACGTGATGGCATCTGACGGGCAGGTGGCAGAACAGGCGCCGCACCCTTTGCACAAGACGACGTTGGCCCGCATCTTGCCCAGGTGCGTGTCCAATCGCAGCGCGCCATAGGGGCAGATCTCTTCGCACATCCCACACCCAGCACACAGATCTTCGTCCACTAAGCAGGTGGCAGATTCGACCTTGACCATCCCACGAGCGAACGGGATCATGGCCGAGATCGCCGCCGCCTTGGCCTGGGCGATGGTGTCGGTGATGTCCTTGGGCCCCTGAACACAACCCGCCAAAAAGATGCCGTCCGATGCCGTTTCCACCGGCCGCAGCTTTGGATGGGCTTCGAGCAAGAAGCCATCGGCTGACTGCGACAGCTTTAATAGGTGGGCCACTTCGGCCGTCTCCGCTCGCGGGACCATGCCGGTAGCCAGCACCACCAGGTCGGCCTCAAGGTCCACAAACTCACCGGCAAAAGTGTCCTCCGCCCGCACCACCAGCCGGTCGCCCCGCCGCAGCACTTCGGCCGGATTGCCACGCCGGTAGTTGATCCCCGTCTCGCGGACCAGGTCGTAATACTCCTCAAAACCCTTGCCGTGGGCGCGGACGTCCATGTAGAGCACCGTCACCTGCGCCTGAGGCAGGCTCTGCTGCACCAGATGCGCCTGCTTGGCCGTGTACATGCAACAGACGCGCGAGCAATAGGGGTTGCCTACCGACCGATCACGGGAACCAACGCATTGGATAAAGACCACCTGCTGCGGTTCGCGGCCGTTCACCACAACGCGTCCGCCGGTGGGGCCGTTCGGCGAAACCAGCGCCTCAAACTCGAGCGCTGTCATGACCTCCGGATACTGTCCGTAGCCATACTCAGGTTTGAGCCGCGCGTCGAACGGGTCAAAGCCGGTGGCAATGACGATGGCGCCGGCCCGGAGCTTGTGGTCGGTCACGGTACCGTTGTCATGAGTCTGGACCGTGGCCTCAAAGTTACCCACATAGCCGCTCACGTCCACCAGGCGGGAATTGAGCAAGATGGTCGCCCGGGGATGTATCTCCAGCGCCCCGACGATCTGCCCCAGCAGGTCATCGGCGCGCTCCATCAACGGATACGTGTGGCTCAGGTCCATCGCCCGACCGCCGAGATGATCTGCCATCTCAACCACCGTCACCGGGAAACCCGCCCGAGCCATGTCGAGCGCCGCCTGCACCCCGGCTACGCCGCCGCCCACCACCAGACCCGATTTAATGACACCCACCTCGCGTGTCTCCAGTGGCTCCAGCAAGGCAGCGCGGGCGACAGCCGAAGCCACCAGCGCCTTGGCCTTGGCGGTTCCCTCGTCTCGGTCCTTGTGAACCCATGAACACTGCTCCCGGATGTTGGCAATGTCCAGGCAGTAGGGGTTCAATCCGGCGCCCACAATCGCGTTGCGAAATGTCAGTTCGTGCATCCGCGGCGAACAGGCCGAGACGACCACCCGGTCCAGATCATGCGCACCAATGTCCTCGACAATAAGCCCCTGCCCCGGATCAGAGCACATGTAGGTGTAATCGCGCGCCACCGCCACGCCGGGTAGGGTCGCCACGTAATCACGCACCGCGGCGACGTCCACCGTGTTCGAGATGTTGATGCCGCAGTGGCAAATGTAAACGCCGATCTTTGGATTCCTGGCCATACTGCTTTCCTATCTCGACTCCTCGCTGGTCACCCAGGCCGTTCAGGTGCGGCCCTAGAGCGCCTCGGCCGCCAACTCCGCAACATCCAGCACCTTGATCTTGTCCTGCGCCCCGGCCGTGCGCACAGCATCCTCCAGCATCTGCATGCAGAACGGGCAGGCGGTAGCTATGACCTCCGCCCCCACTCCTAACGCCTCATCGATGCGCCAAGCAGCCAGCTTCTTCTCCGGATTCGGGTCTTCCACCCAAACGCGGCCGCCGCCTCCCTCACAACAGAGGCTCTTTTCGCGGCTGCGGTCCATTTCGACCAGCTTGAGCCCAGGCAGTGCTTTGAGCACTGCACGCGGCTCGTCGTACACGCCATTCTGTTTGCCCAGGTAGCACGGGTCGTGGTACGTGACCCTGCGTTCAATCTTGTTGGTGAATTGGAGCTTGCCGTCCTGAATCAGCTGGGCCAGGTACTGGGTGTAGTGAAGCACTTCCCGACCGTTCATCGGATAGTGATGCTTGAACACGTCATAGCAGTGAGGCGAGGTAGTCACCATCCGTTGATAGCTATAATCCGCCATCTCTTCGCCCCACTCTTCCACCAGGGACTCGAACAGGCTGTCTTCGCCCTGCTCCCCAAGTCGGCGTACCTCGCTCCCGCAACAGCGTTCCGCTTCGCCCAGTATGCCAAAGTCGACGCCGGCCACGTTGAACAGCTTGACCAAGGCCTGAGCCACCTTTTGGGCGCGCATGTCATAACTGGTGGTGCAGCAGACGAAATAAAAAACGTCAGCGCCGTCATCCAGGTGTTTGACGTCCAGGTCACCCACCCAGGCGCCGCGGTCGCGCGCCGGCATAACCAATGGGTTTCCGCGTTCAAAGATGCTCTTGAGCGCAGTGGTCAGGGTACCCGGAATGCGGCCGTCCTGCACCAGCAGCGATCGCAACTGGATCACCATATTTCCCGGGTCAACCTCCTTGGGGCAGCGGATCGAACAGGTAAAACAGGTCGTGCAGTCCCACAATTCCTGATGCGCCTTGGGATCAAATTCCCCGGCTACCAGAGCCTGGTACACCAGTTTGCGGGGGTTCAAGATGGTCTTGAATCCCATGGGGCAACTGGCGGCGCACTTGCCGCACTGAATGCACCTAAAGAGATGATTGTCAATAGCAAAGGTCCGTAGTTCGGTTGCTTCCATCTCACCCTCGAATCTGAACCAGGCTCTGCGCCTCTAGCTCCGCCTGCCGCATGACGATCAACGCTGACGAGGCCGCCGCCTTGGCCTGCGCAACGGCGTCGGGGATATCCTTTGGTCCTTGGGCACAGCCCGCCAAAAACACGGTCGGTAGATCGGTCTCCACCGGGAATATCTTGTGGTGCCGCTCCTGAAAAAAGCCGTCGGCCGAAAGGCCTAGCCCAAACATACCGGCCATGCGCTGCGTGTCGGGTCTCGGCTGGAGGCCGACGGCCAACACGACCATGTCTGCCTCCACTTCGATGAACTCGCCCAACAACGTGTCTTCCGCTCGCACCACAACACGGCCGTTCCGCCGCAACACCTCGGCCGGGTTGCCTCGCCGATACACGGCGCCCTCTTCGCGCACCCGGTCGTAGAACTCTTCAAACCCCTTGCCAAAGGCGCGAATGTCCATGTACAACACGGTCACCCGCGCATTGGGGATTTTCTCGTGCACCAGGTGGGCCTGTTTGGCGGTGTACATGCAGCAGACCCGGGAGCACCAAGGATGCCCAATGGTCCGGTCCCGTGAACCCACGCAGTGGATAAAGACAATGTCTTGCGGCACCTTGTCGCCGATCATGACCTTGCCCATGGTGGGTCCGGATGAGGAGACCAACCGCTCGAATTCGAGTCCGGTGATGACCTCCGGATAGCTTCCGTATCCCAATTCCGGCTTGAGGTGCGCATCCACCGGGTCAAAACCGGTGGCAATGATGACCGCCTGCACCTCCCGCTCGATCATCTGGTCCTTCATCTCCCAGTCGATAGCGCCTGCGGGACAGGCATCCACACAAAGAAAGGTCTTGCCACACACTCCGCGAGTGAGGAAAAGACAGGCCTGCGGGTCCACCGTGTATTTCAGAGGGACCGCCTGTGGAAAGGGGACATAAATGGCCGATCGCTTTCCCATCCCGGCGTCATGTTGACCGACGATCCGGCCCTTCATCCGGCAATTCGCGGCGCACAGGCCACATCCGGTGCACTTTTCCATGTCCACATAGCGGGATTTCTCCCGGATCGAAACCCGGTACCCTCCCGGCGTGGGGGTGACTGCCTCCACCTCGGAGTAGGTCAGGAGTTCGATATTGGGATGCCGGCCGACGTCCACCATCTTGGGCGTCAGGATGCAGGCCGAGCAATCCAACGTGGGAAAGGTCTTGTCCAACTGGGACATCCTTCCGCCCACGCTGGGCTCCTTTTCGACCAGATGAACCTGGTAGCCGGCGTCGGCAAGGTCCAACGCAGCCTGAATGCCCGAAATCCCGGCGCCGATGATCAACGTCGCGGGTTTTCGCGACGGTTGTTCGGTCATTATTCGCCCACCTCCTGCCACTCTTCCGCCTGAAAGGCGACCAGTGGCAGCAACTCTTGCGGGTTAAAGCCCGGCACATAGTCAAACACCGACTGGACGTTGCCGCCCACCGCCCGAAAGACCCGACCTACCGGGATATCCACCGGGCACACGCTGGTACAAGCGCCACATCCAATACACGAAAGCGCCATGTGGTTCAGACGCGTCAGGTGAAATAGCATGGTGTCTGACGGCAACCGCAAAGCACCCTTGCGCTTGGCCCACGTCATGTATTGGATGGGATCATGGTCAAAGACCGGCCCCTTGAAAAGGCAGGTCTTGCAGTAGCAGATGGGGCAGGCGGTCATGCAGTTGTGACAGCGGATGCACGCCGCGAACAGCGTCTGCAAACCCTCGCCCGGTCGGCCGGAATTGAGCTTGTCCCGCGTCTCGCACAGGACCGCGTCCCGGCGGGCTGTGCGCTGTGCCACCAGTTTGTCCACCATCGCCCGGCGGCCGTCCGCATCGCTGGCCGGTGCCCAGTTCAGTGCCCCCGCCATCTCGTCAGGCAATACGACGGAGAACCCCTTGGCAAGGTCGTGACCCAGCAACTGGACTACCACTTGGGCCTCGTCATAGACCGGCCGTTCGCACATCTGACATGCATCCCGCAACGCAGGCCCGCCGTTCGAGCCCGACGCCAGCGGGTCGTCAAACAGCAACGGCCATAGCAGGTTGTCCGGTTGTGCTACTGCATCCAGGTAGACCGGCACGTCATAGGTCCCGGCGCAGTCCACGCTGATCAGCGTGATGCAGTCCACACAGGCCTGCTTGAGCTTGACCAGTTCGATCATGGCCCGCATCTCACAGGAGCGCATCACCGCGCCGATCCGGCCTCGCGGCTCCCTTTGGGTCATCCACCCCAGCGCCCGCGCAGCATTCACCGGATACACCGGCGCCAACGGATCCGCCTGATCCAACAGCGCCGGGTCCGTCACCAGCGCCGGCATCACCGTCCCGGCCGGCGTCCGCAACGGAACCATGAGCGCTTCCACCTGGCCCGACTCCAGTATTCGGCGCAGCACGCCCCGGACCGCTTGCAAGGTATCGCCGTTTTCTACGGGGACAAACGTTTTCATTGGCTCACTCCACCTAATCTTGAATCCCCACGCTAGCCACGCAGTATCAAACAGCCCAATCCTGGCGCATCGGGCTGGGTCCCATCGCTTTGAGCTTGGCCGTGAACTCGGTCACCGTTTCGGCAAACCGTTGCCCCTCGCTGGCGCTGATCCAGCGCAGCCACACCCGTTCCGGCTCCAAACCGGTTGTCTTGAGGATATCCTCCAACGCCACCACCCGCCGTCGCGCTTTGTAATTGCCCTCCAGGTAGTGGCAGTCACCCGGGTGACAGCCTCCAATGAGCACTCCGTCGGCACCATCCAGCAGCGCTTTGAGGACATAGACCTGGTCTACTGCTCCGCTGCACATCAACCGAATGACCCGCACATTGGGCGGGTACTGGATGCGCGAGGTGCCCGCCAGGTCCGCCCCCACATAGGTGCACCAGTTGCAGAGGAACGCCACAATCTTGGGCTCAAATCCGTTTTCGCTCATCGTCTCCCTCGTTCAGTCACAGATCACCTGGACCCGCACCGCAGCCAGCGCCAGGCTCACAGCGCCCTCATCAGCGCCGCGTCGATGACGCTCAAGACCTGCTTGTACTCGAATCCTTTTTGTTGCGTCGCGCCGTTGGGGCACGCCACCACGCAGGCGCCGCACCCCTGGCAAAGGACGTCAATGACATGCGCGTAATTCCCATCATCCTCTGGAATTACCCGCGCATGATATGGGCACGTATCCACGCAGATTCCGCACGCAGCGCACAACCGCGGGTTGACCTTGGCCACAATGGCGGTGGCGTCCAGTCTCTCCTTCGCCAACACGCGCACCGCCCGCACCGCCGCCCCTTTGGCCTGCGCGATGGTTTCGTCGATGAACCGCGGCGAATGCGCCAGCCCGCACAGGTAGATCCCATCAGCGGCAAAATCCAGCGGACGGAGCTTGACGTGGGCCTCCAAGAAGAACCCGTCCTGATCCATCGGCACCTTGATCAGTTGCGCCAGCTCGCTGTTTTCCGGCAGTGGTTCTATGCCAGCGCTCAGCACCACCGCGTCCGCTTCCAGCATCACCTCTTCATTCTCGGGCTGAGCCGCCACCCGGACCACGAGTCGGCCGTTCTGGCCCTCGACCACGGGTTTGGTCTCCGGGTCATATTCGAGAAACACAACGCCCTTTTCCCGCGCCTGCCGGTACAACTCTTCGCGGAAACCAAAGGTCCGGATGTCGCGATACAGGATCGCCACCTGTGCCTCGGGGAACAGCTCCTTGGTCTTGAGCGCGTTCTTGGCCGCCTCGGAGCAGCAGATGCGCGAGCAGTATGGATGAGCGTCGTCCCGCGAGCCCACGCACTGGACCATGACCACCGATTGCGGCCGCAGGGCGCTCTCGCCGCCTGGCTCACCGCTACCCAACAACTGCTCGTACTCGCGCTGAGTCATAACGCCGGCCAATTGCCGGTAGCCGTACTCGACCGGCACGATTTCTCGACCACCGGTGGCGATGATGAACGCGCCGTGTTTGAATTCGTGCCAGGCTCCATCCTTTTGCCGAACCCGCGTTTGGAAGGCGCCGACGTATCCGCTCACCTCCCGCAATTCCGCGTCCATCACCACGGTAATGCGCTTGTTGTTCCGCACCTGCCGGATGGTCTCGCGCAGCAGATTCTGCGGGTCCGTACCGTCAAAACCGGTAAAGATATGGCGCAGATTGCCACCCAATTCGCCTTCGCGTTCCAGCAACACCACATCGAATCCCTGGTCGGCCACCGTAAGCGCGGCCGTCATGCCTGCCAGGCCGCCGCCCACCACCATCGCATCATGGTTGACCTCAAACGAGGCGCGCTGGATCGGCTGTAGTCGACTGGCCTTGGCTACTGCCATCCGCACCAGGTCCTTGGCCTTGGCCGTGGCCACCTCTCGGCCCAACGAACGGTGAACCCACGAGTCCTGCTCTCGGATGTTGGCCAGCTCAAAGAGATGGGGGTTCAGCCCCGCCTGCCGTATGGTATCCTGAAACAGCGGCTCGTGCGTTCGCGGAGTGCAAGATGCCACTACTACCCGGTTAAGACCCTGCTCCTTGACCACTTCGGTGATCTTGCCCTGCGTGTCCTGCGAGCACGTGTAGAGGTTCTGCTCAGCATAGACGACGTTGGGCAAGGTCCGGGCGTATTCCACCACCTGCGGCACGTCGACCACGCCGCCAATGTTGATGCCGCAATGGCAGACAAAGACCCCCACCCGGGTCTCCTCGCCGCTGATATCCCGCTCCATCGGATAGACCGGCTGGCGGGTCAGCGTCCCGCGCGAATCTGCCAGCAGGCACGAGGCGTTTGCCGCGGCGCTGGAAGCCTCGATCACCGTCTCCGGTATGTCTTTAGGTTCGGCAAAGCCGCCGGCGACAAAGATACCCGGCCGGTTGGTCAAGGTCGGTTGGAAGGCTCCGGCCTCACAATACCCATACTGGTTGAGATGCAGACCCAACCGCTCCGCCAATTCTCGGGTCCCATCGGCCGGCTCCAGCCCCACCGAAAGCACCACCAGGTCAAACTCGTCTTCCACCACCTCCGGTTTGCCGTTGGCGCCAAAGAGCGCGTGCTGGACCCTCAGATTGCCGGTTCCCGGCACCTCGCGGACGCTGGAGACCATCGACCGGACATATCGGACCCCGTGCTCATCCTTGGCTCGGTTGATGTACTGCTCGAATCCTTTGCCAAACGCGCGGATATCCATATAAAAGATGGTCGGTTCAATCCGCGAATCATGTTCCCGCGCAATGACCGCCTCTTTGGTGGCGTACATGCAGCAGACCGAAGAGCAGTATCCGTGACCACAACTGACGTCGCGCGAGCCCACACACTGGATGAAAGCCACCTTGTGCGGGTGCTTGCCGTCCGAGGGCCGCAATACCTCGCCCGAAAAGGGTCCGGAGGCAGAGAGCATGCGCTCGAATTCCAGGCTGGTGACGACGTTTTGATAGTGGCCGTAGCCAAATTCGGGGCGGATGCTGCCCGCCACCGGTTTCAGGCCGGGGGTCAGGACCACGGCCCCCACCTCCAGTTCTACCCGCTGGTCTTTTTGGTGGTGATCAATGGCCCCTGCCTTGCACGCATAGAAACACTGATTACACTCGGAGCAGACCCCACACACCAGACACCGATTCGCCTCAGCAATGGCCTGCTCCTCTGAAAGACCGCCGTACATTTCGACAAAGCTGCCCGTCCGTTCAGCCACCGCCAGCTTGGCCATCTCGGTTCGCGGGGCGAACGAGATGGCAGACCGAGAGTGTAATCGCGCACGCGCCTCCTCCGGCGTGAACTTGACCACTGATTGGTGCGGATTGGCCGAATGCCAACCGGCACCCTTGCCGTTTCGCACGTACGAGTCGATGGATTTGGCCGCGCGGTGCCCGGCTGCGATGGCATCCACAATGAAACTGGTCCCGGTCACCACGTCCCCGCCGGCAAAGACTCCCGGTAGGTTGGTCTCCATCGTCTCTTTGTTTGATACAACAAACCGACCGCGGAAGGTCTCTAGCCCATCCGGCAGTCCGCTTGCATCCGGCCGCTGCCCGATGGAAAAGACAATCAGGTCGGCCGGGATAATCTCCTCCGTTCCCGGCAACTCGGTAAAGTCCGGCCTGCCGTCCACGAACCCGCGAAAATCCACCTCGACGCAGCGCATGCCGGTCACCGCTTCGCCGTCCCGCATCACCTCCTTAAAGGTGCGGGAAGGATAGACCCGGATGCCCTCTTCCCGAGCGTCAAGAATCTCCCAGTCGTGGGCCGGCATGGTCTCGCGACTCTCCAGGCAGGACATGCCCACCCAGGCTGCGCCGGTGCGCACGGCGGTCTGCGCCGCATCGACCGCGACATTGCCGCCGCCAATGACCAGAACCCGCTTGCCCGTGACGTCCACCGGTTCTCCCAGGCTGGCGGACCGAAGGTAATCTGTCGCCACGTGAACCGCTGGTGAAGCCACCCCGGGCAGCGGAAGCGCAACCCCATCGTGGGCGCCCACAGCGATAAAGACGGCCGAATAGCCCTGCTCCAGCAGCGCTCCCATATCTTCCACGCGGTGGTTGAGCTTGAGCTCCACCCCGGCGGCGACAACCTCGTCGATCTCGCGCTGGACCACGTCCTGTGGCAGGCGGTAGCCCGGCACACCGACGCGCATCATCCCGCCCGCCACCGGCAGCGCCTCCAGCACCGTAGGGGTGTAACCCATTCGCGCCAGGTCCAGCGCAGCCGTCATGCCGGCCGGACCCGACCCAATGATGGCCACCCGTTGACCGTTGAGCTCGGCCGGGGCGTCGGAAAGCACAGCCGCGACCTCATCCGGATGCGCCGCCGCCCAATCCGCCACGAACCGCTTGAGCGCCATGATGTTCACCGGCTGGTCGATCTGACCGCGGTTGCAGGCGTCCTCACAACGGTGGTTACACACCCGACCGCACACCGACGGAAAGGGGTTTTCCTCTTTGATGGTCCGGTATGCGTCGGCGAACCGCCCTTCGCGAATCAGTGCGAGGTAACCCTGCGCACGCTGATCAATTGGGCAGGCGTCGCGACAGGGAGCCGTGCCCACCTTTTCGATGGCGTAAGCGTTGGGAATCGCCTGCGGGTAGAGCTTGAACGCGGCCCGCCGCTCGGAAAGCCCCTGGTTGAACTGATCCGGGAGCGGAATGGGGCACACGACCGCGCAGTCACCGCAGCCGGTGCACTTGGCAACGTCGACATAGCGGGCCTTGCGGTTCACCGTGACCGTAAAGTTGCCCGGTTCTCCTCGGATCCCTTCCACTTCAGAGAGCGTCATGATCTCGACATTCAGATGCCGGCCGGTCTCCACCAACTTGGGCGACATGATGCACATCGAGCAATCATTGGTTGGAAACGTCTTGTCCAGCTGCGCCATGATGCCGCCGATGGCGGGTGACGTATCTGCCAGATAGACCTTGTAACCGGCATCTGCCAAGTCCAGTGAGGCCTGCATCCCACCGATGCCCGCGCCCACTACCAGAGCCGCGCCGGTGGTCTGTCCGTTCTTGCCGTTCTTGCCATTGTCTGCCATAGCGTGTCCTTCGCGTATTGCCGTAGCACGAAACAACCGCGCCTACGCCCCGCCGGCCGCCAGCGCGCCCAACCAGGGGCGCGGGTCAACCAGATGCTTTTTCCACCAACCGGATGTCTCCTTCAGGCCGAAGGCCAACCCCATCAGCTCGGTGAAATAGACCACCGGCATCCGGGAACCGTTTCCGGTCTGGCGCATCTCTAGACTCATTTGGCACAGCGGGCAGGCAGTGACGATGGCGTCCGCGCCCGCCTCGCGCGCAAACTGCGTGAGCCGGCCCACCAGCCGCACTGCCACCGAGGATTTGGTGAGGTTCAACCCGCCGCCACAGCAGTCCGTGGCATAGCTCCACCGGCAGACCTCCATGCCCAGGGCGCCCAGAATCTGGTCCAACATCACCGGATGCTCTGGGTCGTCAAACGCCACCACCTCCGGCGGGCGGACCAGGAGGCAGCCATAGTACCCCACCGCCTTCAGCCCCGCGAGCGGTTTCAGGACGCGGGATCGCACCGCATCCAGTCCGATATCCCGCACCACCACGTCGATGGGCGACCGGACCTGGTACGAGCCGGTAAACTCAAAGGCCACCTGCGCCTCCACCTCACCCTTTTTGGTCGCGTCGTGCCGCATCACATAATCGGCCGTTTTGAGGCGCGAGTAACATGCCGCGCAGGGGGCCAGCAAGTCCAGGCCGCTGCGCTGCGCAATGGCCAGATTGCGGGCCGGAAGCGCGACCGCCAGCGCCCGGTTGGTCGCGTGCGCCGACGATGCCCCGCAGCAGCTCCAATCCTCCAGCTCTTGCAGCTCCACGCCCAACGCCGCCAAGACCGCCCGGACCGAAAGGTCTAGCTCCTGACCGGTAGAGGTCGCACTGCAACCCGGGTAATAGTTCAGCTTCATGGGCCCTAACTCCCCGTCTCTCGGAAGATCCGTTTAACCTCGTTCATCCCCCGGACCCGGTGCGGCAGGATCGGTATCTTGCCCTTGAGGATCATGGGGATACCCGAGTCCATGTCCGCCATCAGCTTGCGCGTCTTGAGTTTGTAAATCATCATCAGGCTGGCCTCGTGCATGCGGCCAAAGCGGCCCACAATGCCGAGAAAGAGTCGATGGAAGGCCGGCGCATCCGGTTCGGGTGTGGCATATCCTTCGGCCATGCTGATGGCCCGCAGAGCGTCCATCACCGCGGCCACGCTGATCTCATTGGGACACCGTGTGGCGCAGGTTTCGCACGAAGCACAAACCCAAATGTCGCCGCTTCCCAGCACCCGATCCTTCTGACCCAACTGAATCAGGCGTAGAACTCGATCCGGGCCGAACTCCATCTCCACCGCGACTGGGCAGCCGGCGGTACATTTGTGGCAGTGGTAACACAGCTCTATGGTCTGCTCACTGAGCTCATTCACTTGGGCGGAAAAAGTGGTGTCCATCATGGAACTCCCTGATATAAGGCAGAGCGCGCCGGTACCCCGGGGTGTGGGAAAACCCGCGGCCGCAAACACAGGTGGCAGATCATCTCCGCCCCCTTCTGGCTTGCACTTTGGGTTGCTGCGCCATCGGGAAACACAGGTTACGCACGGTCGTGCATGTTCAGCAACGGTCGGATGAGTCCACTATTCGCAGTTGAATGGCGCATTCTTGCCAATGCCCGCTCATTGTACGCCCGAGAGGAGAACCGGTCTATGGTCATTTTTGGCGGTTGTCGGCCCCAACTGGCCCGAAAGGACTATCACCCAAGGGTTCAGAGCCCCACCGGACGAGCAGACTCTATACCTCGTCCCACGACAGTCCGGCGCCGTAGCCCATTGGGCGCACCAGCCGGATTGGCGCGGCCGTCAAACGGCAGACATGAAGACACGTCCTCCTCCCCGCCGTCGTACACCCGGATGGCCGCCCGCTGGGAGCCAAGGAGGTAGTACGAGCGCACCGTGGCGTCCTCCACCTCATAATAGTCACCCGCCAGTGCACGCCAGGACCCGTCCGCGCAAACGGTCAGCACGCGCTCGCCGCCCGCCATGTGCGCAAGGTGGGTCACACTCAGTGTCAGGGTGTCAGTAATCACGACGAACCGGCAAATGAGTCAAAGACCTGCATAAAATTCGCCCGGCCTGACGGGAGGCTATGCTCTCGTTCAGGTCACGCGCTGACTGGCGGTCGTTGGTCAACGAGGTGACGGCGCGGACGTGCTCCGGCACGGTGCAGGAATCAGTAACCGTTGTCCACTGGTCGGCCGTCTTGCGGCCCACGCTGGTGATGTTTCGTGTCGGGTCATGCGTATAACGACCGTGATTGGCACTCGCGCACACCGCAGGTGGCCTTGGAGTCGATCCGCCGTTGCCTGCCCGCCTGAACATCCCTACCAGACAAGGAGCTGTTGACAGCCATGACATCGAAATCTCTCCCGACTCCCTTCCCGCGACCGGCAATTGCCAGTTGACTCGCTGGGCGTTCGGGTGTACAGTGATGGTGTCCGGCAGCACCCCAACTCTCTCCTCTGGTCCCAATTCCGGCTGCCGCCCAGAAGGCCAGACGTTTATGGACGCGATCACCGATTGCAGCGCAACAGCAGGCGATCTTTACCTGCGCGGCCGCCGAAAGGGGGACTCCACCATAGACCACAGATAGATGAGGTTTGAACCAAGGGGTAACAATCACGCGGTATTGCGTTCGTTCCGGAGGTTACCATGAGAAGTTCAGATCGGTCACTGCTGACCCGACGTGCGTTCTTGCGCTCGGCCGGGCTTGGCCTGGCATCTCTGGCCGGTTCATCGCTGGCCTGCAATCTGGGCGGCGGCGCAACCAGTGAGCCGGCCGCCACGCCCTCTCCCTCCAGGACTCCGGCCCCCCCGTCGACGCCTATCGTGGCCGCGACATTGGCGCCCACAGCGCCACCCAATCCGACGGCGCCGCCCGGCCTGGCAGCCGATCTATTTTTGTATAACGGCAAGATCATCACGGTGGACCCATCAGACTCGATTGCCCAGGCGGTGGCTGTTCGCAACGGCCGCATCCTGGCTGTGGGCGCCGATTCTGTCCTGCGGGCAACCGTTGGGGAGAAGACTCTACTCGTTGACCTTAACGGTCGCGCGGTGACGCCCGGTCTCATCGACCCGCACAACCATTATCAGGTGATGGGTCAGATCCATTACGCCTATGTGCCCCTTTTGCCTCCTGAAGTGCGGACACTGGAGGACCTGCGCGAGCGACTGTCAGAGGCCCTTGGCAAAACACCACCGGGCGAGTGGGTCCAGGGGTATTTCCTCGTGGTCAACGAAGGACGGTTGCCCACCCGGCAGGACCTGGACCCCATATCGCCAGATCACCCGGTCTGGATCGTCCAACAGGGCGGACATTACGGTTCGGCCAACAGCCTGGCGCTGGCCATAGCGGGGATCACGGCCGCCACCCCGGACCCCTCCGGCGGGATGATCGAGCGCGACTCGCAGGGAGAACCCACCGGGGTGTTTTACAACCACCGGGCCATGGACCTCCTGCGCCGCCACGTTCCGCGTCCTCCGGCCGAGGTGCTTCATGACTACTTGCTGTACGCTGATCCTCTCTTTGCCGCCTGCGGTGTAACCAGCTTTCAGGACAACAATGTGCGGGGAGTGGAGACGGTAGCTACCTACCTAGATGCCGGTCGACTCCGTGAGCTCAAGCTACACGGGGCGGTTCACTATACGCTAGAGTGGCCGGCCGACCTCGACCGGGCCTTGAACGAGCTGAACCTGGCGTCCGGTGACTCGTGGATGCGCTGCGCCGGGTTCAAATTCCTGCTGGACGGTCAAGCCAAGATGGCCTATTGCCACGAACCACACAACGGGGTGCGTTGGGACCTGCCTACCTGGGAGCCGCAGAGTTTCAAGGATGCAGTACGCGCGCTGCACGATACTGGGCTTCAAATCTGCGTCCACTGCGCTGGGGATGCGGCAACGGACATGACGCTGGATGCCTATGAAGAGGCGATGAACGCCAATCCCAGGCCAGACCCCCGCCACCGGATCGAACACGCCATCATCACCCGGCCGGAATCCACCCAGCGCATGGCTGATCTGGGAGTCATTGTCTGCACCCAGCCCCAATTCATCCGGCTGGGCGGCGACGCCTACGTCTCGCTATTCGGCGAGGAGCGTGCTCGTCGCTCCATCGTCACGCGGGAGTGGCTAGATGCCGGGGTGCCGCTGGCGCTCAGCTCCGACGCCCCCACCACCCCCTGGTACACGCCCCAGGTGACGCTGGCTGGCGCCGTCACGCGGTACACCAACAGCGAGATCCAGCTTGGCCCAGAACAGGCCCTGACCATCCAGGAGGCGCTGCGAGCGCACACCATGGGCGCCGCCTACGCGGCGCAGGAGGAGGCAGACAAGGGCTCACTGGAGGCAGGCAAATTGGCCGATCTGGCCATTTGGAGCGCCGACCCCTACAATACACCGCCCGGGTTGCTCTGGCAGACGCCCATTGACATGACGGTGATCGAGGGCGTCATCGTTTACCAGAGCGGAGAAGCGTCGCTGCAGCCCAGGCGGGCAGCCGATAGCGCCGGATAGCGGCCGACCGGCGGCCGATTTTCCCGGATTCCTTGTCCGACTGGCGGCCAGAATTCCGTGTGTTCCGGCCGCTTTCCCTCCAGGCCGGCCAGCGGCCGTCCCGGTAGTCCGGCCCACGGTAACAAGTCAATCCAGCAATTTCGTGCTTGACAATGCCGCCGCACCCCCACCTGCCGCCGCATCGCCTTCAACCCCCTGGACCTGCGATTGGTCCTCGCCACAGAAGGGGGCCAGACAAGGCGGGCAGCAGTCATGGGGTCGGCAGGGTCGCTCGACGACTGGCCAGAGACGGTCGGCGCCAAACGGCATGCCCGCTGCAACCAGGCGCAGTGACCGCACTTAGCACCACGCGACCGTCGAAAGAGTATGGGGCGCCGGCAGAAGGCGTCCCATCCGGCCACTGGCGATTCGTAGCCGGCAGTTCAGGAAAAACCGACCGTCGTTAACGCCCCAAACGGCGCCGTGACAGCAGCCAGATCAACCACGCCCCGAGCAGCAGCCCGGCCGTGGCTAGCAGTAACCCGGGGAGGACGTTCGGACATTCAGCTGCCAATTCGGGTAGCGACGCCTCGTGCTCCAACTCCGGGGGCGGGACCAACGGCAACTCGCCGCGCGGCACCTCGCGGAACCGATCACCCTCGTCGATCAGCATCACAGGAATATCGTCGCGGATGGGGTATTTCCGGTCACAATCCCTGCAGATGAGCCAGTTTCCCTCCTGCACCAAATCCCCGCCCTCTGGTTGGTTATGCACACACACCGGACAGCGAAGTATGTCCAACAGCTCCTGACTGACCATGCTTGGCAACCTCCAGTTTGACGCCCAATTGTACCCGTCAGCCACCTCAACCGCAACTCAGCCCAGCTGTACGGTCGGTCTTCAAGCTGGGCGCCCGCCTTATCTTGCTCCAGCAGGTCCGTTTGCTACAATTGTCATCGCCGCTACCCGCGATGTTTCGGAGCGGGCAATGGCTAGCGCGGCAGAGGCGAATATCGCCAGGGAAAAAGGGCACAGCATGATACGGAAAGAGCGAGCAGTGGGCCAGGACCCGTTGATCACCCGGGTATTGCAGAATGCCACGATATGCCGGCTGGGCTTGGCGCAGGACAACACGCCCTATGTGGTGCCCGTCGCGTACGGATACGACGGCGAGCGCATCTACTTCCACACCGGCTTGTCCGGGCACAAACTGAACCTTATCGCCGCCAACAACCTGGTTTGCTTTGAGATGGAGCTTGGGGTTGACCTGTTCGCCGACCCCTCCAGCCCGTGCCACTGGTCGTTTTCCTACGAAACGGTGATCGGAACCGGTCTGGCGCACGAGTTACTGGACCACTCCGAGAAGGCAGCCGGCTTGCAGCACATCGTGGGCCATTATGCCCCGGGCGACTGGTCGTTCGAGCCAGAGCAGGTCCGAGCAGTCCGCGTCTGGCGGATCTCTATCCTCCAGGTAAGCGGCAAGAAATCGTCGTTGGTGGCGAACCAGGACAACTCCTGAATCGGCCCCGGGGGTTGAACACCCGATCGACCAGGTCGGTCAAAACGAGGTGCTAGTCCGTGGCCACCCCCGTGCGCCGAGGCATACAGCGGACCCAAACCCCGGCACAACTTCCAGGTCCAATTGCCGGCGCCTCGCGGCCAGGAGGCCCGCAAGACCTGCCAAACGCGGGCCGAGTCCGGCCGGCCGGGAATCTCGCTACCAGACAAGTCAGTTGCTGCCGGCAATCAGTCCAATCCTAGATCATCGGCCACCCAACCCAGCGCCAGTTCCTCGAGCTTTCGGCGCGTTGGCCGGCCGGTGGCATCCCAACCCGCCACGCGATAGTACTCTGCTCGCGCGGCATCAAACTCCTCCTGGGTGACGGCCACACCATCGCTCGGTCCACCCTGCAGCGGCTCCCGCAGCTTGGGAGGCAACCGGTCCGTCTCCGCCCCTGCTCCCTCGCGAGCATTAAAGGCGCGCATCATGTTGAGCCGCCGCTCCCCGATTTGCAGTAACTCGGCGATATTTACGTCCCACCCCGTCGCCGCCCGAACCAATTGGACGATCTGACCCGGTCCATACAGGTGCCAGGAGGGTCCCCAGACAAACTGGCAAAGGTCGGCGCTGTCCAAAAAGCTGTACAGGCATTGGGTGACGAACGCATAGCGGACCATCTCGCGGTTCAGGCTCCGCTCCGGCTGTGGCTGGTGCAGTCCCAGCTCGGCCATCCGTTCGGGGTAGGCTCTGTATGAGTCATCGTGTTCGCTGGATTGGTGGTCGGCTCCAAACGGATTGACACCATAGATCAACGCCAGCGAGCGCTTGACCTGTGGCATATGGGCGGGAAGCTCGTGATTCTTGACAGCCACCACCAGCTCCCGGCCGATGCCCAAAACCTCTGCTGCTCGGGAAGAACCTTCTCCAAGAACATGGCCCAGACCTTGGCGTTCTCCGATCATCTGAACCATCGTCACCATGGCTTCGGCGTTGCCGAATCGGAGATCCAGCCCGCCCGTCTGTTCAGGGCTTAGTAGACCGTGTTCAAAGCAATCCATCGCCCAGGCAATGGTGGCTCCGCAAGCAATGGTGTCCATGCCGTACATGTTGCAGAGCTGGTTAGCGTAACAGACGGCGGCCAGGTCAGAGATTCCGCAGTAGGAGCCAAGCGTTGCCAGTGTCTCGTACTCGGGGCCGCCATACCGCGGATTCACCTGATACGGACCGCTGGTGATCTCCACCACCCGCTTACACCGCACAACACAGGCATAACAGGTATCCCGCTCCTTGAGAACTGTGTCGTACAGCTTCTGCCCGCCGATGTCCTTTGCCCCCTCAAAAACACCGCTGGACCAGTTGCGCGTTGGCAGGCCACCGGCTCGATTCTGCGAGGTGACCACTCCGGCGGTTCCCAGCAGGGCCAGACCGGCGACATCCGATGACGCCAGATTGTCTGCCCCCCAACGCACCAGCTCATGGATGACACCTGGGTCGGCCGCCACCGGCTTGTTCCGGCCACGCACCGCCACGGCCTTTAGGTTCTTGGACGCCATCACCAACCCCATGCCCGTGCGACCGTTCGCTCGGCATGCCAGGCTGATCAGGGCGCTGAACCGCACTCCACGTTCGGCCGCAGGTCCACATTGCAGGACGTGGATTCGTTGATCGCCCAAATCCCCACGAATACTGTCCTCTACATCCGCGGTAAAGCGTCCCCAGAGATGAGCAGCTTCGCGCAATTCCGCGTCACCATCGTGAAGCCACAAGTAAACCGGCCGCTCCGACCGCCCGCGAAATACCACGCCGTCAAAGCCCGCATACTTGAGCTCGGCCGGCCAGAAACCGCCCCCCTGCGCATCACCCACCAGGTCGGTCTCTGGTGAACGAGCCGTCGCTGTCACCCGCGATTGGCCCGACACGGGCAGTCCGGTGAGAACACTGCCCATGAGCGCCAGCGTGTTGTCCGGGCTGAGCGGCTCCGTCCCGATCGGAGTCTTGTGAAGCAAGTAATAGAGACCCATGGCGCTGCCGCCAAAATACTGGCGATAGAACGCCTCTTCGGGCCGCTCGACAGTCAACTTGCCGCTGGTGAGATCAACGTGCAAGATTCTGCCATGGTATCCAAAACGTGTCGCCATTCCAAATCACCTCCTCATTTCCAGGACCGCATCCTCAAACATCTGCAGAGTCGCGTCAATGACCGCATTCGTGTGGCTGTAGCTCAAGAACCAGGGTTCCCGACCATCTGCGTCCGGCATCGCGCCGCGCTCGACGAGCGCCATCACCAGCGCGTGATACAATGGCTCGTCGGTCTCGGCATAACTGCGAAAATCGATCGGAGGCACATCGGTGCCCAGGGCAAAGCTGAACATGGATGGCGAGCCAGTCATGCAATGCGGTATCCCGGCTCGAGAGAGTATCTCGTCTAGGCCGTTCATCAGCCGGGTGCCCCGATGGTGGATAGTCTCAATGACCGGTTCCGTCTCCAGGATCTCGAGCGTGGCCGCCGCAGCGGCAACCCCAGCCACGTTCCCAACATAGGTGCCGCCATAAGCAATCCCGCCGGGCTGCAGCGTCGACATGATCTTGCGCGAGCCGCCAATGGCAGAAATCGGAAATCCGTTGCCCATGGCTTTGGCATAGGTTGCCAGGTCGGCTCGCACGCCAAACAGCTCCTGAGCACCACCCTTGGCCAGACGAAAGCCGGTCTTGACCTCGTCAAAGATCAACACCACGCCGTACCGGTCACAGAGTTGGCGCAGCGTTTCCAGCCAGCCGGCCTGAGGCAGGATGCCGGCGGTATTCCCCAACACCGGCTCGACCAGGATGGCCGCCAAATTGTGCCAGTGAGCGGTAACGGCCGCCTCCAACACCTCTGGGTCGTTAAACGGGAGGGTAATCACGTATTGGCTGATAGCCTTGGGAATGCCTGAGCTGACGCAATGGGGCACGGGGCTGCGCCGGCATCCCACGGCCCCGCGCGGAGTGGATGCCGTGCTGAATAGGACATAGTCGTGCATCCCGTGGTACTGACCCTCGAACTTGATAAACTGCTCCCGGCCGGTGTAGGCGCGAGCTATGCGCAGCGCGTGCATGGTGGCCTCGGTCCCCGTGTTGGACAGACGCACCATCTCGGAGCCTGTCATGCGGCACAGGCTCTCTGCCACCTCGATCTCCAGCGGCGTCATCCAGGCGAACACGGTGCCGTGACGAATGGCGTCCGTCACGCGATCCACCACCGCAGGATAGCTGTGGCCCAGAATCACAGGACCGAAACCCAACCGGTAGTCGATATACCGGTTGCCGTCCGCGTCCCACATGTACGGTCCCTCAGCCCGGGTCATGACCATGGTGTCCTCCGGGCCCCAATAGCGGAAATGCGAATTGACGCCGTACGGCACGGTTTCTGCCGCCCGGCGGTACAACGCCCGAGTCTTGTCCAGATTGCGTGACATGATTCCTATCTCCGGTGTCCTGCTAATTGAAAAGCGGCTCTGGTTTCTGTGTCCTGAACGGCGTTTGTTGCCGGCAGCCTCGGCCGTCAAGCCGATTGTTGTCCGACGTCCGGAACAAGCGATCCACGCCACTGGCCAGCGATGGCGAGCATTGGCCGTCCCAAGATCCTTCTCCTGCCGTGATTGTCGTGCCGGCGCCCCTTTCGACTCGAGTTCATTCCTAGAGCGCAATACGTCGCTCCGGGTTCAGGAGCCCGAGTGCGAGTTTGCCCGTGCCCACGCGAAATCTACAACTCGGCCCGCTGCGTCCCGGCTGCCCTGCAGGCTCAGCGCGCTGGCAACCTCAGTCAGGGTCATCCACCGGTCAAGCTGGCGAAACAAGATGATCCGCTGGTCGATCTGATCCACGTCCTTCATCAAGGTACGCCATAGGATATCCCAACTTGGCGCATCTGTAAATGGCTATCACGGCATCATGCTGGTTCCCACGTTTGCAGGCCATCGGGTGCCAGACACACCGGCGCACAAACCGCGCTGGCGGACCCTGATCCAACTGAACACCCCACCGGCGAGGGCAGGCTGATCACGCAACAGGCGCTGTCTGCCGCTGTTCTCGGCCGCCCAGCCATCATGCCCGCACTCGGTCCAACGCGGCGACGGATGCCGACGCAACACCACCCATCTATCGATTGACCCCGGCCGGTTGGCGGACGATGCCTGGTTTCCTGGTTATGGCGCACCGCCTGGCACAGCGGAAGATGCATGTAACGATTCGTTGACAAGCCCTCGCCTGTCAGTACAATAGGCTCGCATGACTTTTAGCGGACCGGAAACCCCTGCTGCTCCTCCGGGCGGCCAATGGATGATCACCGGCTCGGGTGGCACGACCATCTTGCCGTCGCCCTCCGAGCGCGATTTCGACCGGGCGCGCAAGAAAGCGGCCGTGCAGGACCTGCTTTCGGTCTTGCGGTTCGACTCGGCCGATCTCCTCCCGTTCGAGACCGTGCGTCAGCGTCTAGGCTTGGGTCAGGGTGAATACCGGGGCGTCCAAACCATCCCGCTGGACCAGATCGTCGGCAGCG
Source organism: Anaerolineales bacterium UBA2181 (assembly GCA_002328075.1). GTDB lineage: Bacteria > Chloroflexota > Anaerolineae > Promineifilales > UBA4811 > UBA4811. The sequence goes on along the minus strand of DCVT01000011.1, from coordinate 21,658 downwards.
TCGGCCGGCATAGCGATTTCACCCGCACCTTTTTGCCACGGACCGATCGTATACGGGACCGCTGGCAAAGACTGGACTGGCTCAAGAACGTCCGCGGCACGGCTCCCATCGAAGCATACAAGGTGGGCCAGGTGTATTTTGTGCTGGACGGCAATCACCGGGTGTCCGTCGCCCGCCAGGCCGGCGCATCAACCGTTGAAGGACACATCTGGGAGTTTGAAACCCGGGTTCCATTGGAGCCTGACGACTCGCTACGCGACGTCCTGGTCCGTCAAGAGTACCTGGAGTTTCTGGAGAGGACCCAGCTCGACAAACACCGTCCAGACGTCTATATCATTCTTACCGGACCTGGCCGTTATCGGGAGTTCGAAGAGCAGATTGCCATTCATCGGCATTACCTGGAGCTGGAACGCGGGCAGGCCGTCGGCTTTCAGGATGCCGCGGTGCACTGGTACGACCAGGTTTACCTGCCGATGATCCAAGTGATCCACCGAGACGAGTTGTTGCGCCATTTCCCCGGCCGGACCGCCGCCGACCTCGTCAGTTGGGTCATCCGCAATCGCGACCGGTTGCGCCAGCGATACGGCGCCAAGGCCACCGTGAGCGACCTTGTGTCGCAAGAATTCCCCGGGCTGGGCAACATCAGCCTACGGCGCCGTCTGCTCTCCTGGTTTCGCCGCACAGTGCTGCGCTGGCCGGTTTATACTGGCAAACCGTGGCAACCGCCGGAGCGGTGACCCAGGGTTTGTATCGCCAACCAGGCGGCCTGCGTCCTGGCAGTGGACGCCCTGATACCCGTCGACGTCTGTTCCTCAGGCCTCGCCGTGCCCACGATTTGCGCCGTGGCCCACCCCCGGAAGGGCTGTCCTGCCCGTCACCAAACAGGTTCGGTCAACCTGCCAATACAGCGGCATCTGACCACTGGCCCGCTGCCGTCGCCACAACAGCAGCGCATCGCGAGCCCACGATCAACTCTGGCCCCACACGGTCATGGTGAGCCGTCGGCCGCCCAAAACCTCTTTGGATATCGCATGTGCCCGGGAGACGGGACTCTGTCGTGACCCTGCCAGACGACGTCCCCCGCCGCAGCGCCCAGTATGTGTCGCCCGGGCCAGACGAAAAACCGAGGACGGGACCGGCACCAGGGGCAGTCGCCGGACGTCACACTCCGTTCTGAGCCTACCACCTGCCAGCCGGATCAGATTTCGTTCAGGTGGTATTCTGCCGTACACGGCTCGCCGGCCGAGGCCCACATCCGGCCGGCCGTCAGGTCCATGACCACCGAGGCCAGCGAGGCCACGCGCTCCAACTCGTGCACCGATGGGTCTGGATGGCGGCAGATCGAGTTCGGAAAGTCAAAGTGATCCCGGAAGACGGATTGAATCACCTCGGGCGTGATCTTTCCGGCCTGCTGGCGCAGCAGGTGCGTGGCCCGCCCATAGCGCCAGAGCGTGTTGTCTGACATCAATATCGCCTGATCTCCGTCCTGCAACCGCGAGGTGAGAAAGTGGTTGGTGTGGACAAGCAGCCCGTCCGCCGGGTGGATCAACCCCAATTGCTTGGGTGTGGCTTCCAGGCTCAATCCCTCACCGTCGCGGTGCGCCACCATATAGCTCCCTGAATCCGCGCGGGCGCCGCGGTAAACCGCCGCCACCGCCAGGCCGGGCCGGGTAGCGTTGAGCATCTCACGAAGAATCAGGTGAAACGGCACCCCCGGCCGCCACACCTGGTGACGCAGAAAGTTGGTGCACACCCCCACGCCGGCGCTGTTGAACCCGATCTTTCCTACCATCCCGGCCTCAGTCAACGTGAGAATCACCGGCCGGCCGGGTTGCTGGATTCGCAGAAGGACGGTCCCCCCTCGCATATGGTCGGACCAATCCCAGTTCTGCCCCATCAGCGTGTGGCCATCGGCCGTGATCTCTGGGGCGCAGAAAACCGCCGTGCACCCCCCATCCAAAGGCACCAGACCGGACGAGAGAATCTCGGTGCGGCAGTTGAGCGCCACTACCTCTATCAGCGAGATTCCCGCACCCTCGGCAATCCCGGTCAACTCGTCCAGCAGATGGGGACCAAACGTGCGGATCGGCCCCAGAAAGGATTCTGACCGCGCCAGCACCTCCGCCCGGTCAAGCCCGGCCTTGTGCTGAAACAACCGCCAGTAACCGGCCAGGTTAACATGAATCTGTTGCGCCAACTGCTCGCCGTGCTGCCGACCGCACTCGTGCGGGGTACCGCTCACTTGCACGCGCCGAAATCCCTCATTCATACGCCAGCCTCCCGACAAATCCATATCCCGGCGGCGGATTGTACCACCAATCACCAGGCGCTCAAATCCGGACCGCCAGCCGTGGCCGTCCAACGCCCGTTCCGCCCTATCGAACGCCGGTCAGACTCTTTAGGCGGCTCCAAGTATGACCGGCAACTACCCAACCAGAGCCTTTGGCAGCGCTTTCCACGCGGTCTGCACCCTGCCGGCCTCCGTCTGGGTTGACGAGATGCGTCTTGACGGTACAATATACTGAACGACATTAGCACATCTGTGCTATTCCTGTCATGTTAGGCCCAACAATCAACGTTGCCAACGGGCGCACAGACCCAACGACAGTTCAACGGAAGGGGATTCCATGACCGCTCAGTACGAGCGGCTTGCTCGGGCCATGGTGCTGCAAGCGCTAGTGGATATTCAGGCCGGCAACTCGTTCGCTGCCGAGGCTGGCGAATCGCTGCTCTCCCCGTGGGTGCACGAGGCCTTGGAAGTACTAGCGATAGAAAACCGCAGCCAGGCCAAACTGCAGGAGCTGATCCTCCGCCTGCCCTCGCTGCCGAGGATCGTGCGACAACAGCGTATCGCGCCGGTTCGAGGCGGATGGGCCGGCAAGATCAGGGGATATTCACGGTGAACTGACCCGGCATCTGGACGGTGATGACCCCCGCGAAGCTGCACATGAGGGTGGAGCTGCTGTTAAGCGCCGGTTTCTTGGACAACATGACGGTCAGGCAGCCTGGCACCCAGGGTGCAGCCGTCACCGGGGTGCACGGCACGGGAGCGCCCTGGGCAGCTAACACAGCCGGGTTGGTAGGGGCGGTGCACATGCCAAACGGCATGATGTTCTTAAAGGGAACATGATCCATGGCGGTAGCCGCCGGCTGACCGCCCGCGTTAACCAGGTTCTCCGGGGTTACAACGATGCTGCTTGGCGCCACTCCAAAACTGCATGTGAGCATCGCACCGTTAACGACTTGCTGTGCCATGCGCGCTCTCCTTGGCCCAACCTATCGGTGATGGTTTGCTGTATTATACCTCAATTCCAGGTCCCTGCACGGCCGACTTTTACCCACTCGAGCTTGGACGCCAGATCGGATCATGCGGCGGCCCCGTTGGTCGCGACACCCATCGGCTCGTTGAAAGCGCGACGCTCAGTCAACTGGAGCTGGCATCCACTCGATCCACCCGAGCCTGTCCAGCAGTTCGAAACGTCGCACGATCAGTTCCGGGTCCCGAATGCCAGTCTCAAGCTCTACCAGGTCCACAATCTCCAGCATCGTTCGTCGCCCATCGGCCCAGTACTCAGCCAGCGTAGGCAGAGTCCAACCGCCGGCTGCACGGCTGGTCACCAGCCGCACCCATGCGCCGCGTTCATCCGGCGTGAGCCGGCGTGGTCCGTTTCCCAGCGCCCGCTGCACGGGCCCCCGATAAAGCCGTCGTGGCACGCGGGCTGCTGCCTGCTCCTCCCACGTATTGAGGTCTGCCGTCGGCTGGCTCTCAAGGGCGATGGGCCGCGCTGTTTTTAGGGCCGTCCGAGCTCGACGCTTCTCGGCCCGCCCGATGGCCTCCGCGTCGTGTGACAGCCCAGATACCACCGGCCCGACACCATCCCACAACCGGAGCAGGGTTCCGAGGGCATCCCGGTGGCAGGCCAGCATATAATCTACCTTTCGGTCCACCCGCTCGATGGAGACCGCGTGGCCCGTCTCCCAGCTTCGGGTAATGAGGTTTTGAACCTCCTGGGTCAGCCTGACCTGGAAACGAGCCGTCATCTCGCTGCCCAGCCACGTCGCCTCTTCCTGCCCGGCGGCAGCCACCAAGTAGGCCGCGCCTGCAGCCAGTGTGGCGGCCCGCGCCATCATCGCCGGGTCGATGTGCTCCACCGTGTCGGCCGATGTGTGGTAGAACTTGTCGGGGTTTTGGATCAGCATCGGCATCGAGATCCCTACCGTCGGGTCTGCAAAGATCATATGGTCCGAGCCACCGGAAAAACCGGTCGTCGCCGTGTTCACGAGTGCCAGCGCGCCAAGGCCGGCGTGGGACGTCGCGTCGTTGCCCAATTGGTCGAATAGTCTGGCCAAGAGGTCAGACACAAAGGAGGCGCTTGCATCCGGCGGCCGCTCCAGGATAAAGGTGGAGCCGTTGTGTGCCGGGTCGCCGCCCACCATGTCCAGGTTGACCCCGGCGATCATCTTGGGAATCAGCTCCTCGTGTCTGGAGAGGTAGGCATAGGTGCCGCTCATCTCCGGCACCCACAGAAACCGCATACCACGCCTCGGCCGGGGCAGTTTTCCCTCAGCCACCAGCCCGTGAAGGGCCCGGGCGGCCTCCAGCGCAGCAGCTGCGCCGGAGGCATTGTCGTTGGCAGAAGGCTGCGGGTGGCATAGATGGCTTACCACGACCGACTCCTCGTCGGTCTCGCCTGGAATCCGGGCGCACACCACCTCCATTGATCCATCGTACAACCGGCTCGCCACATGGGCACGCACGCGCAGCGGCGGCTTGTTCTCCTTGGCAGCTTTGCGGGCCAGGTCGGCCAACCACGCTCCGCGGCGCGGAGAGAGAACGAAACCAAAGCACTTGACCTCGTCCGGTTCGTCCGTCCACCAGAAAGAGGCATATTGGAGCGCGTCCGGCAGGTCCATGGGCTCACGCACAGGCGCCACCCGGCCCATGCCGTAATACAGAATCCCGACCGCCCCATGCTTTTCCACCGCCAACCGCCGCGCGGTTGTGTGGTCACCCTGCGTGAGCACCACCTTGCCTGCGAGATCCAGACCCTCGTATTCTTGCTCCTCCAGCCCGTCCGAGAGAAGCACCACTTCGGCCGTGCCGTCAAAGGAGATACTTCGCTGGATGAGCGACAGCTTGGCCTCCCGCCAGTCGGCCAATTTGCACTGATGTGCGGCCGGCTCGTCCAGATGCAGTGTGGCGGAGGTAGCTCCCCATTCCTGAAACGATGCCTCGGTCCAGAACTGGCTCTTAGAATCGGCTGGGAAACGCTCGATCCAGGCGTCCAGACCACAGGCCTGCAGCGCGTCCAGTACATACTCGGCCGCCGCACGGTACCCGGGGCTGGCCTGGATGCGATGAAATTGCGCGATAGCGGCAACGTCTTGTTTGGCTGCAATGCCGGAAACCCGGGCGCGAATGGGAACAAAACGGTCGAGCAACATGACTGACTCCTTTGAGGGCACACTAACCGCCCGTTCACCGGGCGACCTCCAGCATACCATGAAACAGCCGCTCGCCAAGTTCACTCAATGCTGGTCGGCCGGCTCACCGTCGGACCGACAGCCGCGGTGGGTCGCCCCGCACAGCACTCGTTTGACAGCCAACCTGGATTGGGGCACACTAGGCGCGGCCGAAATTGCCGCACCATTGGCCAAGGATGACCGTGCCATGACCAAGCCGCAATTGACCTTTGCCTGCGAATCGGCAAGCGAAATGCTGGAGGCGTTGTGCAACAACCCCACGGTCATCTCTGACTTGCTGGCGCTCGACGCCCGTGTGGCGATGGGGTTGATCGACCTGAACGACGCCCGCGCCGCTTGCGTCCGAAAACTGAACCGCGCCGGGGTGCCGCTGGTGGCCTGGCTTTTGCTGCCGAAGGAACAGGGATACTGGTGCCACGCGGGAAACGCCGCTCAGGCAGCCGACCGGTACTACGCCTTTCTCCGCTGGTCGCAGGAGCACGGACTCTGCTGGTCGGGCGTTGGGTTGGACATCGAGCCCGACATCAGTTTGGTGGAGGCGCTGCGTCAACGGCACTGGCGCCGTGCAGTTCCCGTGCTGATGAAGCATGCCCTGGACGGTGGCCGGCTCCGGCGCGCCCGGGCCGAATACGGGATGCTGGTGACTGCCATCCGGCGGGATGGTTACCCGGTGGAGACCTACCAGATTCCTCTGCTGGTCGACGAGCGCCGAGCTCACACCGCGATCCTCCAGCGCCTGCTGGGTGTGGTGGACGTTCCCGCGGACAGGGAGGTGCTGATGCTTTACAGCAGCTTTCTCGGTCCGTTGGGAACAGCGCTGTTGTGGAGTTACGGTTGTGAAGCACAGGTCATCGGGGTCGGCAGCACCGGGGGCGGGGTCGAATTGAGCGCTGACCTCCCACTACTGGATGGGCAGACCCTCGTACGAGACCTGCTCCTGGCTGCACAACGCGCCGATGCTGTGTTCGTCTTTAGCCTGGAAGGATGCGTGCAGCAAGGGCTGCTCTCCCACATCCGCGTTGTGGATTGGGAGCTACCGATCTTTGCGCCGCCCAGGCGGGTGCGGCTGGTGAACGGGCTGCGCGCGGCGTTTCGGTCGATCCTGTGGGTTGCTGATAACCCGGCGATGCTTCTGACCACAGGACTGCTCCTCCTCTGCCTGGCGAAGAAAATGCGCACCAGGTTTGTTCATCTGTGGGCAGCTCCGGCGGGCGAGATGGTGCTCAGCGAGGGTAGGCTACCAAAGGACCAGATACCGTTCCGTTTCCGGAGAAAACATCGATGGCATCCAGAGAGCTAGTTCGCGGGTTGTGGGGCAAGCTGCCCCCCACCGAGCCTCGGTCCGCGGCTGAGATCGAAACCGAAGCTACCCTGCTTTTGCATCAGATGACCCTGCCGGAAAAGGTCAAGCAGATGTCGGGTGACACCCCCCTATTCCCGGGCCTAATCGAGATGGCGCGGGTGTACAACGCGCGCCCGCTCCCGGCCGGCGAAAACCTACGTCTGGGGGTTCCGGGCATCCGCTTCACCGACGGACCGCGCGGCGTGGTCATGTACCAGTCAACCTGTTTCCCGGCGTCCATCGCGCGCGGCGCCAGTTGGGACCCGCAACTGGAGGAACGCATCGGCGACGCGATAGGCGTTGAAGCTCGGTCGCACGGCGCCAACTTTTTCGGGGGCGTCTGCATCAACCTGTTGCGCCACCCGGCCTGGGGCCGCGCCCAGGAGACGTATGGCGAAGACCCCCACCATCTCGGCGAGATGGGCGCGGCCCTGGTGCGCGGCGTGCAAAGCCACGTCATGGCCTGCGCCAAGCACTATGCGGCCAACAGCATGGAGAACGCTCGGTTCCACATAGATGTACAGGTCGACGAGCGGGCGCTTCACGAGGTCTATCTTCCCCACTTTCGACGTTGCGTGGAGGAAGGCGTGGCCGCGATCATGAGCGCCTACAACCGGGTCAACGGCGTCTACTGCGGACACCACCCAGTACTGCTGCGCCGGATTCTCAAGGAAACCTGGGGCTTTCAAGGGTTCGTCCTCTCGGACTTCGTCTGGGGTGTCCGCGAGACCTTGCCGGCCGTGGAAGGTGGAATGGACATCGAAATGCCGTTCCCCCGTTTCTTGGGTCCGCGCCTGGTCAAGCTGGTCGAGAAGGGCCTGGTAGCCCAGGCGGTCATCGATGAATCCGTACAGCGCATCTTGCGCCAAAAGCTGCGGTTCGCGCAGGTTGGCCAACCGGATCGGTATGGACCGCAAGCGGTGCTCTCTCAGGAGCACCGCGCGCTGGCGCGGGAGGCAGCGACCAAGTCGATGGTCCTGCTCCGAAACGAACCGGATCCGGCCACGGGGGCTCCGCTCCTGCCCATCGACCGCCGGCGGGTGAGCCGCATTGCGCTGATCGGCCGTTTGGCGGCAATCCCCAACACGGGAGATCAGGGCAGCAGTCAGGTCCGGCCGCCGTATGTGGTTACTCCGCTGGAGGGATTGCTGGCAGCAGCCGGGGATGACCTGCAAGTTCGATATGTATCAGGCCGACGGGCTGCTGCAGCGGTTCGGGTGGCGCGATGGGCGGACCTGGCCATTCTGGTAGCCGGCTATACTTTCCGGGAGGAGGGCGAGTTCATCCCGTTTCCGCGCAAGGGTGGTGACCGAGCATTGCTGACTTTGCTTCCGCGCGACGAGATGATCATCCAACGGGTCGTGGCCGCCAACCCGCGCACCGTGGTCGTGCTGATGGGCGGGAGCGCCATCATCACCGAATCCTGGCGTAACCGAGTACCGGCCATCCTGATGGCCTGGTATCCGGGAATGGAGGGCGGGCATGCACTGGCCGATCTTCTGTTGGGCGCCGCCAACCCCAGCGGAAAGCTGACCTCCGTCTGGCCCCGGTCGGCCGGACAACTGCCGTTTTTTGACCGGAACGCGCGCTCCATCCAGTACGGGCTGTTTCACGGCTACCGGCTCATGAACCAGCAGGGAGACGAACCCGCGTTTCCATTTGGTTTTGGGCTCAACTATTCGCGGTACCACTACCACGGCCTCAGCCTGACCCAGCCCGAGTTCCGGCCGGACGAGACGGTTCGGGTAGGCGTGAACGTGACAAACCAGGGGCCAATGGCTGGCGAAGAGGTGCTGCAGCTGTACGTCGGTTATCCCGGATCCGCCGTCGAGCGACCGGTCCGCGAGCTCAAAGCCTTTGCGCGGGTACACCTCGAGCCCGGCGAAACCACGCTAGTCCAGCTCGAGGTGCCGGTCAGCCGGTTGGCCTACTACCGGCCGGAGGTGGCCGGGTGGGTGGTGGAGCCACTCGAATACCAACTGGGGGTTGGACCATCGGCCGATCCGCGCTCCCACCTGCAGGCCCAGTTTCGCGTGGTGGACGCCCCATTGCGCCAGCAGGGTGTGAGCTGGCCCCCGACCGGCCAGGCCTGACTGTGGCAGTCATGACGCCGGCAATTGAAGCTACGCTGCCAGGGGTCGCTATCGGTCGGTCTGGTTGGGCCGAGCTCACAATTGAAGCTCGGCCCGGCCAACTGCGCAAGGCGGACCCTCGGGTGCGGCTTCGACTGCCGGCCGGCCGCGGTCCCACGGGCGCGGGACGACAGCGGGGACGCGGAGACCGCGCCCCCTTTGTCGGTGAGTGCCGTTACCGGCCAGCCAGCAACTGATCCAGTCCCAACTCCTGAATACAGTCCGCTGTAGGCACGCCGGTCTCTGGGTCCCATTTCATGGCGTGGTAGTACCACCGCATGGCCCACGCCAGCTTTTCCGGAGTGATCTCCACCCCCTTGAGCGGGCCCTCGGCAAAGGCGGTCATCACCCGTTGAGGCAGACGATCATCCGCCGCAGAGAACCCTTCCCGAAGATTGTACAAACGCGCCAGCGTTTGTGCCCGGGCACCCACGGCCATCACATCCGCCACGCTGTATTCCACCCCCGTGATGCCTGAAAGCGCATCCGCCAGGTGATCATAGTGGTAGGCGTAAAAGAGGCAGCAGACGGCACAATCGTGAAAGTGGCGCCAGTTCAGCTCCACCTGGAAGAGCCGCATCTTGTCTTCGTCCAGCAGCGTAGGCGCGAGCGGCGCAATCGGCGGATCCAGGACCGCATTGACCCGGCGCACCCCGTATCCGTCGCCGGCATACGTGGTGTCATGCACGTTCATCATGTGGTCGGCCCCCACGGGCGCCACAGCGTAACCCACCCCCAATGCCGCCTTGAGGCGCGGTTCGTGCATCGGCAGCTCCTGGCCCTTGATTGTCATGTTGAACGGCTCGGTTTCCGGCCCGAAACGCGCAGACATGCGGGCTACGCCCTCCGCCAACACGTCCCCAAAGCCCTCCCGCCGGCCGATCAGATCGACCGAGCGCAGCATCACCGCCGCGTCTCCCCAGCGGTAATCCAGCCCGCCGGTATCGGCCGCAGTGAGTACGCCGTTTTCAAAGCACTCCATCACAAAGGCAATCGAACCCCCCGCCGAGATGGCATCCAGGCCGTAGGCGTTGCACAACTCGTTGGCCTTGAGCACGGCCAGGTTGTCAGAGATATCGCAACAGGATCCCAAGGCCGCCATCGCCTCGTACTCGGCACCTCCGTACACCGGGTCCAGGTTTTGCCACGGGTCTTCGCTCGGGTTCTCAAAGACCTGTTTGCAGCGCACCGGGCATCCCTGGCAGGTATCCCTCTCCTTGAGGAACATCTGGTAGTTGCGCTCGCCGCCCAGCAGGTCCGCCTGGGCGAAGGTCGGCCGTCCAAAGTTGTGGGTCGGCAGCCCACCAGAATAGCTCAGCCCAACCAGCAGGTCCTGCGTACCCCGCCCGATCCCATCCGTCAGCCAGCCCATTGCCGTCTTATAGTTCTCGCCCAACCAGCGCGACACCTCGGTCACGCGCGCCCGGTCCACCACCGGCACCGGCATGGTGCCCCGGACCGCCACCGCCTTGAGGTTCTTGGAACCCATGAGCGCTCCCAGTCCGTTCCGCCCGGCAGCCCGGTTCACGTCGTGCATGACGGCGGCATACCTGACCAGGCGCTCGCCGGCCGGTCCAATCTGCGCCACCCGGATCCGCTGATCGCCCAATTCAGCGCGAATCGCGGCCTCGGTGGGCGCGGTTAACTGTCCCCAAAGGTGACCGGCCGGGCGGATCTCCAACGTGCCGTCATGCAGCCAGAGATAGACCGGTTGGTCCGACCGTCCCCAAATGATCAACGCGTCATAGCCGGCCCGTTTGAATTCGTGGCCAAAATGACCGCCCACCTCCGAACTGGCCAGCCCGCCGGTCAGCGGCGACTTGCCGCCCAGGCCATGCCGTCCGGCGCCGGGGAAGTTTGTCCCCTGCAGTATGCCAGGTGCAAAAATGAGGGGGCTAGCGAAACTGTACGGATCCTCGCCGGCCGGGACGTCCCGCAGCAACAAATACGCCACAACGGCGCGCCCGCCCACCAGCATCCGGTAAAAGTTATCGTCCGGTTGCTCCTCCCAGGAACGCCCGGAGCTCAGGTCCACGTGTAAGAGTTTGCCGTGAATGCCGCCGATCATATGGATTGTCCTTTTCTGAATTGCTCACCACCCACCGGTCGGAGTGCCGCCGTGCACTGCCGCCTGGTCCATCTCCAGCAGGTGATCCAGCCTGAGCGCCCGAACCGTTGCTGCCGTCGGCACGCCGCTCTCCGGGTCCCATCCCATCAACTCATAGTAGCTTCGCTTGGCAAATGCAAAGGCCTCCTCCGTGATTTCGATCCCTTTCAGCGGGCCCTCGGTAAACCCCCGCATCACCCGCTTGGGCAGACGGTCATCGGCCGCCGTCAAACCCTCCCGCAGGTTGAACAGCCGGGCCAGCGTCTGAGCCCGGGCTCCGACCGTCAGGATGTCCTGCACGCTCTGTTCAACGCCCGTCACGCCAGATAGCGCCGCTGCCAGATGGTCATAACTGTATGGATAAAAGTGACAGCTCAACGCGCAGTCCTGAAAGTGCTGCCAATTCACCTCGTGCCCAAAGATGCGCATCTTGTCCTCGTTGAGGACGTGGGAGGATAGCGGAGCTAGGGGTTGGTCGGCCACCGTGTTGACGCGTCGCAGCGCCTCAGTTTCGGACATGTAGGCCGTATCGTGCATGTTCATCATGTGATCGGCCCCGACCGGTGCCACCGCATACCCTATACCCATGCCCGCCTTCAACCGCGGCTCGTGCATCGGCAGTTCCTGGCCCTTGACGGTCAGGTTGTACTCCTCCGTCCTGGGACCAAGGCGAGCGCTCATGCGGGCCACCCCTTCGGCCATCACGTCGCCAAACCCCTCTCGACGCGCAATCATCTCTATCGCGCGCACTAGCAGATGGCCATCCCCCCAACGAAAGTCCAACCCACCCGTGTCGGCCGGCGTCAGCACGCCGTTTTCGAAACACTCCATGACAAACGCCACCGACATGCCGGCCGATATGGCGTCCAACCCATAGGCGTTGCAAAGTTCGTTAGCCTTGAGCACTGCCAGATTGTCGGTCACGTCGCAACAGGAACCGAGTGCCGCCATGGCCTCATATTCGGCTCCACCATATACCGGGTCTAGCTGCCGCAGCGGATCCTCATCGTGGTGCTCGAAAACCTGTTTGCATGCAACCGGACACCCCTGACATGTGTCCCGGTCCTTGTAGAACATCTGGTAGTTGCGCTCGCCGCTGAGCGCGTCCGGATCAGAGAACTGTGCCTTGCCGAAATTCCGGGTGGGCAGCCCGCCCTGGTAGGCCAGGTTCACCAAGCCATCCTGCGTACCCCGGCCGATTCCCTTGGCGGCCCATGCCATGGTTGTCTGATAGTTCTCGCCCAACCAGCGGGCCACCTCGGTCACCCGGCCGCGGTCGGCCACCGGCACCTTGAGGGTGCCGCGCACCGCCACCGCCTTGAGGTTTTTGGAGCCCATTAACGCGCCCAACCCGTTGCGCCCGGCCGCCCGGTTGACATCGTGGATGAGTGCTGCGTATCGCACCTGCTTTTCGCCCGCCGGTCCAATCTGCGCCACCCGAACGTGCTCGTCGCCTAGCTCTGCCCGCAACGCCGCCTGAACGGGCGCTGTCACCTGGCCCCAGAGATGGCCGGCCGGTCGGACCTCCAATACCCCATCCCGGATCCACAGATAGACCGGTTCCTCCGCCCGGCCGCGGATGACCAGCGCGTCATATCCCGACCGTTTGAACTCGTGCCCCCACCACCCGCCCACTTCGGAGCTGGCCAGCGCCCCGGTCAGCGGCGATTTGCCGCCCACTCCGTGCCGTCCGGCGCCGGGTAGGTTCGTGCCCTGCAGAACGCCGGGTGCAAAAATGAGCAGGTTGTCCGGACTCAGTGGGTCGGTTTGCGCCGGCAGATCCCGCAACATCAGATACGCCACCACTGCCCGGCCGCCGACCAGCAGCAGGTAGAAATCATCGCCCGGCCGCTCCACCCAAGAGCGGCCATTGGTCAGATCCACATGTAGTACCTTGCCGTGAATGCCACCAATCATCTGCTTTCACCATCAGAAGAGACGGCCGCGCTCGCCAGCACGCATTGGCGGCTGGAAGCCTGTCGCGGCCAAGCTATTGCGTCCGGCGAATTCGCCGCCGGAGCACCGTCATCAGGCCGGTTGCGGGTCAGACTCCCGCGACGCGGAATGTAACCGCAGCCCGAAACGGCCGCCCAATCTCGCCCAGGCGGAGAATGCCGGCCGTTCGCTGGTAGAGCCGTACAATTCCCTGACCCCGAGTCCAGTCGTAAACCAAGGCATCCTCGTCTCTGCGCCGGGAAGCAACTCCCGAGTGGGTCTCGGCCGCGCCGGCCGCTGCCGCAACGTCCGGCAGCCGGTTGGCCACCGCCAGCAGTTGAAGGACTAAGTGCTCGGCCACCCGGGCGCAACCCAACACCGGTTGGGCGGAGACCGGAACCCTGGCCGCGCGCCGCTTCCAGGTCGATGTCAAACGTCAAAACACCCAATCGCTGTGTCAACCGCATGCCGCGGCCAGCCCGGAACACATCGGCATCCATCACGCCCGAGCGCCCGCTGACCGGGAAATCGACCTGCCCCAGCAGACGCAACAGCGCACGGTAAGCCCGACGCAGGCCGGCCACCGTCAGTCCGGTCGGCGCGGCCGCCTGTGCCACCCGCTGGTGCACCTCAACCCGGTCCGTTAACCAAACCACCCTGGCCATGGCATCGCCTTACTGATCGAATGGTTATAGGTGCCCGTAACGCTGGCCGCCGTCCACCACAATGACCTCTCCCGTGATATAGTCCGACCGCAACAAAAAGAGGACCGCCTCAGAGACATCGTCGGCCGCCCCCCATCGACCGAGCAAGGTGCGGCTCGCCACGCCGGCGATCTCTGACGGGGTCTGATTCGGCGTCGGCAACACTGGGCCGGGAGCGATGGCATTGACGCGCACCCCTGGAGCCAGCTCAACCGCCAACTGGCGCGTCAGCGCCCAGAGGGCAGATTTGCCCACGCTGTGCGCCACGTAACCCCGAAACGGTTCCCAGGCTGAAAGATCCACCACGTTGATGATGGCTCCTTTGCCCAGTCGGACCATCTCCGGCGCCAGCGCGTTGGCACAGTAAAAAGAGCCGTCGATCAGGATGCGGGTCACCCGGTGCCAGTCAGACAGGTCTCGGGCGGGGAAAGGGGTGGCTCGCCAGAGAGACGCGGCGTTGACCAGCACCTGGATGGCGCCGAGTGCCTGCCGGCCGGCATCAACCATCGCCGCCACCTTCTCCGGATCGGAGACGTCTGCCTGGTAGGGCAGTGCTCGCACGCCCAGCTCACGCGCCTCAGTCGCGGTCTCTTGGGCTGCCGAGGCCGAGCTGTGGTAGTTGATCAGCACGTTCACGCCCGCCCGCGCCAGCGCCAGCGTGACGGCCTTGCCCACGCGGTAGGCGCCGCCGGTCACCAGCGCACTCAAACCTGACAGTTCCATTCGGACCTCCGACGCGAAAAACGGGGCTCAGCCCGTCACCGCAGCGCCAACTACCCGGCGCCAGACCCGCCAGATTATAGGGGCGGGCAGGGCACATGTCAATCGCGGCCGGTCGCCAGACACCGTGTCAGCCCTATCCGCCCATTCTGTCGCATCCATCAGACGTCCCGCTGGCACCTGACGCAATGCCGCTGCCTGGCGCTGGCCCTTCGGCACCTGCTCCTTGTGCCCTGCGTCCGGCCGGGTATACTGGCGATCAAGAAACGGCCCATGGCGAAACACCGGACCGGCCACGTTCGTCCTGGAGACCAAGGTGACGAATCAGGATGATCGGCGCGTCGTCGAGCAGTTCTGGGCAGCGATGAATACCAATGACTTTCGGGCTGCCGGCGCCTGGCTGCATGACGATTATGTACTCGAATGGCCCCAATCAGGCGAGCGCATACGCGGTCGGGACAACCTGGCGGTTGTGAATGCGTGGTATACCGCCGCCGGACCGTGGCAGTTCACCGTCAACCGTATACTCGCGGATCAACATCAGGTAGTCACCGACGTGACGGTCACTGATGGCATCATCAGTGCGCAGGCCATCACCTTTTCCGAGGTGCGTGATGGCAAGATCGTGCACCAGACCGAACACTGGCCCGAACCGTTTGAAGCGCCGGTTTGGCGAGCACAGTGGGTAGAGCGCGGCAACCGCTAGGCTGAACTGCCGGGTTGCGTCTGTGCTGCCCATCCTCTGCCACCCTCTGCATGGGTGCCGGCCCCGCCGGTTGACACAGAATGCCTCCATGCTACAATGCTGCACAGGGATGATCCATCATCTGCATGCTGGCGCGGCTCACCGGCGCAGGCCAGCTACGCCCCAAGTTTCGTTGCTCAGCAGGCCTGCCGTGAAAACGGGCATGGCACCTGCACGAGAATCGGCCGTCCGCCCTCAGGGTCGGCGCCGGGCCAAGCCTCTCTGTGCCGCGGTCCTGGTGCTGGGTTTGCTGTGTGCCTGCCAACGCAATCCGTCAGCGCGGCCCACCCAGGTCGGCCAGGAACCGTTGACCGCCAGCCCGACTGCAACCCCCAGCCCGAGCCCCACTGTCGCCCTGACTGCAACCCCGAGCGCCACGGAAATGCCCACCCGGACCCACACGCCCACGACGACCCCCACCACCACCTCAACCCCCACACCCACCGCGCTGCCCGCATGGGTGGAGGGTAACCTCCGTGAGCTCCAGATCCATGCGCCGGAACCCGCCGCGGGAGCTAGGTGCGGTCTGGTGGACATATTCGACTTTCCGCTGGACTCACCGGACGGGGCCAACGCCCGGGGCGGCACCGATTTTGGCATCTACCGTCGGCGCTACCTGGCCTTCCATGCCGGCGAGGATTGGGGCCGGAGCAGCGGATCCAGCTTTGGCGCTCCGGTCACCAGCATCGGCCACGGAATCGTAACCTATGCTCACCCCGACGGCTGGGGCGCCGACCGCGGTGTGGTGGTGGTCCGCCACACGCTGCCGGGAGGCAGCACCATGCTATCGTTCTACGGCCACCTCGACCCGCCCAGCGTGGTCCTTCGAGCCGGAGACTGTGTGGCCCGGGGCGAGCTGGTGGGCACCATCGGCCGGCCGAGAACCTCGCCGCATCTGCACTTTGAGATCCGAACTCATCTGCCGGATGGCCCTGGTCGCGGATATTCGGATGCAGATCCGACTTTGGGTGGATGGCTGCCGCCCTCGGAAACCATCTGGTACTACCGCATGGCCAGCTTGCCGGGCGTCGTTTGGGTGCAGCAGCCGGAAAGCCCCAATGTCCAACCCATCGGCGCCTGGACCGGCGCGACGCTGATGGTCGTGTTGGACGGGCAACTGGCAGGACTCCACCTGCAGGACGGCCGGACGCGCTGGAAATGGCCAGAGATGGACCGCATTGATGCCGCGACGATGTCGGCCGACGGCGACCTGCTTCTCGTGGCCGACCAGGCAGGCAAGGTGACCGCCCTTCGCCCTTCTGACACCACACCGCCACTGGACCGGGTTTGGGAGGCAGACTCTGGCACCGTGGGAGTTCCCTGGTTGGCGCCGCTGCCGGATGGCGGTGTGCTGATTGCCACGTGGAATCGGATGGCTGCGCTTTCCAGCAGCGGGGAGTCGCTCTGGCTGGCGCGCACCGAAGGCATACCGGAGCGGTGGGTACCGGTAGGAGACGGGCTGCTGCTTTCGGGCCGGGGTTGGGATGGGGACCTCTGGTTGGCTGACGCCGTCGGCCTGCGGACCCTGGTTGAGAACCTCAGCGGGATTCCGGTAAACACGGGTGGCCAGGTTTGGCTCTACGCGGAGGACGGCGTCTACCGCCTGGATCTTGTGTCGGGGCAGACGACGCGGGTCTACCCGCTATCGCGCGCCTACTGGGGGCTCGGCGACGCGGTTGCCTGGGACGGTAAAGGCTTGCTGGTGGCCCACCGCGACACGCGGGACACACGACTCATTCTCTTGAACGGGTTCGGCGAGGTAGAATGGGAACGGTCCGTCGGCGCTGTCTTGCCCGGTCAACCGCTTCGGTGGATCATCGCGGACCGTCCTTATCTGTTGCACCAGGCAGCCGCCAACAACGGTCTCATCCTGCGTCTCCTGGCGGTGGAACCCGGAAGCGACCATCTAACCCAGGTATGGTACGGCGGCAGCCGCGACAACAGCGCAACGGTGCCGGGCGCCCTGCGGTTGGATGATCAGCGGGTGCTAATCTCCTTTGGCAGTACCTCCACCCTGGTTGACCTGGCCGCAGCGTACGAGACACTGGTTCTGCCCAGCACAAAGTGACCGGTTCACCCGCCGATCAGCGGCAACCCGGCCGAGTTGGGCAGCCGGTCATAGGCACTCAAACCACGCCATTCATACAACACGCACGGTCCCCATGGTTCGGTGACCTCTTGGCCCAACAGCGCGCCGCCGACAACCCTTTCCATCAGCTCCAGCGCCCGGCCCATTAGGCCCTTGAGCAGCGGAAACGGGCCGTGGCCTGGGTAGATACGGCCGAAGCTGTTCTCTCGTCGGGCCAACATCCGCAACGTCGCTACGTACTGGCCCAAGTCGGCGTCCTCAAACTGCGCGTACAGCGACCCCTCGTACACCACATCGCCGACAAACAGCGCCCCGGTGAGGCTGTCCAAGAAACAGGTGCTGCCTGGACTGTGGCCGGGCGCGTGAATCGCCTCCAGCGTCCGGCCTCCCAGGTCAAAACGATCACCGTGATCAAAGACAAAGGTCGCGGCGGACGGCCGCAGCCGAAAACCCTCTGGCGATACCCCCTCGGGCAATGGCCAACCCAGACGTCCGCACATCTCCAGGTAGAACCGCACCGCACCCGATACATCGGCCGACAGGAGCGCCTCTTCCTTGCGGTGGATACCCACCCGGTCGAAATCGGCATTGCCTCCAATGTGATCATAGTGCCAGTGGGTGTTCAGGGCCATCACCCGGTCGCGGACTAGCGGTTGTACCGCCGCGCGTAGGTCACCGAATCCGGTGCCGGTGTCGATGAGCGCGGACACTTCCGAGCCGTTCACCAGGTAGCTCTGCACATGACCCCGCTCTTCGATCACATAGACCTCGTCCTGGACCTGCCAGATGTCGAACCAATCGCTGGTCATCTCCTGCCTCGCACTGATTCCGGTCTTGCCGGGAAACTGTATCCCGCATCAGCCGTGCTCCCAAACCGCACTTGATGTACAATGATGCTACTGACCCATCCCTGGAGGTCGTCCATGGCTGAACCTTTTGCCTCGGTTAGCGAGATCACCCGCGCCGTCAGCACTGAGATCATTATCGCCGCCGGGCTTCCGCGCACCGGTTGGCACCAATCCGCGCTCCGGCCGCTTGTGTGGCTGCCGGCCTACCGCTTTTCTCGGCTGGCGGCCGGTTTTGACCGCCTCTGGGCGCAACAGGGCCTCACGGCGGCCGCGCGTTGGCTGCTGCTTCACTTGGTGGATGGCGTGGTCGGCATCGGCGCTCAGACCCTTCCCCGGAACGGTCCGTTGGTGGTGGTCACCAACCATCCTGGTAGCTATGACGGGCTGGCCATCATCACCCTGTTGAACCGCGACGATCTCAAGATCATCGTGAGTGATGTTCCCTTTATGCGGACCCTGCGTGCCTCTGCGGCTCACATGATCTTTGTCAGCCACGACCCTTACCACCGGATGGCCGCGCTACGCGAGGGTGTGCGGCACCTGGAGTCCGGCGGATCGTTGTTGGTATTTGCCAGCGCGCAGGTGGATCCGGACCCAGCTCTGCTGCCCGGCGCCCACGCAGCCCTGGAACGCTGGTCCGGTAGCGTGCCGCTGCTCCTGCGTCGCGTACCGGAGGCTCAACTGGTGGTCACCATCGTCAGCGGGGTTCTGGCCCCCGCATGCTTCTACCATCCGTTGGCGCGACTGCGCAAGGAACAGCGGCTGCGCCAGTTCTCGGCCGAGTTCCTTCAGGTGGGCCAACAGGTGGTGTTCGGCCGGCGTTTTTGCCTCACACCCATTGTGCGCTTTGCGCCGCCGGTGACCGGCGAGCAACTCGGCACGGGAACCGCGTCCGATTTGCAGCCGGCGATCATAGCTCGGGCCCGCGCCCTCTTGTCGGATGTGCCGGCAGCACCTTGACTCCAGCAGCGAGTTGTGGTGAGGCGGGTCATTCCAAGGCTCGGACATGTGGTGCCCGAAACCAGGCCGTCACCCCAAACGCCAACGCAACCGCTGCGCCGAGCAACAGCGCCAGCGGCTCGCCGGCCGCCTCTGCTACCCAGCCAAACAACAGCGACCCAATAGTAAAGGCGCCGAAAAACACCAACGAGTAAACGCTCATCACCCGCCCGCGCAGACCGTCTGGCACCAGAGTCTGGACCAGGGCATTGGCCAGGTTGAACGTCAACACCATCCCCCAACCAACTCCGGCCACCGTCAGTAGTGAGAGCGGCACCTGGCGGACGAACGCAAACAGCAACAACAGGGTTGGACCCAATATCATCCCGCTGGCGAACATCTTGCCTTTGATAGGTCGAGTCCCAAGCGAGGCAACGGTCAAGGCTCCGGTTAGCGCCCCCAGGCCACGGGCGGACTGCAGCAAACCGTTGGTCGTGGCATCGCCACCCAACACGTTCACCGCCCATGCGGGCAACAAAGTGGCAAAGGCCAGCACGCAGGTGCTCCCCACGCCGATGGATAGGATCAGAGTTCGGATGGTGCGACTGCCGGCCACGAAGCGGAGCCCCTCACGCACCTCCTCCAGCCCGGCTCGGCGCGGCGGGCGGGTGGGCACGGCGCCGAATTTCATGGTCTGGAGCGCACAGATGACCGCCAGAAACGATACACCGTTGATGAGAAAACACCAGGATGGGCCAAACCAGGCGTAAACCAGCCCGGCCAGGGTTGGACCGGTCACCAGGGCGAGGGTGAACATAGTCCCGTTGAGCGCAATGGCGTTCGCCAGATGGCGCCGATCAACCAGTTCGGGAACGAACGCCAGGCGCGTCGGAGCATCAAAGGCATTCCCGACACCCAGCGCGGCCGCCAGCACCAGGATATGCCATGGCCGGACCAACCCGGCAAACGACAACGCAGAAAGCACAAAGGCCAGCAGCATCATGTAACTCTGGGTCAAGGTCAGCAGCTTGCGCCGCGACATGCGGTCGGCAACCACGCCTCCCACCAGCATGAACAGCCAGGAGGTGATCCCACTGGCAAACCCGACATACCCCAGGTATGCCGGCGAGCGGGTCAGCTCGTACACCAGGAATCCCTGCGCAGTGGACTGCATCCAGCTCCCCACCAGGGACGCCAATTGGCCGGCGAACCAGCGGCGATAGTTGGGGTATTGCAGCGCGGCGAACGTCTCGCGCGCGCTCCATCGGCCGTTTGCCGGCGACGACGTCACGGCCGAGCCGCTTGAGCGAGTCATAGCAGAGGGTCTGGTTGATAGGCGGCGAGAGTTCATTGTACCCGGGGCGCAAGTTTGTCGTTGATGATAGAATCGGTGTCTGAAGGGAGGCGGTCGGGGTGGCCGTCAGCCAAAAATCACCCGAAGGCTCCGCAGCGCTTCGGCCAGAGTCTCCCGCTCCGGCAGCGGCAGCCTCACCAGCATCTGAGCCAGGCGCTGCAACGTCGCCCGGCGCGCCAGTTCCAGGCGATCTTGGCCGGCAGCGGTCAGTCCCAGCCTCACCTGTCGCCGGTCACGGATCGACTGCTGCCGCACCACCAGCCCCCGCGCCACCAGCCCTTGCACCAACTTGGATGCGCTGGGGGGAGTCATCCCCAGGAAATCAGCCAGAGCGGCCAACGAAATGCCCTCCTGACGGTCCAGATGCGCCAGAACGCGAGATTGCGGCACCGAAAGGTTCGGAGTCCGGTGACTTCGCATCTCGGATCGGATCGTCCGCATGACCAGCGGGACGACCTCCATCAATTGACCGGCCGATTCCTCCAGAAGGAGAGGCATAGTAAGCCTTCCTAATGATTAACCGGGCGAATTTTAGCCGGAATTCACCTCTTCGTCAACGCTTGGCTGTACGGTGTCCAGGACATCCTATGCAGTACATGAGGTTTGGGTACAGCGTCTACGTCCAGCGTGGCGTGTTGACTGGCTCGGTTTCAGCTACCCACCCTGGAGCCGACCCAGGCGCCTCCCAACCCCAGCCCAACCCGTCAAGCCGGACAACCTATCGCACGACGCCCTCTTGGAGTCGGACCAAACCGCGGCCGGGAACAGCGGCAGCCCAGCTGATTTCGCGCCCGGATCATCGCGTCACCGCTTTGGTTTGGATCGCCCCCGCCAGCGGGGGCTCGGAAATCGGTAGCCGGCCGCGCTCATCGCCAAACTCGGCCTCAAACTTGGCCACTTCGGGAGGGACGGTGTCGCCAAAACCCGTGGGCAGGTTCTGAACCGGCGCACCGAACAACCACCTCACCAACCGCTGCACCCTGTATGCCAGTTCGGACCAGATGCCCATCTTTCACCTCCTCCGGCCGCCACTGGCCGAAAAACGACGCGGACGGCCGACCCGTAGCTACAGTATAGTTACCCGTTATATAGACAACCATTACACGGGTGTTTGGACCGGACTGACACTTGCGCCTGCGCGCAGTGCAGGTGTTGACCTTTTGTAGCTCTCGCCACCTGCCTGGGCACCCGAGGTGTCTAGCCCGGCGGATGCACTACGGGAATCCGGGAGACCGCGCATGAACCGGATCGCCAGCGCT
>DCVT01000028.1 GCA_002328075.1 Anaerolineales bacterium UBA2181 | reverse complement strand
TGGACGATTTCGTCGGAATACGCACCAGCGCCGAAGCCACCAGGAAACCTCACAACGAGCAACAGCACAATCGCAGCGATGACGCCTCTCGCTGCGGTTACCAGCAGCGACGCAGTGCTGCGAGCTGCAAAGACCACGGATAATGGCACGGGACTCAGACAGACCTGTTCCAGGGTGCCGGCCTCGGCATCTTCCGATATGGCCGTGGTCAGGCTGCTCATGCAACCAGCGGCCATCTGCCAGGTCAGCCACCCAACGAGCATGAGAAGTTGCTTCTCGGTGTTGTACGCTCCGCCCGTAATTCCGTTGAGAATGACGACCATAGCGATGAACATCAGGCATGTATAAAGGAGCCAAGAGAAAGTGTCGCCGGGGTACGACCACAGGATCGCGAAGTGCCTTCGCAACTCAGCCTTCAAACCAGCCCATGCCTGTAACACGGCGAGGTTCCCTCTTAATAATGCGCCAATACTCCCAGCGAGCGTGCGCGCCTCTCGCCCCAGGCAAAGAGGCCCGCTCCCAGAATCACGTAGAAAGCTGTGTTGAGAAGTAGACCGGGCAGCTCCCCACCCCGCCACAGCGTTGTGACCGTGGCCCCATTGAACAGGATAGCGCGCAGGCTTGTGATCCCCCAGCCGAGTGGTAACACCTTGGCTGTAATCGCCAAGACGGGGTGGGTCAGTGGCGCAAGGGCCCCGGTGAAGAACACCATCATTTGCCAGATGAGGTTGATCGAACCGCCTGCCTGTTTGTACACCAACACTACTCCGGCCAAGCCGAAACCGCGGCCGCAGGCGCCCACCACGGTCAAGACAAAAACGACCACAGCCAAGAGTGTGAGCGGCGGCAACACGTTTAGCAGGGCGGCCAGAACAGCGCCCAACAGCAGACCGCGCACACCGTAGTTGAGTAGCAGACTCAAGCTGCGACCCAGGAAGACGAGACCCGGTCCCCTTCCGGTCAGAAACAGCTGCTCCAGAGTGCCGGTTCGCGACTCTAGCGCGGCGATATCGGCTATGTCCGCCATTGCGCTGGCAGCAATCTTCCATGTGACGTAACCGATCAGCGAACTCAGGTATCCTTCTGGGCCAAACGTATCCGAAGCGGCGCGAAAGATGACCAGGAGCAATAGAAATCCGACAGTGTAGAGGCAGAAATCGGATACGTACTCCAGCCAGTAGGATCGCGCCAACTGGAGGACCCGCCGAATCTCTGCCCACAGGACGGTAGGACTCATGCTGGCGATCCTCGGCCGGCAGTCAGATGGACGAACACCTCCTCAAGCGTTGCTTCGCGTTGACCCGCATGCAAGATAGACAGGCCTTCTCCGTCGACGAGGTTGAGCAACTCCAGGAGTTTTTGCTGCGGGTGCGTGTCCGACCATGAGAGAGTGGTCGTCTCGGTCTCTGTGGTTACCGAAGCGAACGGAAATGCCTCGCAAAGACGCGCCAGCGTACCATGGTCAACGGCACCTGCCAGTCGAATCTCCGTAGTCCGGTGGTGTCCGCCGAATTGTTGAATCACCTCGTCGGTGGCTCCCTCCACGACCTTCCGGCCCTCGTTAACCACCAATATTCGATGGCACAGCCGTTGTGCCAGCGCCATCTGGTGGGTGGTAAGCAGAACAGCCTTTCGCTGTTCCTCTGTCAGTTTCCTGATGACGCTCTCGATTGCTCTGGCTGCGTGGACATCGAGGCCGAGGGTCGGCTCATCAAGCAGCAACACATCCGGGTCGTGGAGTACGGCTACCGCGAGGGCGACTTTTTGTTGCATGCCTCGCGACAGCAGGCGGGTCTCCTCGTCGGCTCGATCCGCCAGACCGACGAGGTCCAGCGTTTCCTGGGTGCGCAAGGCCAGAGATTTGCCCCGCAGGCCTCGCAATGCGCCAAAGTATTCCAGGTTCGCACGTGCGGAGAGACGCCAGTAGATGTTGCGCGCTCCCTCGAGAACGGCCCCCGCATGGCGTAGTGCTTTATGCTGCCACCGCGGCATCTCATATCCTGCGAGACGCACGGTTCCGCGGGTGGGCAAGACCAAGCCCAGGATCACCTTGACGGTTGTGGTCTTACCTGCTCCATTGGGGCCGAGTAAGCCAAAGACCACGCCGGGCGGTACCTCGAACGAGATATCGTCCACAGCGTTGGGTCGATTGGGGCGATAGGATTTCACCAGATCAGACACGACTGTAGCGGCTGGCAGGCGGGGGAGTCCCTCGTTGGCCGGATCGGGTGCGCTCATGGCTTGACCTGCACCGCAATTGTGGTCCCCTCCCCTGGCACAGAATGGAAATGTATCCCGGCATTGATCATTGCAGCCCGCTCTTGCATTCCAACCAGACCGTAGTGATGTTCCTGGACATTCACCGCCTGGTCGCAAGTGGGCATTCCAACACCATCATCTGCTACGGAGAGCCGGATGGCGTCTTCCGGTATCGCCTCCAGCGTCACAGTGATGTGGCTGGCCTGGGCATGCTTGATGGCGTTGTTGACCGCCTCCTGAGCTATGCGATACAAAGCAGTAGTCGCCTCGTCAGAGAGAGGAAGGCGGCCGGTGAGGCTGCAACGCCACGCTATGGTTGAGTTTGACGCGTTTGCATGCGCCTGCAACTCCTCTACCAGCGCTGGCAATGCGTGATTCAATCCCCGATCCAGGAATGGTGGGCGCTGGTCTTGGATGGTCTCGCGTAACGCCTGGATCGTTTCCTCAAGGTAGTCTGCCAGCGGGGAATATTGCCGGTCTGCGAATAAACCCTGTTTGACAAAGAACAGCTTCTGCAGCACGGTGTCATGGAGGTCGCGGGCGACCTGTTTGCGCTGTGCCTCACTCACCTGAACCAAATGGCGGTGCAGCCCGCGTAGCTTGTCCACCAACTGGACGTTGGCATAAGCCAGCGCGCCCTGGTGGGCCACTGTAGCGATGATGCGAAGATCCTGATCGCTGTATACGTCGCCCGACGAGCGATTACCCAGGAGGAGAAGACCCTTGATCTGACTCTCAAAGACAAGGGGGACGAACAACTGGACCCACTCGAACGCCTTCCGGTCCGCCCCAGGCGCAGGCCCCAGAAGACCCCACAGGTGCTGGGCGCGGATGGGATTTTGCCCGGCCAGCAGTGTGCGGCACAGTTCACCATCGACGGCTAATGGTTCAGCCTCATTGCCCGGTGACTGTGGCACGATTTGGTCCCCTTCGGCGAGAAACAACGCAGCTTGCTGTATGGCCATCTTGCGTGGTAGATCGTGAACGAGCAGACCCGCTAAACGGCTGTGGTCGAGCGTCTGCGCAAGGCGACCGGAAGAGTCAGAGGTCACGGTGTAAAAGTCATAATGACAGCCGTAAAGCACGCGGTTCACACGCTCCTGAACCTTCTTCTGCAAACTTGCGGCAGGCCACGAGAGAAGCGCCGCCACGAGTCCCCCCGCGAGAGGAACCTCGGTTGGGAGCTTGAGGCCCAGGGTGATGACGCCCAGAATGAGGAAAGAGGCAAAAAGGACGAGCAGGACAAGCACAAACACAACGACAGCCCGGTTGATGGCAAAGTCGAGGCGTAGAAGCTGTCGTTGGTGCGCGACGTAGGCGTACGCAAGGGGCATCATCACAAGGAAAAGGGCGCTATGGACGCCACGGACATACTCTGAACCCAGGCCGAACAGCAATACAGGTAGCAATGTCAACACGAAGAATGGGGCAAAACCAAGCGCCGTACCCCAAAGGAGGATGCCGGTCTGTCTTTTGATTTCGGGGTCCCTGGAGAGAAAGCGGTTGCGAAGTAGCAGTGCGAGACTTGTCAGGACGCACAGGAAGAAAAACCCGTATATGGTGCTGTGAATGTCCACAGTGGCCAGGCCGGGAAGCGGGGTTCCCAGGGGTGTGAGCAGCCAGTCGTTCAGGGTCGTCATCACGGCGAGCACAAGTGAAACGATGGCTACCGTGCGGATGATGCCGTGTCGATGCTCAACGAAGGTGGAAGCCGGGAAATAGAGGTGGGAGGCGACGAAAACCAGTGATAACCCGCACCAGGCGACCTCCATCATGGTATAGGCCCCCCAGAAATAGCTGCCGCCACCCAGGCCGCCGGCGGCGATAGAGACTCCACCGAGTAGCCATAGCAGGCCGACCAACCGAGCTGGGACGTCGCAGGGCTGGGCAAAAAGACACAGGAGCAGCCCAATAATCCAACTGCTGGCTGACAGGATTGTCATCGCGATGAGCGTCCCTAACAGCGACGGGTTGTCGCGGTAGCTCCCGGCCACACCCGCAATCGTGATGATCTCGGAACCTCGCTTCAGAGTGTAGGTCACCATCTCGCCTGGCTCTATGCCGAACCGGTATAGCGGCTTGTTTGCCCACCCGTCAACCAACCGGCCGTTGATGGCCAGAATCTGATCACCAGATGCAATTCCGGCGCGCGCGGCCGGGCCGTTGGCATAGACCTCCACAATCTGTACTTGGCCATCACCCACCTGCAAATCCATTCCGTCGTAAGGGCGCAGCACGCATCGAGTGCCAGCGAAAAGCACAATGATACAGAGCGCAACGATCGCGAAAACAGCCTGTCCACGCGCGTTTGTGATGGTTGCGATGATCCAAGGTGGTTCTTGTTGGGAATTCTTGGCACACACCGGAGAGCCTCCGTAAGGAAGAGAGACCTCATAGTTGGCGGCTCCTGGTCTCCTCACCGCATCTATGCAGTCATCACGTGAATTGGTCGGCAAGGCAGCAGACAAGCCTGTAGCCGGGTTTTTGATGATGTCCCGACAATCGTCAATCACCTGCAGGATGACCCGCAGACAGTTACCGTAATCGCCCAGGGATGCGACCAGGCTGCTGGATTGGGTGCCTGTAGCTGCGCCACCGGCAGTGACCATGCGAAACAGACTGCCCGACCTCAAGATGACTGCGCGCCAGTGGGCGGTGAGAGCCTCAGCCGGTGCCAATTCCTCCCATTGCTGAGCCAGGATCAGATGCTGGCCCAGCGAGGAGTAGAAGGCAGTCTCTGAGAATAGCACAGTGACTCGTTCCTTGGCCCCAGGATACGTAGCTACACTATCAAGGAAGTGGAAGGCTACGAAGATCAGTCCCGCAGCCAGGTTGGTCATTTCCCCAGATGATTCAAATCCGGGTGCCAGAATGCCGTCATTGTCTTGGACAGCATCCAGGATGTGAGCCGCCAGTTTGAGTGCTGCCCATGCTGCGGCCACGGGGATGGCACCAGTGGATGTGCCGCCCACAGCTAGGGCAGCGACGCCGGGCAGAGCTAGAGCCCATGAGTGCTCCCGGGATAGGTCGTCCAGCAGTACATGGCGGCAGTCCGGCCATTCCTTGAGGAGGGGCCCCGATGCCACAAAGTCGCTCACGCTCTCCGCGAAGGTCCTATAGTCGATAGAATCCGTATCAGTCCTCCGTGATGCAGGGCGACTAACAAGCCGGGCTTTCACCCGACAATATCAAGGATCCGAAAGAACTTTCTGCTGAGCGGTGGCTGGGCCTCACGTTCCCCACCAGTCAAAACTGTCATGAAACCAGGCCACCTCTACCGCGCCCGGGCCGGTGGGGGGATGATCGCCCGCGCGGCAAGAACTGCACACGCGCGTACTGCACGACTCTCGAAAGCAGCGGATCGCCACGTGCGCAACCAATATCCGTGGTCCCGCGCGTGCGGCCTGGTGTATTGGCGTCGTTAGGCGCCGCGATACCAAACCTTTGACGATCACAACCACGAGGTACGTCGTCGCGGCACCACTCAGCGCGATGCCCAACGGGCCACACTTCGGGACGGGCGGCCCGTTGTGGTTAACGGCGCGGGAAGCCCCTCCACTTATAAGCACGTCCAAGTTGCGCTTGTAGTACCTTTCTTGCCTTATGTTACAACGATAACAAGTGCATCCCCCTGCTCTGCTGGCCTTTTTGTTGCGGGATACAGAGACGGCGATGCCTCCTGGCTCAAGGCAAGACTGATGCGCAAGATACGGTGGGTCTGTCAGTTCGCGGCCGTTACTGGCGAACCATGGCTAAGATACCGAGATCCCCCCACCCTTTTCGTGATCTATGCGATCGACGGGTTGACCGTCGCGCGCCGGAGTTGACGCGCACCGCTCGTCGAGACGTGACCCTGACGGCAGCCGGGTGCCAGCAACTCGTCAATGTTGGGCGAGGGTCCCCATGCTACGTGATGCGCGGTATCCCCACGCGAACACGGTCAGGCCAAGAGCGAGATACAACGCTGAGTGCAAACAGAGACCGATCAGTACACCTACCAGCAATATGCGTTGCACTATGGGTTTCTCCTGGCACCTTGTGCGGTGGCTACACCGGAGCACAAAGGCAAAGTTGAGCACGGCGGCGTGCATTATGTGTTCCGCACCTTCCTGGGTGGGAGCACTCCGACTACCATCACCGAGGCCAACAGGGACATGCGGCGCCGGTGCCTGACCACCGCCGGCCAACGCATTCACGGCACCACATTCGAAGCGCCCCTCAAACGCTTTGAAGAAACGAGACAGCCTGCCTGAAGCCCTTGCCCACCTCGCCCTATGATCTGGCGGTGTGGAAGAAGGTCAAAGTCTATCGCGACTGCTATGTTAGCTTCGACCATGCTTTCTACCCGGTGCCCCCCATCGCCTGTATCCTGGCTGGGTGTGGCTCTGCGGCGGGACGACGAGCGTGCGGATTTACGCTCTGGACTACACCCTGAGAGCCACCCACCAACGGGCTAACCAGCCGGGCCAGAGGATCACCCACCTCGATCACCTGCCACCCGAGATATTGCCTGAGCTCTTTCAAACCCGAGAAAGCGTACTGGAAGAGGCCCAGAAAGCCGGCCCGCGGCCACTCAATAGGTGGTGCCGGAACTACTGGAGCACCCACTCATGGACCCGCTGTCCACCGCTGGGCGGTTGGTGCGCCTGGCGAACCAGTTCGGCGTCGAGCGGCTGGAGGCGGCCTGCCAGAAAGCACTGGCCTATGGTGATGTAAGTTTCAAAACGGTCAAAGGCATTCCGAAACAAGGCACTGAGGGCCAGATCATGCCCCTCTCGGTGGCCATCCCCCCGGCGATCACCTTTGCCCGCAGCACGGCTGAACTGGTCGGCGAACTGTTGAGGTGCGGTCGTGGAACTGAAACACCAGCTTGCCCACCAGCTCCGCCAGCTTCGACTGCCTGGAGTGGTGGAAACCATGGAGGCCCTCCACCGGCAGCCCATTGATGGGCAGTGGAGTTACACCGAATTCTTATCGCGGCTGTTGGAAGACGAGGTAGAGCGTCGTTCACAGAAACAACTCAATCTGCGGCTGCGATGAGCTACCCTGAACACCAACAAAACGCTGGAAGCCTTTGATTTCCAGTTCAACTTAGGCCTCAGCCGTCAGCAGATCCTCAATCTGGCGAGCTGCGAGTATGTCCGCCAGAAACGCAATCTGCTGATCTGTGGTCCGATCGGCGTGGGGAAATCCTACCTAGCGCAGGCGCTGGGCCAGGAAGCAGCCCGGCAAGGGCTGGATGTGCTGTTCGGCAACACGCAGTAGATGCTCCAGCACCAAAATGGCGGCCGGGCAGAGGGTTCTTGGGAACGCCGTTTCGCGACCTACCTGCGCCCGGATCTGTTCATCCTGGATGACTTTGGGCCAAAGCCACTGCAACCACCCGGCCCGGAGGACCTGTATGATGTGATCAATGAGCGCTGCGAGACGGCGAGCATTCTGGTTACATCCAGCCGTGCGCCCAGCGAGTAGCCCGATCTCTTTCTTGACCCGCTGCCGGCCAGCGCGGGACTGGACAGGCTGCTCGACCGCGCCGAGGTGATTGATATTCGCGGCCCCAGCTTGCGATCCCAGGGGCGCATCAAGCTACTCGAGGAGGTGCAGAACAAGCCTATTGAATTACAGAATCCCAGCCACTCCGCATCTGTATACGCTCCCTCCCACGGTGGCCAGTGTTGCCGAGAAACAGTGGTGCATTTACGTCCGTAAACTGACAGGCCGTACGCCATACAGGTACGGCGGGCTACTGGCCCACCCGTCAGCCGGCTGGCTGCCGATTGCCAGACTCTGATCCCCCGCCAGTATCCCGGCATTCTCGGCCAGCCCTCCAGAGCAAACAGCCGCAACCTTCACGGCGCCATCCCCCACCTGCAGATCCATGCCGTCGTACGGGCGGAGCAGGTGGCGAGTGGAGCCGAACATGATAATGACACAGATGGCAAGGACGGAGAAGATGGTTTGGCCGCGCGCGTCAGTGATCAGCGAAACCACATGCGGCGGTTCTCCTGGCGCGGTTGCAGCGGTCATCGACAGTCATTCCGTCGAGGTATGGGACTAGCCCGTCGAGGGGAGATCTGTAAGGACATGATCCAGGATGCCTTCGAGCATCTGTACCACACTGGGATGCTCCAGCGACTTCAAGCTGTCCAGAGCCCGTCGCCGCCACTCCAGCAAAACGTCAGTGATTATGGCGGGCACGTTGGCCCGATGAAGGACCTCGAACAGGGCCTGCCGTTCCCTGCAGGCTCCGGGGCTGAGCAGTCTTGTCACCTGGTGTCTTGACGGACCTTTGTGAGTGGTCAGAAGCAACAGAAGTAGGGGAAGAGACACCTCGTAGTCAGCGGTGTCCGGGTGCCGCAGCACGTCCCTGCAGTCATCGATTACTTGCAGGATCACCCCCAGGCAGTTGCCGTAATCACCCAGCGATGTGACGAGGTGTGCTGAACCGGCGCCTGCCACCGCGCCGCCGGCGGTGGCCATGCGGAACAGACTGCCAGATTTCGAGATGACCGATCGCCAATAGGCAGCAAGAGCTTCACCTAGCGGCAGATCACCGTGCGCTTGGTCGAGACCCTGATGTTGCCCCAGAGATGAGCAAAAGGCTGCCTCGGAGAACACCGCGATGACCTGACGCGCAGATCCCGGGTGCGTCTGAACGCAATCTAGGAAGTGATAAGCCGCAAAGATCATGCCCGTGGCCAGGTTGATGATCTTCGCCGGAGTGTCGAATCCGGTTATCGTGACGTCGTCTCGGTCCTGGACAGCATCCAGGAGATGGGCAGCTTTTCTCAGAGCTGTCCAGGCAGCCGCCACTGGGATGGCATCATCTGAATCTCCCCCCACAGCCAGGCACGATATACCGGGCAGAGAAAGAACCCACGGCTTTTCCCTGGGCAGATCATCTAGCAGTGCCGTGCGACAAGCAGGCCATTCGTGGAGCAATGGCCTGGATCCCACGAAACCGGTCACTTTGTCGGCAAAAGCGTCAAAATCGCTGTGGTTCGTATTGGATCTCCAGGATTCAGAGGGCAGCGGGTCGGGCAAGCAACTAGATGATAGGCCGGGCACGGCAGAGCACGTCAACCCCAGACCCATCAGCTTGAAGGAATTGTGGCCGGCACCATTGGTCGTCGTATCTCGTGGGCGACGGCGGTATCAGCAGAGCCGCGTCGATAACGCCGAGCACCAATCTGGCGATCCGGGACCATCCATAGCGGTGCGACGGCCTCTCAGCGCGCTGCTGACAGAAAACCGACATCTCTTGAGCCAGATCCGTAATCTTCTGCATTGGTTTGTCCTCCTGATGACTTTGATTGCCAGCTAATGCCCTCCCCGATCACACTGTGAAATGACGGGGCGGGAAGCTAGTTCCTGACCAAACAAGAGCATTTATCTCCTGTCCACGGAGTCTTCCAGCAGCCCCAAGGTCCTTCGATTTGCTGATGGCTGCCACACGACGGTGAGTGTTCTCGTCCAATGGGACGCCCATCTTTTCGCAGATGCAGGTGAGGTTGTTGCGAACTGTGTTCTCCGATAAGCTCAGTCCCTGGCCGATCCGCTTGTTTGAGAGACCTCGAGCGGTCAGCCTCAGAATCGCAAGTTCTTGTCTGCTGAGCGTGTTGTTCTTGGTGTCAAGGTACGTTTCCGTCACTGCCGGCGAGTAGAACCGCTGGCCTCGATACACTGCGCGCACTCCGTCTCGAAGGTATAGCGAGAGGTTGTCGCTCTTTAGTACGTAACCCAGCGCCCCGGCCGCGATCAACTCTCGCATCCATAACCCATCGGAGTAACCGGTGAGAATCAGGATTCCTACCTGCGGGTGCGTCTGGCGGAGCGTCTCGATAGCCGTCACAGGGTCGAACCCTCCCTCAGACATGCCCAGGTCCAGCACAACCACGTCGGGATTGGCATCTCTCACCAGTTGAGGCAAATCCTTGCCATGAATACCGATATCAACGACCCAAATGTCCGAATGAGCATTCAGCTCCTGGAGGATGGCTTTCAGCATCAGAGGGTGATCCTCAACAGCGACAACATAAATGGGCATGGCGGCCTACCTTGTCGGCGAAAGGTTCACGTGTAGTTCGTCGGGTAACCCAAGATCGAATCTAGACCCAAAGCGGATTCCGGCTCCAGTGCTCCGGGATCCGATGACCCAAAGAACAACTCGAGGTCAGTATAGCACTGGCCACTATGCAAACCAAGGGACAGATGTCCCGGGGGAGTGGGAAAGAGGTCCCGGTATTGAGGGGCAAATGTCCCGACCTTCTGGGACAGATGCCTTGGCTCCCGTGACGTTTACCTGGCCAGTCAGGACAGAACGCTGGGGCATGGGGACATGTGTCCGTTGCGGTGGCTGGACAGAGTGTGCTACGATGTCTCTGTGTTGAAGGATCATCAGTCACCGGCCGTCTGTTTGAAGCGACCCAGCCTCTTGGCGCTCCGCGGCGGGGCCGAGGCGACCTCACGCGCGACAGACCTCGCCTCAGTGGCTTCAATCGACGAAAACTCCTGGTCGGTTATACTGGCGGCATCGGTGCTGATGGGGATTCGGGTAGTGAAGGGCGCGGATTGACGTGCCGTCTCCGGTGCCAGCCTGGCATTGGGCAAAGAGTGATGGAAGCCAGGTAGCGGGAAAAGGCAGATGAAACGAGTTGCGTCACTGGGTGGACGCCCGGAGCCTCGGTCTCGGCGCCAAGAGGCATTCGAGCGGAGTCATGCGGGTGGATTATGGCGCGCTGTTGAGCCTGGCCGGCGGCGGCCGCGTCGACACGTAGGCCATCATGCCACGCCATACGGGGGGAATGAGCCAACCCTATCTGCGTCCCCACGGAACACCTAACGGCTCCCGCCGGTAGCCCCCGGTGCACCCGTCCGGACAGCCCCTCCGGTTATTGGCCTGATCTTCCTGGAGCAGCGCGCCACGGGGATCCCTCAGGCAGAAAGAGAGCCACCCGAATAGTTGATCCGTCTGTGCTGTCCGGTTCCCGTCACCAGGCAGCCACAGATCAATCACGGATGGCTCTTGTCCGCACACAACCAACCGACACCTGCCAGGACTCGGCTATGGTTGGCGCTTGAAGTATTCGGTTGTCACCAGGACAGCCCCGCTCTCCTGGGTTTACCCTCTCCCCAATCAGCCCCTGTGCCTCTGCACCGGCGCCGAAAAGGTACTGACCCTGCACGGATCAGGTTGCCCCGAAGGCGTCTGGCAAACCACAAAAGTCACTGAACTGCCTACCCTATATGCCAGGCGGCATCGGCCGTCAGGATGCCATTTCTTCCTGCTGATCATTGTGCCCCATCGGGGCCCGTCCAAGCGTCTTACAGCCCCCGAACAGCGCCACTTTTTCGGCAGATACCTTTGCTTTCGGCCTCTGCTCGTCAACGGCGCGCCCTACCCCATCGTCTGGCTAGGCGCTCTGCCTGCCAAGCCTGATTGGGCAGCAGGCTGGGGTTTCCCGCTCGCGCAGTAGAGGGATAAGTCGGGGGCAAAACGCGGGGTTACGGCCGGAGAGCATGTCATCAATGAGGTCGCCGCCCAAGGACGGCGCCGGGCTTTCTGTGCCGGCCAGCAAATGACTTTCGTGGTACCCTGCCAGGCTTGAGGAGTCCACGGCTGCATGTCAGTTTGCCAACCGTCCAGGAATCTGGTCGTATTCTCTAAAGGATTCTGCTCTAGAGCATACTATTGGGTCCGAGGAGGGCAGTACGATGTCGCGTTTTGTCGATCGAAAACAAGAGCTGATCCAGCTTGCTCGGCTGGCCGGAGAAAATCGTCCCCATCTTCTGGTGGTATGTGGCCGGCGGCGGCTGGGAAAGACCACGTTGCTGCTGGAGTTTGCCTCCCAAAGTGATCTGCCGGCCCTTTATTGGGTGGCCAGCAAAGAGTGCCGCCGTTCTGCAGCGCTCCCTGTACGAGACGACGGCGGCTTTTTTGGGAACGCCGCTTCCGCCCGGAACGCTTGTGCCAACTGATTGGAATCAGATTTTTGAGTTCCTGGCACGGAACATCCATGAGAAGTTCGGCAGGCAACGGGTTCTGGTCATCCTGGACGAATTCCCCTACGCAGTCGAGTCGTCTTCTCCCCTGCCGTCCGAATTGCAGAACGCGTGGGACCATCATTTCAAACCGCACACCCACACCTTGCTGGCAATCGCCGGCTCCGACGTTGGCACGATGGCCGAACTGCAGGAGCAGCAGGCCCCCCTCTACGGCCGCTTCACCGCTCAGTTGCCGGTGGGCCCTCTCCCATTCAGTGCGATGAAGGAGTTCTTCCCGAGCCTCACCGCGGCCGAGAGAGTGGGCGTGTATGCTATCTTCGGAGGGGTACCGGCCTACCTGGAGCGGATTATGCCCGAGAAGATGCTACGGGCAAACATCGAGCAAGAGACCATGGCAGCGACCGGCATCTTTCGGACGGAAGCCTTCCATTCTCTGCAGGAAGAACTGCGTGACCCGCACAACTACCACTCCGTTCTGCAGGCCATCGGACAGGGATTCCATGCCCATGACGATATCGCCCTGCACAGCGGCGTCGCTCGGACCAGCCTGCCCAAGTACCTGACGCGCTTGGCGGAACTGGGCTATGTTCATCGTCAACTGCCGGCCGCCGTTGCGCCCGAACAGCGTCGCACCAGTCGGCTGAGCCGCTATCGGCTGGCCGACCAGTTCCTGCGTTTCTTTTACCGTTTCATCTCGCCCAACCTCGTCTCCGTTGAACAAGGACTATTCCATGATCTCTGGCAAGAGATCGATCAACAGATGCGCGCCTTCGTGGGCGCCACCGCTTTTGAGGACCTGTGCCGCGAATGGGTGCGCCAGGCGGCGGTAGCCAGGGGGCTTCCCTTTGATCCGCAGATTGTTGGTTCGCACTGGTCCAGGGACGTTCAGGTGGACGTGGTCGCCATCAACTGGCGGAGCCAGGATATCCTTTTGGGCGAATGCAAATGGGGAACCGAGGCGGTCAGTCGAAACGTGGTCAGAGATCTGGTCGAGAGCAAGACCCACCATGTTCTCGAAAGGCTGCCGGACAAGGGAAGTGATTGGACCCCGCATTACGCCGTGTTTGCGCGGGGAGGTTTCACCGAAGCGGCTCAGGTGTATGCCATCGATCACAATGCCCTGCTGGTCGATCTGGCCAGACTGGACCAGGATCTGGACTGAGGGTTTTGGCCCCAGCCCATATCCGCCAATGTGCGGTCCAGGCCTGCCCATGCACCCCGGCTGATGGTCCGAGCATGTGGTGACCCCCATGAGCTGGTCGGTTTGCTCCTCAACAACAGCATCCGGCGCTTGATCGACCGCCCTAACCAGGTCACCCTCTTGAGCGCACCGCCACCTACGCCCACACCTCCCTTACCCGCTGGTTGTTCCTGGCCTTCCTCAGGACCGCCCGCTATTTCCGCGAGGAGTGCGTGCAGAGCCACTGCCTGGCAGTCTGGGAGGAGTCCGAGTCCCGGCGGCACTTTTCCTGCCACAGCCGGCCGCGGGTGCTGGTCCCCGACGCCGCCGGGGTCTACCTGATCGGCGACCAGGCCTACAAGGTGCTGGTGGAAAGCGACACCGGGACTCGCCACCGAAAGTCGCTCCAGCAGAAGTTCGCCGTCTTTCGAGACTATGCCGGCTCGCGGGCCTACCGACAGGATCGCGTGCGTCTGCCGCTGGTGCTGGTGGTGACTTCCAGAGGCGATGAGCGGGTGCGGGACCTGGCGGCCGCGGCGGTGGAGGCGGGGGCGGCGAGTTCGCCAGCAAGCGAGCCAGGCTGCGTGGTTGGCGCAGCGCTAACGAACCGACCGGTGATGACCTTCCTGATTGCCAACCGGACGGACCTGGAGAGACATGGCCTGCACCGGCCGGTCTGGTTGGATGCAGCGACGGGACAGCGGCGGTGCTGCTTCACCGGCTTCGGAGATGTCCCCAAGTCGGCCCGCATGCGGTTGGATGCGCGGGTGATGTTGCGAAGGGGCTCAGAGCAACCGCAGGATGGTCTGGTTTAGCGATGGCGCAGAAGAATGGATGAGGGGGTTTGTACCCACACAGTGATCGGTGGCTGTGTAATGCGCGATGGCCCGGACCGGCCTGGACCAAATACGATCCACGGTGCTCTCATGGTCATCATCGCCCGCACCCGCTTCATGGCTCAGCGTCCGCAGTGAGGCGATGAGTTCCTTCCGAATCCTTGAACACTGCCTGGCGGAAGGGAGTCGTCGGTGGTTTTTCCTGAGGAGCTGGCGTTGCGCCGTCTCTGCAAGCCGACGGCCTTGGCCCAATACAGTGGACCAATCCATGGCGAGAACTGACATCGTCCTGTTGGCAGGAGGCATCGATCTTGGCAGCGCCCACACTGGCGTTTCCTGCGCGACCCGGGGCAAGTGCTGTCGTATCGGCTATGCAGGCCACGTCGGTCCCCTCGAACCTCTGCCGGCGCCTGAATTGTGGCCGATCTTTCGCCGGCGCGGTCATCTGCCAGCTTGCCGCACTCGACGCGCGGCACCTGGATCCGGTTGTCATTCCGATCCAGAAGCAGACCCGTGATGCGCTTCTGTTGGCGGGCGATGGCGCTCATGTTGCGGGTTCAGTCGCGGACCGGGTCCCCACATTAGCCACATGGGCAAGGGTTCTGCGCCGCGGCCAACGCAAGCGCGTGACAAATGGCGCATTGTGCTGCCGTTTGGGGAGGAGCTCGGCCTCACATGGGCAAATCATAGCCCCGATGGGTGCGATATGGTGAGCGGCTCGGTGTGCCGCACCCGGCCGGTTGTTACATGACGGTGAAGTCATAAGCGGCGGTGATGTAGGTTATCACCACCAACAGCGGTGTGAACCTTGACTCCCTGTCGATCGGCCCATGTCCGGAAACCAATCTCTGTCTTGGGACGCAGGGCGGGTCAAGGATGAAATCCAGGAAATCGTGGAATGCGGGTTCGAACCAGCGACCTCCGGGTTATGAGTCACAATCCTAAAACACCTACCTCAGACCGTCAGGCCTGCTATTTCGAGGTAGTATGGTGGTCTGCAGTTCCGGCAATCCCAACGGTTGATGATAAGGGTATGTTACCCTGATCTGTGCCTTCCTGCAAACCTCAATAGCCCCTTCGGAATCCCAGAAACACGCTGCTCATGTTTGTGTCGATTCGATTTCGCCGACAGCCAAGGGCCTTCCGCTCGCGGTAGTCTGGTAGAGCAACTTCTATATGTGGGCGAGAAAGACGTCCTATAGTTTGTCAAGGCCCCAAAATCGATACGAGGGGCAAAAGGAGCGGCAAAAAGCCGCGCAGTAGCAAGGGTGCTTCAGCGGACATCTGAAGTCCCGAACAACGAGAAATGTATTGTACCTGAACAACCGAATCCTATCCGGCCTTCGACACTAGGAGATAACCGACAGCCCGGCGACTCGGGTCAGGCGCAGGTCATTAGGTGACGGCGTGTTGCTGTTGGTGACGATAGACGCGATAGTCATCGACCTCCTGGAAAAAGGGGCGCTGGTGGCGCCACATGTCGTACAGTACGTTGGTGATAAAGTCACGGGCGATCGCTACCAAGGCGACGAAGTGGCCTCGGCGCGGCGGCTTGCGGCCTTTGATCCGCTGGTACATGGCCCGATAGCGGGGCACGTAGCGGGACAGGTGTTGAGCCACGTTGACAGCCGCGTAGCGGCCGTTGGGCGAGCCTTGCTTGGTGATCCGCCTGGCCTGAAAGAGGGTGGTCCCGGAGATGTGCTTGCTGGTGGTCAGGCCCAGGAAACTGGCTAGATGTTCGCCACTGGCGAAGCGCTGGACATCGCCGATCTCGCTGACCAGAGCCAAGGTGTTGCTGATGCCAGCTCCTTGGACGGTGCGAAGCAGCTTGGTCGCTTGGCGTTTTCTGATCAGGGCATAGCCGGCCTTGAGGTAGAAGGTTTTGCGTTGCTGAAAGGTGGTGATGTCTTGAATGTAGGCGTGCACCAAGTGGCGGATCACGTCCCGCTCAATCGGGCG
Organism: Anaerolineales bacterium UBA2181; assembly: GCA_002328075.1. Classification (GTDB taxonomy): domain Bacteria; phylum Chloroflexota; class Anaerolineae; order Promineifilales; family UBA4811; genus UBA4811. The sequence continues at coordinate 52,375 of DCVT01000028.1, read as the reverse complement.
GGCGAGGGCCTGACGCGAGGCGGCGATCAACTGCTCGGCTTCAGCCAAGCCGAAAGCGTCTTGGCAGTGGGCGGTCAGGGTGGCAGCCAGCGCTGCAGCGCCGGCCTGGACGAATTCGTCCGGGAAGAGGTTCTCTTGGAGCAGCGCATAGACGGCCGGATGATGCAGCTGGCTGCCAGGGAAGACCTGACAGAGGGGCCAGCAGTAGGCACGCAGGAGAGCACGCAACTGGTTCTTGCGGCGGTTGATCTGCTGCGCGAGGTCGCGAGCGGCCCGCGAGTAATAGCGGGCGGTCAGCAGTTGGGCATCATCCGGCAGCAGGACCTCGGGCGTGCTGCCCAGACGCAGTTGCTCGGCAAGGAGCAGAGCATCGACGAGCTCGTTGCGGACCTTCTTGGACAGGACTTCGCCCATGTGCTCGGTGGTGCGGGGATTGAACAGCACCCGAGCCACGTCGGGTTGCTCGCCCAAGCAGTCCCACAAGGCCCAGTAGTAGATGCCGGTGGTCTCGCCGGCGACAGCGATGATGCGCAGGCCGTGCTGGTCGCGCAAGGTCCGTACCCAGGTCAGGAAGCGCTCAAAGCCGTCCGGCTCATTGGCGCAGCCGTCCAGGGAACCGAGGATCTCTTGGCCGGCATCCAGTGCCAGCGCGGTGAAGGTGTGGTCCGCCACGTCAACACCGGTGTAGAGCGTCAACCGGTCGAGATAGGTTTCCAGCAACTTGTTCGGGTCTAGCCCTGCCACGGCAGGGAAGAGGGAGGCGTTCAGCTCTTGGCTGAGGTCCTCACGGAAGGGTTGTAGTTCGCGATACATGTGTGACCTCCTTAGCAAAATGTGATAGGATGGGCCCGGAGCCAGGGGACAGTCGACGACGAACTCCAAGGAGTCGTCCCCTCGCAACCGCTGGCGACGCAGCCTAGTGGCAGATACGGTGCCTGGAGCATCGTCCTTTATGCGAGTCCGGCCAAGCAGGGCGAGGCCTCAGTCTTTCCGACGTGGCGGACCACGGGAGATGTCACGAGGCTACCCTGGCTCCCTCCAGCTATGACCACGGGGCTATGGCCCCCTTGTGATCGGCGCTGTGGCCATCCACACTGTATCGCGAACTGCTCTTACCCACAAGTTCATAATACTAGGCGATTTGCCCCCCAGGTCCAGCCTGGGAAGCAAACATGACGCTTTCCAAAGGATAGATCAAAACTCTACGTCAGCGCATGGGCTGTCAAGTTGCAACAACCCTTGGCTTGCCCGGCCGGGTGCTCCGCTCGCTACGGAATACGTCTCTCAACCTGACACCTCCGTATCCGCGCGAACCAAGGGTCGCCAGTTGAACCAGCGAACAGATCCAGATATACTTTCGCTAGAGACTCGGACAAGTGGGAGGAGCGAATGAGCGATTTCCAGACATCTGTGAACCTTCTGCTCATCGGCGGGGCACTTTCTATCGTTGGTGCGATCATTGGGGCTGTCGTCGGGGCAACCATCCAATACTTCTACTCTCGCACACAAGAGCATGGAAGGAGACTGTGGAGCCGGAAGGTCGACGCCTACTCCGAGATTCTGAAAGGGCTCCATCACTTGAAACGGTGGTGCGAAGAGTTTTTCGTGGTCCACGCACTCCAGACATCTCTCGACCAAGAGACGAAAGATGAGCTTGAGAAGAACTATCGGTCAGCCAAAGGAGTCCTGGCTGAAACCATTGATCTCGGCGAATTCTTGATTGACCGGCCGGCCGTCGATAGGCTCCGGCTCCTAGAGAAAGAGCTCGCTCAGATTGAGGCCGGGCGGGATGAGCATTATCCTCCGTACCATCAGGTTCTAGGCGATCGATCAGCAGCATATGACAGGTGCATCGGCGATATGGTTGAACTAGCGAGAGAAAGTCTGAAACTCTCCTGACTGCCAATCAGGCATCAGCAGACTATTCGTGGCGGTGAAGAATGATATTCATAAAAGCCTTGTCGGATCTACACTTCGTGAACATCCAGGAGTTCGTGGACGAACGCCGAAGGGATAGCGAGATCCTCGACTACAAAGAGGACTGGCCCAACGACCTAGCCAAGGTAATGGCCGCGATGGCTAACACGCAGGGCGGCGCGATCCTGGTGGGTGTTTCGGAAAAGCCTGGCACGGGGAAGCCCGACAGAATCGTGGGCGTGGACAATCCAAGAGGCCTTGATTCCCTCCGCCAGAAGGTGACCAGCATCGCCTATCAAGCCGTCTATCCACCGCTCCTGCCGGAGGTGGAGGCATGAGAAGTCCAGGGTATGGCCGGAAAGGCAGTGGTGATGATCCGCCTCGCGCCAAGCGAGCAGGCCCCACATGCCGTGGACAATAGACAGAAGATATACATTCGGGTAGATAGTCACAGTCACCCATCACTCTATCGACTTGCAGATCTGGAAGAGCTGGATTGGTTATTTGAACAAAGGCGGAAGGGCGATCAGTTTCTCTCAACCATCGTTGAGGAATCGCGAGCCAGAGCCGTTAGGGTCCTGGAGCATATGGCTGGAGAGGACATACCGGTGCTCACTGTAATGATTCAGCCCCGCTTCTTCCGGGGGAACCTGTCCTTCAGCCCTATAGAGCTCAGAAACCTACTGACCGGTGAGAGGTGCATGGCCCGGTCGAAACACATTAGCCGGCCATTTCCGGAAACCGCAAGGGAAGGACGAAGCATTCCTGGAGGCTATTGTCTCCACACCAGCATCCACCGGCAGACAACCGGAACTCAGAGCGAGTATGTTGAGATCAATCAGAGTGGCGTCATTCTCTCCCAGGCCAAATACCGCATTAAACACGGGTCGAATCGATTCGTCACTGTGGCGGAGCTGTTGCTTCAAGTCGATGGCTTTCTCCGCCTCGCCGAGAGGGTGTTTTCGGGCAAAGCGTCTGGGCCGTTACGCTTGCACGCTGAGCTCGCCCGCGCCCAAGGCGTGTCGCTGGCGCTAACACGGGACAGTATTGGACGGGAACTGGAGGAACTGGTTGAAACCAAGCAATCCTATGATTCAAGCATCACAGTTCTCGACACAACAGTGGACGAAGTACTGGCAGGCGAGGCTCGTCTTGACGCGGTCAAGCAGGCTGCAGAGGCGATATTGTGGGCCTTTGGGTACGATTGGTCTGGAAGGCCATTTGAGGAGTGGTGGGAAGGTAGATGATATCCGGGTGGAGATGCCTGAATCCTAGTGTTTCCACCCGACCTATGCTGTTGGTGACCAAAGTGAATCTCCTGGTGGCTCCCAACAGCAGTCCGTGACAGCGCCTGACACCAGAAGAACCGGAGACCAGAAAATGAGCCATCTTCACCAACCATATTGCCGCCAACTGCTCTTGGAATGCGACGATCCGATCTTTGGCGGTCCATTGTTCCAGGGGCGGAATGGAAAACCTACCAAGAAAGGCACCGATCTGGAGAGTCGTAACAGCGAGGACGCCGTCACGTGGAGTGTCTTCCGCCTGCTCGAGCGCCACTTCTCCAATCTTGGCTGGCTCTCGGGTCTCCTGGCTCTGTCCGGCTGCGAGCAGATGGTTGCCGGTTCTGCAGCATTGAGCTTCTGGGAAAAGGGTTATCCACCCAGGTCGCGTCTCTTGTGGCTACTCGAGCATCTGGATGACCCCCGTGTTGCCTCCAGTCGTGGTGCAAAGCAGGACCCCGACCGCCTGCGGGAACTCGGCAAAAATCGCGTTGAGTACCGCAAGCGAATCAAAGATGGTCAGATACGCGGCAGGCATCCTTGGGTGCTGGAGGGTCCAACCGAATTCGATCTGGTGATGCGAGCGCCAGGACTACTGGTTGCGCTCGAGGCCAAGCTCTTCAGCGATGTGTCCAGCGACGTGCGCTGGGATTCCGGCCGGGAACAGATTACGAGGGTGATCGATGCCGGACGGGAGTTGACGACCGAGGGGGACGAGCTCGCCTTCTTGCTGGTCACAGACCGGCGGCGTCACGATCCGCCAAAAAGGTATGAGGCGCTGATGGCGGAATACATGATCCATGGAGCTTGCGGGCTATCGCCCGACAAGGTTGGGTGGCTCACGTGGGGAGAGATCTTCAAGTGGCTCTCTGACCACAGGGAGCAGTGCAGCAGCGAACAGAAGACCTGGATCGATCGCCTGGAACTCTACCTTGCGGAGCGGTCGCTGTTGGCATCAGACCGGTAGGCCCGGACTGATCCTGCTACTGACTGCCTTCTACACACATAGTTCGGCACCAATACTCACGCATTGCCACGCCCAATCGAATACTGCCATCGAGTGATATCACCGCAAGCCGGTCGACGAAAATGTGGTTGCGGGCCCGACTGATTCGCTGATTCATCCTGAGGGCAGGAGCAGATTCTCGACATCTGAGGGGAATCGTCGGACGATCCGCGTGATTCGGAGCATGCTTCCCCGGCGATGATTCTATCGATAGAACAGGACATTCGCGCTGAAACTGCGGCATCACACCCGACAACGGTTGCTTCGAACCGAGTGAAGATGCTGTCTCCGTATCAACCGAAGTGCATTGCCCACGTAGCGCCGACGTCTTCATCAAGGTGATTCGCCGCGACTCCTGTCTCCAATGCGGTTTGGACTATACGCAGGGCGGAGCGCTGATACCAGCCAACTACAAGAGCAACCACCGGTTGTGGGCCTGTCCTTGTTGCACCCTTGTACAAGACAGACGAAACCGCCTCTGCAGCACGTCGAGACAGACAGCGTATCCAACGAAATCAGGAAGGTCGCTGGAGAATTGGCGGAGCCAGTTCACGTCATAGCTTGACACCGTGGTCTTGTTGGCCTTCCATTCCAGAATGGCCGCAGGGTAGTTGACAGGTTGTCTATCCTCGTCCCAGACGTTCATAAGAGGTTCAGGCCAGATGACCATATCCTTGGTCACCAGCTTTTTTCTGTTCGGCCCACTGATCTGGATCACAGCACCTTCAATGGCAACCTGAGTCTGGTGTCGGAGGACTGACTCCGGCCGGCACCGCGGCAGAAGAAAGCCAAAGGCGAAAAGGCTGATGACTTCGCGTTCTCGGCCGTACCAGTTGGTGGCCCACACGAAATCGACTAGTTCTATAAGTGATTCGCGGATTATCCCGTCAATCTCATTAATCACCTAATCCCCTCACTTTCTGACTCCGGCTCAGCGCACCATTCGATACATTCGTGAGTCCTCGAAGGCCCATCTTTGAACAACTCCAAACCAAAGAGAATCGGCCGGATTGTATTGCCTCGTCTAACCGGTCGCAAGAGCGATCCCCGATCATGACATAGGATCGACGCTGACGGCCCGACCAGTCTGTTGCTGCAAACGCCGGTTTGTGCGCAGACCTACCATTAGGACGGAAGACGGCCAGCCCGAGATACCTCGGCCGCGGGAGCCAGAATCCCACATGCTAGGCCAGCAGGACCGACGTATCCACTCGACCACACAATCTCGCCGGAAATCACCATCTGAGAACCACATCCATGCCTGGAGGCACCATAGTAGAGGTAGTGATGGGCATGGATGAAGCATAGGGGGTACCGGCCGGCCCCTCAATAACATTCGCGTAGTTTTTCTGTCTGCCCCTGCAGTCCCCCCCTCTGGGGAACCCCTCTCCCGAGTTTTTTGGTGTGCATAATGTGACCGTAGGGGTTATATTATGCGTGTTGAAACTAACGGTACCCCATTGTGTTAGCATGTCGGGAGTATCTGATGGACAGAATCAGATGGTCTGGCCGAATCACTTCTGTTCAGCCGCGCATACGTCTCACTCGCTCATTTGACGAACGCCATCACAGTTATGACGGTTATTGTCTGCGCATCGAGGGACTCATTGGCGACGAGGAACGCGAGTTCTCGGTTGGGATAGGCAAGGCCGCCCAGACAAAACACGTGTTCCGGGTCGGTGACCACGTCTCGGGAGAGGCAGTTCCGGCCGCTGATCCGCAAAGGGAGTCGGTTGAGCTCTATCGAGCCAGCAAGCTCCGGGTCTTGATCCGAGCATCGGGAAAGGGTGCTTCGCCACCTCCCTGGCAGGGTGTGCCTCCTGACCTGCAGACGTATCGTGATCGTGGGCATCGCCGTCTGGCAGCGCGTACCTTCGACACTCAATGCAGGGATTGCCTTTGGGGTTGCCGGATGCCGGTGACGATGATCATCGACCCATGGCAGCCACAGAGAAAGCGTTACCGTTTTGAGGCCTTCTGCTATGGACCCAAATCATGCTCCAGGTACAAGCCAGGGCCGACGAGGAAAGTTCCCGGCCGCAAAGGGATGACCTGGGTGGAAGAGGATTGGGTGGATGAGGATGCTACTGCGCACCGGGATTGGGATGAATAGCCCTCGCTCGTGGATACCTGCGGTACCCGAAAACGACAACCACCACTCGCGCTCAGAAGCGATTGCCAAGGTGGGCAGCGTTCCTGGTGATTTCGGTCTACGACGGCGTCTATGCAAACTACACCCATAGCACTATTGCCGCGATGGTGATCATGGCCGCGTAGCTGGTAGCCCGCTTCTCGTAGCGGGTTGCGGGCCGCCGGAACTGCTTGAGCCGATTGATCAGCCGCTCAACGACGGTGGCCTCCTGGACCTGCGGCGAGAGAACTCTTGCCATACCGCTCGGGCAGCTCCCGCCAGGGAGCGCCTGTGCCTAACACCCACAAAACACCGTTCACCACGGGGCGGTGATCGTTTGCTGGGCGGTCGGTCTTGGGCTTTTGCGGCGACCGCGGCTGCAAGCGTTCCCATTGCTTATCCGCTATGTCGCCTCGGTTCATGGCGACAAGTATCCCCGATCAGACGCGTGTTTGCACACGCGCCCAAGCCACAACCAGCCGCAGACTGCAGGTTCAAGCTAGGAACCCCTCTGTAGACATCTCCCAATCAAGCATCGGCAGCGGAGCCCTCTCCACCCACTCAGCCACGCAGCGCTTCAGCGGATGTGCCTAGCCTTTCCCCTGCCACGATTTCCATTCGACCTTCTGCCAAGCCTATCCATCTTCATGTTGTCCATCGGCGAGAACCGATTGTGCTGCAACGTCACGTGGGACTGCGCCAGCTGCAGATGGATACGCGTCGTCTCCAGGTCCTCGTGGCCGAGGATCATCCGCAAGGTCACGATATGCCCACCATTGATCCAGTAGTTCACGGTGAAGGTGTGCCTCAGCCGGTGACGGTGCAGCCTCCGCACGCCACTCCGCCCCGCCATGCGGCGCATCAGCTGCACGACCCCATTTCCGGTCAGCCGGCCGCCATCGTTGCTCAGAAAGACCTAATTCTCGTCAGAATAGTACGGCTGTGGGCAATAGATATCCACATACCACCGCAGAGCCGCCTCGGCCAGCGCCCCAAGCGGCACAATGCGCTCCTTGTCGCCCTTCCCATTGACCTTCATGAGACGTCGATCCCAGTCAACCGCCCGCAGACGGAGTCCGCACATCTCTCCCTGGAGGATACCGGTATCGAGGCCCAGAACCACAAGCGCATAGTCTCTGGCTCCCAGAACCGTGGCCCCGTCGATAGAGGTGAGGATCGCGCGGATCTCGTCCTCGGTCAGGACCTCGATCACCCGCTTTTTCAGCTGCGGCAGTTCGAGGTCCTGGAAGACATGGGTCTCGATGTATTCGTTCCTGGAGAGCCAGCTCCCTAACGACCGCAGGATCCGGATCGCTTGATGAATAGTATGGCACGAGAGACCACCCTCCTTGGGATCGGCACAGGGGTGGCTGACAAAGCGTTCTCCGATGCCATGCAGGTGATCAGAGAACCGGCGTCCGTGGGCCAGCGTCAGATCTCCCAGGCTCTCGGAAAAGCCCTCCTTGAGGAACTCGCGCCACCGCGTCAGCCAGTTGTCGCACAGCGCGATATTGCTCTCGGAGCAGTTCTCCCGTTTCTTGGCTAGCAGGTAGTGCTGGCATTGACAGCATGCAGCTTCTAATGTCAGATTTGTCATTCCCAGACTCCGCACAGACTTTGTTTTGCCTTTCGTGGTTGCACCTCCTCAAGGCGTAATCTAGGGTCTGCCGTTGCCCGCTGTTGCCTTGAAAACCAGCTGCCGGAGCTGAATGTCAAATGCAGCTCCGAGGTTGAATGTCAGGGGAAACACTCCCTAACAATAGGTCGTTTTGGGGTCTGGGTGGGGCAAAAACACCAATAACCACCCGCCAGGAGTGGTCTGATGGGTAGAATTCCCATTCTGAGCGGGTATCGGGATTCGAACCCGAGACATTCAGCTTGCGAAGCCCCAGGCTCCGGCTCCAAATCTGAATGTCACCAAACCGCTCTCTGAAATTCTTCTCACCCCATGCTACGCCCTCTCTAGACCAGAGTTGAATGTCAACACCGGCCCAGGCAACTACAAGCCAACATATCGAGACGAACCGATCAAATCACACGCCAGCGGTCCGGGGCTGTCAACCCAAGTTGGTCTGCAACGGAGGATTGGATCTAGCGCTCTTGTGCTGCCGACAGGGCAGAAAGCGCCAAGATCACCACCTACCTCGCCCACAACTACAATCCCATACTGGGACGCGAGGAGGAACTCGGTAGAAGCACGAACCAAGTCCTCCTCACCAACGATCAGGACCTTCAGAGGCATCGCGTGAGCTCCTTGCACCGCATCAGGCTGCGCAAGCCTAGAAGCTTCGCCGTTGACCGGGTCGATAGCCTCAGACAGCGGCACCGAGAGCCGGCCGCTGACCCAATTGAGCGCCGCCAGTGGCCGGGTCGAAGGGGTAGATCCGCCTGCCTCCTGCTTGGCTGACATCACCATCGGGCATTTCTTCCGGCCTCCAGGCTCGCAGGCGACCACGCTTGAGGCGATGCCAGTGGTTCACCCCTGGTGGAAATCACCGCCTCGCCATCTTGTCACGGACAAGCTGCACGCGGTGTCATAGCGGAACCATTCACCGGAACAGGCCTTGAGTGGGGCGGTTGTTCGGCTGCCAGCCATGCACCCGTCGACCCAGACAATCCCGGCACCGGCCTAACGCTCGCGCTGTCCTTTAGCCATCCGCGCCGCGAGCAGAATGGCCTGGACCATGCTGGACGGATCGGCCGTGCCCTTGCCAGCCTTGTCGAACGCCGTGCCGTGATCGGGCGACGTACGGATGATGGGCAACCCCAAGGTCAGGTTCACACCCTCCATGAACCCCATCAGCTTGACCGCGATGTGCCCGTGGTCGTGCACCATCGCCACCACCGCGTCCATTGGCGGCCGGCCCGGCCCGGCCGCTTGCGTTGCCAGGTAAAAGACCGTGTCCGGCGGGTAGGGGCCGGCCGCATCGATCCCCTCGGCCTGCGCCGACCGGATCGCCGGTGAGATCTCGTCGATCTCTTCCCGGCCGAACAGCCCTCCCTCGCCGGCGTGCGGGTTGAGCCCAGCTACCGCAATGTGCGGCCGCCGCACCCCCATCCGCACCACCGCCTGATGCGTGAGGCGGATCACCTGCAAGACACGTTCCTGACGGACACGTTCGCACGCCTGGCGCAGCGCCAGATGGGTGGTCACGTGCGAAACCCGCAGCGAACCTGCCACCAGCATCATGGCAACCTGGAGCGCGCCGGTCAGGCTGGCCAGCAGCTCGGTGTGGCCGGGATGCGGGCAGCCGCTGGCCCGCAGCGACTCTTTGTGGATGGGGGCAGTCACCACCGCGTCCATCTCGCCGGCCAGCGCCAGCCGGGTGGCCTCCACGATGCAGTCGTGCGCCGCCCGGCCGGCGGCCGCGCTCACCTGCCCCTGGTGAACGCGAGTAACCTCGAGTCGGGGCGGCTGCAGCACCGCAATGATCCCCGGATGCGAAGCGGTATCCTCCACCTCGGCCAAGGGGCGGAGCTCGGCGCTGATCCCGACTATCCGGGCCGCCCGGCGCAGTGTATCCAGGTCGCCTACGACCACCGGCTGGCAGACGGCCGCCACCGCCGGAACCGCCAGCGCCCCGACCACCACCTCCGGCCCGACGCCGGCCGGATCACCCATGGTAATTGCCAGCTTGGGCAACATCTCCCAACCTCCCTAGCCGCTCAACCGGCGTCGCGGCCACCCAACAGGCGGACCAGCGCGGCCGGGTCTCCAAAGCCGCCGGATTTGGTGATCAGCGCCAGCCCGGCATGGGGCCCGTCACCGACCCGTGACCAGGGTATGCCCGGCTGCGCCTCGCCCACGACCTGCAAATGGGTAGCACGCATCTGCCGCAGCACCTCGTAACAGGTGTCCCCCCCGGAGATCATCAGTAGGCGCACCCGCTGGTGAGCCAGCAGCGATAGGTTCACCGCGCCCAGCAGCCGCACCGGCCGAAGCGAGCAGCCGCGCACAAACCCGACCAGCCCGGTGGCCAGCGCCACCGAACGGCCGGCAGCCATCGCCTCAGCCGCCCGTTCCGACAGGCGCCGTTGCTCGCTCAGGAAACCCTCCTCACTGGACAGCCGACGAGTCTGCGCCGAGAGCACCTCCACGCCGTTCCAGGCGCCAAGCTGCCGGAGCTGCGCCACCGTCGTCTCGTGATAGGTCCCCAGCAGCAGGAGCGCCGGCTCGCCGTTCTGCGGCAGCTCAATCGGGGGAACAACCTGCGCGCCCCGGCCGGCCCACAGCGCAGCCACCGGTCGGGCCAGGCCGGCCGATCCCACCGGCAACACCCGGCCGCCGGAAAGCCACAGGGATTGCGCCACCGTCTCCAGATCGTCGTTGCTGTCAGCGTCGGCCAGGATCACCCGGGCGCCCGTCTGATTCAGCCGTCGCGCGGTTGCCGCAACGCCATCCGTCACCTGGGCATGATCCAGCAGCTCCACCGGCTCGCCCAGATCCGTCCGCAGCAGGCTCAACAGATCCAGAGGTGACGCCGACCGCCGGGCACCCCGCACGACCAGCCTGCCCTCCAACACCCACCGGCCCTGATCGGGAAAAGCAGGCGCTACCAGCAGCCGGTCGGCTGCCCCGCTATCCAGCGCCGCCCGAAGCTCGGCCGCCACCGGCCCGCGAAAAGTGGAGTCGATCTTCTTGTAGACGACACGGGCGCCCAGGCGCTCGAAAACCGCCCTCACCCGGCGGTAGGCCTGCGCGGGCGAACGCTCACGGCTGCGGGTGTTCAGCGCGCAAACCGGCGCGCGGTCGCCGGCCGAAGCGGCCCGCCTGACCGTCACCTGCACGCCCAACCGGGCCCACTGGGCTGCGGTGTCAAGGGCGCCGCTCAGGTCATCGGCGACAATCACCGCCGACTCACCGGGTTCACGCCCGGCGCCGGGCGACGTTTGCGGGTCTGCGACGCTCTCGTGCATTGGTCGCCCGCAAGTCAATCGCCCCGGCTCTCCAGGAAGGAACGCAGGAAGACGGCGGTGCGCTCGTCCTGCGGCGACTTGAGAATCTGTGTCGGGGGACCCTGCTCCACGATCACCCCGTGGTCCAGGTAGAGCACCCGGTCAGCCACATCAGAGGCAAAGCTCATCTCGTGGGTGACCACCATCATCGTGGTCCCCTCCAGCGCCAACCGCCGCATCACATCCAGCACCTCGCCGATGAGCTCGGGGTCCAGGGCCGAGGTCGGTTCGTCAAACAGCAGCACCTTGGGCTCCATCGCCAGCGAGCGGGCAATCGCCACCCGCTGCTTCTGCCCACCGGAGAGCCGCACCGGGTGAACGTCCCTTTTCGGCAGCAGGCCGACCTTGTCCAGGTATTTCTCGCCAATGGCCGCTGCTTCCTCGCGCGGCAGCTTCTTCACCGTGACCAGCCCCTCAATCACGTTCTGCAGCGCGGTCATGTGCGGAAAGAGGTTGAACTCCTGAAAGACCATTCCGGTCTGCAGGCGGATGGCGGTGGCCTGCCGGCGGTCAACGTGCTTGCCCGGCTCCACCCGGACACTGACCGGACCGATGGTGATGGATCCCGCCGAGGGTTCCTCCAGCATATTCAGGCAGCGAAGCAGCGTGCTTTTTCCAGAGCCGCTCCGGCCGATGAGCACAAGTACTTCCTGCGGATCAACCGTAAAGGATACGCCGCGCAGTACGTGCAGCAGGTCAAACCACTTGTGCAGGTTCTCCACCTGCACTATGGGTTTGCTATCGTTCGTAGGCATGCGACAGACGCCTTTCCAGCCAGCCCTCGGCCCAGGAGGAGACGATGGTCATGAACCAGTAGATGGCGGCCGCCAGCAAAAACATCTCCATGAACTTGATATCTTTGCGCGCCAGGCGGTTGGCCCGGTAGGTGATCTCCCAGATGCCCATGATGGACACCAGCGACGAGTCCTTTTGCATGGCGATGAACTGGTTTCCAATGTCCGGTATGATGACGCGCACCGCCTGCGGCAAGATGACCCGGCGCAGAATGTGCCACTCGCCCATGCCAATGGATTTGGCGGCTTCGCGCTGTCCGTGGCCGATGGATTGGATGCCGGCGCGAAAGATCTCGGTCATGTACGCCCCATAGTTCACGCTGAGCGCCAGAATGCCGGACTGTATGGCGTTGAGCGTCAGCATCCCGCCGATTCCAGGCATACCCCGGTTAGCAAACTGCTGGCCAATCTGCGGCAGACCCAGATAGATGAGGTAGATCTGGATCAGCAACGGGGTCCCGCGGATCAGCGAGACGTAAAAGCCGGCGATACCCTGTGCAATCGAGCTACGCGACAGCTTTCCCAGCGCGCCCAGCAGCGCCAGCACGGTCGCCACGCTGATGGACGCCATGGATACCCCGATGGTGGTCAGCACCCCCTGGAGGACAAACGCGCTGTGATCGACCGCGTAGAGTGGGTCGACGTTGAGCTGGAGCAACACAAACGCCAACGCCGCCACCAGCGCCAGCCATACCGCCGCCAGGCGGACAGCAAAGGCCAGCCGGCGCCGGCGCTGGACCGCCAGCAGTCGCAGCCCCATCTCCCAGTCCGGGTCAGAGGCCCGGTCGCCCGGTTGCATCACGTTGCTCAGGTCCACGTATTGCCCTCCGTGTGCCACGTGGGTCGCTACACGGGGTGAGGCCGGCCGGCCTCACCCCGCCACCAGCCGCACCGGCCGGTTACCACTGCTCGAGCGCATCCAGGTCGAAAATTGCCGCGTCCGTCACGCAATCGTAACCAAACCGATCCATCGAGTAACGCTTGAGCGTGCCATCCTGGTGCATGGCAAGGATGATTTCGCCCACCTTCTTGACAAGCGGAACCGGGTTCACGCCGAATGCCTTGTCCACGGCGCCGCCATTGAAAGAATAGGTGATGGTTGGTTCCAGCCTCCGCAGGGGCAGGCCGCTGACGATGGACTCGTCCCCGATGTTCATTCCGGTCATTACCGCATCCAGCCGCACTCCGTCGCCCAACGCCAGGTCCTGCAGGGCAGGCACGTCGGTGTCATAGCCGACGAACTGGGGATTGTCCACCAAGAAATCGATGTCCAGACCGGGCACCGCCAACGTCTTGTCCAGGTAGTACTCGTAGGTGCAGCCCGAACAGGCGCCAATCTTCTTCCCGGAAAGCTCCTCGATACTCTGGACCGGGCTGTCCTTGTGCACGTAAAACGCCTCGATCCCCACATAGTAGGGGAAGGTGAAGTAGAGCTTGTCCATCCGCTCGGCGGTGATGGTCATGGAGCCGATGCTGATGTCCCAGCGATCCGACCAGTTACCGCCGGTGATGAGCGTCCAGTCCGGGGTGACAAAGCAAGCCTCGACGCCCAGCCGCCTAGCCACCTCTACCGCAGTGTCGATGTCAAAGCCAACAAACTCAGCCGCCACCCGCTGATCGGCGGCGCACTTGGTATCTTTCGGCCGAGTCACCCCTTCCACCAATTGGGACGCCGGCGGATATGCCGGATCGGTGGCGATAATCAACGTGCCCCGGTTGGTCACCTTCTCCAGCAGATCGGCGGCCTCCTTTTCCTTGGGCTGGCAGCCCGGCAAGATCAGGGTAGCCAGGACCAACACCACCAACAAAACGCGACTTGGGTTTTTCATTTCCTCCTCCGCAAGACCAGACTCACCGCTACCACACTTGACAACCATAAGCCAGTTCACGTCGATACCGCCACCTCCTTGCCTGCAAACCGGGCAGCCCCGGGCCTCAGACCACCTGATAGGCCGCCGCGCTGGCCAGCATCCGCTCCAAGGCGCCGCCGGCGAAACGGCCCCAGCGGTAGGGCGAAAGATCGACGTCGGTGGATCGCCCTGCGACAATCAGCTCGGCCATCGCCCGGCCGACAGCCGGCGCCGTTTTGAACCCTGTTCCGCTAAAGCCACACACCAGGCAAAAGCCGGACGGCCCCGCCCAATCGAGAATCGGCCTGGAATCCACGCTGATCCCTTCAAAGCCGCAGTATGCGCTCTGCAGCGAGCCTTCGTCCATCGCCGGAATCCGCCGGCAGATGCGCTCTGCCACCCGATCCACGTGGCCGGGTCGGGAATGGTCGGTGCTGCCGTCCGGCGACTCGTCGAGCACATTCACATCGTCCAGCCCAACCAGCGTCAGCGTCCGGCCCTCTGGCCGGAAGTGCATCTGGTTGATCTCGTCGATCACGGTGGGGTGTGTGGCCCCCAGCGCCGGCGGGCGACGCAGGACCGCCACGTCGTGTCGCAGCACCCGGACCGGCAACTCCAACCCCACCAGGCTGGCCACCTGGGGCGCCCATGGCCCGGCCGCGTTGACGATCACCGGCGCGAGCCAACGGCCGCAGTTGGACCCGACCCCGATCACGCGGTCCCCCACCACCTGGATGGTGTTGACCTCGCAATCCTGAATCAGCCGCGCTCCTTTTCTCTGTGCCGCCGCCATAAACCCCTGGGCAGTAGCGGCCGGGTCGGCGTAACCCGACTCGGGCTCAAAAGCCGCCACCTCAAAATCATCGGCGTTCAGGGCGGGCGCCAGCCGCCGCACGTCGTCCGCGGTCACCAGCAACGTGGGGATGCCCATTGCCTGCTGGGCAGCCACTCTGTCCCGCAGCGGCTGAGCCTGATTGGGCGGCATGAGCTGCAAAAACCCGGTGCGCACGTAGCCGCAGTGGCCCCCCACCCGGTCCGCCCACTCGCGAAAATAGGGAAAGGAGAGCCAGGCGAGCCGGGCGTCGCTCTCCAGGTCGTAGTACATGCGGACAAGGCCGTTCGACCGGCCGGTGGCCCCGGCGGCGATAAAGCGCCGCTCCAACACCAGCACCCGCGCGCCGAGTTCAGTCAGGTGAAACGCCAGGCTGGCACCGTGGATCCCGGCCCCAATGATGATAACGTCCGTTGTGTCAGGCATCTGTCACCCGTATCCAACCCTATTCGTGCTCAATGCCAGATGTTCTCGTAGGCATCCTTGCTCGCCAGCAGCTCTGCCAGCCGCTGGGGCGTAAACCGGTCCCAGCGCCACGGGGTCAGGTCCACTGTCCGCGCCTGCCCATCCAGGATCAGCTCGCTCATGCACTTGCCGACCGCCGGCGCGATCTTGAAACCCATCCCGCTGAAACCGCAGTCAAGGTAGAAGCCGTCCGGACCTGCCTGATCCAGGATCGCCCGCACGTCGGCGGTGTTGCCTTCGTAGCCGCAGTAAGAGCTGTGCAGAGATCCCTCGTCCATCACCGGGACGCGCCGGCAGATGCGCTCCACCGCCTGCCCGATATAGTTCGGCTTGACGTATTCGGTGGGCCCATCGGGCGATTCGCCCAACGTGTTCACGTCGTCCAGCCCCACCAGCATCAGCCTGCCGGTCTCCGGCCGAAAGTATTGCAGGTAAGGCTCGTCGATCACCACCGGGTGGACGGGGCCCAGGGCCGGCGGTCGGCGAAAGAGCGCCACATCGTGCCGCAGCGTCTTAATAGGCAGCTCCAACCCCACCATCCGGCCGATCTCCGGCGCCCACGGCCCGGCGGCGTTCACCACCACCGGAGCGCTGAACTCGCCGCGGGTCGTCTCCACCCCCATCACCCGGCTGCCGTGAACCCGGATTCCGGTCACCCGGCAGTCCTGCACCAGTCGGGCGCCGCGTTGCCGGGCCGAGTCCATGAAGGCCTTGGCCGCCGCAGGCGGGTCAGCATAGCCCGACTCGGGCTCGTAGGCTGCATGGTCGAAATCATCTACGCGAAAGACGGGCGCCAGCCGGCGCACGTCGGCGGCGCTGACCACCAGTGAGAAGATGCCCGCCCGTTGGCACATTTCGACATTGGCCCGCAAGCGCAACTCGTCCCGGCGCGGCAGGATCTGGATGAAACCGGTGCGAGTGAAGCCACACTCGCCCCCAACCCGCTCAGGCCAATTGCGAAAGTAGGGCAACGAGGCGATCGCCATCCGGGGCTCGGGCTCCAGATCATAGTACATGCGCACCAGACCGCTCGAGCGGCCGGTGGCGCCGGCCGCCAGGAAGGTCTTTTCCAGCACCAGCGGCGGGACTCCCCGCTCGGCCAAGTGAAATGCCAGACTGCTCCCGTGGATTCCGGCGCCAACGATGATCACCTCGGCTGTGTTTTCCATGTCCTCTCCGCAGTATCAATCCGTCCGGAGCGTGCGGGCGAGTGCGTTTCGCAGGTGGGTGCACATCGCCTCCACCCCCCGGCTCCGGTCCCGGCTCCTAAGCGCCTCCAGGATCGCAACGTGCTCAGGGTAGGCGTCTTCGTACGAATGCGGCAGGCGCACGACGTATGATCGCGCCCACTCGATCAGATCCATGAGGCCATGCACGTCGTTGGTCAGGTACGAATTGCCGCAGTGGCGCAGCACCAGGTCATGCACCGTTGTGTCCACCTCGGCCAGCAGGTGTCGCTCGCCGGTCTCCTGGCGCTGGTGGTAGGCGTGCCGAAGCTGATCCAGCGTGTCGTCGATCTCCTCCAAAGGGATGTGTGGCCAGGCCAACTCCACGGCCAGACACTCCAGCGCCACGCGGATGTTGAAGAGATCCCGCAGAGCGGCCGCGTCCAGCGTCACCACCCGCACGCCGCGGCGGGGCAGCACCTCCACAAACCCCTTCCACTCTAGCATCCGCACGGCGTCGCGAACCGGGGTGGAGCTGACCTGCCACTGCTGGGCCAACTCGTCGATGGATAGGCGAGCGCCGGGTGGCAGGCGACCAGAGAGGATTTCCTGGCGCAGCTCGCGCTCGATCTGCTCATGAAGCGGAGTCGTGTCAATCATGGGAGCGACCGCGTTCCGCTGATGTCTGATACATCAGATATCAGCAGTATATACCAACCTGCGCGAAATGTAAACAGGTTCTGGGGGTCAAAACCAGCAGGTTCCTCGGAAAAAGCCGGCGTGTGCAGCTGGGAACCGGTTCATGTTTTCCGGCGGAAGGAGCTCAACGTGCCGCCGGGTTGGTGAGCAGCCGGCGCGGGAGACCGAGCAACAACCGGCTGGACCCCGGCTTTGAATCGTCCGCGAACACCCGGGCCGAGTCCAGATAATACTCCTGGCACAACTCCTCTATGGCGTGTCGGTGTGCGTCTGCGATTGTTGCGAGCAGGTTAGTTGGCGGGGCGGCAAACCTCGGGCGGCTATGGACAGGCGCCGATGACGACCAAGTGGGTCGCAGCAGGATCTCCCCATGGGACGTCAAGGCCGCCAGGATGGCGACAACAGCTGTTCCCAGGTTTCCATGTGGGAATTTGCGCACCACTTGCTACAGGAAGGTCGACAGACGTGGCCGCGAGCGCAGCAGTGGAACCCGACGTCTTGGATTTCGCCTTGGAGGGCCGGCCCATGGGCCTGGCACTCCCGCGGAACAGCCGGGCAGCGAAAACAGCGGCCTAAAAACCCCGCAGGAGGATTTGGCGTCTCGCGAGACGGGATGTCTCCTGCCGAGAAGTTCAACGTACAGTCTTGCCCGGGTTTCCGGCGGACGGTGGTGTCCGGCCGAAAATGGGGATCTCAGCTTCCCTGGTGGTTTCGTCGCGTCAAGTAGTCGTGGAGCTTTTGCCCTGTACCCGGACCGTACCAAAGTGGGTCTCCGGCGAGTCGTCGGCCTTGACGACCCGCAGGCAATAGGTGGTCGTCTCCACGGGACAACGCTGCGCCTCCCCCACGCCGGCCACGCCATGGTCCTGCCACGGGTTGTCCACGGCGTGAAAGTAAACCGCCTTGACGCCCTCGACCCGCCAGCGAAAGGTCACACATTCTCCAGCCCGGATTGCTTCGCGGTCGACTGCAAACAATTGAACGACCTCAGTTTCCGGATGGGATTGCACGCGGATTGCGATCTTTCGCACCTCGACCGAGTCGTCGCGCTTGACGACCCGCAAACAGTAGGCGACCGTCTGAGGCGGGCAGACCTGCTGCTCGCCAACGCCCGCGACCCCATGGGCCTGCCAGGGCTGGTCCTCAGCGTGAAAGTAGACCGCCTTGACGCCCTCAACATGCCAGCGGAAGGTCGCACAGTCGCCGGCGTGGATCGAGGCCTTGTCGACGGAAAAGTCCCGGATGACGTTTGCGTCCCTGGTCGGCTGAACCAGCACCGTAACATGGTGCACTTCCACCGAGTCGTCTCGCCTGACCACCCGCAGCCGGTAGGTGGTCGTCTGGAAGAGGCAGACCTGCTGCTCGCCCACGCGGCCCACGCCACGGGCCTGCCAGCTCTCCCCCTCGGCGTAAAAGTACACCGCCTTGGCGCCCTCCACGTGCCAGCGAAAAGTGACGCACTCGCCGGCATGGACCGCGAGCCGGTCGGCCGCGAACAGCCGGGCGGTAGCGGTTTCCGGCGGAGCCTGCACCTTGACCGCGATTCGGTGCACTTCCACCGAGTCATCGGGTTTGATCACTCGCAGGCAGTACGTGGTACTCTGGGAAGGGCAGACCTGCCGTTCGCCGGCGCCTGACACGCCATGCTCCTGCCAGCGTTCTCCCTCCGCATGGAAATAGACGGCCTTGACCCCCTCGACGAGCCAGCAGAACCTGACGCAACCGCCAGGCTGGATCAGAGTTGGGTCGCCCGAGAACTGGATGATGGGATCCGTGCCCGCCATGTGTTCCTCCCTATGTTGTGACCAAGAAAACCGACGGAGCGGCAACCTCCGCAAGTAGATCAGTGGCTAGCCAGAGCAGACTCCCAGCGCCTATAAGCGGCGGCGGTGGCATTCATGTTAGCACGGATACCCGCTGGCTGCAAACGACTGACGCCGTTCCGCCGCCTGCTGCCAGTTGGGGCAAACGCCCAAGCGGGCGGGAGTCTGCGTGATCCTCCCCAGGCGCAGCCCGGGAACGTGTGGTCTGGTGATCGCTTAGACCAGGCTCATTACCTCTGGAACGCGAGTCTCAAATTCCTCGAGCCCGGTCACATCAAGTTCGTCCACAACAACCAACGTGCCAAGGAGACGGCCTGCGCAGGTCACATCACCGCAACATAAGACGTGCGCTGCTGTACAACTATGCGAAGTGCACTCCCCTGCTCCGCTGACCTTTTTTTCTTGCGGTGTACGGCGACGGCAATGCCTGGCTCAAGCAGGGCTGGTGCGCGATATACTTTGGGTCTGTCGGTCCCCGGTTGTTGGCGGCGAAGGACGGCTAAGATACTGAGATCCCCCCTACCCTTCTGGTAATCTGCGGCTTATTCGGGTTGACCGTCCCGTGCCGGTCTTGGCGCGCTGCTCGTCGAGACGTGACCCTGACTTCAGCCGGCTGCCAGCAACTCGTCAATAGTGTGCGAGGGTCCCCTGGTTACGTGCTGCGCGGTATCCTAAAATCTGGAGTTCCTAATGGCGTCCATTGCCTGGCTGACGTCTTTTTTTCCTCTTCTTCTGGGATCTCGGGCAGCTTGCTACGAATGCGATCCGGCACTAGAAATCGCGCCTCTCGTTCCGTAACCAACTACTCATAGACCTCTATTGGAATAATCATCCCTAATGGTTTGCCGAAGCGTTCGATGATAGCAACCTCTTTATCATCGCCTACTTGCCCAACTCAGCGAACTGCCGCTGAGCATCACGCGCTCCCATGTTGATCGTCATTCTGCACCTCTAGCGAAAAATGGGGCAAAGGTTGAGGCGTCTCTATTTCCCCAGATAACCTCTTACCAGCACCTCAAAATTCTCGTGAAAAGCCTCCAGCCAGGCTTCGATATACTGCCGAGACTCAAACATCGGCAGCAGGTCAATCGCCAGATCGCGGGGCTTGATGCGGGCGACTTTCTCGTGCAATGCAAGCATCGCCGACGCAACGGTGTAAGGCTGCTGGCCATCGCGGGCCAGTTTTGCTTCGAGCGGCTGGACCCGCTGCTGCATGAACCACAGCAAATCATAAAAGTCACGCCCCTTGATCTGCGCGCCGCTGCGCCCACGCTCGAACCTGCGCTCCATGCAAGCCAGCATTTTCCCAGCCATCATGGTTTCTAGCGAAAAATGCGCCGCAACCAAGCTGCGCCCGTAAACGAATACCGGCGTATGTTGGATGGTCGCCACCTGTTCATGTTGGCTGACTTCCACCTTGAGATGCAGCGCCTCGCTCGGATGAGGCGACAAACCCAGGGCATTCAACACCGGAAACTTGACTGTAACCCGCAGAATTCCGCCCTCGCCTTGCTGCGTCTTTGCCGATGCATCCCCATACCCAAATGCTTTGTGAAAATACCGGGCCAGGTTTTCCGCAAGATGGTCCAGATCCAGACCGGCCTGGTTATCAAAATCAAGATCTTCTGACAGGCGGTTCAGGCCATAAACCACGTGCAGGCAGGTGCCGCCGTAGAAGTTCAAGCGGCGGTAGCCGGTATGGTTGTAGAGATAATCCAACACATAAGCCTGCAACACTTCCTTCAGGACGATGCGCCTGGTTTCAGGAGGGAGCAGCGGGTCTTTGCCGGCCAGGACGTTTTGCAGCGTCTGGATCAGCGTCGCCATACGTGAACCTCCAGGTTATTCAGTATGCGGCGCATTTTCGCGCCACCTTTGCGGGTCGTTTCGCTCTTGATGACATACCCGACAAATTCCTCCCGCTCATCCCGGGTGAACTCATCCAAATTCAGGCGCAGCTCCTCGGCGAGGTTGTAGCGGCGCGGTTCCAGATCCGCCGGCAGCGGGCGCAGGTAGAGATAATCAGACAAGGCTTTGGCTGCCGATGCTTGGGCATAGGGCACGCCGTACGCTTCCAAGATCTGGAAGCCGCAGTAAAGTTGAGGTTGGATGTGCCGGTACACAAACGTTCCCAGGGAATTGAGGATGGTGCGCGTGTTTTTGATGGTGATTGCCGTGACCGGAAAAGTGATATCCGTCAGGATGCCGTGCTGCTGCAGCACATATTCCAGCGAGAGGTACGACTGGGGTAACAGGATGGCGCTGACTACCGGTGCAAAGGCTGCATCCTGACGGTGCTGCTCGTAGAAGCGGCGGTGCATGTACACCCCCTTCTTGAGAGCGATCAGATGCCCGGCTTTGACCCACCGATAGAGGGCTGTGCGCACATGGGCGTCATCGACGACGTCGTCTCCGGCAAATTGCCGGAAGCCTTCTATCGTAAAATAGGGCAGGCGTTCAAAGGCAGATAAGATCGTGTGTCGCATGGTACATATCGGATAATAGACAGTTATTGTATATTATCCGATATATTCATGTATCATGCAAGGGATCTTGGCAGCACGGATATTTAGCAGTGGGCGAGCAATGGTGTCAAGATCACTCCCAACCGCCAGGGACGATAGTCTCGCACCTCGACGCACAAGTTGATATGCCTTTTGCCCAGCCCGGGAGCTAGGTTGTTGTGGATGTGACCATGCAGGTTGAGCACTCCAGGCTCGAGGGGCAGGATGGGGCGGTGTGAGAAGATCAGGGTCAATCCTGAGGGATGATTCATTCGATATGGATCTGGCACCAGGGTGATCCCCAGGCGCTCATAGAAGCCTATGCCGCGCCGGTCATGGTTGCCGCGCATCAGATAAAGCTTGCCGTTGAGCAGCGGCACCAAGCCTTCGATATTTTCCTTCTTGCCCAGCGCCAGGTCGCCGACATGGAAGACCACTTCATCAGGCTGGATGAGGCGGTTCCAGTTTTCAATGATCATTTCCTGCCAGCCATCGGGCCGGTCGCAATAGCGGCCGATGTTCTCATGGAAGAAGTGAGTGTCGGATATGATCCAGGTTTGGTCATCAAAGGGGAATTGTGGCTGGGGCGGCAGCATGGTCGATTGTCACCAGGAGGCAGGTTTTACGAGATTACATCCTGCCAACGACTGGTTTTCCTTCAGCCGGTTCAACGACATCCGGCTTTTCTCAAAGATCTCAATGGAGCGCCCTGGAAGTAATGGGGGAGGCTGAAGTGCAAGTGCTGCCAAAAGAGGGCGCATGGGCATCTTGCTGAAATGGAATTCTGTTTGTCGCCAGTATGGCGGCTCGGCCGGCCGTCCGTAACCGACCATGCCGCAGTTTGGGGGACCGGCACGCACGAATCAACCTGACGAATATTCACTGATTATTGCTAGGTGAGGAAGGATAAAGTTCCGCCATCCGCTTCAGGATCATCGCAATGTGCCCCGATTCAAACATGGCAGCCAGGTGACCCTCAGCAAAACGGTCAGCGCGCACATGTGCAGTCAGCAGCTTGCGCAGCGTTTGCAGGTTGGCTTTGCCAACCAGCATGGGATTATCCACCAATTGCTTTCCTTCCTCCCAATTCATCCAATCAAATGGCTTGATCAAGCTTATGGAGTAGAGCGCCTCGATAAAGTCAAGCACTTCGGAAGTGTAGTCAAAGTAGGGAAATTCACCTTCTCGGATGATCCACTTGCCGGGGGAGTACTCCGGCCGCTCAAAGATGGGCAAGAATTTCAATACAGCCTGGACATTGTCCGAAGTGAATGGTGGATCTGCACGCCAGAAGGTTTGCTTTGCCGATTCGATCAGTTCGAAGATATGCCAATCATCATCTGCTGTGGTTCGACCCAGCAAGCTGCCAATCCAGCGCGCCGGCAGGCCTGCTCTACCGTGAAGCGCACCGACCGCCGCGCCGACAATGGCGGCCACGGTGTCATTGTCCCTGGTGTCGTTGACCGCTCGGACGATCGCTTCCTCCGGATGATCTCCATATCTGGCCAGGATGTACAATACACAGGGCAGAGTTTCCAACAAGTACGCTCCGGAATGCCAACGTTCGCACGCCTCCAGAGTGGACCAGTTTTGCTTGAGGGCCTGGCGCACTTCCCGCTCAACAAACCGCCACAACGGACCTTCGTATGGCAACGCGAGATTTCGAGACGCGTAAGAGGTGTTCCCTGCCAGCTCTCTGGCTGTATCAACAAATGTTTCAACCCACCAGGAGGGTTCAGGAGCCTGTTTCAGTCGCAAACATTCCCAAAGGATGTGGACATAGGCCACACAACAAGCATTCGAAGCCGAGTCATTGTGGGTGATCATGCCAGCCAGCGCCGTATCCGCCCACAGCTCCGGTGACGGCCGGCGCAGATGGGGAAGCAGCACCGGTGCAATGCGCATCAGCGCGCCATTGCCGGCGGATGGCTGACCGGATTGTTCCCAGGGTAGCCCCTGATCTCTGTAACTGCGCAAGAAAGCCGTGACGGTTCTGCCGATGCCGAAGATCTGATTCTGGCTGAACTTGCGCGCCAGGTGATCGGGAACCAACCCGCCATCTTCCAGGAGCTGTTCCAGGGTCCAAAACGCCATTTGGGAGTCGTCCGATGGGACACCCAGCGAGCGACCATCTGCATATCGATTGGGCAGGTAATCGCGAATCTCACCGTGTGACTGCCGGCGAATTGCGGGAATCTGCGACTCAGTCGGATTTCCAAGAGCATCACCGATTGCCAGACCAAGAAGCATGCCTTCCACACGTTCAAATTCCCAATCTTCGGGTAATGGATGCGGTACCCGCTTCAGAAACGATGCTGACTCCAGGGCAATCTTGCGTTGAGCAAGAAGGCTGTTCAGTAAGGACGAGCTATCCATTTTCGTTTGGGTCACTGGGAAAATGCCTTCCGGGTGAGTTAGCCAGATCCAAGAGCTTCAGCAGCTTGAGATCATCATGATTGACGGCGCCATTGAGTTCCTCGTAGATCGGTTCTGGATACTCTGTGCCCGGTGCCTGGAAAGACCCCGTCACTCATTGTACCAAATCTTCCGGAAGATCGGGCAAAGCCAGGAACTCGCTCGAGCGGAGTGAACACCTCTCCAGGATGTACTTCGTGATATGGTTCAGAACCGTACCTTGCTGTGCGCCGAACTGCTCCATCAATTCCTGGATCGAAGCGCCAGCATTGAAAGCTTCGCCAACCAGGATGTGCTTGGGTTGGCGCTCATCGCCTGATTTGACTTCTGTCTTCCTCGCTCCTGGTTTCCGTTTTTCTACAAGCTGGAAGTTGCGCTTGACGTAGTGGACACCACCTTGCTCCACCTTGCCCTTGTGTTGGGGGGTGCGTGGCCGGCAGGGGTTGATCAGAACGCCCTAATGCTCGACGCACTCCCGGTAGGCTTGTTGAACCTGAGGCTCTTGCAGGCAGGCCTTGGCAACAGCCGAAGCCCGTGGAAGTGTAAGCCGAGCTGGAGATGTGTAGGCAGATATGAAGGTCAGCGTACACTGACCGATGATTAGTGGACATTCTATTCCGGTGATTTGTCGACATTCCCACCCGTTGTTGACACCGGCGCGGTCGACCGGTATCCGGGTCGATCATAAGACCAGCGTACCCAAAACACACCTGGGCTTCCTCCCCCGGCCGGGTCTAGACGCGCTGGACGTAGACGCTGTACCCGTACCTCATGTACTGTATAGGATGTCCTGGACACCGCACAGCAGGACGTGGCCTTGGTAGATCAGTTGCGGCAAGATCCGCTTGTTCACGTTCTCCCAGTTCAGCCCGGCTTTGGAGGGCGGGACGCTCCGATGGCCCGCTCGAAGCAACTCCACCTCCGGCCGGAAAGTTCCGGTGGTGTCAATGCTCTGCACCTCCACCCGCGATCCCAGCGCACCCGACGAATCGATCCTGGGAAGCGCCCAATCCACAAAATAACCACCCCTCGCGCCCCGACCCGGTAACCGTAGCTCCTTGCCGAAATACTTGCCCAGGGCGACCACAAAGCGCCCGTCGTGCTGAACGCCCTAAGCCTCATTCGGATGGATCACCTGGTGGCCTGGCCCGAAAGCGATCGTGGTCACATCGCCAAGGACGGCGTAGTTGCCGGCGTAGAGACGGTTAGGACAGATGATAACCGGCGCTCTCTCGGTCGAAGTGCTGACGGTGCACACGCCCGAAAGTGTTCCGTCGTTGAAACTCTTGGTACAGGCCCCTCCGATGAAGGGGCATGGCTGTCGATCCCGGTGCCGAAGGGCCACTGGGGACTCATCATCAAGATCGAACCCGAACCAATCCCGAAGAATCAGCGCCATGAGTCACCTCATCCGGCAAACGGCCGGGGAAGTCAACGCAGCAACTCCTCCCATCGCTGGTTGATATCCTCCCACTCCAGGTCGGCCGACAGCATCCACCCCAGGGCGTCGGCACATCCCCGGATAAAGTCCTCGCTGATCTGGGTGTCTACCCGAATGGGCATTGGCCACGCGCGGCCGTCTCTGCCCTCCGACCCAAGGATCAACACAGCGTCGTGTTTCAATGCACGGAGATTGCTGATGTGCACCGAGGCCGGGTTTTCCGACTGGATGATGTGCCGTTCGAGCAACTTGAATCCAGCCCCCTTCAAAGCGCTCGTCAATGCGCTCCAGCCCTTGGGGCTCCAATGATGGTAGGTAAAAATGAGTCGCCCCCCGGGCTTGAGAACCCGGCGGCACTCGGCAAAAATCCCAGCGAGGACTGCTTCGTATTGCCCGCGGCCCTTACTCTGCGGATCTACCGCCGACTCATCGAGGTCATAGTCCCACGCGGCCTGATCGGCGAATATCCGCTTCAGCCAAACCCGAAAGAAGGCCGACAGGTCACCATACTGCACATTGTCAAAGTACGGAGGGTCCGTCACCACGTGGTCTACGCTGTTCGCTTCCAGGTTCAGGCCTGTACTTGAGCCCTGCAACAACAGGAAACGTTTCGTTCCTTCCACAAGCTCGGCGGGGCTTGGAACTTCCTGCCCTGCATCGACCTCACCGCAGATGGGTACGATCTTCTGTGCCCTTCCGCCCTCGACGACTCTTTCTCTGGGCTGAGCGGCCCATTGGCGGGCCTTGCGTATCCTCGCGTGGTAGAGGCCCTGCAGGCTGCCAGAGGGTTTGCCCGGATAGACTGGGTTGTTTTCCAATGCGGTATACGGAAACGAAAAGGCATGAAGGGAGAAGGTGTGCCGTATGGCTCCCGGGCGGCGGCGGCTGCCCCCCTTGTAGCCACATAGCATGGAATTGAACTCCGTTGAGGTGGAAACTAACAGTCCCAGATTGAGCTTGCTGAGGCCATCCAGTCGTTCCACCAATTCGACGGCCGAGCTCAGATACAGGAGTTGCCGGCTGGAGAAAAGGTCGAGATACGAGCCTATCCCATGGCGAATCAAATCTACCGACTTGGGGCCAGGTACCACAGCAAAGTCGGTGGCAGGCTCGAGCGCCAGACTCTCGCGAGCGCTATTCGCTCGACGAAGCAGGTCAAGATCAGACAGGGCCGGTGCTTTGAAAAAGAGGCCATGTACCTGGCACTGGCCAACGATCGCGATGGGCACAAAACGCGCATAAAAAGGAATGTCACGGCGCTCCCGGTGAGATTCGCCGCAGTCAGGGCAGACCTTCATCCGCTTCTCGCGAATTGCGCATGTAAGCGGTTCCCGGATGCAGACGTGGTCATCCGCGTTGCCAGCTACCCGGTGCACCTCACCACACCGCTCACAAATCACCACCTGCGAACCATCCGGCTCATGCCGCAGGACAATTGAATCGACCACCACTGCCGCCCCGCAGCCGCACACTTGCTCCTGCCCATACAGCGTGTACATGAGCGGAACGGGACGGCCGCAGTCCGGGCATGAGGTCTCGAAAAACGGCGACAACCGTGCGCTCAGTTCCTCAAAGAGCGCACCAAACGCTTTCTCCAATCTGTCCGGCGGCGTCTGCGACAAGGTCGCTCTGGCCTGGAGAATGGGGATGGGATCGATGTCGGCGCCAATCACGTTGGCTCCCAGCCGGATCGCCTCGTGGAGGGTCGTCCCTCCACCCATCATTGGATCCAGGATGATCTTGCCCTCCAGCCCTCCCGGGCGGTAGTATCCCCGGCGCGCTGGATCATCGACCAGGTGTTTCAGGATGAGCCGGAAGGTGCTGCCGCAGCGCCTCGCCCACCACTTGTGGAGGTAAGTATTCGGCCGGTACAGATGCTTGTTGAACGATTCGAGCTCGGCGATCTGGTTGGCAAAATTCACCGGGAAGGCTGCCTCGGACGGCGGGGAACCAGCCACCGGGTGTTGAGTATTCGCAGAGAATTGTGGCGAGTCCATTTCAGGGTCGCATCCGACGGGACGAACACACGTTCTGATTGTACCAGAAAACCGCGGTTCGTAGACGTCCGCCGCGTCGTTGTCGATTTCGTCTCCGGTCAGCGCGGTGGGCAATCCCGCTGAGTTTCTTGTGGAACGGTTGCGGTGCCGCATTCCCACGTGTGGTACCAAGCACGGGAAGCAGGACAGCTACCCTGGATACGGAATACATGGATTTGCGAACACCCAATCGGCGACCGTAAGTAGCTCTGGCCTGGCCATGACACCGCATGCTGGCACTTCCTGGTCTCAGTTATCCTGAGCCCGTCCACCGGGCGAGATCCGCATCCACTCGATCCAGGTCCAGCAACTGGATGCCGGCAACCTGCCAATGATCCCCAGCCCCGTGCACGAGCTCCCGGGCGAAATCGGTGGCCGCTGGCGTCCATCCTCCCCGGGCGAATCCCAGGTAATAGACCTGCCATCGTCCTTGCCTGGGCACGATCTCGGCCGTTTTGGCAATGAGATCCGTCAGAACCTTGCGCTCGGCTCGAGCGGGACTCCACTTGCACTCGCCCAGGCAGAGGCTCTTCTCCCTGCCGTTGATGCCCACCACATCGACCTGAACCTGGCTCGTCCAGGCGCTGCCTACCTGGTCCGGCGAGAAGGGAAGCTCTCCCCGATCTCCAGCCCACAAGACCCACTCGCGACACAACTCCTGCCAGGTGTGGGTGCCGATGAAATCCAGCAGGTGACGCTTGATCTCGTCCAACGCTCGCTCTGTCGCTCCTAACGCGAGTTGGGCTTGCCTTCCGGCCAGAAAGCGAAAATAGAACCGCAGGTACGGATCGGTGACGTGATACCGCCCCAGTCGCGACCCTGGGGACCCGGTAACAGGCACCCGGCGCTCAACGTATCCGGCCTCTTGCAGAACGCTCAGGTATTTCGATACATGACCTTGGGGCAGTCCGGTAAAGGTCGAGATCTCTTTCTGTGTTCGTGCCCCCTGGGTAGTGGCATGCAGTAGAGCCACATAGTTGTGTGGCTCGCGCACAAAATCCTGCAGCAGCAAGCGGGGTTCTTCCTGCATCAGGTTGTTGGGCGTGAGCAATTGGCGTTGGATGTTCTCCGGGACGGTCATCCTCTGGTCAATCCGCTCCCAGTAGGCCGGTATACCGCCGAATATGGCATAGATAGCGACCCGCTCGGCCGGCGTGTAATGGGGGAAATAGCTCTTGGTGACCCCAAACGGCAGGGGATGGAGGTGAAGCTGAGCGGTCGCCCGGCCGTACAGGGGAGCCTGGTAGGAAAGTAGCTGCCGTTGCATCATGCCGAGGCGCGAGCCTGCGAGAACGAGGAAGAGGTTGGATCCCTTGAGGTGGCGATCCCAGGCATTTTGTAGCACCCCGGCCAGGCCGGGATCAGACTCGAGCAGGTAGGTGAACTCATCCACCAGGAGCGCCAGCCGATCTTCACGGGCCAGCGCGGCAGCCTGGACCCAAGCCTGTTCCCAGGTGGCATAGGTAAAGGTTGCCGGAGCCGGGTTGTTGGGGTTCTCCAGGTTGTACAGGGCCTGAGAAAAGGAGAGCAACTGCTCATGGCTGGTGGTGGGGGCCGCTACCCAATACAGTGCTCTGTGATGGCTCTGGCTGACCCAATGGGTCAGAAGCCGGGTCTTTCCGACGCGGCGCCGGCCAAAGAGTACCAGCAGGGAGGCTTGGTCAGCATCCCACAGGGTGCTCAGCAGCTTGAGTTCCTCACGACGACCAAAAAACGACCGGCTCGATGGCATAATATACATCCTAAGTATGATACTTTATCTGTATTTTACTCCCGCCGACCCGGTCTATCAATAGCCGTCGGTGGTTGTGGCCGCTGCAAACCGGGTGCACACCGAGGTTCAGAGGTGTTATTCGCCTCGCGATCATCGCCGTCCCCACCGTTGACGGCCACGGGCATGGCCACCTCCTCGCGGCGGCACTGCAGGTAGGTCAGGTCACTTCCTGCCGCGGCGATCTTGCCCCATATTTGCGGCAATTACGTCGGCCGCAGCCGGGGGGCCGGCCCAGCTTCGGGCGCGCCGTCAGCCGCGTTGGTCGGCACCCTCATTTGCGTCTTGAGGGATTTTTACGGGGGCTCAACCGTCGGTAACGCTGCCGAGTCAACCCATCGTTCACAAGAGGATGGTCGGCAGGTTGTTCTGGTTGATAGAAGAGGAAAGTCGGCTGCCCAGGTGTGGAACGACGTCTTTTCCAATCTCTTTCGCTAGACGTGAGTGCTGCCTCGGATGGCTATCTGGTTGCGAGTCGGGTGAAGCTGTCCGAGACAACAGTCTGTTGGTTCGGGTTTCCAGCAGACACGCTCACGCTGGTTGGCTGCCAGACTGATTTGGGGTGCCGGTTCTGGGTGCATTGCGACCTCGTTCTCGGCAGCAATGCGTAACCCGCGCAGCCGAGGAAAATGATGTCAACGATTGGGCGATCATTGACACTGATTACCAGCCGCTACAGCACGAGGGACAACCGCGCTACGCCGTCCTCGATCTCCTCTGGGGTGACGCTGCTGAAGGGAATCCGGATAAAGTTCTCCCCATCGGTCGGACACGGGAAAAAGCCGCGCCCGTCGCTCAACTTGAGGTTGACCTGCGCCGCCCGCCGCAACAGCTCATCCATCCGCACCGGTCCCGGTAGCGTCAGCCCGACAAAAAAACCGCCGTCGGGCCGACATCCCTTGGCTTCGGGCAGGTGCCGCTCTGCTGCGGCCAAAGCTGCCTCCAGCCGCGGTCGGTACAACTCGCATAACCGCGCGATGTTGGTCTTCAGCAGTCCGCGCCGGCAGTACTCGTAGACCATCCCCTGAGTCGGCAGCACCGGGCCGATGTAGGTATCCACCGCCCAGGCTGCCAGTTGGGTCACCGTCTCGCTGGGCCCGACCAGGTACCCCAGCCGCAAGCCTGGTGCCAGGACCTTGGAAAAGGAGGACAGGTGCAGAACCCGCTCCGGCGCCAGCGAAAGCAGGGTGGGCACCGGCTCGCCGTGCAGCCGCAGGTAGCGGTAGGGCGCGTCCTCCACCAGCCAGAAGCCATGCTCGCGGGCCAGCTCCGCCAGCCGCTGCCGCTTGGCCAGCGAGGTGGTGACGCCGCTGGGATTCTGAAAATCGGCGATGAGGTACATCAGCGCCGGCACCCCCCGGCGCAGCTCGGCCTCCAGCGCCGCCAGGTCCACCCCATCCGGCTCCAGCGGGATGCCCACCACTTGGGCGCCGGCCCGCTGCAGCAGGGCGATGGCCCGGTCATACGAGGGCGATTCGACGAACGCGCGGGCGCCCGGCGGCAACAGGAGTTGGGTCACAAAGGCAAACAGCTCCAGCGAGCTGTTGCCGGTCAGCACCCGGTCCACGCCGATACCCATCTCCTGGGCCAACCAGGCACAGAGCGGCGGGTAGCCGGGCGAGCGACCGTACTGCAGCAGCACCGAGGGGTCGCGTTGGAGCGCAGCGCGGCTGCAATCGACGAGCTCGTCGACCGGAAAAACGTCCGAGGGAGGCATTCCGCGGGTAAAGTTGATGATTCTGTTGGTCATGATGGTCCTCTCTTGATAGCAGTGCGTTGGGAATCGCGGGCCTCGGCCAGCGCGGCCATCACCCGTTGGGGCGACGCCGGAATCCGCCTGACGCGCGCGCCGATCGCATGGTAGATGGCGTTGATCAGCGCCGCCCGCACGTGGCCGGTGCCGGTCTCACCGACCCCCTTGCAGCCGTGCGGGCCGTGTTGGCTGGGTACCTCAACCGGAATGACCTTGATCTCCGGTGCGTCCGGAGCGCGCGGGATGCGATAGGCGCCGAAACCCAGGGTGCGACCCGGCACATACTCCTCCATCAGGGCGGCGCCTACGTCCATAACAGCGGCTCCCTCCAACTGGCCGGTAAGGTCCGTCAGATTGATGACCCGGCCCACGTCCTGCGCCAGCACCAGTTGACGGGTCCGAACTTTTCCAGTCCGCAGTTGGACGCTCACCGTTGCCACGGCGGTTCCCACAGAAAACTGCCCCAGATAGCGCGGGCGGTTCTCCCGGTCGTATCGATCCTCCAGGTCAAAGGTGCCCCGGTACCGGAGCGCCCGGCCGGCCTGCGCCATGCTGGCGGCGATCTGCGCCAGGGTGACCCCCCGGCCGTCCGCCGAGCGGGGTGCCAGGCCGTCCGCGGTCAGGGATAGTGTCTCTTCCCGAACGTTCAACGTCTCGGCCGCTACCGCGCGCATGGCGCGGCCCAGGGCGCGACACGCCTGAACAATCGCCCCACCCACCCAGTAGGTCGAGCGGCAAGCGCCGTGGATGTGGCTGTCCACGGTCTGGGCGGTATCGCCATTGACGGGGTCAAATAGAGACCGCGGCAGACCCATCTCGTGGGCTGCCAACTGGGTCATGGTCGTCTCCAGACCCTGACCGGACTTCATCGCCGAATAGTACAACGTGATGCGCCCGGCAGAGGTCAATTCGGCCTCGGCGCTCACCCGCAGCTCACCCGCCTTGCCGAACTGGTACCAGTTGGACGCAATGCCCGCCCCCCACCGCTCTTCCGCGTCGCTGCGGAGGTTCTTGTCCCGCACGGTCTCCAACGCCTTGGTCCAGTCCGGCCGGATCGCCTCCAGCACCGCCAGATAGCCAAACGGATCATCAAACGGTTGGCCGGTGCACGCCACCTGCTGGGCAGCGTTCTTGGCGCGCAGCTCCCACGGATCCATCTGCAGCGCGCCGGCGAGCTCGTCCAGCGAGCACTCGACGGCAAAAACCCCTTGGGGCATCCCGTAGCCCCGGATGGAACCGGCATTGGGATTGTTGGTGTGCACCACCCGAACCTGATTGTCGATGGCCGGCCACACATAGGGCCCGGAGCCACAGAGGGCGACGAACGGCGCAATGGCGGGCGCGCCGCCGTATGGGCCGGCATCTCCCATCCCGCGAGCCCACAACGTAGTCAAGCGGCCGTCGCGCGTAGCGCCCAGCCGGTAGTCAAAGCGGAACGGATGCTGCTTCCAATCCGCCAACAGGTCCTCCTCGCGGCTGAAGGTGATCCTCACCGGCCGGCGCAGCAGCCAGGCCGGAAGAGCCGCGGTTACAGCCAGCCAGTGATGATGCCGGCGGCCAAAACTGCCGCCCAGCGGCGGCACCACCACGCGGACCTGGTCCGGCGAAAGGCCCAGCATCTGGGCGATCTGTCCCTGCCGCATGTGGGGCTCGTGGGTGGGCGCCATCACCACCACCCGGCCCTCCTCGTCCACGTAGGCCAGGGCGCTGCCGGGCTCAATGGCCGCGTGGTCGCGCAGTGTGGACTCGTAGGTGGTCTCGACCGTCACCTCGGTCCGTTCAGAGGCCGCCTCCCAATCACCCACCCGGATTTCGCCCACTTCATACAGATTACCAGTCTGGTGCAGTTGTGGCGCCCCCGGCTCCAGCGCGAGATCCACGCGCTCCAGCGGCGCCAGCGGTTCGTAGTCTACCCGCACCCGGATGGCTCCCTCGCGCGCCACCGCTTCGCTGGACGCCACCACCAGGGCGACGGGGTCGCCCACCATTCGGACGATCCCAGCTGCCAGAACAGGCTCGTAGGCCAGGCCGGGGTGCTCGCCGGAAGTCTGGTCGCCCACCGGTGTCCAGACATCCGTAAACCCTTTGACGCCCGGAATATCGGCCGCGGTCATCACTGCCTCTACCCCAGCCACCCGAAGCGCCTGGCTGGCATCGATGCGCAGGATGCGGGCGCGGGCGTGCGGACTGCGCACCAGCCGGCCATACAGCATGCCGGGCAGGCGCAGGTCGCCGGCGAACCGAACACGACCGGTCACCTTGTCCAGCTCTTCCCAGCGGCGGGTATCGCCGCCGATCACTTCTGGACGAGGGCCTGGAACTGGCGACGCATCTCCGCGCATGGCGGCGGCCGCTGCCATCACCGCGTCGATGATCTTGACGTATCCGGTGCACCGGCAGAGGTTGCCGGTCAGGGCACGGGCCACCTCCGTCCGGGTAGGCAGCGGATTCTGTTTCAGCAGCCCCAAAGCTGCCATGATCATGCCCGGGGTGCAATACCCGCACTGGACCGCGCCGCAGTCGATGAAGGCCTGCTGCAGCGGGTGCATCGCGTCACCCAGGGCGACCCCCTCGATGGTGGTCACCGACCGGTCCGCCACCGCATGCAGCGGTGTGCGACAGGCACGGGCCGCCTTGCCGTCCAGCAGGACGGTGCAGGCGCCGCATTGCCCTTCGTAATCGCACCCTTTTTTGGTGCCGATCAGGTCCAGATCATCCCGCAGCACATCCAGGAGCGGCCGTCCGGGATCTGTGTCCACCTCCACCGGCACGCCGTTCAACACGAACCGCACCGGATGTCGGTTTTCCGCCATACCCCTGGTCTCGGCACCCGCCCCGCTCACGGCCTGGCCTCGACCAACAGATCTACCGCGCTCACGCCTTGCCCCCGGGGAAGGACGATCAACGGGTTGACCTCCAGAGCCGCCAACCGGTCGCCGAGGTCGGCCCCCAGTTGCGAGAGGCGCACCAGGGAATCCACCAACGCCTCCACATCCGAGGGCGGCCGTCCGCGAAAACCCTCCAGCAGCCGGGCGCCCCGGGTCTGCCGCACCATGGCCAGCGCGTCGGCCGCCGAGAGCGGGGCAAGACCCACCGCCGAGTCTTGCAGCAGCTCGACCAGCACACCGCCTGAGCCAAACACCACCACCGGCCCAAACTCCGGATCGCGCAGAAGGCCCAAGATGACTTCCACCCCCTGGCGAACCATCGCCTGAACCATCACCCCCTCCGGCACCACCTGCGGGCAGCAGCGGCCGGCCGAGGCCATTACCTGATGGAACGCGTCGGCGACGGCCGACGCGTCCGGTAGGCCCAGGCGGACACCACCCACGTCGGTCTTGTGCTGGATCTCGACGGCCGCCAATTTGACCGCCACCGGATACCCAATCCGCTCCGCAGCCTCAACCGCCTCCTCCGCAGAGCGCGCCAGCTCCTGGGGAGAGGACGGCACTCCGTAGGCGGCCAACAACCGGACTCCCTCATCCGGCCGCAGCGGCGCCGCGCCGGGACCGAGCCGATCACGCCAGGCCGCCAGATCCGGCGGCGACGGGCAACCGGCCGTCGCCACGGGGTCGCGGCGCCGGAAGCGGGCGTATGCCAGCATGGCTTGGATCGCGCGCAGCGTCTCTCGGCTTCCCTGCAGATAGGGAACCGGTGCGGGACCGCTGGACAGGGCCTCCAGCACCTTCGGGTGAAAACCGGTTGAGAGGTTGGAGTACAGCAGCACCGGCTTACCGGTCACCTGCCGGGCGCGGACGGCCGCCCGGGCCACCGCCAGCGACTGCTCCACCTCGCGCTCCGCCACCGCGGGCGGGGTATCGCGACTTACCGCGACCAGGTGCACCTGCTCCTCGGCCGAGACTACCTCGAGACAGGCCGGATAGACGCGCTCCATATCCCCGCTGCCCCAGGCATCCAACGGATTGGCCAGGGGGGCAAACGGTGGAAGAATCTGCGCCAGCGCCTGTTTGGCGCCGTCCGACAGGGGCGGAAAGCTGACCCCTAACTCCTGACCCAAGTCGGCGATCAACCCGATCTGGCCGCCGGAGAGGCTAAGCAGGCCCACGCCCTCGCCCTCCGGCAAGGGGCAGGCCAGGAACAAGGTCGTGGATTCGACCAGTTCGTCCAGGGTGTCCAATCGAATGACCCCGAGCCGCCGGAAAAACGCGTCGCAGACCGCATCCGACCCGGCCAGGCTGCCGGTGTGCGCCTGCACGGTGCGCCGGGCCAGCTCGGAGCGGCCGACCTTAACCACCAAAACCGGCTTGGCCGCGTCGGAGGCCGACCGGACAGCGGCAGCAAACTGCGCCGGACGGCGGATGCCCTCCAGGAACGCCAGGATCACCTCGGTCTGGGGGTCGGAGGCCATGTACGAGATATAGTCGGCGCTGTCCAATACCGCTTCATTCCCACTGGACACGAGGTAGCGGAAGGGCAAGCGACCCGCGTTGGCCAGACCCAGACAGACCGCGCCGCTCTGAACAACGGCCGACACGCCGCCCGAGCGGATAGCGGGGCTGAGGGCCACGCTGTAGGTGGCGCAGCGATCGGGCAGGTTGGCCAGGCCGACGCAATTCGGCCCACAGAGCAGCAGCCCACATTCCCGACAAAGATCGATCAGCTCCTGCTGCAACGCGGCTCCCTCTGGACCGGCTTCGGCAAAGCCGGATGCCAGCACCCACGCCGCGCGGACGCCCAATTCTGCGGCGGATCGCAGCACCGGCATCACCTGGCCCGCGCCGACCAACACCGCCACCATGTCCACCGCACTGGGCAGCGCCTGTAGGTGAGGATAACAGGCGAAACCGGCCACCTCCCGGTGACGGGGGTGGACGGCGCAGGCCAATCCGGGATAGGCCAGCTGGCGCAGGTTTTCCAGCACCAGCCGGCCGGCGCTCCCGGGCCGATCCGAGGCGCCAACCACGGCCACAGAGCGCGGGTTGAGCAGAGGCGCGAGCTGGGGAAACGGGTTCATGCCGTTGGGCCGGCCATCACGGATAAAAGATGGGCCGCAATTCCGGCCGAAGGAACTCCTGAATTTCCAGGCTGTAGCCTCCCGGGTCCTGGCAGAAAAAGCAGCGCACCCGGATGTCATCGTACTCGCGGAGCTCGGTGAGCATTTTCACGCCGTGCGCCTTGAGGTGTTCATACCACCCAGGAACGTCCTCCACCACCAGCGTGACCAGCACGGCGCTTTTCGGCTGGGGCTGGTGAAATCCCCGGTCGCCGTCCACAATGCCCAGGAATGCATTGCCCTGTTCGCCCGACACTCGATAGATCTTGGCCCAGCCCTGATCTTCGACCTTGACCAAACCCATCACCTGCTCGTAAAACGCGGCGGCGGGCTCCAGGTCTGGATAGTAGAAAAAGGTGATCTGCGAATTGACGTGTGGCGGTTTGAGTTCCATGGGTGCTCCTCCTGACTACTTGATCTCCTTGACACGGGGACGGGAAAAGCGCCGGATTTTGCTGTGACACAGACCCAGATCGGCCAGCGCCTCGGCGATCTTGAACGCCACCGAAGTGGGATCCAGAACCACCACGCCCAACTCCCGTTCGACGTCGGCCGCGTAACCGGTCAGGCCGGCGCAGCCCAGGATGATCACCTCGGCGCCATCCTGCTCCACGGCCCGACGCGACAACTCGAGGATGCGCTGCTTGGCCTTGACCGGATCGGCATCCATCTCCAGAACCGGCATGTCCATCACCAACGCCGAGGCAAACGAGCTCTCCAACCCCCGCAGCCGGACGTGCACGTCGCGCGTGGGTGCACGGTTGGCCAGAGCAGTGGTGATGGAGAACTTGTGCCCCAACATGGCAGCCAGGTGCATCGTCGCCTCTTCGATACCGATCACCGGGATGTCCGATATCTCCTTGGCTGCGTCCAGTCCGGGGTCGGAGAAGCAGGCCAAGACGATGGCGTCGAAACGCTCCGCATTGGCCCAGCGCACCAGGTCCATGGTCGGTGGGCCGGCCAGGACCTCATCCAGCACCGACTCGATCGAGACCGGTCCATGCTCGGGATTGACCACCACCAGCTCGGTGTCTGGCCGCTTGATCTTGATCAACTCCCGGCGAATGTGCTCGGTGACACTGGCGGAGGTATTGGGGTTGATGACCAGTATCTTCACGAATCACTCCTTTCTTGGGCCCACGTTCGGCCCTGTTCAAAAGCCTTCTCGTTCAGCTCGAGGTAACGCCCGGGCACTCGGTTCTTTAGCACCTGCTGCCAGAGGGCCGCAGAAAGCGGCAACCGTGAGCTGAGCGCCCCCAGCAGAACCACGTTCAGAACCCGCGGGTTGCCCAATCGGAGCGCCAGTTCCAGGCCGGGCACCTTGAACACCGGCCCGCCTCGCTCGCCCAGCGCCCGATCCACCGCCGCAGGGTCGGGATATCCGGTCAGGCCGCTGCTAACCGTCACCGGATGAATCTCCTGCTGGTTCAGCAGCACGGTACCTTCCGGCCGCACGTGATGCAACCAGCGCAGCCCTTCCAGCACCTCGAACGCCACCAGGAAATCCACCTGACCGTCCGGCACGATGGGCGAAAACACCCGCTCGGCCCATCGAACGTGGCCAACCACCGCCCCGCCGCGCACCGCCAAACCGAGGATGTCCGACTTTTTCACGTCGTAGCCGGCGGCCAGTCCGACCGCGGCCAGCAGATCGCCGGCCAGTAGGGTGCCCTGACCACCCACACCGGTAATGAGAAAGTTGATCGCCTTCACTGTTCAACTCCTGAGACGGGCTCGTCCACCGGGTGGATGGCCCCCGGGCCGCACACCTGGGCACACATATCGCACCCCACGCACAGGACCGGATCGATGAATGCCTGGGGTTTGCCGTTGGCCGGGTAGACCTCGTCAGAGCGTACAATTGCCGGACATCCCAACCGGAAGCAGACCCCACAAGCAACGCAGGCCGCGGGATCTACCTCATACGCCCCGGCCGGCCCGGGCCCCACAAAGAAACAGGGACCCTCCACCAGCACCACCGACGGGCCATCGAAGGCCA
This sequence comes from Anaerolineales bacterium UBA2181, assembly GCA_002328075.1. GTDB lineage: Bacteria > Chloroflexota > Anaerolineae > Promineifilales > UBA4811 > UBA4811. The sequence goes on along the minus strand of DCVT01000028.1, from coordinate 14,520 downwards.
GTGCGTCCTTGAGCGCCCGGCGGACCGCCTTGATCTCAAACGCGTTCACCCGGTGGACATCATGGACACCGCAGGCCTGCACCACATCGGCAATGTCCACCCGGGTAGCCGGCGCTCCGCCCAGGCGAACCGCCGTTCCCGGATGGTCCTGGTGGCCGGTCATGGCCGTGGTATGGTTGTCCAGGATCACCACGGTGCTCTTGCCCCCATTGTGCACGATGTTCAGCAGCGGTGCAATGCCGGCATGGAAAAAGGTGGAATCGCCGATGACGGCCACAAAGGGGTCCGAAATGTTGGCCACATCAAAACCGTGAGCGACGCCGATACTGGCTCCCATGGATCCCATGGTATCGGTGGCGTCAAACGGGGGCAGGGCGCCTAGGTTGTAGCAGCCGATGTCGCCGGCCACCACGACGTTCTTCATCCGGTTGAGCAGGTAAAAGGTGCTGCGGTGCGGGCAGCCCGGGCAAAAGACCGGTGACCGGCCGGGTAATGGCAAAGGTGGCGGCAGCGGCGGCGGGGCGGCGATGAGCCCGGCGGCAGCGGCCGACTCGACCAGCACCGCCGGGGTCAGTTCGCCGGTCAGAGGAAACAGCGCCTTGCCCTGGCAGGATATACCCAGCGCCTTGATCTGCTCCTCCAGGAACGGGTCAAGCTCCTCCAACACCAGCAGTCGCTCCACGCCGTCGGCGAATCGGCGAATCAGCGCGGTGGGAAGCGGGTACGGCAGGCCCAGTTTCAGGTAGGAGGCATCCGGCCAGACTTCATGCGCGTAATGGTAGACCGGGCCGCTGGTCACGATCCCCAGCCGGCGGTCTCCCCACTCGATGCGGTTGACCGAGACCGTGCAGGCGTATTCAGCCAGGCGCTGCAGGCGATCCTCCACCACCGGATGCCGGTCCCGCGCCCACAGGCAAGTGGATACCAGCTTGTGCGGATTGCGTTCCAGGGCCACCGGCGAGTTATCTCGGGGCGGCCGCTGGCCCAATTCCACCGGCGAGCCGGAATGCGAGATGCGCATGACCGTGCGCAAGAGGACGGGCGTGTCCCACGCTTCTGAGAGCTCCAGGCCCAGGCCGACCATATCCTTGGCTTCCTGGCTATCGGCCGGTTCTACCATGGGCATCTTGGCAAAACGGGCGTAATGCCGGTTATCCTGCTCGTTCTGCGAGCTATACATCCCCGGATCGTCGGCCGTGACAATGAGCAACCCACCCTTGACCCCGGTATACACGGCATAAAAGAACGAGTCCGAAGCCACGTTCATGCCCACCTGTTTCATGGTGACCAGGGCGCGACGGCCGGCATAGGCCGCGCCGATGGCCGCGTCCATGGCCACCTTTTCATTGACCGACCACTCGGCATAGATTTCCGGGTAGCGAGCAATGTTCTCCAGAATCTCCGAGCTCGGCGTGCCCGGGTAACCCGTAGCCACCTGGACACCGTATTCGTAGGCTCCGCGGGCAATGGCTTCGTTGCCGGAAAGCAGTGCTCTCATAGGTTTCCTTTCGAGTTAACGCGCAGTGATCACCGCCTCGACGAGACGGAGTTCCTCCACCGCAATATGACAATAGATGGTATGGCCGTCACCGCAATCTATGGGCGGCGGCTCCTCCTGTTCACATATGGCGCCCACCCTGCGCGGGCAACGGGTGTGAAACCGGCAGCCGCTGGGTGGGTTGAGCGCGCTGGGCACGGCGCCGCTGAGCCGAATGTGCTTCTGTTCCACGCTCGGATCCGGAATGGGAACGGCCGAAAGCAGGGCCTCGGTGTACGGATGATAAGGGGGTGCATAGATCGCCTCAGCCGGACCGATCTCACAGATCTTACCCAGGTACATGACCGCCACGCGATCCGAGAAGTAGCGCACCACGCTCAGGTCATGGGCTATGAACAGCAAGGTGGTCCCGTTTTCACGCTGGATCTCCATGAGGAGGTTCAGCACCGCCGCCTGGACGGACACGTCCAGCGAAGAGACCGGCTCGTCGCACAGCACCAACTTGGGCCGGGTGGCAAACGCGCGGGCAATCCCCACCCTCTGTTTCTCGCCGCCACTCAGTTGGCGCGGAAGACGGCTGAAATAGCGTTCGTCCAACTTGACTTCGTCCAGCAATCGAAGGACCCCCTCGCGGACCTGGTCCCGCCGCAGCGTGCCAAAGCGCCGAAGCCGTCGGCCGATCTGATATCCCACCGAGAAGGAGGGGTTGAGCGTCGAGTCTGGGTTCTGAAAGACCATCTGCATCTCTTTGATCAGCATGAGATCGCGCTTACCGACCGGTACCGAGATATCGAACCCGAGAAAATCGATCTTGCCATCGGTGAGCGGCTGCAAACCGACGATGGTCTTGGCCAGCGTGCTCTTGCCACAACCGGATTCGCCGACAATGCCAAAGGTGCACCCCTGGGGCACGTGCAGGGTCACGTCGTCCAGCGCCTTCACGTACGGTTTGGGACCCAGACCGACCAGGCTGAGAACGGAGGACGACTCCTGCCGGTAATAGGTCTTGACGGACCGGGCATTCAGTATGGCTTCGGGGCTGCCCAGTTCCGGGCACACGGCACCCGCCGGGACCGGCGCCTGCTCCCTACCCTCCTCCGCCAATTCCTCGGCAAAGAGGCAACGCGAGAGGTGCCGCGCGCCGCGACCCGCCGAGTGGCGCAGTTCCGGTCGGGATTGGCGGCACGTCCCTCGCGCCATAGGGCAGCGTGGTTCGAAAATACAGCCCGGCGGCAGGCGGTCCGGAGACGGGACCCGCCCTGGAATGGCGCTCAGGTAACTGGACTCCTTGCTGGTACCCAGTTTGGGCACACAGCGCAGCAGGCCCTCCGTATACGGATGAAGCGGCCGGAGAAAAACGTCCGCCACCGAGCCGCTTTCCACCAACTCTCCGGCGTACATCACCGCCACCCGATCTGACACCCGGGCGATAACCCCCAGGTTATGGCTGATGTACATGATGGCCGTGTCGAATTGGCGCCGCAGGTCCGCAATCAGATCCAACACCGCCGCCTCCACCGTCACGTCCAATGCAGTCGTCGGCTCATCCATGATCAGCAGCGCCGGGTTGTTGAGCAGCGCCATGGCAATCACGACTCGCTGCTGCTGCCCGCCGGAGATCTGGTGCGGATAGCGCTGCATCACTGCTTCCGGGTCGGGCATGTACACCCGCTGAAGCATGTCGATGCAGCGAACCCGCGCCTTGGGGGCATCCATCCGCTGGTGGACCACCAGCACCTCGCTCAACTGCTCGCCTATGCGTAGCGAGGGATTGAGCGCTTGCATGGGATCCTGGTAGACCATACCGACCTGGCAACCGCGCAGACGGCGTAATTCCTGCTCCGAACGCCCGCGCAGGTCGCGCCCCTGGAAAAGCAGATCCCCACCCACTATGCGGCCGTTGCCCAGAAAGCTGACGATGGCGAACGCCACTGTGCTCTTGCCGCAACCCGACTCTCCCACAATGCCGAGAGTCTCGCCACGACGAATCTCAAACGACATGTCGCGCACCGCCAGGACGTCACCCCGACGCGTCTCGTACGCGATGGCCAGTCGGTGTGCTTGAACCACGGGAACGTCGATTGGGATTCTTGAGCCGGATGTCATCGCCCGGTTCCTCCATGCTACTGGTAGCGCACCGATTCCTCGTGCAGGCCGTCCGCCAGAAGGTTCAGGCCCACCACCAATGAGGCAATCGCCAGCGCCGGCCAGAGTACCGCCCAGGGCGTGATCTGCAGGAAACTCCGGCCACGGGCAATCATGCTGCCCCAGTCCGGCGAGGGCGGCGGCAGGCCCAATCCGAGGAAACCCAACGCGCCGATGGAAAAGACCGCATACCCTATGCGAAGCATCGAGTCCACAATGACCGGGCCCCGGGCATTAATGAGTATCTCCACGAACATGATGTAAAAGGAATTCTCGCCCGCCAGTTCGGCCGCGTAGATGTAATCACGGGTGCGAATGTCCAGCGCCAGGCTGCGCACCAGACGGGCGATGCCGGGAACGCCGCCTATGGTGATGGCCAGCACCACGTTGGCCGGGGAGGCGCCCAACGCGGCGATGATGATGAGATAGAGCAGAATGGTCGGAAAGGCCATGATGGCATCCAGCAGGCGCATCACCACCTCATCCACTATGCCGCCCCGGTAACCAGCCACCAAGCCCAAGGCGGAACCGACAACGACGGCCGACAAGACCGAAAGGGGCGAAAGGATGAGGATCGTCCGGCTGCCATGGATGACGCGGGCCAACAGGTCGCGCCCCAAGTCGTCGGTCCCCAGCCAGTGCGTGGCTGATGGGGGCGCATTCGGAGCAGACCCATCCTGCGCGTACGGGTTGGCCGTCGACACCAGCGAGAAAAGCGCCACCAGAACCCAAAACGACACCATCGCCAGACCGACCATCGCCGTCTTGGATGAGCGAAGGACCGTCAGGCTCTCGCGCAGGCCGCCCCGCTCGGCTGGGGGGTCTGACCGGACAGCACTCGTCTCAGTTGGGTGTGCCATGCTTGCGACTCCCAGCACCCTGCTCAGGCATAGCGAACGCGCGGGTTGAGAAAGGTGTAGATGATGTCCGCCACCAACTGGGTGGCGACCGCCAGCGTGACCATGACCATTGCGCCGGCCTCAATGGCAAAGACGTCCTTGTAGAGCGCCGACGCCAGCAGGAACGTGCCCAGTCCCGGGTAACCAAAGATCGATTCAACCACGACCAGGCCGCCCATAAGCCAGTTGACGTGCAACATGATGACGGTGATGGGCGCCATCAGCGCGTTGCGCAACGCGTGGCGAATGACGATCCGCCAATAGGGCAAACCCTTCAGAAAGGCGGTGCGGATGTAGGCAGTGCGCATCACATCCACCATGCTGGCTCGGGTCATCCGCAGCACGTAGCCCAACTCGATGAGGGTGAGCGTAGCTACGGGCAGAACCAACATCTTGGGGTTCTCGAAAACCGCCGTGGAGCTGGTGAATACCGTGGCGCCGGGCAGGATTTTCAGCCAGACGCTAAAGACGAGGATCAGCACGATGGCGCTGGCAAAGTTGGGACTGGAGGTGGTCACCAGACCGAAAAGCGAGAGCACTCGGTCCGCCGGTTTGCCCTCGTTCAGACCCGCGATGAGTCCCAACACTAGCGAGAGCGGCATCACCACGACAAAGGCGATGGCCGCCAACACGGCCGAGTTCCGTACGCGGCGCACCAGTTCCACCTTGACCGGCTCGCGCGTGCGCATGGAGAAACCCGGGTCGCCTCGCAATAACCCTCGTTGCAGCGGGATGTACTGGGCGGGGCCGCTGGTCTGCCGATACCAGCTTCCGCCCGTGACCGTGCGAATCCAGATCTCCTGATCACCGTGGGTCAGGAATAGGACACCGTGATTGGCGTTGTCCACCCCCCAGAAGGATCGCGCAACGTGGGCCCGGGCAGCCGCCTGATTCTTGGCGATGACCAACCCGCGCTCAGCCAGAACACCGCCGGCGGCTTGCAGCGCGGCCCGGGCAGCCGCAACGTCCTCGGCGCGCAGGCCGGCCGATGCTTCCTGCAACCGGTCGGTGAAATCGGGTAACGAGCTCCGCGCCGCGGATACCATCTCCTTGAACACGTCGGCCAACAGGGCTTCCCGCAGTGGGTCCGGCGGTGGCGAGGGATCAATTAGGTTGCTGAGCCGCGCGGCCGCCAGCCGGTAGTCGTCGTCCTGCAAGGCCAACGCCAGCTCGATTACCGGCCGCAGCAACGGCTCGACAGCATCAGCCGCCGGCTGCAGCGCGTCCAGGGCACCCGGCCCGTCGCCGGCTAGCGCTGACCGCGCCGCGCCCTGCACCTGATCTGCCAATTCGGGCCGAATGGGGCGGATCAGCGTGGCGGCCGGCCCCAGGCGGCCGGGGACACCTCGCAGCAGCTCCACGTCGAGGTTGCCGCCGGTGGCGGCGAGTTCCTCTGCCACCTGAACCACCGCCACTGCCTTGTGATTCAGGATCGATCGGGCGGCGGCCTGCAGCGCATCCTGCTGCGGGGTGGCCTGCGGGCTGGTCAGCGCGTCCAGTGCCGCCTCAGGCTCGCGCAGGGCCGCCACCAGCGACTCCATCGGCAGCGCGTCGCCCCGTTGCAGGATCTCAATCAGGCGGTCCAACTGCAGGATGATGGCCGCCTGATCCTCGGCTGCCAGTTGCCGGCCGGCGTCCAACTCCGCTCGCAGGTTCATCAACCGTTCCATCTGATCCTCGCGGTCAATGGACCAGCGGCCATTGTCCGGGGAAGCGACGCTGGTGCCGTCGGGTTGGCGCCGCAAGGCGATGAGGTCCTGGCCTGCCATCCGCCACTGAATCAGGGTACCGTCTGGCTCCTCTGCCCACCATTGGGTGCGGCCCGATTCGGTCGTCTCTATCATCCGCAGCGGCATGCCCACTTTGGGCCGCACGAACAGCCAGTCGCTGCCCACCAACCAGCTGACGTACCGCTGCCAGACCGGCCGGTTTAGCCCCAGCTGCTCCCGCATGGACAGCTCCTGCTCCGGCGTGACGAATTGACCCAACATGCGGCGGACAACGTTGCCCGGTGCCACCTCGGAGACCAGGAAGACGACCACCGAAACCAGCAGCATGGTCAGCACCAGCGATACCAGCCGTTGCGCCAGAAACTTGGCCACGATCGCTCCTTCACTCCTTCAGGTGCGGTCCGCGGCCGCCGTCAGACCGCTGTCTCCTCGGCCCGGCGACAGATGCCCAGCAGTTGTTGTTCCAGATCAGCCGGCAACCGGCGACACCTGTGACCGGTGATGATCTGCCGCACCTTATCGTTGGCGCGGTCGCACAGCGCAGCAGAACCCGCCTCCACCCACCTATCATAGCCATGCCGGTCCAGAAGCTCCGGCTGCCAGGTCTCGCGGCAATGCCGGAGCGTGTGGTTTGTGTCCAGATAGTTGCCGTCCGGCCCTACCCGTTCGATCAGGTCGAGCGCCAGCGTCTCTTCGGTGATCTCTAGCCCGCGAAGGTACCTCTTGGTCCAGCCAATCATCTCGTCACAGAAAACCAATGATTCCAGGGAAAAGTTCATGCCGCAGTCAATGTACCCCAAATCATGGACCAGGTTCGCACCCACCAGGGCATTGACAAAGATCGAAAGCGCCGCCTCAGCCGCTGCCTGCCCGTCAAACAGCTTGGAGTCACTGGCGCCGGCCTGGCCAAATATGGGGAGCCCATAATAGTGTAGCAGGTCCCAACCGAATGGACCGGCATCCGGCGCTCCGTATGGGCTGATGAGGGTTTTGAGGTCCAGTCCTCCGGCGCTGCCCGGACTCATGATCAGGGGCGCGCCCTCCCGCACCAATTGGCTCAGCACCAAGCCGGCCAGGTTGCCGGCGTTGCCCAACGCCAGCGCGCCGGCGGTGGTGATGGGAGCCGTCGTCCCGGCCGAAGCCCCCGGGCTGTAGATGATCGGCAGCGCATGTTCGGCGCAATAGATGAGCTTGTCCACCGCTTCCACATTGTGATGGGTGGCCGAAGTGGCATTGGTGTAGCAGACAGCCAGGGGGAGGCGCTCGAGGGCATCCATGCCGCCCCGGACCAACGCCGCCATCTCCCAGCAGTCCACCATGCCCGTATACCCGTTGTTGATAAAGACGACCGGCTTGGTCGATTCGGCCAACATAGTCAGCATCTGGTACCGATCGTAGGCCGCCGGCGGGAGATCGGACGGGAGGTAGGCCGACATGGTAAAGTCGATATTCCGGCACTGATCTGCCACGCGGATGGCATTCACCTGGTCATTGTAGACCGCCAGGCGTCGCTCCCTGGTGTGGGGGTCCCAGATGTACATGCAGTCCGAGCCCAAACCAAAGTAGACCTGGCGGCCGTAAAGGTGCATGGCCCGTTCGCCGTTGCGGTCGAACAGCAACACCTGCTTGGGCACAGAAGCCAGGGCGCGCGCAACCAGGCGGTGAGGAATGCGCACCAGGTTGCCATCCGACACCGACACACCCGCCTTCCTGAAGCGCTCCAGAGCGCCGGGATGGTAAAAGCGCGCTCCTACCCGCTCCAGGATCTCCAGACTGGCGGCATGCAGTCGTTCGAGCTGATCCTGGCTCAGCGAGTGAAAGGTCGGGCCTCGCATGACGGATTGGGCGACTTGAAACGGGTCCAACACGGTTGTGTGCTTGATTCTCCCGCCGTCCGCGGTTTCAGTTGCCACCGTCTACCCCTTTTCTGGCGACTGACGCCCATCCCCCGGCCGACGCGGGCCGGTAGCGGCGATCATACCAGGATATCTCTGCATCCCGTGTCAACAGGATTCTACCACCAAGGGGGCAGGGCGCGGCGCCCTGCCCCTCGATGGGATGCACCAATTCTGGCCGAATGCCCGCCACCCTTGAGTTTAGGCGTCAAGCCAGACGAACCGAAGTTCATCCATGTATTGCGCCGGGTGCGCCTGGATGCCCTTAAACTTGGGATTGAAGACAAACCACTGATTCTTCCAGAACGGAATGAGGACGGAACCGCGCTCCTTCTGGATGGTCTGGATCTGGCACATGAGGTCACGGCGCTCTTCGATGTCCAGCGTCCCGACTGCCTGGTCCAACAACTGGCTGAACTCCTCATCACACCAGCCGGATTCGTTCCAGGAGACCGGGACACCCTCAGCGTCGCACACGTAGGCCAGCGGGAGGGTCATGATGGCCAGCGGCCGGTGCCCCCAGCCGGTGATGCCCATCTCGCAGGTGGTCCAGACGTCCCAATACGAGTCGTTGGGAATGGCATTGATGTTGATCCGGATGCCGGCCGGGGCAGCACCCTCTTTGAGGATCTCGGCAAAGGAGACATAGTCCGCCCAGCCGGTCCCCACCGTCAACGTGGTGTCTATGCCATTGGGATAGCCCGCCTCGGCCAGCAGAGCCTTGGCCTGCTCCGGATCGTAGGGGAACGGATCCATGGGGCAGTACTCGGGCTGAACCGGCGCCACGTGAAAATCGCCGCCGATCATGCCCTCGCCAAAGTAGGCCAGGTCAAGAATCTTCTGTCGCTGCTGGCACAGCTTGAGCGCCTTGCGCACCCTCGGGTCGGTCCAGGGTTCCACGTCCACGCGCACCCGCAGGACCGGCGCCATGGCAGTGGTCACCGGGTCGATGGTGACACCGGTCAGCTCTTTTGCCACCTGGTACCCTACGCCCATCAGCACAATCATGTCAATGGTGCCGTCCCGCAAGGCCGAGACCCGGGCGGTCTCGTCCCCGCCGAGGTCGATGGCGGTGATGCCATCCAGGTAGGGCAGCGGTTTGCCGTCGGCGCCGTTCTCCCAGTAAAGCCCATCTTTGCGGGCTTCCAGAACCGCGCGCTCTCCGACCGACCACTCCTTCATAATAAAGGGACCGGTGCCTACCGGATTGTCCAGCCAGTTGCCCTCAAAGGTGCGATGGTCCAGGACATGGCCCGGATAGTGATACAGGTTCTCCGGCACCGCCACGGTGGGGGAGTCCAGGTAGAGCTTGACCGTATAGTCATCCACCTTTTCTACGTTGGCGGCCGAGAGGTTGCTGAACAGCCCCAACATGGACGAGCCGACGTCGGGGTTGAGCCACTCGTTCATGGTGAAGATGACGTCATCGGCGCCAAAAGTCTCGCCGGTGGTCCATTTCACGCCCTGCCGCATAAACAGCGTCCAGGTCTTGAGGTCTTCCGAAGCCTCCCACTTTTCCAGGAGATAGGGCACGGTAATGTTGTTGCGGTCGGTGTAAGTCAGGTACTGGATCGAAAAGCGGCAGATCTCGGATTCGTCGCCCCAGGAAAAGCGGGCCGGGTGATCGATGCCGGGCACCCGTTGGGCAAAACGCATCACCCCACCGCGCTTGACAACCGGCGCAGGAACTGGGGTGGCTGTGGGCACCGCAGTCGGCGTGGGCGGCATCGTCGGCGGCGGACTGGTCGGTGCAACGGTGGGTACGGCCTGGGTGGTGCAGGCAGCCAGAAACGCACTGGCGCTGGCGACCGAGACACCGAGGAGCGCAGCATTGCGCAAGAACGTTCGACGCGAAATGCGCCCCTGCCGATAGAGCTCCTTGAGCTCGGGTACGTAGGGATGCTCGTATCCCTGCTTTTTCTGTCTCCGAATAATCTCCATCTCGTTCTCCTCTACGAACCGGTTGAGGTCAACCAACTTGACACTCTGCTGTACACGTCATGGCGTAGGCCCTCTATCCAATCAGTCGCTCGATAGTCCACTCCTTTCGCAACACGCCGCAAACCCATCACACGTCACGCGTCATAGATGGGGAGGTAGGGTTCGCGCCAATCCTTGTACCAACCAACGATTCCGGCCCCGTTCTCCGCGATGATCACCGTGTCCTTGGTCCGCACAATCTCGCCGGTTGGCGCGCGGACTGCCAGGTCGAGCACCAACACCATGCCGGCCGCCAAGGTGGTGTGGTCGGCGCCCGTAAGATAAGGCGGCTCCATGCTGCTGGCGCCGATGCCGTGCCCAACACCGATCTCGCGAATCAGGTCCACCGACAGGCGTCGCGACTCCGCGTCCACCGCCGCGTATATCTCGCTGGCGCGGACTCCCGGCCGAAGGTGTTCGAGCGCCGTTCCGCGCAGCGCCACCAACCCCGCGTAGGTGGCCGCCTGCTCGGGAGTCGGCTGACCCATGACCATCATCCGGCAGGCATCCGACCAGTAGTTGTCCCGGCTGGCGATCATCTCCATGCGCACCCACTCGCCGGCGCTCAAGGGTTTCCCGCCTCCCACCGAGTACTTGGGGGCCTGGGGCCAAACCTGCTTGGCGTTTTCGCCACCTGCCACCTGCGCCACCGCATGGTGGCCCACCGTGTCCAGCAGCCGCTCGCAGCACGTCATGCGGATCTCTTCCGCCTGGGCGGTCTCGGTGCGGAACCGTTGGACAATCACGTGGTGCGCTGCACCCACAATGCCATGGTCGGTGCGCGCGGCAATGTCGGCCAACGCGGCGATCTCTGGAGCGGTCTTGACCATGCGAAGGGAGCGCAGCCAGTCATCGCAGGCGACCCACTCCACGTCCGGCAACGCGGTCCGCAACCAGGCAGAAAACGCGGCGGGGGCCCGGGCCAGGTCGATGCCCACCCGCCCGCCGTTTGGAAGGGCAGCCCGCACCGAACAGCTCAGCGCCTCGATCGGCGCCTGCTCCCCACCGGTCGCCGGATAACCGCAGGTGCAGGGTATCCGGCCCAGGCTGCGAACGACCGGTGCCCATTCGGCCGGGCAGATGCACTGGGGCTGACCCGTTTTGGGCCAAAAGACCAGCACACGCTGGTCGTGCGCACCCACCAGATAGGTGAGCGGCGCGCCGGTGAGGTACCCCACGTGGTCCAGGCCGGTGACGATGATCGCATCCAGGGGCGCCTGAGCCAGCGCCGTTTTTACCCTTTCGGTCACGCCCAGTTCTGTTGCCATGGTATTCCCTCGGTCAGTGAATCGCTCGCCAGCCGGTCACCGCATAGAGACGGTCCCAGTCCTTGTACCAACTGAGCAGCCGGTTGCCCTGGGGAACGATCTCAAAAGTGTCCTTGGAGCGCATCAGTTCACCCAACGGACCCAGCGTGACGATGTCCAGCACCAGCACCATTCCCACCGCCAGTTTGGTGCAGTCAGAACGGCTCAGAAACGGCGGCTCACGATGGCTCACACCCAGTCCGTGGCCCACCTCGGTTGATTCCACCCAGCGGATGCCCTCGCGCTGCGCCGCCGTGCCGACCGCCTCCCACAGCTCGTCACAGGCCACTCCCGGCCGGAGGTAACTCGCTGCCACTGCTTTGAGGGCCAGGTTCTCCTGGTAGGCCCGCTCCTGCTCGGGCGTGGGCTCGCCCAGCACCGCCATCCGACCGGCATCCGACCAGTAGCCTCGATGATGGTGAGTCAAGTCGATCCGCAACAGGTTGCCCGGCGTCAGCCGGCCGCGGGGCGGGACAAAGAGCAGCGCGGCCTCGGGGCCCTGCACCGCCGCCAGGTGCCCGACCACCGAACCGCCGAATTCGCAGACGTGCACCCGCAGCCGCTCGGTGAATTCGGTGATGGTATAGCCGGGACCGTCGTGGCTGATGGTCCCTTCGACGTGGTTCAACGGGCTGAGGATGACCCGCTGGGCCATGTTGGCCACCGACTCCAGCAGGTGCACCTCGCCTGCCGTCTTGATCATGCGCAGGTCGCGCAGCCACCGGTCGCACGGCACCCAGTTCACTGCGGGGAGCGCGGTCTCCAGCAGTTCCAGCAGGTGTTGCGGCGCGCGTTCGAAGTCCAGCCCCACGCACCCACCGCTGAGATGGCGTTCGCTCAGCAGCTCGGTCAGGGCCCGGACCAGTGGTTGGGGCGGCAGGCCCATGTTCTCGTCATAGCTCAGCACGACGCCCGGCCACCCCTGCGCCCTCGCCGCCTCCGCCCAATCCGCCGGGCAAATCAGACCGGCCGGGCCGCCCGAGGTCCAGACCACGGCTGCCGGACGGTCGGGGTAACAATCCGGGAAAGGGAGCGATTTCCCACTGAGGTAGGTCACGTTGTCCGCGCCCACCGCCACCAGCGCCTCGCACCCCAGTTGGGGCCAGTTCTCCCGGACTTTGGTGTCGACGCCGGTCAAGGGCCAGGCAGCCACGTCGGCCGCCGACCGCGATCTCGATTGCGTTGCCCCTTTTAGCCAGTCGGATTCGCTCATGATGACCTCCAGGTCAGCCGCCAAGCTGGGCGGTGACCAGAACTTGCAGCCGCTCGGACGAGCGTTGCAGGTGACAAGCCATGCTGCCCGCGGCCCGATCGGGTGCTCGCTCCAGCAGGGCACAGAGGATGTCGCGATGCTCCTGGATCGATTCGGTGATCTCGCGGTGGCGGCCGGGCCGAACTAGCGAGTACCGACGGACGGCAATGGCCCGATTGTTCAGGCTCTCCACTGTCTCTTTGAGCAGGCGGTTGGGGCAGAAACTGGCGATGGTACGATGGAATGCGAGGTCTGCCTCCACATGCGCTAGGGAGTTGCCCGCGGCGCACGAGGCTTCATCCTCCAGCAGCAGCTGTTCGAGGCCAGCCAGGGCTCTCGGGGACAAGAGGACCGTCACCTGACGGGCTATCTCGGCCTCCAATAGGGCACGCACGTTATAGATCTCGGCGATGTCGTCGGGGGTCAGAAAGGCCACAAAGACGCCGTGGTGCGGCCGGGAGACGATGAACCCCTCGGTCTCGAGTCGCCGCACCGCCTCGCGCAGGGGCGTTCGGCTCACCTGGTACTCGCTGGCGACCAGGTCCAGGTCCAGCCGCTCCGCGGGCTCAAAATGACCGGCCAGGATGGCCGTGCGCAGGCTTTCGGTGACCCAGTCCACCAGCACCCGGCTCTGGGCAGCGTGTGGGAGAGGAGTCTTGGCCATTGTTTGGATCCTGACACGAGACCAGCAGCCGCCACCCGGCCACATGTATACATTATACAATATGTGTGGCAGTTGTCAAGGGGCGCCTGTGCGGTGTCCAGGACATTCTATACAGTACATGAGGTATGGGTACGACGTGTACGTCCAGCGTGTGCTAGACTTGGCGGACTTGGCCGAGAGAGGAGACCTCGCGCGGTATGCATCCTGGAGCCCGTATCGACTACAAGGCGCTCAGAAACATCAACCCTGAGGCAGCTCGACTGGCCGTGTTGGAGTACCTGAACACCAACGGTAGAAACGTCGCCGATACCGCCCGCGTCTTTGGAATCACGCGCCCGGTGGTGTATGACATTCTGAAGAAGCAGGCGGAAGGGGACCTTAAGGATCGGTCGAGAGTTCCTATTCACCAGCCTAACCGAACGGCGGTTGAGATTGAGCAGAAAGTCATTGAGGCCAAAAGGAAAACACGGTTGGGTCCCCAGCGGTTGTCCATCTTCTTGGCCAAGTATGAGCAAGTCCACGTGGCCGCTGGCACGATCCGTCACATTCTCAGACGCAACCGGCCCATTCTCGCGGATGCTGCCCCCAAAGCCCGCCGCCGGCGCGACCCGCGTGAGTTTGTGGATTGGTACCATGCTCAGCCTTTCGAGGTGGTTCAGATGGATATCAAGCATATTCGTGACCAAAAGGCGCTCACCAAGGAACAGATCATCCACCTCGACCTGCATGCCATCCCCAATTATCAATGGGGTGCCCTGGATGTCAGTTCCCGGTTCAAACTGGTCGCGTACTCCCGTCAGAAGTCGTGGACCAACGGTTTGTGCTTCTACCTCTGGGTCATCTCCTGGCTCAGGTCCAATGGGGTCACAGCCCAGATCGTCTTCACGGTCGACAACGGTGAAGAGTTCGGTGGCAAATCATGGCTCAAGGTCAAGGAGCTCCGCAAACTCATCGCCGGCTTCGGATGTCGGCTGATCCAGAACCACAAAGGCCATCCTGAAGAGAATGCCCACATCGAACGATCTCATCGCACCGACGATGACGAGTTCTACCGCCTACGCGCCAAGGCGCTCAACAGTGAGAAAGACCTGCTGGAGGAAGCCATGGGCTACATCTACTACTACAACAACGTCCGAGAGCATTCATCCCT
>DCVT01000056.1 GCA_002328075.1 Anaerolineales bacterium UBA2181 | reverse complement strand
CAAGGTTCTCTGCCTCGAGCAAGGGGCGATGGGCATCGTCGGCGCTGCGAGGGACCACGGCGAACCGACGGTTGTAATCCTCCCGGAACTCCAGCAGGTAGATATTGGCGTCCTCGATGGACGAAATGCTGCGCAGGCGCAGCTCTTTGACCAGCCGGTCTTGCAGGTTCTGATTCGCCCGTTCGATGCGACCTTTCGCCTGCGGGCTGTGGGCACACACGGTCTGGATGCCCAGCTCGTCCATGGCGCGCCCAAATTGGGTCAACCCGCTACCTCCGCCTTGGGTTCGTTCTTGATTCACCCGAAAGATGCCGTGTTTGTCGCTGTAGAAGGCCACCGGTTTGCCGTGTCGGGCAAAGCAGTGGCGACAGGCTTCACAGTAGCCCAGAAAGGTCTCAGCTGGAACAAACCACAATTCGCCGAGGCGCCCGGTGGCGTCGTCAATGAACACCAGCAAGGTACACTTGGGAGCCCTCGCTTCAAACCAATCATGGTCAGAACCGTCGATCGGCACCAACTCCCCAAAACGACGACGTTCACGCATCGGGTGCGACGCTGGTTGCTTAGCCTTCTTCGTCTTCCAGAACCCCTCAGTGATCATCAGCTTTCGGACCGTCTCATCCGATATACGGATGCCATGGACCTCCACCAGTTTCTCGCAAGCCAGAGTTGGCCCAAAGTCGCGATAGCTCTCCTCGATCAGATCCCGAGCTCGCTTCACCACCGACGGGTCAAGCCGGTGGTTGCTTGGTTTGCCGCGCCGGCGGCTCACGAGCCCCGCAGCACCCATCTGACGAAATGCCCGGTATAGCCGCTTCACCTGTCGCACGCTGAGCCGCAGCGACTCCGCTGCTGCCTTCTGGGTCAAGCGCTTCTCACGGATCGCCTGCATGATCTCTAGTCGATTGAGTTCGGTCTTGCTCATGGTTAGTAGTTCGTCCACACTTGTTCCCCTTTCCATAGGGGACATTTCAACTTTGGTAAAAGGGGACTCTACTACTTTGGGCTAACACGCGCCCACAGATAGCTTGACTTTGAGAGTTCCGGTGTAGAATGAGTACTATACGAAGGCGCAGTGCAGCTCAGGAGGAACCTCGTGGACGTCAGGGCAGTTCTGTGCGCAAGAGTAAGCGGCGACGACCGATCCAAGGAGGGGCGCAACCTTGCTGGCCAACTCGAAATGGGCAGGGAGTTCGCGCTGAAGCAGGGCTGGCGAATCGTCGCCGAGCTTTCGGAAGATGACAAAGGGGCCCGCGGGGCTTCGATTGAGCTGCCTGAGCTTAACCGTGCGATCGAGATGGCTCGCGCGGGCGAATTCGACGTATTGGTGGCCCGCGACCTGGACCGGTTCGCGCGAAGCCTGGCCAAGCAGTTGATCATCGAGGAGAAATTCCGGTCCCATGGGGTGCGAATCGAGTATGTATTGGGCGAATATCCTGACACGCCCGAAGGCAACCTGAACAAAAACATCAAGGCGGTCATTGCCGAATACGAGCGGCTCAAGATCAACGAGAGGATGCGCCGAGGTAGGCGTCTAAAGGTGAAATCCGGCAGTGTCTTGGTTGCAGGGCACCCCCCATTCGGATATCGGCCGGTCGACCGCGACGGTAGATTCCACCTGGAGGTCTATGAGCCCGAAGCAGGTGTAGTTCGCATGGTGTACCAATGGTACATTGAGGGCAACGGCTCTGACGGTCCGGTTCCGATAAGAACCATCGCACGGCGCCTGAACGAGATGGGCGTGGCCCCGCCCACCAACGGGGTCATTCGCGGCGACAAGTGGACTCCCCAAGCAATACGCGGTTTCCTCAAGAACGAGACGTATGCTGGCACTTGGACCTATGGGAAGACTCGCAGAGGAAAGCTCAATTCATCCAGCAACCACCTCGCCGTCGAGGTCCCTGCCGTCATCAAGCGACATACCTGGGAGGCGGCGCAGGATCAGCTGAAGAGGAATCGAACTCGCGCCAACCGCAGCACTACCCACCCGTACCTACTGCGGGGGTTGATAAGCTGCGGAAAATGCGGCAGCAAAGTGCACGCCGAAGCCCAGACCCAGCACAAATCCGGCATCTACAAATATTACCTGTGCTCTGCGCTAGGCACAGCTTGCGACAGCCGGCCTGCCAACGTCGATAGGGTGGATACCGCAGTCTGGGCCTGGATCAGGTCGATCCTTCTGGCCCCCGAGCTGCTGGACCAGATGCTGGAAAGCTACCTTTCACAGGGGGCGGCGGTCAACGCCCCGCTCCTTGAGCGAGCCAAGGTAGTGGAAAACCTCATCGTGGAAAACCGAGCCAAACTGTGGAACGGCTGCTCGACCTGTTCCTCAAAGGAGATTTCCCCATTAAGATCCTTCACGCACGCAAACAAGACGTCACATCCACCATCAGCGCCCTTGAACGGGAGCAGGTCAATATTGGGCAGCAGATGGAAGCCCACTGCCTGACCAGTGAGCAGATGGATAGCATACGTGCCTTCGCCGGCAAGGTGGCGCAGGGGTTGGCCTATGCTGATAGCGATTTCCACGCCCGCAGGCAACTTGTCGAGACCCTCCAAGTGGCGGCCAAGCTTGCCGAGGAGAATGGCATCCAGGTTGTTTATGTGGAATGCGTTCTGGGTGATGTAGTTTTGCCGGTTGTGACATCAGCCATTTGTGGCAGTTGCCGGTGTAAAAGTCCGCCCCCACCTCCGGCAGGTCCAATTCGATCTGCCCAGGCGCGTGCGCTCCGTCGATCACCGTCCAGATTCCGGCCGCCCGCGCCCGCTGGCAGATGGCCTCAACCGGCAGCCGTAGCGCGGTGGGCGAGGTCATGTGACTGAGAAAGATGACCCGTGTCCGTTTGGTCACCGCCTGCCAGAGTATCTCGACCACCTCAACCGGCGAGCGCACCGGCAGCGAAATTTCCTGCCGGCGATAGACCGCGCCCGTCTTTCCGCAGACAAACTGCCACGCCTTTTCGCACGCGCCGTACTCGTGATCCGAGGCCAGGATCTCGTCGCCGAATCGGAGCGGAAGTGAGCGCGCCACGATATTGACCCCGGTGGTGGCGTTGGGGACAAAGACCAGATCCTCGGCCGGTGCACCCAGGTACTTGGCCAATGCCTGGCGCGCTGCCTGCAGATGCTCGCCCAGCTCCCGGCCGAGGAACTCGACCGGCTGTGCCTCCAGCCGGCGCTGCCAGGCCTGGTAGGCCTCAAAAACCGGCCGAGGCGTAGCGCCAAACGAGCCGTGGTTCAGAAAGATGACGCCTGGGTCGAGCAAGAAAAGGTTCTGCAGGTCCAATTCGGCCTCCTGTTCCCGGGTGACCTGGTCAAGACGGCTCCGGCGCACGGCCGGCGGTCATGCAGGCCGGCAGCGATTGTAATGCCGGTCCGGGTCAATGGCAAACCGGCCGCGGGCAATCCCACGGCCGGTGAGACGATAAGCCTTGAACAGCCCCAGAGCCTATTCGCGTCTAGTTCCGCAATGAGGGCAAGCCTTCCACGCGGGCAGCAGCGGCTGCCTGCACTGGATGCAGACGGCGGTGGGTTGATCGGCAGGCATCGCCGGCTCTCGCCGCCGGCCCGCCCATAACAGGATGCCCAGCGCAACCGCTCCGAGCAGCAGCAGGGGCACGACAAAGCCAAGTCCAAACGGCATCCAGGTCAGCCCGCCTCGCATACCCCACAATCCCATCATATGTCCTGTCCGCCAGCCGGCCAGGTCGCCCTCCCAGGCTGGAGTCGCCAGGAAATACGGCGCGACGGACGCAAACACCACCGCGGCCGCCGCCAGCACTACTCCGACACCGATGATCCACTGCAAACCTTTGCTCATCACTACCTCCATTTGGTCGCCAGCAGGGTCCACAGTTGACCCTGCCACTCGATAGAGAGCATACCAGGTTACTGTGTAGAACTTGTGCAGAGCCGCTGCAGATGGTATGCAGTTTCTACGCCATGCCACAACCGCGTGCGCGCCTAGGGCGCCATCAGACAGTGGGAGAGGCAGGCGGAATCTCAGATCGTGAGCGCCCAGACCCGCTCGCAGCGCTGACGGTGATGCCCTATGGCAGCGGTCCGGTGTTGGGCGCGCGGTTTGACAGTTTGGACTACCAGGTCTTGTCCGGCAGGCAACTTTCACCGGTTCAAAACGATTGGCGGCGCGCGCCGGCGGCCGAACAGATAGTCGACCGACAGCACGTTCCCAGCCCGTTGGAGAGCTGGGAGCCGATGCTCCCATAATCCACCGGACACGCTGCTAGATGCCGCGGGCGGGTTTGCGGGAGCGGCCGGCCGCCAACCCGCCCGCAGAACTCATGGATTGCCATGAGCCAGAACCATGGTTTTCCACGATGCGGCCGGCCAGCTAACGCGTTATGATGAGCATGATCTGAGCTCACGGCGGCCGAACCGTGCACAAGACGCGGGGCGCATTAAGCTTCGGCGACGGCAGGAGATGACCGCAGGGTGACAGACTATCAGGCACAGGTAGCCACGATGGAGGCAAAAATCGAAAGCGGATCGTCATCGCAGCCCGCGCGGATCAGAACCGGGACGGTCGCTCGACCGGCATGTCACCGGGTGCCGTTGCCCTGCCCCTATCGGGCTGAGCTATCAGATAAGGATGCTGGGTGCTATGCCGCTGTCTTGGAGGAGGCATGAAGCAACACAGCCAAACCGAGGACGGATGCAGTCAGACGGTGGATCGTGACAATCAAGCAATGGACCAGCAGGCTGCGCGCATAAGACGCGCCGCGCTTCTCCCGAGCTGGATGGTGCCGACCAACGCGGGGGCCGGTCTCATGGCGTTTCTTATCATCCTGTTTCTCTTACCCAGTCCCGATCCTGATACCGATCTCGCGACCCTGTCCGGCCATGGCATGCCGATTGCCGGCGTGCTCTGTGTTCTTGATATGGACACCAAAGTTCGGTTGGACCGAGGCGCTTGCCACGCTTATTGGCTTCCCCGGGTTCCGACTCTTGGCAGCCAAGACTCTCGCCCTGCCGATAGCCATTCGTGGCGCGGTTGCTGGAGCAATCACCCTCGGGCTCGCCCGCAAATCGGTTGTCAGACTTTGCCGCATCGGGAGCACAACCCGCGTGCTCGCACATTTTCTTCCAGGCCTGTTGGTGGTCATTGCGATCGCGTTCCCAGTATTCCTGAGCATCCACCTGTCAAGTCACTGGCCGGTCACCGCTGCGGTTGACCTGGTCACATTTGACACCTCTTGCGTGGCGTCGCGCCCCTTGGAGCAGCCCCTACTCCTCCGCCAGCCGCGGATTGAGGATCCGTTCCAGGGCAAACCCCAGACCGGCGAAGGCCAATCCCGTCAGCGGCAGCAGGCCCACCGGCTCCAACGCCCAATACGCCCGCCCAACCAGATCGCCGCTGGTCAGCGCATCCTTGATCACCTTGCCCCATGTAGGCAGGGCCTGGTCAGAGACGCCCAGGTAGGCCAGAGTCGCCTCCAGAAAGACGTAGCTAGGCACCAGGATCGCCATCTGCGGAACCATTACCGGCAGGATCCGCGGTATCAGGTAGCGGCCGATGATGCGCCAGCCGCCCGCCCCGCAGGCCCGCCCCGCCTCGATGTACGGCGCCGCCCTCATCTTCAGGAACGCAGACCGGTAGTTCTTGATGCCGCTGCCAAAGATGCCCAGCAGTACCACCACCCCCAGGATGGCCAAGATGCTCTTGCTGTAGAGGAAAAAGACCAGGATGACGATGGGCAGAGTCGGCAGTATCATGTTCAGGTCGGTCAGTCGTTGGATCAGCTCGTCCACCCATCCCCCAAACCAGACGCTCACCCCGGCCAGGGTCATCGACAACAGGCTCGTGCCCAATGTTCCCAACAGGCCAAAGGACAGCGCCACTGGCATGCCCCACCCCAGCCCTACCGCCAGGTCTCGCCGCTGGCTATCGGTGCCTGCCAACCCGGCCACCCGGCCGTGCACCACCACTTCAACGTCCATATCGGACGCCTCCTCGAAAACCATGCCGTCGATCCGGAGGTCGTACCGGCCGCGCTGCGCAGCCGGTCGCTCTGACGCCGGGTCGGCAAACAGCCCCTGGATGGCCGTCTGCTCGCCATACGCCCGCTGAAGGCGACGGTCCTGGGAAAGGTACAGCATGTTGCTGCGCGACGAGATTAGCACGGCGCCGAGGTCGATCTCGCCCTCGCCCGGCGTCACCCAGGTCAAGCGCGCGTACGGTTTTTTGGTTGTGTACCCGACGTCAAGGTAGATCGCCACGTCCTGGGGAAAGGTATGGTAGGGGTAGTCGGGCAACAAGGACAGAGTGACCTCCCGCACATCGTCAGAGACGGGGCTGAGCACCTTGCTACTAGCCCCGCCGCCGATCGACGAGCCGCCGTCCAGTCCCGTGATCCACGGCAGGTGCCGGGTCCGCAGGGGGACCTCGCCCGGTCGGGTGCTGACGGCGATCGTCGTGGGCAGTTTATCCGCCCGGAATAGATTGGTCCAGGCCGGCGGCGCGCTCTTGGGGTTTCGGTACCATGCCGCCCGGGTCGCATTCCCGCCCTGACCCCACCACAACGCCACCACCTGGTCGCGGGGCAGCGCAATGACCACATAGATCGATGTTACGACCATGCCCAGGATCACCGCGGGGCCCAGCAGTGACGAAGGAGAGCGCAACACCGGCGCCACGGCCGGCCACAGCCGCGCCTTACGCCAGGACCCCAGCCCGCCTAGCGTCCCACCCGCGGTTCGCGGCCGGGCGGCGGTTGGGGGTGTCGGCACTTCCGGTGCAGGGCGGCGCCGCAACCGGAGCGCGCAGACGGCGGCCACCCATTGGCCGGCGAGAGCGGCGAACCACGCGCGGGCGGCACTCAGCCGCCCCGCTACGCCGGCCAGCCATACCCAGGGCTGCACCCTCCCCCGCCGGGCCGTGCGGGCGCTCCTGAGGCGGTCCTGTCTGTCCGGAGAACCGACCCTCACCCGGGGGTCCACCAGAGCGCAGACAATGTCCAGCAGAGACACCGTCAGCGCCAGCAGGTAGGCACATATGACTACCACGCCGAGGAGGAGGGGAGTGTCAAAGTTCCTCGCCGCCTGCATAAAGAGCGGCCCCACGCCCGGCCACATAAAGACCATCTCCAGGGCGATGGTCCCCTGCCAGATGACAATCATCATCGTCGCAAAGTTGGTCAGGATGTACGGCAAAGTGGGCCGCAGGATGTGGGACTGCTCGATGGCCCACGGCCGCAAACCCTTGGCGCGGGCGATTTCGACATAATCCTCGTGGCGAAAGATCAGGAAAAAAGCGCGCCAGGCATAGACGCCCTGGAAAAAGCCGCTCACTAGGATGGCGGCCGCCGGCAGGATCATGTGGCGGAGCATCAACATCGCGTAATCCAGGCTCAGGCGGTCCGGCAACGCGTCCCAGCGCCGCGGAAAGGGCAGGATGTGAAGGTATGCGGCAGAGATCTGGATCAGGACCAAGCCGTGAATCCAGCTCGGCGCCGAGGTGAGTGACAGGAGGAGCACGTTGAGCCGGTCGAGCAAGCCACCGTGCTTGCGCGACAGCACTAGCGCGGCCGAGATTGTGGCAAAGAACAGGACAAGGTTCGAGAGGCCGACGAGGACCAGGGTGAATGGCAGTCTCTCCCGGACGATGTCGCGCCCGATGCCCTTGGCGACCCCGAGAGCCCTCGCATCGGAACGGCCTTCAGCCAAGCCCAGCGTCAGCGTCTGCACCAGCCATCAACCGCTCCGCTCCAAGAACGGTTGGTGTAGGCCCTGCGCCTCCTCCATCGCCCATATAGTCTGCTCGATGATCTGGGTCCGCTCTGGCTCGACCGCGCCCTCGGGCCAGCCACCATAGATCATCAGGCCAACCTGTTCTGCGATCTGCGATTTAAAGATCTCATCGACGTACCCCCCCAGGTTGACGATGAGTAGGGTCACACAGATGCCAACTGCAACCGTGGCAAACAGCGTCAGCCCCTTGACCACGATGTACCGGATCAACCGTACCAGAGTGCCACGCAGTGGTCGGCCGCCGTCGGTTCCGGCACCCTGTGCCAGGTTCGTACGTTGCGCTTCGGTCACTCGTGCTCCCCAATCGGCGCCGCCGGACCGCAACCCCATTCTTCCCGGTTACCACCTGTACGATTGCCTCAAGGGGGTACCTTGCGGCGTCAGTATAGCACCGGAGCGTGGGCGATCAGCGGATTTCCGGTATGGGCACGGTTTATCCTGCGCTTGTTCTTCGCGGTTGGTGGTTGCCTTTTCCGCAGGTGGGCAGAGCCACCCGCCTATCGGAACAATAGAATGCCTGGGGCCAAGATCCTGGTTTTCCGGGATGCGGCCGACCGCTTATCCGGTCAAGATGAGAGCCACCTGGAATACCTGTCACAGAACATGGGAAGTGTCCGATGGCCGGCCATGGCCGGCGTGAAGAAAACCCATTGCAGATGTCGTGTGCTCCGGGATCTGACGACGGCAACACGGATTCGCCGGTCCGCCAACATGACCTGCCGGCAAATTCGACACCGCAGGTCCGGCCGAGCGGACGGACTCAGGACCTGGCACGGAGCCATGCAAACCCCGGTCATGCGCCAACCCGATCGTGGGTGCGGTGAACCTCCCGTTCGCGGCGTTCCTGGTGCTGACCCACGCCGCAGTGCCCACCATCGTCCGCCTGACGATGGGCCGTGGACCTGCAAATGAGGTCATGGAACCAGCCATGATGGGCCTATTGGCGGTGCTGTTGATAGCATACGCCGGATGCAAAAAAGTGGCCAGCCGGGACCGGTGAAAGGTGGGCGAGGTTGATGCAAGAGCGGAGTGGTTGGATGACCCAATCCTGCTCTTTCCCTTTCAACTGGCGTGGAAAGCCCTTCCTTCCTTCTGCCCAGACACCGTTGTTCCCAATCGTGCCGACCGGGCCCGGCAAGGCGTATTCGACGGTATCCAGGCAACTGCTGGTTTTCTCGGTCCGCCCTTGCGTCAATGGGGAGTGTTCCGGCTTCAGGGCCGCTGACGTCCGGTCCGACCAAAGCCGCCGGTAAAACCGCCGCCGCCGAATGCACCGCCAACCGTGATCATGCTGGACATGGTCAGGCTGGTGATCTGGTTGCCCCCGGTGTAGGTCCCCCCGGTGTATAAACCGTCGGTCACGGTTCCGGTGGACCTGCCTCCCGTGTAAACAACATAGGTTGTGCCGTTCTCAAGTTCCGGTGAGCTGAACACGACCAGCTGGTATGTCTTGGTTGGCGCAAAGGTGAGCACCGCATCGCCGTCCTGGGTCTCGATGTGAACCATCGTGTTGGCTGACTGGGCCAGCGCCACCACCAGCGAATGTTGCGTTGATGACGTGCTGGGCGCTTGGGCCATGCCCGCGCTGCCGACGGCGACGAGGTAACCACCGGTGATCTCACATACACCGGTGTAGTCCAGGGCGCCGTTGTCGTTGGCAGTCGGACCGTTGATGATCAACACACCACCGGACATGTTGATGGGGCCGTTGATGTCCAGGCCGTCACCGTTGGCGTCCACCACGACGTATCCGCCGTGGACGTTGAGCCGGTTGTTGCCGGCGGTGCCCATGTTGGGTTGGCCCGGCCGTCCACCGGTCATCAGTCCACCGGTGCCGCTAGAGGCGTTGATGCCGTCATCGCTCGCGACAATCCGGATGGTTCCATCATTGATGGTGATGGTTGCGCTCTCGATGCCCTCGTAGGAACTGATGATTTCGATCGCTCCGCCGTTGATGACCAGAGTCGAATCTGAGTGCATGGCATCGTCGCCGGAGCTCAGGACAAACTCGCCGCCGCCTATCGTCAGGCTGTCATTGGAATGGATCGAGTCATCCAGGGAGTCGATATGAAACGTGCCGCCGGATATGGTCACATCCACGCCGGCCTTCAACCCCTTGGTGCTCTGGGCCTCGCTGTTGTCATTGGTGTAACTCCACATTCCCCAGCCCCGTCGGCTGCTCTGGCCGGCACTGCCGACGCTGCCGCCGCCAGAGGATATGGTGATCTGCCCGCCGCTGATGAATAGATTAGTCTCTGCCTGGATACCGTCCAATTCTGCCGTGATGTTGAGGGTGCCGCCCTCAATGGAGATGAATCCCTTTTCGGGGTCCACCTCATTGTGCGACTGTATGCCATCGCCGCCCGCGTTCACGATGATAATGCCGTCCTTGATGGCAACTGAATCCTTGCCCTTGATGCCGTCATTCGCGGCGGTCACGGTGATGCGGCCGCCGGTGATCTTGAGGTCATACTTGCTGGCAATGCCGTTGTTATAGTTGGCGTTGACGGTGAGTGAACCGTTTCCCTTGATGGTGAGGTCGTCCTTGCTGAACACCGCGGCGTTGGGCTCGTCGGAGGTTGCATCCTCAAGGATATATGCGACCCCATCAATCACCGTGTTCTCCGTACCGTCCGCCAGCGTAATGACAGTTTTGTCGGCATTCATCACATGGATCGGGGCGCTGGTCGAACAGGTGATGTCGACGCCGTTCAGGATCAGACCCACCGTCTCCTTGTCCTCGGTGTTGACCACAATCTGTCCATCGTCCAAAATACCGCTGATGCTGTACATCCCGGCCGATGTGATGGTGACGACGCTATCATTGACGGTGGCGCCACTCCCGACAAAGGTGATAATCGAGCCCTCCAGCCGGATGTAGGACACATCCGAACCGGCCTCGCCAGAAACCAGATCGTCGCTGTCAAACTCCACCGACACCGTGCTGGGCGTGACCGGCAGGTTATGACTGGTCTCTAAAGTGGCTGCACCTGTCGCTTCGGACGCATGCGCCCATTCTAAAGCGGCCGCAATGCGGGTGGGCTCAATCGCCGCTCCCGAACAAGCGGTCAGCGCCACCAACAGCGTTGAAAGCAACAATGCACCGACACTGTTATGCCTCTTCATCCACATTCCTCCTAGGTTGTTTTGGCACGACGATCTGGCGCCGTCAGGCCCTGGCCACCGTCATCGACATCACCGTCGTGCGCCGGAACCAGTGGCCAATGATCCGGACGGGAATTATTGTAAAAGATCATGATATCGGCCGTGTCACGCAGGAAATTGATTCGGCCGATCGCCACCCGCTTGATGGCCAGCCCAGTACGTGCCTGAAGGTCCGCCAGCAACAGGTGCCGGTATTCTGGTTTGATCAACTCGATGCGCTCATACACGATGCTCTTGGAAGCCTCGAAACAGAAACCCCACTCCTTTTCCAGCGCCAACAAGATGATCACCACCACCCCGTTGGCGATCACCAACTCCAAATGGATGCCATCCGAAAGCGCGACCGAGTTCATGACCGGCAACGCAGCAATGACAAAGAGGTAGGTCATCTCCCGGATGGGAATCGGGTCGGTGCGATAACGAAGCATGGTAAAGATCGCAAAGAGACCAAAGCCAACGCCCAAGCTCAGTTCGATGCGCCCCATGAACACCAGCACCAGGTAGATGATGGTGTTAAAGGCCAGGAAGGTAAAGGCGTACCTCTTGTCACGCGTAGTGGGGTAGTAGACGCCACGGACGATCACAAGCGCCACCAGCAGGTTGAAACCAAGATTAAAAAGGAACTCTGTGATATCTACCACCATGCCTCGAATCCTGGAGCAACCGCTCCATCAGCAACACCTTTGCTCTAAAGTGGTTGGTTTTGACCTGAGGATAGACCAGCGTCACGCCAACGCAGTACTTGCTGAAACCGGTGGGCCGAATGCCCAGCGATCGCATCGCGCGCATCCAGTCCGAGTCGCGCGACAGATTCTCCTGCTTGACCTCGACTATGGTGACCCCTCGCAGGCTGGCAGCCGACTCGTCGTTCTGAAAGCGGACGTTGAAATCCAGCGTGAGTCGCTCGCAGCGCACCGAGCTCACCAGCGTGATCCGCGTGAACGTGTTCCACAGCCGCGTCTCCAACCGCCCGGGGTCGAACGGGTAGAACTGCTGCAGGAATCCGCCAACATTGCCATCCAGCCCGACCACCATTTCTGGCGTGCGCAGGCGGTTTTTGACCGTTCGCTGGTTGGCGGGCTGCTTGCGCTTGACCTCCAGAAAGGAAAGGTTGGACTCGATGTAGGCTCGCGAGCGGACCTTGTAGCGGGTTCCAGCGCCGGCGTGATGCTGTTGGAACAGAGAAAAGTCGTCGGTGTCATAGTAGAGAGTCTGATAGTGGTTATAACGCCGCCCGTCGATGTCCAACACGCGATACCTGTCTCGGAGCTCTGTCAGAGCCGCAAGAGCCTGATCCTCGCGCAGCACAAACTTGGTGTCGATGCGGTTCAGCAAGTGCACTGCGTTCATCTCAGCCAGGCTGATCGCCGTCAATCGATCCAGCACCCGACCAAGCGGTAGCGCCGAGCGGTTGTGGGTATCGATTTGCTCTTGGTAGAGTGTGTCCACAGCGCATGTCTCCATCGTTACTGGTGCCAGTATACCTGGAGGTTGTGGAGGAGTTGTGCAGGGCAAGTAGAGGTCCGGTGTAACCTCGGCGCCGCCGGCCGAGATCCCCTTCATTGTCCGAGCCACATGGCGCGGCCGCCTGCGGCCTTGTTCTGCCCGGTCCCGTCGGCAGCAATTTACATGAAAGAATACGCGGCCTTGGTCTCTGACATCCGCTGTGGTACACTGCAACGGCGGTCCATGACCGCTCGCGCACCGCAAAACGCGATCAACCTCAGACAGGAGAGCAGTGTGAAGGGTTTAATCACCTATTTCGATGAGCCGGGCGAGACCAACACCGAGGAGACGCTCAGACTGGCCCGGTCCAGAGCCGAGCAACTGGGAACGCGGCAGATCACCGTCGCCTCGACCCACGGGCGCACCGCCATGCGCGCCCGGGAGATATTCCACGGTTTGAACGTAGGGATCATCGCAGTTTCGATTTGTGCCAGTTTCGAGGAGCGGGGGTGGACGCTGGGTGAGGACGAACGCGACGCGCTGAACAAGTCGGGGATTACCGTGCTCACCTCGATTCACGCCTTGGGTGACGATGTAAGTGAGGGATTCGGAGTCACGGCTCCGAACGTGGTCGTGCGCGAAACGCTGTACACGTTCAGCCAGGGCATGAAGGTCGCAGTCGAGATAGCCCTTATGGCGGCCGATGCGGGTCTGCTCGATATGTCGCAGGAGGTAATCTCTATCGCGGGCTCAGGCAGCGGCGCCGACACGGCCGTTGTACTTCTGCCGGCATACAGCCGCACGTTCCGTCAACTGCGGGTTCGGGAGATACTGGCCAAGCCAAGGTAGACCCATGACCGTGAGCCCCGACGCTTGATCCATGGAGGTAACGAACGCATGAAACGGCCGGCGCTGGTCATCGGTGGCTTTGTGCTGGGCGGGTTGGTTTTGCTCTGTATCCTGGTGGTGGCGGCTGGTCCCCTGTGGCACAAGTTGGGCGTCAAGCCGGTCTGCATCCAGGGCGATTGGCCTCGTCTCCGTTTAGGCGTGTGCCCGGACCCAGCCGCAGCCCGGCCAGTTGTGACGCCACGGCCGTTACCCACCCACAGCAGCCAGGCTCCCATCCCCGTCATCGTGGACGACGACGGCAGCCCAGACGGCGTCATCGCCCTGCTATACATGCTCCGGCATCCGCATTATGACGTTCAGGCCGTCACCGTATCATGCGGCGAAGCCCATCCCGATATCTTTGCCCGTCACCTGGCGCACCTTCTGGCTGTGATGGGACACTCCGATATCCCGGTCGGCGCAGGCCGTGATGCCCCGCTGGAGGGAAACAACGCCTTTCCCGACCCATGGCGCCGGGCCAGCGACGATTTTTGGGGCCTGGATCTCCCACAGGCATCCCACCCCGCCGAGCCCGTGCCGGCGGCCCAGCTCATTGTCCATATTCTCTCCACATCGACCCAACCGGTGCTCCTATTGGTCACCGGCAATCACACCAACCTTGCCGAGGCGCTGCGCCTCCAGCCCGACATCGCCGATAGGATCCTGGGCGTCCACGTCATGGGCGGTAGCATCCACACACCAGGCAATATCGAGACCGATTGGCCCGACATCCATAACCGCGTTGCCGAATGGAATATCTGGGTCGACCCGAAAGCCGCTAGCGAGGTCCTGGCGGCCGGGCTGCCCGTGGGCATCACACCTTTGGATGCCACCAATCAGGTCACGTGGAACCGCTCCGATGCGCTCGCCTGGGCCTCATCCCCCTTACCCGAAGCCAGGTTGGCGGCCGAGTTGCTGGAATGGATGCTGGACTCCTGGTCGGTCTCCGGCGTCTTTGTCTGGGACCTGGTAGCGGCATTGGACGCCACCGACCCGGACCTCTGCCCGGAGGCCTGGCTTGCGCTGGAGGTCGTCACCGAGCCAGGGCCGGAGCAGGGTCGCACAGCCGTCACCGGTGGACCGCCCAACGCGGCCGTCTGTCTGAACCCCGACGCGGATCAGATCAGGGCACGGGCCGCCAGCATACTGGGCCGCTGACCTCTGGCGCGGCCGCATGGGCGCCGGGCGCCGTGCGGAGCAGGCGAACGCCCTCAGACGGCATGTCCTGCCTGCGCTGCGGTAGCTGACGCGCCGAGTGTCCGTTTTCTCTAGCCAACTCCCGCTGCGCCGTACGCACGTGACTCCGGCGGTCGGGACCGGCCGGGTCGTTTTCTGGAGAATCCGCTTGGTAATCGGCTCCGATCCAATCCCAGCACTACTCCCCGGCATTCCCGCTCATGTCATACAGGCCCAGTTCGTTGGCCGGCTTGAGGCCCACCGGGTGGCTCCCGTTGCCCGAATTGGCGCCCTGCCAGGCCACCTGGTCTGGATCGTCTGCGCCTGCGAACGCGGTTGCGCGGCTCTGCCGTCCACCGCAGGCTGCATACTCCCAATAGGCCTCAATGGGCAACCGATACCGCAGCGGGAGCTGTCCCGGGAAGTAATAGCGCTCCCGCTGCAACAGACCATCATCCCTTCCTTCGCGCTCAGCCAGTTGTAGAACGCCACCGCATCCGTCCGGGTCACCGTCCCCAGACGGTCGGGGTACTGACCGCCACCCCGCCCCTGGTCGCGCGGCGGTCAGGTACGGCCGGTCTCGGCGCCGAACCGATCGCACAATTCCCAGGTCACCTCGGTAGCCGCCATCAAGAACGACTGGCTGACCCAAACCGAGTGGAGCGGCTGCCCATCAGCGTGCCCATTAACCGATCCCATGAGAAAGCGGCCGGCCTCCACCACCATAATTGGTGGGACGGCAAACGGCACAGGCGTCCCTGTTAGGGTCGGGCAGGCAGTCGGTTCCCGGTTCAGAGCGGCGACCTGCGTCGGGGCAGGGCTCTCTGCCAGTGCCCACGTCGCCGTCGGAGACGGTTGGCTCTCGGTCGGCCACTGGGCAGGCGAAGGTTGTTCGACAGATGGCACTGTGGACGGGCCGGCCGACGCCTGGTAGCCGGTACACGCTACGAGGTGATTCAGTACCATCA
Source organism: Anaerolineales bacterium UBA2181 (assembly GCA_002328075.1). Classification (GTDB taxonomy): domain Bacteria; phylum Chloroflexota; class Anaerolineae; order Promineifilales; family UBA4811; genus UBA4811. The sequence goes on along the minus strand of DCVT01000056.1, from coordinate 82,529 downwards.
CACCGGCGATCCAGCTTGCACGTCGGCCCCACATCGGTCGTTCTCCGCCTTCACCTCGCCGTATGTCATGAATGCCCGGTCGTGAACCGCCGCGTGCAGTCTACCCGCCACCCACCAGCTCTGGCACCCCCAGAGACCCCACACGCCAGCGACGAAGAAATGCACGTCGATTCACCGCCCGCCAGCACCTTCTTGCTATCTTTGCCGAACGTACGGTATAATCCATGGCGAAGGCGAACATGGCACGACCCCATTTCATCCAACTCGCTCAGTATCAGAACAGTGGGCTGATCACCACCTGTCGCCACGGTGTGGTTCATCTGACCTGGCTCAACCTCACCGTTCGGCTACACGAACCCGATTTCCGCCGTCTGGTGCGGCTCCTGGAACGCGGCACCGCGCTTAGCGATCCGGCTCCAATCCACGACGGTGAGATGGCGGCTGCTTTTGAGGGCGACGCCTACCGTGTGACTGTCGCCAACATGGAACTGATACTGGCTCCGGCCGATTTCATCAGCCTGTCCCGCATGGCGATGGAAGCGGGCCGTCGATTGGAGGAAATAGCCGGCTCAGAAGCGTGGGACGAACCCGAGCCGATTCCCTGGACCCGGCCGCAGGAGCTCTCCCCGCCCCGATTTTCCTCCAACTAGACCGGCCCGAACCACCTCACTGTCCATTGCCCGCTGCCCGCTACCCGCTGCGAGCGACCGTGTCGGCCTGTCACCGGGGCAGAATGCGCCGCCCAGTTTTCGCCCCTCTGGGCGGCAAACAATCCCACACTGCACTCTGCAAGGGCCCGCTCTGCTTTACTCAGCTCCCGCCGCCAGAGGCGCAACCGTCCGGCCACGCTCCTTCACGCGGCTCATGCACAGCCCGGCCAGCGCCATAAAGATCGCCGAAAAGACAAACATCACCCGGTAATTGCTCCCCGTGAGGTCAATCAGCACGCCGACCACCTGTGGCCCGCCGACCGCGGCGATGTTGGACGCCAGATAGTACATGCCGGTAAAAGCACCAATGCGTTCGTCGCCGCCCACATCATAGACCATCGGCAGCGAGTTGACGTTGATCAACGCCCACGAGATCCCTGCCAGCAGCAAAAGGCCAATCAACATGACCAGGTTCTGCACAAACCACCCAAAACAAAAGAGCACCGTCAGTGCCACCACGCCCACAAGAATCGTGCGCTTGCGGCCAAAACGGGTGGCAATGAGCCCGCTGGGTATGGCGAATATCACAAACAGCAGAGCAAACCCGCTGGTGATAGTGGCCATACGCCCTTCCTCAATTCCCAGCGTGAACTTGCCGAAAGACGAGATCCAGGTCTCCAGGGCGTTGAAACCCATGAACCAGCAGAGAATGGCCAACAGAACGAACAACCCGGACCGATCCTGGCTGGTGATGACCGCCCGCAGGTTGTCCACAAACGTGGCGCCACCTTGTCGACGTCCGGCCGGTTTGGGGACCACCGGTTCCCGCACAAAAATGAGCACCACGAGAATCGCCGCCAACATCACCAGGCTGCCAAACACGAACGGGGTAATTCGCCCCATTTTGTACAGCATGCCGCCCACCAGAAATGCCAACACCGAAGCCAGTCCCCCCATCAGGTTAATGACCCCGTTGGCGGTGCTCCGCTGCTCCGACGGAAAGAGGTCTCCCAACAACGCGACTGTGGGGGAGCGGAAAAGGGCCATGCCGATGTTGGTGAACAGGATGGCAAACATGATTCCAGTCACCGAATGCAAGGCTGGCACCAAAATGAAAAACGCCGCCGCGATAGGCGCCCCGACGATCATCCACGGCTTACGCCGGCCAATTCGGGTCACCGTTCGATCCGACCGCTCGCCCACCAACGGCTGGACAAACATGTTGAGATAGTTGTCCCAGGTCATAACGAACCCAATCATGGTCGCACTCAGGCCCATCTGGGCCAAAAAGATCGGCACAAAGTTGTTAAAGAGCGGCCAGATCATGCTGATGCCGAAAAAGCCCAATCCCAGCACAAACGTCTTTTTATATGGGAAACGGTTCATGATGGCTCCTTTCACAATTGGGGAACGTCAATACCAAACACGTGCTGCTGACCGACCAGCAATGCCCAGTTTGCCCATTGTGGCCGCCAACAGATCGGCAAAGAGGCGTACAACAACGCCTTCCAGGATGCAAACATCTCGTCGGTGGTTGACGTGCACTGCCGTTGGAGGTCGCGTCCGATGCGGGTTGCGCTCAGTCCTTCTTTATGGCCGAATACAGCACGCCGCCGAGGGCTCCCAGCCCGGCGCCGCCCACCAGGCTCGTGAGGCAACAACCTAGACTTGCCACCACGACACCGCCGGTACCGGCCAGCGCAGTGAACGAGTTGGGGTCAATGCCCATGTCCCGCAGCTGGTTCAGCATTTCTGGGTCCACCATGGACAGGGCATTGGCCGCTCCGCCGGCCGTGCCCTGCACCGCTACGATGATCGCCCACGCGATGCCACTGATGACACCCGCCACCAATCCCGCCACGGCTCCCGCTCCCGCCGCGCTGCCCGCCGTGCGTGGCGCCGGAAGAAAGCGGCCGGCCAGCGCCCCCGTACCCACGTACACCAGGAACGTGGCACCGCAGCACAAGCAACCCAAGAAAGGTATGCCTATCTGGCCCAATAAGATGAAAACTACCGCCGCCGCCGCACCAATGAGTCCTGCTCGAATGCCCGCCCGAAGTGTCATCTATCACCTCCTCTACAAACGGCCAGCAGATGCCGGCGCGTTTGCATTATAGCCACGGCAATGCAAAGGCGCAAACACCACCTCGGACCCGCCTGCGGCCGCCCTCACCGTGGAAGCACATCGGAGATGCGCCCAGCTCCAACGCCAAACCGGCAACCCTGCGGAGGCTCGATAAGGCTCAGTCCGAGGCTGCCGTAGCCCATAACGTGACAGCCTGGTGTGGCGACCGGCCTGGACTGACCGCGCCAAACCAGGTTCCTGATGCGTCACCCCTCCTCGCCGCGCTGATCCAGGTTCAGCGCCGCTGAGTTGATACAATAGCGCACCCCGGTGGGCTCTGGGCCGTCATCAAACACATGGCCCAGGTGAGATCCACACCGGGCACAGAGAACCTCAACCCGGGTCATTCCCAGGCTGTGATCCTCATTTGTCTCCACGCCGTCATCGGCGGCCGGTTGCCAGAAACTGGGCCACCCACATCCCGCATCGAACTTGGTCTCTGATTCAAAGAGCACATTGCCACAAGCGGCGCACAGGTAGACGCCCGGTTCACGGGTTCTCCAGTATCGGCCGGAAAACGGCCGCTCGGTCCCCTTTTTCCGCAGAATATGATATTGCTCTGGCGTTAACTGCTCACGCCATTCCTCGTCGGTTTTCTCGATCTTGTCCACCACCGCCATACCTCCACGAAATCCCCCGGGTCACTAGCACCCCGGTACCATCCGTCAGTAGTTTCAGTAGGTCTATTCTGTGTTATGATAGCAGACGTCAACCAGTCTGACATAGTACCACTCCGAGATTATCTGTATGCGTTTCATTTCGGACCCACAAGAGGGTCAAGGCCTAATGGAATATTCCTTGGTGCTGGTGCTGGTTGCCGTGGTTGTGGTATTGGTGCTCGCGATGCTGGGTCCTTCCGTCGGGAACATGTTCAGCACGATCGTTAATAGCGTCTGACGCCTGGCTGGCATTAACGCCATCCAGGCAACCTGGGCCTTCGCACGCACCAACCGCGGCCTGAAGCACCATATCAACCGTCTTGCGTGACGGCGCCAAGCCGCCCTGGTGCCTCCGTTCGTCTGTTGCCGGCCGATGGGCACCGCTTTTGAGCTCGACCAACCAATCACTGCGCCGCTTGCCCTGTGTGGCCCCTCCATGAAACCGGTGGCGCCAATCCAGACCCATCAGTCGAAGAATCCACCTCACCCTCCGGCCTGTAAACCCACCCACTATCAGCAATTCCGCCTCGGTTCGAATCGATCACACGTGCAGCACGGCTACAGCCGGATGCCCGACGACCGCTGGCCTGGGCGGCGCTGCGAGGTCCCTCTGGGGTCCAATCACAGCGTCAATTCTCGTGACTAATCGCACTCCTTTGAAACGGAGGGAAGCGGGTGCCGGAATCTTACTCCGGCCAGAGGGACGAGGCGCGGGATCAGCCAGGCAGTTGCGAGAAGAAGCAGCCGCGGTTGGCTTGGTAAAACCGGCCGCGGCTGGTTCGACGCAACCCTGCCCCTTTTTAGGACTGCAAGGAATCGATGTAAGCGCCGATGGTCGGAACCGCCAACAACCGGTCGTGGAAAAAGTTGTTGACCAGGTTAATCACTTCGGCCCGCGCGGCCTCACAATCAGCGCTCAATTCCTGCCCGCCCTTTTGTCGGGTCAGGCTATCTCTCAGGCGCAGTAGCATCCGCACGATCTCCACCTCTTTGGCACCCTCCAACGCATCGACCACCGCCAAGATGAGCCGGTCGGCTTGCGCCAGCACATGCTCCATGGACAATGTCTCGCCCGGCCGAAAGGCATCGTCAATGGTCCGGATCAGCGACCAGACCTGATAAAGCACGGTGGTGGGTTCGTCAAAAAGCTCGCGCAAGTAGGCGGCTTCCTCATAGCGGCCGGTGAGGCGAAATATGTTGTACATGCGCTTGGCCGCCTTGCCATAGTTGATGTCGCGCGTGACATACTTGGTCACCTCGCGCTCCAATTGCTCCACATAGTGCCCCAACGCATCGCTGGAGACGTGCTGCGCCAGCTTAGAGAAAAGCGGAATGGATTCAGCCTCCAGGTAGACCTCCTGGAAATATGGATCCAGATAACCATCCAACGGCGTTATGGTTCCATCGGGAGCCTCCCAGGTGACGTCGAGCATGTTGCTCGCGTTAGCCAGTTGCCCTCGGTTGGCATCGGCCACCACCCAGTCCAGCTTGCACCAACCAGGGTCCAAAGCCACCTGATCCCACTTTACCACCAACGGGTCGCCATCCGGGCTTTCGCCCTCGATTCGGCCCGCCAGGATCTGCTCGGGAGTCCACGATACTGGCGAACCAACTCGGTTCAGCCGCTCAGCTACGACGGTGTCCTGCGGGTAGTTGCCGAATTTGACCTCGATCAGTTGAAAAGTATCACCCCGCAGCGTACTCTGCGCCTTTTCGCGCATCAAATCGGCCAGGATGCGGCACGCCTGCTCCCGGCTGTCGGCTCTGATGTTCACGCGCTCGAAATAGTCAGCATCTCCGGGATAGGTCTGGATTTTCGACTGGGCCGCTGAACCCGAGAGCGCCAGTGCGGTCTCTACCACGCCTGGCCGGTCCTGGAACTCGACAAGCTGGCCCAACTGCCGAAAGTGAGCTAGGTCTTGCGAACTGAAATCCAGCATGGTAACCCGGTGCCCAAAAACCCCCGACCGCACATCCATCACCACGTTGTCGTCTCCCGGATGACTGGCTGCCATGGCAGCCAACCACTGTAGCGCCTCCTCCTCGTCGATCTCCACCCCCAGCCGGTGAGCCGATTCGATGATGCGCCGCAGATCCGCCCCAGCGTTTTTTCCCGAAGGTTCACTCATCCGTTGCATCCTTTCTAAATGGTGGCTGCATCAGCGCAGTCAGTATGTCAGCCTGATCCAGCGCGTCCTGCAGCCCATGATGAACAAGGTCGGCCTTTCCCAAAAAGCGGGGCGCTATGAAAGCCATGCTGGTCTCAGGCCACGACACCCCGGTAGCACCCATCAAGAACGATTTGATATCCAGCGCTGCGTGTCCCAACGGATTTCGGCCCAGGTAGCGGTGGAAATAGTCGGCCACGAACATCCAATCAAACGGTGCGTTATAGGCAGCCATGAGCGGGCGCTGACCGGGTAGGGTCACTCGCTCCAGCCATTGCTCAAACTGCGCCATCGCCAGCGCCGGCTCCAGACCGGCTAGCTCAAGTTCACTCAGCGATAGTCCACTGATGCTGACCGCCGACGGCACCGACCTCGGCCGATCCGGTTTGAGCTCCACGTAAAAGGTCTCGCGCGGCGACCCGAGCGTGCAGGCGCCAATGGCCAGCAGCGGATACTGGCTGGGCACCGGGCCGGCAGTCTCTACGTCCACCGACACAATGGTCACTTTGCCCGCAGATTGGTCCGCGTGGTTCGGTAGCATCCGGGATTACCCTTCTTTTACCTGCGTCCACCTAGCCAGAGCCGACCGAGTTCAAGCCTGCTGCGAATCAGCCGGCCGATACGCAGATGTGCGGTACGTCCCGCCGCTGCCTGCCTATTCAAGTCAGTCAATCGCCCCCATCTGCTCAAGAATCGCCTCCAGCTCCTCGTCCGAGTAGTAGTGGATGACAATCCTCCCACCCTTCTGGCCGTGGTTGACCTCGACCCGAGTGCCCAAACGCCGGCGCAAACGGTCCTCAACCGCTAGAATCTCAGGCCGAACCGGCTCGCGCTGCCTCACGGGCTGTTTGCCCAACAGACGGTCCACCAGCGCCTCAGTCTGGCGCACCGAGAGGTGCTGGCGCAGGACGGCATCCAGTGCCGCTGCCTGGGCTTCGCCCGTCAGCAAGCGCAACAACGCGCGCCCATGACCTTCGGCGATTCGGCCGTCCAAGAGCGCCGCCTGGACCGAGTGCGTAAGGCCCAGCAACCGAACCACGTTGCCCACCGCCGGCCGGCTCTTGCCCACCCTCTCAGCCACCTGCTCCTGGGTCAGACCGAAATCATCCATCAGGTGCCGATACGCAGTCGCCTCTTCCAGCACGTTCAGGTCCGCCCGCTGCACGTTTTCCACCAGCGCCAGCTCGAGCATCTGTTGAGAGGTCGCCTCCCTCACAAGAGCAGATACCTCCGCCAATCCGGCGAGGCGGGCTGCTCGCCACCTTCTTTCGCCGGCAATCAGTTGATAACGCCCTCCAACCCGAGTAACCAGGATGGGTTGGATCACCCCATGCTCGCGAATTGATGCAGCCAGTTCCGCCAGCTTGCCCTCATCCATGGGAGCGCGCGGCTGACGAGGATTGGGATCGACCAGGTCCACCGGCACGGTCTGGATTCCCCCATCGGGGAGCGGCTCCGCGGCTCCCCACTGCCCGGCCGCCAGTGCTCCGTCCGGCGGTATCAGCGCATCCAACCCTTTGCCCAACCCGCTTCGCTTGCTCATCTGTCTACCTATCAGGCGCAGAAACCGGTCGCTGGTCGTCGGTCCGCACCAACTCGCCGGCCAACGCCTGGTAAGCCAGCGCTCCGGCCGATTTGGGATCGAAAAACAACACTGGCTCCCCATAACTCGGCGCTTCGCTGAGCCTCACGTTGCGCGGTACCACGGTTTGGAAAACCAGATCGCCAAAATGGGACCGCACCTGGCTGACTACCTGCTGAGACAGGTTAGTGCGCGGGTCGTACATGGTCAAAAGCAGCCCGCGAATACGCAGCTTGGGATTCAGGTGTTTTCTCACCAGGTCCAGGGTCTGCGTCAGCTGCGTCAGCCCCTCCAGCGCCAGATACTCACATTGCACCGGAATGATGACACCATGCTGTGCTGCCACCAGGGCGTTGATCGTCAACAGACCCAGGCTCGGGGGGCAGTCCAGCAATATGTAATCGAACCGCGTCACCACCGTTTGAATGGCGCGGAGCAACCGGTACTCGCGCCCCAACAGGCCGACCAGCTCGACCTCAGCCCCCGCCAACTGGGGATTGCTGGGGACCAGAGCCAGTTTGAACCGAGGGTTCTGCAACACCGAGTCGGCCAGGCTCACTTCATCGATGAGCGACCGATACACCGTGGCCGAGACCTGATTCTTGTCCAGTCCCAGGCTTGAGGTCGCGTTCGCCTGAGGGTCCACGTCTACCAAAAGAACCCGGAGGCCACGCGCCGCCAGATAGGCGCCCAGGTTGATGGCGGTGGTTGTCTTGCCGACCCCGCCTTTCTGATTGGCCATCGCATAGATCCGCGTCATGCTACCTCTGCCCGGGCAGTCGCGACCTCATCGGGCATCGGTATCCCTGCCAAACCCGGCCGGGCCACCGTCGGCGCGGCAATCCGAGTAGCGAATCGGGCCGCCGCCCACGCATCGCCTCCCGTCTCCCACAACCGAACAAAAAAAGCCGCGGCAAAGACGTCTCCTACGCCAGTCGGATCGGTCTCTACCACCGGCGTTGTCCGGAACCACCGGGTTTTCCCGCCAGTGCTCACCTCGCAGCCGGCCGCTCCGTCGGTGACAACCAGCAAATGCGCACACTGACGATAGATTTCCCAGCTTGCCTGGTCGGTAATGTCCTCCCGGCTGACAATCACCGCCGTCGCCAACGGAAGAACCTCCGCTGCCTCTGGCCAAGCTGCAAAGCTGACCGTCCCCGAATCATCCCATCGGCGGTGCCAACCCTGTGGCGTCAGCCCGATGACTGACCCGGTCAAGAGCCCAATCAGCGCGCTATCCACCTCCTGTGCGACAGGCGCCAGGTGAATCACCGGGGCGGCTCGACACGCTTGCGGCAGATCTGCCGCGGAAATCCGGCCGGCCCATGCCAGCAGCTTCTGCCGGCGCCCAACCGGACCGTACGTGTTTTCGAACGTGGTCGTGGCGGCCGAATCCAACCGGTGGACCGGAATCAGTCCCAGGGCAGGCGTCAAGTCCAGCTGGCTTTCCGCCCTGGTGACCACCGCCGGCCGGCACCCCAGCGCCTGCGCCGTCCGCGCGCTGTAGGTAACCGTGCCACCCCACGAATAGCCACCCGGCCGGAGGTCGCGGGTCACGTGCCCGATGCACACGTAATCACAACCGGCCATCTGCGAGGAGCCAGCCTGATCATGTTCAGCTCTGCCGGCGAGGGTGGACAAAGTTTACTCCTCCCCAACCGGCAACGCCGGAAAAGCACCCGGTCGGTGCCACTGCGATAACGCATCCGCTTGGGCCTCGGCGTTGTAGCTACTGCGCACCAAGGGACCGCTCTCCACCCAGCGAAAACCCATCTCTAGCCCCAGCCGCTTGAACTGCTCGAACTCGGCTGGTTCATAATACCGGGAAATCGGCCGGTGTGCTCGGGTGGGTTGAAGGTATTGACCAATGGTCAGGATGTCCACTCCCCACGCGCGCAAATCCCGCATGGTCTCTAGGACCTCTTCAGTGGTTTCACCCAGACCCACCATGATCCCGGACTTGGTGACACTATCTGGCGCCAGGCGCTTGGCGTTGCACAGCGTGGCCTGCGCCCACTCGTAGCGGTCCTGCGGTTGGACAAGCCGAAAAAGCCGCCGAACCGTCTCCACATTGTGGTTTAGAATGTCTGGCTGCGCGTCCATGACCAGGGCCAGCGCATCAATATTACCCTTGAAATCCGGTATCAGCACCTCCACCGAGCACCCAGCCTGCACCCTACGGACGCGCCGGATGACCTCAGTGAAAACCGGTGCCCCGCCATCCTCCCGGTCATCACGGTTAACGGAGGTGATAACTACGTGGCGCAAGTCCATAGCTTTAACCGCCTGCGCCACGCGTTCCGGCTCTTCCCAATCAACCGGTCCGGGCTTGCCGGTCCGGACATCGCAAAAACGGCAACTCCGGGTGCACACGTCACCCAGGATCATGAACGTCGCAGTGCCCAGAGTACCCCAACAAACCGCCATGTTGGGGCAGTGCGCCTCTTCACACACCGTGTGTAGCGACTTGCTCCGCATCAGCCGGCGAATTGACTCGTACCCATCGCCGCCGGGAGCCCGTACAGTGATCCACGGCGGCCGACGTGACAACCGCGAGACGGGGGTAACCACGTTTCCTTGCTTCATAACCCGTTTTCCAGGGGCAGGTCATGCGGCGACCGGCCCCGAAACGACGTCCAGTGAGAGAACCCCGTCTGGCGGGCCAACCGGACGGCATGTTCCCAACCCGCGGTCAGTCGCTCCGGCGCATGGGCGTCCGATCCAAAGGTCAAGCGTTCGCCGCCCATCTCCCGGTACCACCGCACTACCGTCTCGTCAGGCGAGCTCTGCGCTAGCAGCCGGCACAGGGTTGAGGTGTTGATCTCTAGCGCAATCCCGTGCTCCACCAGTGCCTGCAGCGCCAACCGGATGGCTTGCTCATACTGCCAAACCTCATAGGCCGGGTCCGGGCAGTACCGTTTGATCACGTCCAGGTGACCCAGCACATCAAAGCCGCCCGCCTGGCACAGGACCGCCAACTCGGCAAAATAGTCGCCGAAAGCCTGCGCCGGGGGCCGCCGGTCGTAATAGGCGGGCGGAAGAAAGATAGGCTCCTCACCGACCCAATGCAGCGACCCGATCACCAGGTCAAACGGATAACTCTCCAGAAGCGCCTTCACCTCTGCCGGGAACCGGTGAGGCTCCCCTACCTCTACTCCAGCCAGAATTCGGAGCTGGTCCCCAAAACAGGTCCGACAGCGGTTCACCTCCGCCATAAACGCGCCGGGCCGAAAATGGCCATAGCCAGCATCCGCTGGCATCAGGTCCACGTGCTCGGTGAACGCGATTTCTGTCAGGCCACACGCAATCGCCTGCCGACAGACATCACACATCTCGGCCCGGCTGTCGGCCGAAAATCGCGTGTGGACGTGGAGGTCACACGGTACTCCCATTACGGTGCCTGCCCTAGATTCGGTCTAGCAGCTGCCGTTTCTTGCGCTCAAACTCCTCGACCGTCAGGATGCCCTTCTGCCGCAGCTCGTCCAGTTCGGCTATGAGCTCCGGGACATCGCCCGCCGTGGGTGCCTCACTACTCAAGGTCCGTTTGGCGCGGCTCTCAAAGGCATCAATCTCGCCCATCGATTCTTTCTGATTCAGCATCTCGGTCTTGAACCGGATCGGCCGAAAGATGTTCTTTAGCTTATTGACGCCTATCTCACTGCCCGTAAGAATCTCAATATCACCATAATCCAGCACCCGGCCCAGCGCCGATTGGCGCAGCACCACATCGTTGACCTTTTCCAGCGAGGAGTCGATCACGTGCTTTTCCAGGATTCCTTCGATCTGGACCACGCGTCGATTGGTGACAATGTACTTTTCATTCCACCACCACAGGAGACGCTGGACAAGCAGACCTAACGGCACCAATGACAGCACTACGGCGCCAACCATGCTCAGCCCGGCCGTAACCGGGTACAACACGGAACCGGCCACCACCAGCAACACAATGGCCGCCACGGAGCCCAGGCTCGGCACCAAGAGCCGATGCCAGTTCTGGCGGGTCGTAAAGACAACACGCTCGTTCCGCCCCATCAGACTCTCCACGTAACCCATTTCGCGCTCCTTTCACGCTGTGACGCCGCCGTCAGACGGCATGTATTGCCTTGCCCTCCACCGCGTGCGCCGCCTCCATCACCACCTCGGAGAGGGTGGGATGAGCGTGCACGTTCGCCGCTATCTCGGCGGCGGTCAGTTCCTGCATTCGGGCCAGAGTCAGCTCGGGCAGCAGCTCTGTCACATCCGGACCTACCATGTGGGCGCCCAGCAGTTCGCCGGTCTTGGCGTCCGAGACGATCTTGACGAACCCTTCCCGCTCGCCCAGTCCCAGCGCTTTGCCGTTTGCCAGGAACGAGAAGCGGCCCACGCTGGGTTCGTATCCCTTTTCTCGCGCCAATTGCTCGGTGTAACCGAAACTGGCGACCTGGGGTTGCGAATAGACACAGCGCGGCATCATTTCATACACCAGTGAATCCGGTTCGCGTCCTGCAATCACCTCGACCGCCACGAGGCCCATTGCCGATCCAACGTGCGCCAGCATCAACATGCCCGTCACGTCCCCCACCGCGTAGATCGAGGGCACGTTGGTGCGCATCCGGTCATCGACCTGGATGAATCCACCGCGCTGGGTCAACTGCACGCCTGCATTCTCCAGGCCGATGCCCTCTACGTTCGGCTGAAAACTGACCGCCACCATAGCTTTCTCGGCGGTCAGGGTCTCTTCAGTCTCCCCGCGGCGGGCTATGACCTTCACCCCATCAGCGTCGGTCACGATTCCCTCCACACGGGCACCAGTGACCACCTTCACCTTCAGACGTCGATATGCCCGGTCCAACACGGCGCCCAACTCGGCATCCTCCAGCGGCAACAGCCGATCCAACATCTCCACAATGGTCACTTCCACGCCATAATTGCGCCAGATGTACCCGAATTCCACCCCAATCGGACCACCGCCAATAATGATAATCGATCGGGGTAGAGTCGATGCCAAGATGCCCTCGGTGTAGGTGATGACCTTGTCTCCGTCAATGGTCACCCCCGGAATGCTCCGTGGCCGCGCCCCTGTGGCCACAATGATGTTCTTTGTTTCCACAATGTCCTTGCTGCCATCCGACATCTCGACCGCAACCTGATTGGGGGTGAGGATGGTGGCTACACCCTCCAAGACCGTAATGCCATTGGCACTCATCAGAGTCTGGACGCCCTTGACCAAACGGCCCGAAACCTGTCGGCTCCGTTCGTGCGCCACACGGTAGTCCAATTGCAGGTTGTCAAACGAAAAGCCGAATTCGCGTCCGCGGTGTTGTAGCAGGTTCGCCACCTCGGCGTTCTTGAGTAGCGCCTTCGTCGGAATGCAACCCACGTTTAGGCATACCCCACCCCAATACTGTCGCTCGACAATCACTACGCGAAGCCCAAGTTGTGCCGCGCGGATGGCAGCCACATAACCGGCCGGACCCGCCCCTATTACCGTCACGTCATGCTTCGGGTCGTTCATGGATGTCCAAACTCTCCTATTGTCAATGCGCGCCGCCCAAAACACACCACCGAATCCGTATTATACCGGAAACGCCCGTTTGCTCAGCCTGGTTGGCATCGCGGGCAGTAGTGGGTGCTCCGTTGCGCCAGCACTTCCCGCTCCACGGGTGTGCCACAGGCCAGGCAAGGTTTGCCTGCCCGCCCGTAAACCCGCAGCAGCTCCTGCATGCCCCCGTCGGGGTAAACCCAGTCAAGGCTGGTGCCATGGTGAGCAATGGCCTCGTTGAGGACCTCCCGGATGCTTTCCCACAGCCTGACTACCTCGCCGGTTTTCAGACTGTCAGCCGCCCGCCGAGGCGAGACACCTGCCCGGTGAAGCGCTTCATCCGCATAGATGTTGCCCAAACCTGCCAGAAAACGCTGCTGCAGGAGCAGAGGTTTGACCGCTCGGCGCCTTGCCGCCATTCCGGCGGCCAGCCAATCAGCAGTGAACTCGCCGGCCAACGGCTCCGGTCCCAACCTTCCTGTGACCTCTTCCGGGTCAGCCACCAGGAGCACCCGACCGAACTTGCGCGGGTCGGCGAAACGCCACTGCCGTCCGTCCTGCAGGACAAACACCGTACGGGCATATGGGTCCGGCAGCGCATCTGCCGGTCGCACCGTGAGCCGCCCGCTCATGCCCAGGTGGACGAACAAAGTCCGATCGGATGGCTCCAGACCGACAACCAGGTATTTCCCTCGCCGTCCCAGATCTCGAACAGCGTGACCCGGCAATTCACGGATCAGACGCTCCGGATCAGGGGTGTGACGCGGCCAAGATAGCTGCACGTCCACAATGGTCGACCCCACCAAAGCTGGGCCCAACAGCTGAGCCGTGGTCTCGACCTCGGGAAGCTCAGGCACCGTGACTCCTTCTCAACATCCAGCTTTCGTAGGTGATCCAACCGCAAAGTTGGGTGATTTGGCTGCAGCGGGCTGGTCGTGGGGTCGGAACCACCGCCGGATACGGCCGACATCAGTTGGGATTGGGGTGGGCATGATGGTTCTTTTGAATCGACATTCGACATTATATCACACGGTGCTGAAACCGGCGAGACACCTCTTCCAACCGCGCGGGTGCTCGCCCAGCCGGCAAATGGATTGCATGCGAGATCCGTTCCCGGGTATAATATGGCCGGTGGCATGCAGGCTTTGCGACTATGTGCTGCTGAACACGTACTGTGTAGAGCCAGCAACTCTGCGAGAGGTTGTGCGAGCCGGTGCGTCCACCGGACGTGAACAGGTGAATCAGGAATATGGAGGCAATGTGACATGATCGCGTGCCCCGATTGTGGCGCTGAAAACCGCACCAGCGCACGGTTCTGCCTGACCTGCGGAGCTGGCTTGCCCTTTGCTCCAATCGGGGAGGTCGCCGTGGCCGGTGAACCTCCTGTGACTGAGGACGCGCGTGAGGAACCGTCGGCGGCGGCAGAACCAATGATTGGACACCTCACCGATCCCTGCGCCAGTGTCTCGCCGGACCAAGAGCCAGAAACCGAGGGCGTACTGATTCCAGAGGACCCGGTAGACTCAGCGGCGGCTCTGGTCGACGATGCCCCCCACCATTATGAGGAACAGGAATCACAAGAGCCTACCTCGGCCGTTGCGGTTGAACCGTCGCCGCCGGAAGAGGTTGCACCTTTGCCCGAACCTGAACACGAAACCGCCCAATCGATTCTACCCCCGCTTGAGACAGGAAAGCGGTTGTGTCAGGACCGATACGAGATAGCGGCTGTATTGGAAGAGACTCCAGAGACCATATTGTATGACGCAATTGACCACGGTCGATGTCCGTTATGCGGGTATTTCGAGACACTGCCAGGCGACGTCTATTGTGCCCGGTGCGGTGTCAGCTTGCTCAGCCCAAGCCAGGCTCCACATATTCGCCTGCGCTCTTTGCGGATGGCCGGTGAGGCTGTGATCCAACTCGAGGAGGAAACCGACGGCGGCATCGAAAACTGGTTTGAAGCTGAGGGCCGACTGTATGCAGTGCTTGGCCCACAGAGCGCACCGAGCGACGCGCCAGACGATGTGCACAACGCCGGGCCAATCCGAGGCGGCCTGCGCCACGTGGTGGCGTATCGGTCTCATCCAGGTTTGATACGCGACATCAACGAGGATGCCACTTTGGCAATCACCTTCGCACCCGTGCTACAGAACAACTGCCAACCCTGCCTGGGTTTGTATGCTGTGGCAGACGGCATGGGCGGCCACGCCAGCGGCGAAGTGGCAAGCCGGACAGCCATTGAAGGACTGGCCCGCGTCATCGTGCAACGGCTGTTTCTACCCGAACTCGGCGGTGAGGTTGTACTTCCCGAGACCCCTCCAGCTGTGCTTCAGGAGGCAGTGCAGGAGATAAACCAAGCTATCTGTCAACTGCAGGAATCTTCTGCCAGCGACATGGGCACCACCCTTACAGCAGCAGTTGTGCGAGACAAGTCTGTCCTGGTGGCCAACGTGGGAGACAGCCGTACCTATCTGTGGCATGGTGGGGAGTTGATTCAGCTGACGGCTGACCACTCCTTGGTCGCCCAATTGGTGGCAGCTGGCGCCATTGAACCGGACCAAATCTACCATCACCCGGAAAAGAGCGCGATATTTAGGAGCCTGGGCCACGCCGCAGAAGTTGAGGTAGACCTCTTTGTACAGACACTGGAGGCAGGGGATCGTCTGCTGCTTTGCTCGGATGGCGTTTGGGAGATGTTGCGGCCGGACGGCATTGAAGAGGTACTGCTGTTGGAGGCCGATCCACAGCGGGCCTGTGATGAGATCGTCCGGCGCTCCAACCTGGCGGGTGGCGAAGACAATATCAGCGTAGTCATTGTGTTGTTTGAAGCATTGGTTGCTTGATAGTCAGGAGTGTGACATGCCTGGAGAAGTCGATCTCACAGTTTCAACGAACAAGACCCAGTTCCCGGTCACGGGCGCCCGGCAGTTGGCTTACGTGCTCATCGAGGCCACCCCGAGCCAGGCGATGGCAAGCGTGCAGATGCCGCTCAATCTCAGTTTGGTGCTGGACAAGAGCGGATCCATGTCAGGGCACAAGATAGCCGATCTGCGGTCGGCGGCGAAAATGGCAATAGACCAGCTCACTCCCGAGGACATCGTCTCGCTGGTCATATTTGACGATACCGCCTCAGTGGTTTTTGCGAGCCAGAGAGCGGCCGACAAACAGGTGCTCAAGTCGGCTGTCGACCGCATACGCGACGGCGGTGGCACTCACATCTCGTTTGGTATGAGCAAAGGCCTCACCGAGCTGGACAAACAGCTGGGACCGAACCGCGTTAACCGCATGATCTTGCTCACCGATGGGGAGACCTTTGGCGACGAGAAGAACTGCATCGCTTTGGCCGAACGCGCCGGCACGGCTGGCATTCCCATTCATGCGTTTGGCCTGGGCGAAGACTGGATTGAAGCGTTATTGGATGCCATCGCCGATGCCAGCGGCGGAACATCCGACTATATCGACCGGCCGGAAAAGATCGCAACCGCGTTTCAGAGAACGGTCAAGGCTGTCCAGTCGGCTGTGGTCCAAAACGCCAGCCTCGTCCTCCGGTTGACCAGCGGAGCTGCGCCCCGCGCCATCTGGCGAGTAACGCCCATGATTTCACGCCTGGGCGCCCAACACCTATCCGACCGCGACGTCCAGGCCGGATTGGGTGAGCTCGGCAAAGGTCAGGGGCAAAGCGTGCTGATCGAGTTGCTGCTACCGGCCCGCGGCGCTGGCAAGTACCGGGTCGCCCAAGCGGAGGTAAGCTACGACGTGCCCTCGGCTGGCTTGACGGCCGAGAAGGTCAAGACGGACATCGTCGTCGAGTTGACAACCGACCCGCAGGCAGCCAGGCAACATGACCCGCGGGTCATGAACATCGTCGAAAAGGTCACAGCACACAAGCTGCAGACGCGAGCGCTTGATGCGGCCGCCGCCGGCGACGCCCTGGCCGCCAGCAGACAGCTGCGTGCGGCTGCCACCCGTCTGCTGGAATTGGGTGAGGCCGACCTGGCCGACACTGCTCAGAAGGAGGCAGACCGCCTGCAGGCCGAGGGAAAGATGTCTTCCAGCGGTACCAAAAAACTGCGGTACGAAACCCGCAAACTCACCATGAACTTGGTGGATGACGAGTTGGTAGGCGACGAATAGTCAGGGCAGCGTGGCGGTCCCGTCGAATCCACGGAGCCGGCGCTTCCCGCCAGATGGTAAGGAGAACACCATGTCGATTCATTGTCCAAAATGCCAGGCTGACCTTCCTGACGACGCCGTGTTTTGTGACCAATGCGGCGCCAGCATCATAGGCGGTCCTCCTGCGGCCGCGCCTGCAGCGGGCTCTCTGGTTGACAGCGTGCTGTGCCCCCAGTGCGGTGAGCCCGCCATACCCGGAGAGGCTTTCTGCGACAGCTGCGGCGCATCGCTGGCCCAGCCCCAGGTCGCCGAGATGCCCATGACTGAGACAGCCCCAGAGGAAGATACCCTGCCGCCAGTCGCTCCCTTGGCACCCTCCAGGATGGCCCCAGAGCCACCGGCGGCAGACGGCCTGACCCTATGCCCGTCCTGCCATGCAGAGAACCTGCCCGGCAGCCGTTTCTGTTCCAATTGTGGGCTGCGGATGGATGCGCCCGGACCGGTTGTGCCAGAGTTGGCCGAAGAGGCCAACGAGGAGCAAGCCGCCGAACCTGAGCCTGAGCTTGAATTGCCGGAGGCGATCCCAGTGGCTGAAGCGCCGGCACCCACTGGGCAGCCGCGATTCATCATACGCGATACTGGCGCCGAAATCGCTTTGCCGACGGCCGAGGGCGACTATATCATTGGGCGCGAGGATCCGGTCAGCGGAGTGTTTCCAGCGGTCGACATGAACCCGCATGAAGGCGAGCAGTTGGGCGTTTCACGGCGACACGCGCAACTGACCGTGGAGGCCGGTCTGACGTTTATTCAGGATCTGGACAGCACCAACTTTACCTTTGTAAACCGGAAAAAGATCGCGCCCCACACCCCGGCCGCACTCTCGAACGGCGACGAGGTCCGGCTGGGCAAACTGGTAATGACCTACCTGGAATAAACTACTACACCGGCAAAAGGCGTGTTCTCAGCAGGAAGGACACGCCTGACGCTCCTATTGCCATGTACTGCCCTGATTGCGGATTCATCAATCGGCCAGGCGCAAAATACTGCGCGTCCTGTCAAGCCCCGCTTGACATTGCCGCCGCTGGCTGGCGTGGGCCTCTCGAGGCCGGCGAATTGATGGACAACGGTCGATACCGGGTCTTGCGCACCCTGGGCAAGGGTGGCATGGGTGCGGTTTACCTGGCGGAAAACCTGCAAGCGTTTGGCCGCGAAGTGGTCATCAAGGAGATGCTGGATTATTATGACCGCAACGACCGCGAACAGGTAGAGCGTGCTCACCAACGCTTTGAGGATGAAGCCCGCACTCTCGCAGCGCTCAAACACCCGTCCGTGCCCGACATCTATGGGTACTTTTCGCAGGGCCGCCGCAATTACCTGGTGATGGAATACGTGGTGGGTGAAGACCTGGAGGTCGGGGTCACCCACCGGGACGACCACGGAGCATTGATTCCTGCCCTTCCATATGCACTCGATCAGGTCGTGCTCTTTGGAATGCAGTTGTGCGACCTCTTGGATTACCTGTGCCGCCGAACGCACCCCGATACAGGCGAGCAGCAACCTGTCATCCACAACGACATCAAACCGGCAAACATCATCCGTGACCCCGAAACTGACAAGGTGTGGCTGGTCGATTTCGGCACCGCCCGGGCCCGATATGTTTCGGCTCCGTTGGCCGACAAGGAGAGCGTATACGGCACCGTGGGGTATGCAGCGCCAGAGCAGTATCACGGCGCTTCAGAACCCCGCTCTGACGTCTATGCCCTAGGTGCCACGCTTTACCACCTCCTCACCGACGATGACCCGCGTGACCACCCCTTTCAATTCGATCGATTGGATCATTTGGACCTCAACCTGCGTCTTGCGCTACGAGCCGCACTGGACCCGGACGTGACAACCCGGAGCACAGCGCTGGCTTTTCGGGAGTCGCTCAACAAATGCATGCCCGACCAGCCACTGGTAGAGGCGCAACCGTTGGCTTTCCCCGCGGGCAAATCCGCCCAGAAACTGAGCGATTTGGTCGGCCTGGCTCAACAAGAGTGGGACTATGCCCGGGACATCCTCTACAGTGGAGACCTGGAGCATTGGTTGCGCCGATCGCTTCACAATCCAGTGGTGGCAGAGGTTGCGCGGCGGGTGACTTCTAGCAGCCTGGAACGCGACGCAGGGTTGGACGCGTTCCTGCGCGAGATCGCTCCCACGCTGCCAGGGGGCCGGCTGACACTGGACAAACCTGCGGTAAATATGGGCACGGTCATTACCGGCCGGCTTGAGACAGCTCGCGTGGTGCTCAGCAACAACGGCCGGGGTTACAGCCAGGGCACCGTCACCAGTTCGGCTGCCTGGCTGCGCGAGCACGACGGCCGTTTTGGCGTTCGGCCGGGTGGAACCGACGAATTGCTGATCGAGGCGGACACTGCCCAACTTGCACCCGGTTCCACCCACCGAGAGACACTGACCGTGACCCCAGCCGACAACAGCAAACCGCTCATGCTGGAGGTTCTGTTGACCGTTGCCGAGGCGCGCGTGGCGGTCCAACCGCTCGAGTTGGTTTTTGACCTGACCGCGGGCGCAGCCCAACCGCAAGAGTTCGCATTGGTGAACACCGGGGGAAACCCTGTTCAGTGTCAACTAAGCCGTGACGAGCCCTGGCTGCTGGTGGAACCCAAACGGGTGTCGCTGGCTGCCGGCCAGAGTGCTACGGGCAAAGTCAATATTCGGCCCGACCGTCTGCCTCCGGCTCCTCGACCGCGCGCCACTGTTGTGATCACTCCTGACCATGGTACGGCAAGCAACGTTGCGGTGCGAGTCCAGACAATTGGCAGCCGCGGTGCCCGGCGACGGCTCGGGATTCTGTTGGGGTTGTGCACATTGGCAGCGGTCGGACTGGGAGCCCGGCAGCTGGCAACTGCCGGGCATCTGCATCTGTCGCCGTCGGCCAGCCTTGCACCGTCCATCACGGCTGAGGATTTGGACGCTGCTATGGTCGCAATGAACGGCCTGGACATTGACCGCTATGAGGTGACCAACATCCAATACGCCCGCTACCAGCCGGGCCACCTGTATGCCAAGGGAGACGAGCTACTGCCGGCTGTCAACATCACCTGGGAGGCAGCCCGTGAATACTGCCAGCAGGTCAACAAGCGGTTGCCTTCAGAAACAGAATGGGAAAGTGTTGCGCGCGGCCCTGACCTTTGGACGTATCCCTGGGGCAATGACCCCGATCGATCGCGGCTCAACTCGTTGGACAACCGCAGCACTGGGCTTGTACGTGTTGACAGCTATGCCGAAGGCGCGACCCCTCAAGGGGTACACCACCTCTTGGGCAACGCGTCCGAATGGGTCGTAGGCTCGGCCGAGCACCCGCGCACCCACCGGGGCGGATCCTATCAGGACATTGGAATGACCAACTCCAGTTCTACCTATGCTGATCAGCCGGGTTACCGCTCCGAGACAGTTGGATTTCGCTGTGTCCGACCCGTCACGCCCGCATCCTAAAGACACCGCCGGGGTGAGTGAACCGGGGAGCGGCCAAGGATCCTCTGCAAACGCATAGCGGTCAACCGCCAGACCGGCCGGTCCTGTTCAATATCCGATGTGTGGGTCCGCCAGGTTGAGAAGGGGCAGATGCTCCAGATAGCGACGGATATTGCGCACAAATAGGTCCACAGCCCGTTGGTCATAGGTGGGGGTGAAACCGGCCACATGGGGGCTGAGAATCACGTTATCCATCTTCCACAATGGGCTGTCAGCCGGCAGGGGTTCAACTTCGAACACGTCCAGAGCAGCCCCGCCGAGCCACCCTCTTTTGAGCGCCCGAATCAGCGCACCCTCATCCACCAAACCACCCCGGCCGACGTTGACCAGCAATCCAGTCGGCCTGAAAGCGCGCAGCATCTCCTCATCGATCAGGTGGCGCGTCTCCTGCGTTAGCGGAAGGCACAACACCACGTAATCGCACTCGGAAACCAGCGAAGCAGTGGCCGACGGAGGATAAATGCGATCCGGCAGCTCCCCTGATGGGTCTCCAATGCCACTGAGCCGATGCCCTTCGTCTGCCACACGCCGCACGTCTCGTTTGGTGGCCAGCACGCGCATGCCAAAGGAGCGCGCCAGCCGCGCGACCTCCCGTCCTATGCTTCCATACCCCAAGATGCCAATCGTGGCGCCGTTCAGTTCGCGGGGTACAAACCGTTCCCAGCGTCCGGATGGCCACATCCCTCGTTGCTGGTGGATAAAAAGACTCGGCAGCCGATGCGCCCAGGCCAGAAGCATTGCCATCACATATTCCGCCACCTGGATCGCGTGTATCCCGCTTGCGGTAGTGATCATGGTGTCAGTGTCAAACAGAGCTTGACCCACCACGTGGTCAATGCCGGCCGCCTGAAACTGAACCCAGCGCAGTCGCGGTGCTTCCTCTGGTCTGGGCAGCACGTCCATGGTGTACATCACCTCCGCAGCAGCCAGGCTACCGGGCGGCAATTCATCAGGCCGTTTCACCGGGGCGTACACCAACTGGACCTCTGGGGATATTGTCCGTATCCGATCCAGCAGTTCGTCCGGCAGTTTGACAGTTATCAGCACGTTTAGCGGCATCGTGTCCTCCCACAGGAACCTACGCGCGTAACCCAGCGCCGAGATGGCTCACCAACGCGACCCATCATTCTCGATCCAAGGATTCATCCAGCCGTGTCACCGGCATGTGGCCAGCCCGTTCACTGTCCAGGAATCACCAATTGCTGTCCCGCCCATATCAGGTGAGGACTCGCCAGGTCATTGGCATGAGCCAGTGCCCAGTACGTCATTCCATAGCGCGAGGCTATTGCCGTCAGTGTATCGCCCGGCTGGACCACATGGACCCTTACTGACGCCCCAGCACTCGGCGTGCCGACGACGACCAGCGTTTGGCCTTGATACACCAGATTCGGATTGACGATGTTGTTGGCGACCACCAGCGCGTTGACCGTGGTGTTGAACCGGCGAGCAATGGATGCCAGGCTGTCACCCGCCTGGACCTGGTACGCACCGGCTGGATTCGGGGTCGACGCCGGACTCGAGGCGGTTGATCCCGTCCCTACCTGCACCAGCAGTTGCTGGCCTACCCGGATGAGGGCAGGATCCGCTAGCTGGTTCAGTTGCACCAACTCCGCAACGCTGGTGTTGTACCGAAGCGAAATTCGGTACAGGGTCTCTCCCGGTGCCACAACATGGATCGCGCCAGTGCCGGGATCCGGGGGCGATACCGCCGGGGCCAACGTCGGTGAAGCGGTTGGCGCGAACGCTGCCCCACTTGTTTGCACCAGGCTCAAGTCGTCCCAGTAAGAATCATTGTGCTTCACCCGATAGGTAGGCGTGCCACGTGCAAACACGGTCACCCAAGATCCGATAGACCGAACATTTACCAACAGTTGCACCCAAACGTTATCCGCGTAAGCTGGTTCCGACCAAACAACAGACTCACTGAGCGGGTCAATCCCTCCGGTCGGATCGATGCCCAACCGCACTTGATAATACCCCGGCGTAACCACCTGGCCTGGGTCATCCCCGCTGCTGGACCAGGTCTGAACCCAGCCGCCAAATTGCAGTGTCGCCCCGGCTGGAACGTTCACGGTCTGCCAATAACCCGCATCATGGGTGGAGTAAGAGCTGAAATGTTTGGCCGAAAACCGCCCCCCGTGCACTCGTCGATTTCCAAAGACCTGGCTATCTTCGCCCTTGTACTCCGGCCGGACCAGGTAACCCTGGTCGGTCTCTTGCGTCGAGCCCTGTACCCACCAGGCTGTCCAGCCAATGGGCACCGAGACCTCCTGCACGCCGGCTTGCAGGGAAAAACCCTCCTCAAAACCCGGATTCCGCAGCAGGTTAGCCTCCGCCTGTACGCCCGACTCCGGAAATAGGCCGGCGGTCACCAGCATCAGCAGCACTGCACAGCCGCCATGGGTCAGGAACGACCTCATTGCCATGCCCTCTCACTCTCCTCTTTTCACAGCCAGATGCCCTTGCTCGCCGTTGTTCCTACCGGGTATCAGTATATCAGCAGCCCGCTTCGCCGGCAACAACAGTCCACCATTTGTGTTACGCGCCGGGTCTTGCCAGGTGCCCGCGACCCGCGGCAGGCAGGACCCTGGTCTTGCCACCCACTGTGCTGCCTTATTCCCAGCCAGAGCCGCCTGGGGCCTTGACCCGCAACCCTCAGTTTCGTAGGTTGACTCATCTGGCGATCAAGCCAGACACTGGCGTTGCCAGCCTGACCCATCTGCGATATGCTAGAGCCAACTTGAGAAGGAGGTAGCCCGCGATGAAGGAGCTGCAGTACATTCCGGTACATGTGATTCAGAGCTTTATGGTTGACACTTTTGTAGCCCTCGGCACACCGTTGGAGGACGCGAGGATCTGCGCTGAGGTGCTCATAGCCTCGGACCTAAGGGGAATCGAGTCGCACGGCATTGGCCGGCTGAAATACTACTATGACCGAATCGTGTCTGGCCGGCACCTGACACGAACAGAGATTGAGGTGGTGCAAGAGACCGAGACGACAGCCGTAATCGATGGACACCACGGCATGGGCCATGTCATCGCTCACCGCGCCATGAGCATGGCCATTGACAAGGCCGGGCAACACGGTTTGGGAGCAGTTTCTGTACGCAACAGCACCCACTTTGGCATCGCAGGCTATTACGCGCTCATGGCGGCCGAGGCCGGGATGATGGGGTTCGCTTTCACCAATGCCCGGCCGTCGATTGCCCCGACGTTTGGCTCCGAGCCCATGCTGGGGACTAACCCCATCGCCTTTGCTGCCCCATCGGATGGAGATTTCCCGTTCTGCTTTGACGGGGCCACTTCCATCGCTCAACGGGGAAAGGTGGAGGTAGCTGCCCGCACCGGGAAACCGCTGCCGGAAGGATGGGTGATTGATCGTGACGGAAATCCCGCGACCGATGCCCCCCAGATATTGCGCGAAATGGAGCGAGGCCACGCTGCCCTGCTCCCGTTGGGCGGCGCAGGTGAGCTCTATGCCGGGTACAAGGGGTACGACTTGGCCACGCTGGTGGAGATACTTTCGGCCTCGCTATCCGGCGGTGCATTCATGAAAGAACTGCTCGGCACGACCCTCGATGGTGCCCGCCGACCGTACATGCTAGGCCACTTTTTCCTGGCCATTAACATCCAGCATTTCGTCCCGTTGGAGCAATCGCGCCAGATAACCGGTTGCATCATGCGCGCACTCCAGGAATCCCGCAAAGCAACGGGGCATGACGCCATACTGGTGGCAGGCGAAAAAGAACACCGGAATCAGGCTGTTGTCCGCCGCCGCGGAATACCGGTGAACCCCAGTCTTGTCCTGGAACTACAGACCGTGCGCGATGCCCTCGGAATCCGCGGATACGAAGGGCATTTCTAGATGGCGGAGAAACCCATCTACCTGGACTATAACGCCACAACCCCCATCGACCCTCGGGTTGCCAAGGCCATGGAGCCGTTTCTCCATACCCACTTTGGAAATCCGTCCAGCCCGCACCCTTACGGTGTGACCGCGCGCCAGGCGCTGGAAAGAGCGCGCCGCCAGGTGGCATCGCTCATTGCCTCCAAGTCCGAAGAGATTGTTTTCACCAGTGGTGGTACGGAAGCCAACAACACGGCCATCAAAGGGATTGCCGCCGCCTACCGTTCCAAAGGCAACCACATTGTCACCAGCGCCATCGAACACCCAGCCGTGTTGGAGCCCTGCCAGCATCTCCAGTCAAAGGGTTTGGACGTCTCCGTGGTGCCAGTGGACTCCTTCGGTGTGGTCGATCCCAAACAAGTGGAAAAAGCAATCACTCCCCAGACTATCCTGGTCAGTGTGATGCACGCCAACAACGAGATCGGCACCGTCGAACCGATTGCCGAAATCGCAGACATTGTTCATTGGGCAGGCGCCCTGATGCACACCGATGCAGCCCAATCGATCGGCAAGCTACCGGTCGCAGTGGATGAACTGGGGGTCGACCTGCTTTCCATTGCCGGGCACAAACTGTACGCCCCCAAAGGGGTCGGCGCGCTCTATCTGCGTTCGGGCGTTAACCTCGAAAAGTGGATGCATGGCGCCAGTCACGAGCGCAACCACCGGGCCGGAACCGAAAACGTGCTAGAGATCGTAGGGTTGGGAGAGGCCGCCGCCATCGCCGCCGCCGAATTGGAATCGAATCGCGACCATATGTTGGCAATGCGCGAACGCCTGTGGCACGGACTGCAGGTCCGGCAACCGGACCTCCGCCTGAACGGCCACCCACACCATCACTTGCCCAATACACTGAGCATAAGCTTTGCCAACCTGGCGGCCGAGGACTTGTTATATGAACTGTGGGACGAGGTAGCAGCCTCAGCCGGGGCTGCTTGCCACGCGGAAGGGGTTACCATCTCGCCGGTTTTGCAGGCGATCGGGTTGCCCCTCGAATATGCGCTGGGCACGCTCCGGTTCTCCACGGGCCGCTTTACGACGCCGTACGAGATCGACCAGGCAGTCGAGGCCATTGCCCAAGCCGTGGAGCGTGCCCGAATGGAATAGGTGAGTTAACTGAACCCAACCGGCCGCAGAATCTCCGAGGGCAGGACGTTTTGCAGCCGCCGCATCGCCCCGATCACGGTGCCAGTCGCCGCCAGCCTCTTGGTAGGGTGTCCCGCCGGGGTACAGGTTACCACCCTCTGGTGGCCACGATTCCCGGAGTAGGGTCATTTGCCGCTTCGTGCGTCCTCGAACCCACTCCGCTCACCTGCCATTTCCCGGCCATCGGCACTTGACAATACCGTTCGCAGGGATATAATTATTGCAATCATTAGCAATAAGGCCCCCAGCACAGGAGGAGTGCATGATCGGTTCGATCCTCAGCGCGTTGCCGCTCCACATCCCGGATGGCTTTCTGACCGCCCCGGTAGCGCTGATAGGTTGGCTGTTCGTTCTGCTGCTGATTGGATGGGCGTTGCGTCAGACCCGAGAGCAGTTGGGTGAACGACAGGTTCCACTGATGGGCATCCTGGCGGCGTTCATATTTGCCGCTCAGATGCTCAACTTTCCGGTGGCTGGCGGCACGTCAGGGCACATGTTGGGCGGCGCATTGTCAGCCATCGTCCTCGGTCCATGGGCCGCGGTGCTGATCATGACGTGCGTCGTGGCCGTACAGGCTCTGCTGTTCCAGGATGGCGGATTGCTGGTTCTGGGGTGGAACATTCTGAACATGGGAGTCCTCACTGCATTCACCGGGTATTTCGTCTACCAGGGCGCCCGAAAAATGCTGGGAAACACCCGGCGCGCGATCTTGATCGCCGGCTTTGTGGGTGGTTGGCTGTCTGTGATGGTGGGAGCGATCGCGACGGCCGTCGAACTAGCCGTATCACGCACCTCGCCCCTGGGCGTAGCTCTACCCGCCATGGCTGCCGTCCACTCGCTCATTGGCATAGGAGAGGGATTGATCACCGCAGCCGCGTTGGCGTTCATTGCGCAAACCCGACCCGACCTGTTGCGTTTCAGCGCCAGACCGCCCGCGACCCGTTCCGCTGGTTGGGTCTGGGGCGGTCTGCTTATAGCGCTGGTCGTCACGCTTTTCTCGCCATGGGCGTCGCCATCACCGGACGGCCTTGAGCGGGTCGCAGAGGACCAGGGATTCCTGGCCAAAGGCCTCGATCCCCTGTACCAGATATTGCCCGATTACACCGTTCCACTTGTCAAGAGCGAGGCAGGGGCAACCATCTTGGCCGGGGTTGTGGGGGTGTTGTTGGTATTCGGCATCGCCTATGGGGTCGCCTGGCTGCGGCGCGCCCGGCCGTCGTCATCCTGACGATCGCCTGGCCCTTTCGATAGGGAGAACCGGCGAACGATCCCTGGATTGTTCGCCGGTTTTTGCTATGATTCCTCCATGCACGTGAACTTGGTTGACCAGTATGTGCGGGGCACCAGCACGATCCATCGGCTGGACACCCGGGTCAAGGTGACGGCGACCCTCTTATTGATCCTCTCGGTCAGCCTGATGCCAGCAGGTAAATGGGTGGCTTTTGCGTTCCTCTGGGCCATCACGCTTGTGCTCACTGCGGCAGCAGGAATACCCATCGGGTCCGTGTTGCGACGTTCACTCATTGCACTTCCGTTCGCCCTGGCTGCTTTGACGTTGCTGGTCACGGTACCCGGCCCGCCGCTGCTCGAACTGCCGCGGGTTGGCTGGACCGTATCTGAACCCGGTCTGGTCCGTTTTGCCAGCATACTGCTCAAATCTTGGCTCTCAGTTCAGATCGCCATCATCTTGGCAGCAACCACCCATCTGACGGACCTCCTCTGGGCGCTGAATTCGCTCCACGTTCCCCGGCTGCTAATTGCCATCATTTCATTCATGTATCGGTACCTGTTTGTGCTGGCAGGCGAAGGGTTCCGCATGGCCCGCGCCCGGCAAGCACGCAGCGCAGCGCCGGCGGGTTCACAAAGTACCGGCGGGAATCTCGCCTGGCGCGCCCGCGTGACGGGTTGGATGGTGGGGCAGCTCTTCCTCCGCAGCTACGAGCGTAGTGAACGGGTGTACCAGGCAATGGCGGCGCGCGGATACCGCGGTCAAATCCGGCGCCTTGACCCTCCCCCGCTCTCTCCACGCGACCTCATGCTGGGTGCGCTTCCGGTCACTGCCTACGCTGTCATTTTGGCAGCCGCCAACTGGTGCTAAAGAACGTGTCTCACCACACCATCGACGTCACAGGCCTCAACTTCAGCTATCCGGACGGTCACCAGGCCCTTCAGTCGGTCTCGCTTTACGTCTCACCGGGCGAGAAGGTGGCACTGGTGGGTCCCAATGGAGCCGGCAAATCAACGCTCATGCTGCATCTCAACGGTATCTTGCGTCCATCAGCCGGTCTTGTCCGGGTGGGCGGGCTGCAAGTCACCGAGCACAACCTGGGCAAGATCCGGGCATGGGTCGGGCTGGTTTTCCAGGATCCGGATGACCAGCTTTTTTCGCCGACGGTTTTTGATGATGTGGCATTTGGTCCGCTACACATGCGTCTTGGCGCCGAAGAGGTGCGTCAGCGGGTTCGGAGCGCCTTGGCCGCCGTACACATGAGCGAGTACCCAGAGCGCCTATCGCATCATCTCAGTATGGGCGAAAAAAAACGGATTGCCATTGCCACCGTTTTGGCGATGGACCCGCTGATTCTGGTGCTTGACGAGCCCACTGCCGGGCTCGATCCACGCTCCCGGCGCAGCCTCATCCGCCTGCTTGCCGAGTTGCCCCAGACCATGTTGGTAGCTTCGCACGACATGCACCTGGTTGCCGAACTTTTCCACCGCATGGTCATCATGGACAAGGGCCAGATCGTTGCTGACGGTGTTACCGAGTCCATAATGGATGACACCGATCTGCTCGAAGCACATGGTTTGGAGTCCCCCTGCCACTGACACCCTGAGTTGCCTGTCGGATGGCTGCAGGGTACACTATGGCTTGCGTTCAGCGTGAAAATGGAAGAGCTAGAAAAGCTGCTCCGGGGAGCCGACGTCGGCCAGTTGGCCCGACTGCTTGCCGACGAGACCCGGGAAATCAAGATTCAGGCTGCGGAGGCGTTGGGCAAGACCGGTTGCGCTCAGGCCATCGTTCCGCTGCTGTCCGCCCTGGGCGATGATGAGTACCTAGTTAGGCAGGCTGCGGCCTCCGCCCTAGCCCACATTGGACAGCCGGCAATTCCCGCGCTGGAAACAACCCTGATGGGTCAAGGCGGACGCATGGCACCCTATGCGCTCTGGGCACTCGGCACCATCGGCAGCCCAGCCGCCATGGATGCACTCCTCCGAGCGGTCGTTTCACCCCGGTGGGAGATTCGTTGGAGCGCGGCGGACGCGCTGGGAGCCCTGGGTGGCGACCGGGCCATTGATGCGTTGGTGAGCGCCCTCGCAGATCGTGATGAGCGGGTACGGAACGCGGCCGGACTAGCCTTGGAGCGCGTTGGCCAGCCGGCGGTGGAAGCACTGGCGGCCGCCTTGCGCTCACCCTTGCCCGGGTGCAGAACCGAGGCCCGGCGCCTCCTGGAACGCATTGGCGGCCCATCGGCCCAACAGCGCGTTCGCCGCGAGCAACTTCTCCAGCGAATTCCCGTATTGGTATTAGCGTTTGGAGCGCTGCTGGTCGCGCTCTGGTTGGTCTCGTTTCTAGTCTGGTAAAGGAGGGTAGGATGGCAGACGCATGGCCATGTGTGCTAGGTTTGTCTGGGGCATTGGGTGTATTACTCTTACTCCTTGTCCTCTCGGGCATCAAAATGCTCTATCAGTACGAACGGGGCGTCGTGTTTACATTGGGCAAATACAGTAGCACACGGAACCCCGGATTGACCATCGTGATTCCGGTCGTGCAGTCCATGCGGCGCGTGGATATGCGCATCAAGACAGCCGACATCCCACGCCAGGAGGTCATCACCAAGGACAACATCCCGTTGCTCACCAATGCGGTGGTCTACTTTAAGGTTCTCCACCCGGCCGATGCGATCATCAAAATCGAGGACTATGTCTTTGCAGTACGTCAGTTCACCCAGGCCGCGTTGCGGGACGTGATAGGCAACGCCGAGCTCGATTTTGTGCTCACGGAACGTGAACAGATCGCCGAGAGCATCAAGACCATAGTCGACTCGGAGACCTCGGGCTGGGGTGTGGACCTGGAGGCAATCAAGATCCAGGAAATCGAACTGCCAGCCGAGATGAAGCGCGCGATGGCCAAACAGGCCGAGGCTGAACGCGAGCGTCGGGCGGTGATCATCGCGTCTGAGGGTGAGCTCTCTGCTTCCACCAACCTCATGCATGCCGCGGATAACCTATCCCGTCATCCCGGGGCGCTCCACCTCCGAACACTGCAGACCATTCGCGATATTGCCGCCGATCCTTCGGAAAAGATTGTGATGGTCCTGCCGAGCAGCGTAGAGTCAGTAGCGCAGTCGTTGCTCGCCACCCCTCGGATCGGGGCCACTCCGTCGCCGAAACCCGAGCTGGCACCTGAACCGGCACCTGAGCCGCAACCGTCCACAGCATCCGAGTGCCCGGAATGCGGTGCAGCGGTTCGGCCCGGCGCAGGGTTCTGTCCCAAGTGCGGCACCGCGATGACCGGATAGGCCATGCTGCACGTCAACACCCGGTACCTGCAACTGGCGTTTAACGACGACCTGGCCATGGCGCGCAAGATCCTGCCTCAGATCGTCCCAAGCGATCGCATTCTGGTCGAAGCCGGTACCCCGTTCATCAAGCGCGAGGGCGTACGCGGAATCGTGGCGTTGCGAACTTTGTGGCCTGGACAAATAGTGGCGGATATCAAAACCTCGGATGGTGCAGCCGATGAGGTAGCGATGGTGCGCGCGGCTGGCGCCACCGCTATCACGGTGTTGGGCAACGCCCCAACCGAAACCCTCAACCTGTTTATCGAACGCTGTCAGCAACTGGGTTTGGATTCCATGATCGATCTTTTGGGAGTGAGCGATCCGTTGTCCGTGCTGCGCGAGCTCCGCCAGGCGCCGACGGCCATGGTGCTTCACCGCGGCCGCGACGAGGAGACCACCCGCGGCAAGGTGATCCAGTACCGCCACGTCAAACGGATCAAATCCAAGTACGACGTGCTGATCTCGGCCGCGGGTGGGGTGGACCTCCGTGAGGCGCGCAGCGCCATCTTTAACGGCGCCAGCATTGTGGTGGTCAATATTGTGCGTCCCGGAAGCCCATGGACCGGGATATCTTCCGATTCAGATGTGGGGGCGGTGGCCCGACGGTTCCTGGAGACCATTGAATAGGGCAACCCAGACCACGCGGAAATGGAGCCGGCCATCTTGCCAAGGTCGCTGACTCTGGTATACTAGCTGTAGGTGATTGGCGACGTAGCTCAATGGCAGAGCAGCGGACTCATAAGCCGTAGGTTACTGGTTCAAATCCAGTCGTCGCCACCAAAGGCCCCCTTTAGTGGGGGCTTTTCTTTGGACGGAGGAATGTACCATGGCCTGGGAACCAAACGACCTGGAGCAGCGACGCCTGCAAAAGCTGCAGCGCATTCGCTCGGCGGGCCTTGACCCCTACCCGGCTCGGACGAACCGCACCCACACTGCGGCCGCTGCGGTGTCGGCCCTGGAGCGCGAAGGGGAGAACGTTGCGGTAACAGTGTGCGGTCGCATTCGCAGCCTGCGTCTGATGGGCAAGGCTGCGTTTGCCCATATCGAGGACGGCAGCGGCAAGATTCAGCTCTTTTTTCGTGCTGATGCGTTGGGCGAGCTGGCAATGGATCGCCTAGAGCGCGATTACGACCTGGGCGACTTTGTCGAGGCAACTGGGACCACCGTCCGCACCCGCGCCGGCGAGCCATCCGTTCTGGTGAGCGACTTTCGCATGCTGACCAAAGCCATCAGCCCTCTGCCAGTCGTCAAGGAACAGCAGGTAGATGGGGAGCGTGTTCGCTATTCGGCGTTTGCCGACGTGGAGGAGCGCTATCGGCAGCGGTACGCCGACCTGGCCTCCAACGCAGAGGTTCGCGAGCTCTTTCGCACTCGGGCGCGAGTGGTCGCCGCGCTCCGCCAATTCATGGATCAGGAGAGTTTCCTTGAGGTCGAGACGCCGATCCTCCAGCCCATCTACGGTGGCGCGGCTGCTCGCCCGTTTGTCACACACCATCAGCAGCTCCACCAGGACCTTTACCTACGGATCAGTTTCGAGCTCTACCTGAAACGTTTGCTGGTGGGCATGTATGACCGCGTTTACGAGATTGGTCGGGACTTTCGCAACGAGGGAGTCAGCTTCAAGCACAATCCCGAGTTCACCCAACTCGAGTTCTATGCAGCCTATCTGGACTATAACCAGGTGATGGAACTGGCGGAAAACATGCTGGCCTATGTCGCACGCCAGTTAACTGGTGGCACTTCCATCGAGTCTGAGGGGCAGACTATTGACCTGGCGCCCCCCTGGCGGAGACTCACGCTGCGGCAGGCGATCCTCGACACGGCCGGCATCGACTATACCCAACATCCCACGGCAAAAGACCTTGCCGCCGCCATGCGCGCCCACGGCCACCAACCTGACCCTAGATCATCCTGGGGCAAACTGGTGGACAGCTTGTTGGGCACCCACGTGGAACCCACCCTCATCCAACCCACCTTTGTCTTGGATTACCCCCGCGACATCAGCCCGTTGGCCAAGACCAAACCCAACGATCCCACCCACGTGGAGCGGTTCGAGTTTTTCATTGCCGGCATGGAGATGGGAAACGCGTTTTCGGAAATCAACGATCCGCTGGACCAGCAGGAACGGTTCCTGGAGATGGGACGACTCTATGATGCCAAAGACGAAGACGCCCACCCCATGGACGAGGATTATCTTCGAGCGATGCGGTACGGTATGCCCCCGTGCGGTGGGTTTGGCACCGGCGTCGACCGGCTGGTGATGTTATTTGCAGACCGGCGCAGCATCCGCGAGGTGCTGCTCTTCCCCCATTTACGTAACCGCGAGTGAGCAGGCTGGAGGAGGAGCCGACGACTCCTCCTCCAGCCTCCCATCAATCGATCAGCGGCGTTTCTCCGCCAAACGTGCCCGCTTGCCCGTTCGACCGCGCAGGAAGAAGAGCCTGGCGCGACGGATGTGCGAATGCCGCGTGACCTCTACCTTTTCCAACCGTGGAGATTTGCGCAGAAAAGTACGTTCTACCCCGATGCCGTGTGATGCGATCCGCCTCACGGTAAAAGTGGCATCGTTTCCCCCGCCGCGCTGCCGAATGACCGTGCCGGGAAAGACCTGGACCCGCTCCCGATCGCCCTCAACGATTTTGATATGCACTTTGACCTGATCGCCCGGCCGCAGCTCGGGCACGTTGTCATTGGCCGGCGCTTCGAAATGCTGCATCAATTGCTGAGACATAGCTCACTCACCTCTGCTATTCACGCACCACGGCCGAATCCAGCCGCGTTCAAACAAAATGAAAGCTCGCATCGGCGAGCCGTGACCAACTAGTATATCAGACTTGTCGGGCTTGACAATGGTATTCAACTTGCTGTCCTCAGCGAGTATGATAGAATGTCATGCTGTGAAATGCCCAACCTGCTGCAGGCGATTGCCGCAACATAGTGAAGTCTGCCCCACGTGTGGACAGGAGTTCTGCCCCGACTGCCGGACGGCTCTACTGCCAGAGGCCACCTCGTGTCCCCAATGCGGCGCGGATTTCGCCCTGTACTGCACCGAATGTGACAATGAAATCCGGCCGGAGGACACTGCCTGCCCCCACTGCGGTGCTCTTTTTGCTGCTTCGGACGATGCGCTGGAGGAATCGGTGCCGGTTGTCGACGAGATTCCGGCCGGAAGCAGGGAAGACATCCCGTTCAACGGCCACTGCCCTCAGTGCCACGTTCCCCTGTATCTTGAGGACGGCTATTGCGAGGCGTGCAGTCAGGTGTTTTGTCCCGCCTGCGGCGCTGTGGTCGGAGAAGAGGACTCCCATTGTGGCAGCTGTGGAATGGCGCTGACCTTTTGTTGTCCGTTCTGTGACCGCGAGCTGGAGACCACCGCTGCCAGTTGCCCAGATTGCCAGGCCTTCTTCCCCCGTTATTGCCCGGCCTGTGAAGCGGTCGTTCTGGGGATTCCAGATAACTGCCCCGCTTGTTCCCATCCCCTGGTAGCTCGCCAGCGGCCGGCCGGACATCGCGTGGCGCTGTCGACACTCGCCGCCTGTCCGGTCTGTAACGCCCATTTCCACCCCGGCAGGTCACCCTGTCCCGCCTGTTGGACCCGAATATGCCCCCGCTGCTTGC
The DNA here is from genome assembly GCA_002328075.1 of Anaerolineales bacterium UBA2181. GTDB lineage: Bacteria > Chloroflexota > Anaerolineae > Promineifilales > UBA4811 > UBA4811. The sequence goes on along the minus strand of DCVT01000056.1, from coordinate 48,947 downwards.
GCCAGCTGTACCCCGAGGACGAAACTTGTCCCGCCTGCGGCTCCGAGTTGCCGGCCCTCCGGATAATTCCGTGCCCCGGGTGCGGCAAACCGATCGAGCTGGGCAGCCCACAGTGCCCCGTCTGTGAACAGGAGCTCTGTCCGGAATGCGGTTCAGCGTTAGGCCCGGACGCCGAGCGCTGCCCGGAGTGCGGCAGCGAGTTTGAGACCTATTGCCCCGGTTGCGAAACGGCTGTCCCGGCCGACGCTCTGGTTTGCCCAATATGCGGGCTTGACTTCGAGGAGTAGCACATCCCTGCCGAGGGCCGGCGCCGGTGGGCTGATACCACTTCCCTCTCAGGAATCCCCCTGTCCCACCTCGGTTCAGGACAGGTAAGGAATTGTCTGCGGACCATCCGGCATCACGCAGAGCGTGGCGTTTCGGCCCCGGTCGGTCAGGAGCTCCACCACACGGCATTCCAGGTCACGGCACGGAACCAGCCAGCTCTGTCGTATCTGATGGTCAGTCATGCCATCGGCGTACAGATGCACGTCTGCTCGCAGTTGAACGAGCGCCTGAACCTGCGCTTCCCACTGGTCCATGCATGCAAAACCCGGCTCCTCCATACGAGCCAAATACGCCGCCGGCCCGTCCGAGCCCACCAGGAGTCTGGCATACTCGCCATGCTCCGGAATCCCCTCCCTGCACTCGGCTACCAGCACAATGCTTCCGCCCGGTTTCACAATCTTGGCAGCGGCCGACATCCCCTTGACCGACTGATAGAGGTTCAGGTCCAGGGGGTAACCTGAATTGGTGGTTACCACGACATCGTAAAGATGCGGTACAGGCACCATGGCCGACTGGCGACAAAACGCGCGACCAGCGGCATGAGCAGCCTGCAGGTCACCGGCGAAGACACCGGTGATCGCTCGCTGGCGGTTCAGGGTGATATTGAGGATGAAAGTAGGCCGGGTCATCAGCGCAACTTCCATCATCTCCTGCCAGATTGGGTTGCCCTCGGTTACTCCCCACGTAGCGCCGGGGTTGCGGACCATCTCCGCGCCATGGTTGGTCAATACGCTATCAAACCCGGCGATGGACGGTAACACCCCTTTGGGGCCACCGCTGAAACCGGCAAAGAGATGCGGCTCCACAAAACCGGTCAGGATGCGGATATCTGCTTCCAGGTAGGTGCGGTTGACCCTAACCGGGTGACCCAGGTGGGTCAATCCAAGGGAAACCAGGTTGGCGTCGTCCCAACAGTCATGTTGCAGACAGCGGTACCCGCGGACCACTGGCTCTCCCAGCATCTCCTCCAGCTCTTGGTCGGTCTGGCGTCGATGTGTACCCAAGGCATTCAGCAGCGTGATATGATCCGGCTGAAGCCCGGCCGCCTCCAGCTCCCGCAACAACACCGGCAACACGCGACGGCTGGGCATCGGACGGGTCATGTCAGGATGGACAATCACCGCCCGATCGCCAGGCCGCACCAGGTGGCGCAGCGGCGCACTGCCGATGGGGCAGTCAAGCGCCTGCTTGATGGCCGCTGCCTCGTCAAGCAGCCCCGGGACCCAGTTGGGCTCCACCACATGGACGGTCGCCGGGAACTCGACGTACAGTCCGGTATTGCCATAGGGTAGAAACACGCGCATCCACGACTCCTTTTTCCAGGAGGCCAGATTTTAGCACAGATCAGGCTTCCTTGCCCCTCATCTACCATTGTACAGCGCTCGCTCTCATGATATAGTGAACTCATGCGGAATCGTTGGTGGCAAAGGCTGGATGGCTTGGCTCGTAAGCTCGACCAAATGTGGCAGCGCGGCTCGTCGGAAGCCAGAAACCCAGATCAGCTCCCGGATGGGACGCAAACGCCAACTCCAGAAGATGCCCGCAGCCGGCCAGACGCTGCTGGGCTCTGGAGACGCGCTCAGCGAACCTGCAGCAGCATTGGTACAGGGATAAACTGTCGGTTGGCGCTGCGCTGGGGCAAGTTGGCAGCAGCGTGCTCGTCCTTGATGGCTTGGAGTCGGTCACAATCGGCTCGCTGGCGCCGCTGGCGGAGCAAACGCCTGGTTGGTGAGGCCACAACTGGTCCGGGCGTTCTCGAGGGCCGCAACCGCCTCGTGCGCTTGGTCGCAGCGATGGCAGCCCTTAACATTCTGCTGCTGCTGCTTCTGGCGCGCACATGGACAGATAGCAGCACCATAGTCGAAGCCGTCATTTCGACGCCTATCAACACGCCGTCTCCCAGCCCGACAGCTCGGCCGTTCCCGTCTCTCACCCCTACCCCGATTGCCTCGCCCACGCTGCTGCCGGCCACCGTTTCTCCGGTTGCCGCTTGGCCTGCAGCCACGGGCAGCGTGGTGTATGTAGCGCGCGAGAACGGCAACGACGATTTGTACGTGCTTTCCACCGGCCGCCCCCGCCCCATCCGTCTCACGCACCACCCGGCCGACGACCGTGACCCCGCCTGGTCGCCGGACGGTAGCCAAATCGCCTTTTCCTCCCGCCGCAACGGCAATTGGGATCTATACCTTTTTTCTCTAGAAACGGGGCAGATTTCGCGGCTGACCCAGGATCAGGCGTTCGAGGCCCACCCTGCCTGGTCGCCTGACGGGCAGTGGTTAGTATACGAGGGCTACCTGAACGGCAACCTAGACCTGTATATCCTGCCGGCATCCGGCGGCGAGGCATTGCGCCTGACCGATCACCCGGCGCCAGATTACGCGCCGACCTGGTCGCCGTGTGGCCGACACATTGCCTTTGTCTCGTGGCGGGATGGAAACCCGGACATTTGCCTGTTTCCGTTGGAAAATTCCCGAGACGACGCAGTAATCAACATTAGCCGATCAATCCAGACGGTGGAGGACGATCCGGCCTGGAATCCGACCGGCGACTACCTGGCGTTCACCGGCCAAATCAGAGATCAGCAATTCGTGTTTGCCCAGCGGATGGCGAACAATCTGCCGGCCGGCGAGCCTTTCCCGGTGGGTCAGGGTCGTGAACCCACATGGTCTCCGGATGGCCTTGGTCTGCTCCTGGTGCACGACGCGCCACCCAATCACTACCTCCTGGCAACGGCAGTTGAAGGGTGGGGCGCCGCCCCGCAGGTTCACCAGGACCAACGTCCATTGAGCTCCCCAGATTGGACCGAATCTCCTCTGCCCCTGGGCGCCTGGTCCGTCGACCTATACAGCGGCGATGCATCCGCTTTCTGGGAGATGGTTGCGGATCCCGCTGGCGAGGGTCCGCCATACACGTTGGTCTCCGTGCCCAAAGTTCAGGTTCCGGGTCCACTCTTGAGCGATCGTGTCGATGGCCTATTTCGGGAACTGCGCGCGCGAGTGATCCGCGAGGCAGGATGGGACCCGTTGGGAGTGTTGGACTCCATGTGGGAGCCCTTGGACATGCTCTTGCCGCCCGGATTGGGCACCCAAAGCTGGCATAAGGCAGGCCGAGCCGTGGACCTGGCAAGCACGCTCAACAATGGCCTGAGTCCGGAGCTTGAGGTGGTCCAAGAGATCACCTCCAGCGACGACGCGGGTTTGGAATGCACCGGCGCGCACACTCAGTGGCGCGTCTACCTGCGAGCCGCTCGGCAGGACGGGAGCCAGGGCGAGCCCATGCGCGTGCTCCCTTGGAACTTGCAGGCTCGGTACAGCGGAAACGAGTCAGATTACGCCGCTGGCGGCCGCACCAAGAGCGAGATTCCTTCTGGCTATTACGTGGACTTGACCCGACTGGCGGCCGATCTGGGCTGGCAGCGGGTTCCCTCAGGCGGCAACTGGCGCACCTACTTCCCCGCCACCCAGTGGTGGCACCTGGAGAATCGGCAAGGGCTCTCCTGGCGGGAGGCAATGTTGGAGATCTATACTGCCAAAGAGCTGGGTCGCCTGTTGCTTGAGGGAGCGGCAGATTGAAGACCCCGCGCAGATGGGCACGCCCTCTGGCATCGAGCGCAGTGATGGTCCTGTTGCTCGCTGGCTGCGCGCTGCGTTTGGGGATGCTATCGGCTCCGGACCAGACCCCGGCCCCAGTTCTGCGGCTGCCGACTCTCACGGCTACGGCCGTGCAGCCGACCAAGACTCCATCGCCCGTTGTGCCGGTCCGGCAGCTGCCGCCTGCTTCTGCGGCCAAGCCAGCGCCGATCCCAACCCCAGGAATCCGGGCAGTGGATGCAGAGCTCCGGTTCGCCGCTCCCGTTCCGGCGGCGGCTGATATCCGAGCTTGGCGACCCCCGCCCGTGGCAGTGCCCTGGACGTTACACCCTCTTGACCACTACTGGCTGCGCCGACCCATCCCGCCGGGCAGCGTAGACTTTGGCCTGGAGAGGTACCCTTATGGCGCCGATGGCGGCGGAATCTGGCGAGTCCATCATGGCATGGATTTTGCCAACGATCCAGGCACCCCTGTGCTCGCCGCAGCGGACGGGACGGTGGTCTGGGTGGAAACTGGAGCCTACCCCCGGTACCAGATGGCTGCAGCATCGGCCGGCGCGGGTGAGCACACAGTTGCCTCTCCTATGGGTGGTTCCCTGCTACTCTCGGATACGCACGAGCTGACTGGTACAGCGACAGTGCAACTCGGCAACCCATATGGAAACGTGGTCATTCTCCGCCACGATTGGGGATGGCAAGGCGAGCCCGTCTATACCCTATACGGCCACCTATTGGAGGTTTTTGTGCAGTCCGGCGAACGAGTCCGAGCCGGAGATCTGCTCGCCGGCGTGGGAAACACGGGAGATTCGACGGGTCCTCACCTGCACTTTGAGGTTCGGGTCGGCCAGAACCATTACAATGCAACCCGCAACCCGGCGCTCTGGATTGCCCCGTATGAGGGATGGGGTACGCTGGCCGGTCTGGTAACCGATTCCAACGGAATGGCGCTGGACCGGGTGAAGTTGACGGCGTATCCAATCGACTTGAAGTACGCTGCCGGTTTGGATGCAGAATCACCTCACACCACTACCACCTACGTGCGAGGTCAGGTCCAGCCAGACGATTCCTGGGGGGAGAACTTTGTCCTGCCAGACCTGCCCGCAGGCACGTACCGGTTGGTGGCCACAACCAACCACGAACGATTGGTGACGGAGGTTACGATCAAGGCCGGCGTGACCTCATTTGTCCGGCTCCAGCAGCAGCACTCGGTAACCCCGGTGCCGCCGGCGACAGAATCCGCCAGCGCCGGTTGAGCCGCCGGCGTTGCGCACCCTACCCCTCGCTGACTGCCAACGGGAAGGTCAGACAAAGACGGTTTCCCGGGCTGCCGAGCCGTGTTACAATTGCCCCCGAAAGGACAGGCGCTGATGAAACCTATCCAGGAACGCCTCGCCACAGGTGAGGTTCTTGTCGCCGACGGATCCACCGGAGCGGTCCTGATGGATGCCGGGCTTTCGCCCGGCATTCCACCGGAGCTGTGGAACGTCGAAAACCCTGCTCAGATCTTGGCGCTGCACCAGAGCTACCTGGACGCAGGTGCAGACATCATCCTGACCAACACCTTCGGTGGTAGTCGCGTAAAATTGGACGCAACCGGTTTGGGCGGCCGTGTAAGAGAGCTAAACCGCGCTGCCGTTCACCTTGCCCGGCAGGCGGCCGAAAACCACCAGGCCTATGTTGCCGGCGACATCGGGCCCACGGGCCAGTTGATGGCTCCGCTGGGAAAGCTCACCTTTGAAGGCGCACTAGAGACCCTGACAGAGCAAGCGGTCGCTCTGCAGGAAGCCGGGGTCGACCTGTTTTGGATCGAGACCATGTCCGACCTCGACGAAGCACGGGCAGCCGTCGAAGCCGTCCACCGGGCATCTGACTTGCCCGTCTTTTGCTCGTTCAGCTTTGGATCCCGCGGCCGGACCATGATGGGACTGCGAGCCGACCGAGCCGCCGAATCACTGTGGCCATTGGGGCTGTCCGCCATCGGTGCCAATTGCGGCGCGGGAATGCCGCCGGTCCTCGAAGCGTTGAAACAGATGCATGCAGTTCTTCCGCTTGCCCCACTTATCGCCAAACCGAATGCTGGGCTGCCGCGCCTTGAAGGTGACCGGACCATATTTGACATGACGCCAGCCGATTTCGCCGCCCATACGCCGCGGTTTGTCGAACTCGGCGCCCGGGTGATTGGCGGCTGCTGCGGGAGCACCGCCGTTCATATGACCGCCGTGCGGTCGGCTCTGACGGGAAGAGTGGTTTGAGCGCCTTGGCCGGCCTTTTCTCCACCATCTCCCTGGTTCTGGTAGCGATTAGCGTGCACGAATTCGCCCACGCCTGGGCAGCCAACGCCTTGGGCGATCCGACAGCACGATACCGCGGTCGGGTGACCCTGGACCCGCTGGCACATCTGGACCCCATCGGCACGCTGATGATTCTGTTTTCGTCGCTGACGGGCTACGGAATCGGGTGGGGCCGGCCGGTGCCCGTCATTCCGTCCAATTTGAAACCAAATCCGTCGTTGGGATTGGCGTTGGCCTCAGGGTCTGGTCCGCTAAGCAACCTGGGCCAGGCAGTCGTAGCCGCAACGTTGCTGCACGTGGCTCGCGCCCTGCTGCCCAGCCCATCGTCGATGACGATCACGGTGAGCAACATCGGAGCGATACTGGCGGGCGCGGCGGGTCTGGCATCAGGCGGCCTACTGCTGTACCAATGGTTCCGCCAGCGTGCCATCGCCCGGCCGGCCGCTTTGGGCAGCTTTTACTGGAAAATTGTTCCACAGGGTCCGGACGTTCCCCTTTGGAAGAACGAGGACCTGCTGAAGAACCTGGTGAGGGGGGCCTTGGCGGGCCTGCTGCTTTTTGGTTTCGGCCGTAGCCCGCAAGGAATGCTATTGACTGCCGTCTATGTGAACCTGGCCCTCGCCCTCTTTAACCTGATCCCGCTGGGCCCGCTGGATGGCAGCGGAATCGCTCGCGGTTTGCTGCTCAATATCCGAGCCCGCTGGGCATACCGGGCAGCCGGTTTGTTGGATCGCATCGAGCCTTTTAGTGTCCAGATTCTCTTTGGTCTGATCTTTGTGCAGCAGGTGCTTGGAATACCGGTCCTAAGCTGGCCCATCTGGGGCGGAGCTCGACTTATCGCGCGTCTGCTGGGCGTCTGATAAGACCGAGCCGAGGCCTACCCCAGGTAGGCCACTGTGACGCCCCATCCCCCTTCGCCATCTTTGCCGTCGTCAAAGTGGTTCACCTGCCCATGCTCCTTGAGCGCCTGGCGGACGGCCGTCCGCAACGCGCCAGTCCCTTTGCCATGGATGATCCGCACCCAGGGGACATTCCCCAGTACCGCATCATCCAAAAAATGCTCCAGCCGCTGCAGCGCCGTTTCCACCCGCTCACCTCGCACGTCCAACTCCACCCGTGCATTGGCACCCAAACTCCCCGACGATAGTGGTAGCTCCCGCTCTGGCGTGGAAACAGTCTTGCTCTTGCGCCACTCCAACTCGTCAAGGGCAGCCCGCGTGCGCAACCGGCCGATCTGCACCTCAGCCTGATCACCATCCAGAGTCAGGATTTCACCCTCCACCCGTAGCGTCGTCACCCAGACCGTGTCCGCAACTCGAAGCCGGCGGCGATCAGCCCCGCCCACCGAGTCTGGCGCCACACGCGCTGGCGCCAGTTGAGGCGCTGCAGCCTGCTCCAACTCTCGAGCTTGTTGCTCCAGCCGCCTGATCTCCGTCAAAGGTTGGCCGGCAGCGCTTAGCCTCTGCCTAAGGTCTCGCAGTTCGTCCCGGAATTGCGCCACCTCTGCCTGAGTCTCAATTCGCGCGTCCTGCAGCACCCGCAGCCGCTCAAGGTCGATTTCCTGCAAACGACGTTTCAGTGCGTCGCGCTCCTTATCCGCGTCCAGCCGCACCTGACGAGCCGTCACCAGAGCCGCTTCCGCCTGGTCGCGGGCCTGGTAGATTGAGCCTAGCAGGTCTTCGGTTCGCGTCTCGGTATCCGACAAAAGTGACCGTGCGGCACGAACAATGTCTGGCTCTAATCCGAGCCGGGCAGCTATTTCAAAGGCATTGGATCGGCCAGCCAGTCCAATTCGCAACCGAAAGGTCGGTGCTAACGTCTCGACATCGAATTCGACGCTGGCGTTGGTGACTCCTGCCGTGGCATGCCCGTACAACTTGAGCTCGGGGTAGTGGGTAGCCACAAAGGTCGTCGCACCCTTGTCCCGCAGGTAGGTCAGGATCGATCGCGCTAATGCTGAGCCCTCCGAGGGATCAGTGCCGGCGCCCAGCTCGTCCAGCACGACCAGGCTCCGATCGTCCGCACGTTTCAAGATTTCGATGACGTTCACCAGATGCCCGGAAAAGGTCGAAAGGTTTTGTTCAATGGATTGCTCGTCGCCAATGTCCGCGTACACCGCCTGAAAGCAAGACAGAGTAGCCTCAGCGCAAGGCACATGCAGACCAGACTGGGCCATCAGGACCATCAGTCCGACAGTTTTGAGGGATACGGTCTTGCCGCCGGTGTTCGGCCCGGTGATGACCACCACGTACGTCTGATCGTCCAATTCGACGTCGATAGGCACCGCCCGCTTCGGGTCCAACAGAGGATGACGAGCGCCAAACACCTGGATTGTTGAGCCGGGATGCAGCCCGTTGGCCGATCGAAACGGGATGACCGACGGCTGGACTGCATCCAAGGAAAAGGCGTATTTGGCTTTGGCAAATGCCAGGTCCAGTGCGGCCAGCGATTCTACAGTGGATTGTATCCGGTCGTCCGAGTCTCCCACTATGGCTGACAGTTCTGCCAGCACACGCTGCACCTCTTCCTCTTCAGCCATGATCAGGCGCCTATGCTCGTTGTTGTGCTCGACAGTGGACAGGGGCTCAATCCACAGCGTAGCTCCGCTGGCGGATTGGTCATGCACCAGACCCCGGATGCGACCCTTGAAATTGGATTGCAGCGGCACCACCCATCGACCGGCGCGCTGGCTGATGATGGGCTCCTGCAGATACTGAGAGGCTTGCGACGAGACCAATCGCTGCAGCTTTTCCTGTATCCGGTCCCGCACGATCCGAATCTCGCGGCGCAGTCTCGCCAGCTTGGGGCTGGCACTATCCAAAACGGCGCCCTGGTCATCCAGCGCATTGTCGACCGCTGCGATCAGGTCCGGGCATTCGAGAATGCCCTGCGCCATTGAAGAGAGCCAGCGGTACTGCTTTTCTCCCTGCAGGATCTTTTTCCGGAGGCGTCCGGCCGCTGCCATCGTGTGTCGAACGTCCAAAAGCTCGTGCGGCAACAGCACGGCGCCTCGGGCGGCCCGCGCAGCCGCGGGACGGACATCGCGAGCGCCGCCAACACCCGTTTCCGGCCGAACAGAGAGCAGATCCCTTGCCTCGCTGGTCTCTTCGACCATCCGGTTGACCTCATCCACATCTGCCGCCGGCCTCAACTGCAATGCCAAGGCTGCGCCGCCGGAAAACAAAGTATGCGCTGCCAGCCGCTCCAGGATCTTGACGAATTCCAGCGTTCTAATCGCCTTTTCCATCTGTTATCCGTAACGCCGCAAGCCGGGCTACAGCACCCGGTCGGCCTTCAATAGATGCTATGTTTGTAAGACGATGATCCCGCCCGGGCCCAATGATGACTCCGAACCCGGTCCGGATCAATACCGGCCACACGGGCTCTTTGGCACTAGGCTCAAGGTTTCCGAATACAGGTTCTGCCTTATCGCCACGCTCAAGTCCACCTGTTTTTCTTTCGGTCTCCAGTATACCACCAAAGCCTGACCGCTTATACGCTCTCGGGTTGCTTTCTGCTTGCCCGCGTGCAAAATGGTCAGCAACCCCTCTGCCGCTCCCACGACCAGGCGTGAACCACGACCCGACGCCGACCCCACGATTTTTAGTGTCACTCCTAATATCTACCGCTGAGCCTTTGCGCCGTGTGCCTGGCGCGCCGACAGGCTCCTTGTTGCGTCAAAGTAGCTAGGCTTCGCGCCAAGGGAGCGCCCGCCTGGATGGCTTTTTGTGCAGGACAGCCCACCCCACCTCACCGGTTCTTACCACGCCCGAGTCCGCAATTGGCAGACCGACAAGGGTGCCGGTCGGTGGCAGGAAACCGGCTGCACCACGGCGCGGTATCGGCAGAACGAAGGAAATTGTGATATGATACCGATGATCGGTCTCCCGGTGGGTTGCCATCCAAACCGAAGGCCATGACGGATATCGCAAGACTCCAACGCCAGCTATACGCTCTGACGGAGGTCGCCAAGACATTGACCGCTCCGCTAGAGCTGCCCGATCTGTTGGATGCCGTCATCCGGCGTATCATTGGGGTCTTGGAGCCGGCGCAAGTCGGTGCGATCATGTTGTGGGATCAACTGGCCGGATTGTTCCGAGCTGCGGCCACCTTCGGGTATGACTCTCAGTCGCTGGCCGAGTTGGGTTTGAGGGCCGGCGAGGCCATTACTGGCAAGGTTTTTGAGGAAGGCGTGGGTCGTCTGCTCGGCACTCCAGAGCAGGTTGCAGCAGCGATGGCTGACCTGCTGCCGCCTAACCGTGCGGCGCTCGCCCGCGCTTTGGGCTCCGATGTGATGCCGTGTTGCACCCTGGCGGCACCGATTCAGGTAGGCGCGAGACGATATGGTGTGCTGGTCCTGGAGACGATTCGGGGGCCGTCGGTCCTTACTGAGAGCGACCTGCCGTTCGTGCATACCATCAGCGACCTGATTGCTCTGGCGATCGATCGTGACCGATTGGCAGCTCGAGCTGATGCCATCCGCGAAGAGCGCCAGGCAGAACGCATGCGCTCCGAGGTACTGGCCACTCTTTCGCACGAGCTCCGTCTTCCACTGACCGCCATTCAGGGATACTCCTCGGCGCTGCTCTTGGACGAGGTAGAATGGAGCACGGCAAAGCGCCAGGATTTCCTGCGCCTTATCGAGCAAGAGAGCGAGAACATGCAGACCATGCTGAGGGAGATACTGGATTCTGCGCTCATTGACGTCGAGCAGTGGATTATCGAGCGCCAGCCTGTGCAACTGCAACAACTTGCCCGCGATGTGGCAACCGAGACACAACATCGATCAAAAACTCACCAGATCATCGTGGATTTCCCCCAGTTCCCGGATGTGGATGGAGACCCGCGTTGGCTAAAGCAGGTTTTCCGCAACATAGTGGATAACGCTGTCAAATATTCGCCCAACGGCGGCTTGGTGATCATTCGAGGCGAATTACGGGCTGCCAACGCGGTGGTCTTGGTGGCCGACCAGGGAATCGGTATGTCGCCCGAGGACTTGATCCCGCTGTTTGAAAGGTATTACCGCGTCCGTTCGGCCGCCAACCTGCATATACCCGGTACAGGTCTGGGTCTACCCATCGCACGAGCGATCATCCACGCGCATGGCGGCCGTATCTGGGCCGAAAGCAAGCTCGGCGAAGGAACCACGGTGTTTTTCTCTCTGCCAACAATGTCCAAAACCTGGGAACCGATCGATGCCAGCGAAAGAGCGCCCGCGCATACTGATTGTAGATGATGAGCCACGGGTCATCAACTTGATCCGCGAGGTCCTCGGTGCCACCGGGTTCGACGTGATGGCGGCAGTCAGCGGTGAAAGCGCGGTTGAGATGGTTGCCCTCGAACAGCCGGAGCTGGTTTTGCTTGACATAATCCTGCCAGGATCGATGGATGGTTATCAGGTAGCTGCACGCCTTCGCGAGTTTTCCGATGTTCCGATCATCATGCTGACCTCCAGAACCCGCGAAGTAGACATGCTTCGCGGGTTTGAGGTGGGTGCTGATGACTACCTGACCAAGCCGTTCAGCTCCAAAGAGCTACTGGCGCGGCTCCGGGCCGTTCTCAAGCGGTCGGGTGCCGAAAAACTCAAGCCGAAGCACGCCATCATCGATTGCGGTGAACTGCGCATTGATTTAGCCCGCCGTCTGGTGTGGGTGGGCGGACGTGAGATCTACCTGACACCAACTGAGTACAGACTGCTCCACGAATTGGCATCCCATCCTAACCATGTACTTGTCCACGAGCATCTTCTCACCAGGGTGTGGGGCGCCGAATACAGCGATAATGTCGACTATCTGCGCTCCTACATCCATTTCCTGCGCAAGAAGATCGAGCGCGATTCAGCCAGACCGCAATACATCGTCAGTAGCCCGGGTGTGGGCTATATGCTGGCGATTCCAGATGCAGCCAACCCGCCAGGATAAAAGGACATGGCAACCATGAACGCAATCACTTACAATCCCTTTGAGATAGCGCAAGAGCAGTTCGACCGCGTGGCCGATGCGTTGGAGCTCAGCCAACCTGCTCGTGAGCTCTTGCGCGTTCCCATTCGCGAATTCCACTTTAGTATTCCGGTCCGGATGGATGACGGCGAAACCCGGGTCTTTCGCGCATATCGAATCCAGCACAATGATGCGCGCGGTCCGGGCAAGGGTGGAATCCGGTTTCATCCCATGGGAACCGTCGACACCATGCGAGCGCTGGCAATGTGGAACACCTGGCGTTGCGCTGTTGCAGACCTTCCGCTCGGGGGAAGCATGGGTTGCGTAGTATGCGAGCCCCACGACTTGAGTTCAGGAGAGCAGGAACGCATCTGCCGCGGTTGGGTAAGACAGATCGCACGCAATGTGGGACCGGAATGGGACGTGCCGTCGCCGGACCTGATGACCTCGCCACGGCATATGTTGTGGATGCTAGACGAGTATGAAACCATCCACGGGATCCGAAGCCCCGGGTTTATCACAGGAAAACCAACGGATATGGGAGGATCAGCGGGAAGGAAAGAGGCAACTGGCTATGGATTGATGATTGCCGTCCGCGAGGCGTTAAGAGAAATGGAGATCAAGCCATCTGAGACGACTGCCAGCTTTCAGGGATTTGGTAACGTCGGGCAGTATGCTGTGCAGCTGTACCGTCGCATGGGGGGTGTGGTCAAGTGTGTATCCAGTTGGAACCAGACCGACCACACCTCCTATGCCTTTGTCAAGAAACAGGGCATCGATCCTGACGAGTTGACGACCATCACCAACCCATTTGGTGAGATCAACAAGTCGCAGGCAATCCGGCTGGGTTACGAATGCCTTCCCGGTGAGGCTTGGATTGAACAGAATGTGGAGATTCTCGTACCGGCCGCGCTGGAGAACCAGATCACGCTTGAAAACGTGGACCAGGTCCACGGTAGCGTTACCATCATAGCGGAAGGGGCAGACGGTGCAACCAACCCACAAGCCGAAGAAATCCTGGTCCAACGTGGCGTCAAGGTGATTCCGGACATCTTGGCGAATGCCGGTGGCGTTGTGTGCAGTTACTTTGAGCAGGTTCAGAGCAATATGAACTACTACTGGAAGCGCGACGAGGTGCTGGGAAAGCTTGATGTCCACCTGACTTCGACGTATGTCGATCTCTCCAATTTCGCGCGCAGTCGCAGGATATCTTTGCGCGATGCTGTATACCTCATAGCGGTCGATCGGGTTGTGCGCGCCAGTTACGATCGCGGCTGGGTGTAACCGATCGGATCGACCATACATGAAGACCCAGTCCAAGAGCCTCTTTAGATCCCGGTTCGTCGATTTCAAGCGAAATTTCCTGGACCCAGAGACTCCGCTTAGTTGCCTCGGATCAGGTGAGGTCGGCGGCAAGGCGGAGGGGCTCGCGTCCATTAGCAGCCTGATCAATTCCGAATTCGGCCCAAACCGATTCCCCAATGTTACCGTTCAGATACCGCAAATGGCGATCCTATGTACCGATGTATTTGATACTTTCATGCAACAGAACCGGCTATCTGAGTTGGCCTTTTCGGATCTGCCAGACAACCGACTGGCGTTAGCCTTCCAGCAGGCCGAGCTGCCATTTGAAGTACTGGGGGATTTGTGGTCCATTGTCGAGAGCGTGCACACCCCACTGGCCATTCGCTCCTCCAGCCTGCTGGAAGACACCAAGAACGAACCATTTGCCGGAATCTATCACACCAAGATGATCCCCAACAGCGAGTATGATCCGGATATCCGGTTCCGCCAACTGACCGAGGCCATCAAGTTCGTTTACGCATCGACATACTTTCGGGGCGCCAAGGGGTACCGGAAAACCATAGGTCACCGTGACGATGGCGAAAAGATGGCGGTCATCATCCAGGAACTAGTGGGCAAACGTTACCGCAACCGCTTTTACCCGGAAGTGGCCGGCGTAGCCCGCTCCTACAACTACTACCCCATGCGGCCGGCCAGACCCGAAAACGGAGTGGTCAATCTGGCGCTGGGTCTTGGAAAAACCGTTGTGGATGGCGGTATTTCCTGGGCATATTCGCCGGCGTATCCCAAGGCCGAGCCGCCCTTTGGCTCGGTAGAGGCCATGTTAGACGGCACCCAGACAGAGTTCTGGGCAGTCAACATGAGCGACCCTCCCCGATACGATCCGATAGACGAAGGAGAATACATCACACTGGAAAACATCGCGGCCGCCGAAGAGGATGGGTCGCTGCGCTATGTCGCGTCTACCTATGACCCCCAAGCGGGCAGGCTTTCCATCGGAGCTGGCGTCCCGGGTCCACGCGTGTTGACGTTCGCCCCGCTACTCGTGCTCAAACAGGTGGCCTTTAACGATCTGATCAAGGCGCTCCTGTCCACCTGCGAACAAGGGTTGGGTACACCCATTGAGATCGAGTTCGCCATGACTTTTGACCCGCATCGCTTTGGTTTTGTTCAGGTACGGGCGATGGCGGTCCCGGCTGACGTCATCCGCGTCACGGAAGAGGAATTGGAGGGCGAGAACGTCTTTATCTCGTCCGAGGGCGTGCTGGGAAACGGCACTCTTGATACCATAAAGGACGTGGTGTACATCAAACCTGAGACCTTTGACCTGAAGCATTCGAAATCCATCGTGCCAGAGCTGGAACAGCTCAACGAAAAGCTGCTGGCCTCCGGCATTCCGTATCTGTTGGTCGTCTTTGGAAGGCTGGGTACCACGGACCCCTGGTTGGGCATCCCAGTGCAGTGGGGACAAGTCTGCGGCGCCAAGGTGGTTGTTGAGGCGACCTTGGAGAATGCCAGGGTAGAGCTGAGCCAGGGGTCCCACTACTTTCACAACATGATCAATTTGGGGATCATCTACATATCACTGCCTTTCAATCGCAGACACAAGATTGATTGGGAGTGGTTGGGGCAGCAACAGGTTGTCGAGGAAACCAGTTTTGTGCGGCATGTTCGGCTGCAAGCACCGTTTAGGATAAGGGTAGATGGGCGGAGGAGCCGCGGAGTGGTATACAAACCCTGAGAGACTGCCATGGAAATCAATGAAAAACCTCTGGATAGTCTGGTTCACCAACTTAGGGAACGGGCAAAGGAGCTCAACTGCCTGTATGAGGTGCAGGAATTGCTGAGCGACTCGCATGCCGGTTTCCACGACATCTGCCGGGGCATCATCAAAGCCCTGCCGCCGGGCTGGCAGTACCCAGACGTCTGCGGCGCCCAGATCATCGTCAACGGCAATACCCACCAGAGCCCCATTTTTCTCGAGAGCCCATGGGTGCAGAGCGCCGATATCGTGGTCCAGGACCAGGTTGTGGGCAGCATAAGCATCTGCTACACCGACGAACGACCACCTGCGGACGAAGGCCCTTTTCTCAAAGAAGAGCGCAGGCTGATCAACACCATAGCCGATCAAATCGGTTTCTTCATGCTGCATCAGCAACTGCGGCATGTGTTTCAGGAGCAACCTGTGGAAGAGGACCGATTGAGCGAGTGGGGGGTCATCCTGGACCTGCTCAAGCGCACAGACCAGGGATTATTGATGCGACTATCCAGCAAGATGGTCAATCATCTCTACTGGCACGGAGTCAAAGAAGCTGAAGATCTGCTCAAACTGATAGGCCCGGCTTTTCACGAAGGCGATGAGGGATTCGCTGAGAACCGACCGTATCAACCTCAGGCCGATACCGACCTCATAGCCATTGGCGATCGGGTGTTCGCCTTGGCCGGCGAGCATTTCCCAACCAATTCGATCTTGGAGAGCATCCAGCGCTGGATCAAAGAGGACCGGACTGCGTTCCTGGTGGACATCCTGGTCAATCCTGGCTCA
The DNA here is from genome assembly GCA_002328075.1 of Anaerolineales bacterium UBA2181. Taxonomy (GTDB): domain Bacteria; phylum Chloroflexota; class Anaerolineae; order Promineifilales; family UBA4811; genus UBA4811. Next base: position 32,950 of record DCVT01000056.1, on the reverse strand, counting down.
TCCCTATCAGAGATCAGCGCGGCCATCGAGCGGTTTCGCCTGCTGGCGCCGCAAGGAATTGAGCTCTCGCCACCGCGGGCCCGATGGTTCCGCACCTCGCTGATCCGGCGCGTCCTGAGTGATCAACCTTGGTTTATTGAGGTAGCCAAGGATCATTTCGGCATCGAGGATTTCACCGGGTTTATGCACCGGGTGGTTTTTCCTCCAGCCAGCCATGGCAAACTGGGTGGAAAAGGTTCAGGGCTCTTTCTTGCCACTCAGATCCTCAAGCAGTCGCGCCGCAACGATGATCTGCTACAGGCCGTCAAGACTCCCAAGACCTGGTACCTGACGTCCGACGGCATCTTTTATTTCATCGGGTACAACGATCTGGAGGACATAGTTGAGCAAAAGTACAAAGACCTGAGCCAGGTCAGGCAGGAATACCCCTATGTCGTCGGTCTGTTCAGAAACTCGCCACTGCCTCCGGAGATCGTCAAGGGCCTTTCCCAAGCGCTGGACGATTTCGGGGACGTGCCGCTGATTGTGCGCAGTTCCAGTCTTCTGGAGGATCAGGTCGGTGCAGCCTTTGCAGGCAAATACAGGAGCCTTTTCATCGCTAATCAGGGTACCAAAGAGGAGCGATTGGCATCCCTCACCAGAGCCATTACTGAGGTGTATGCGTCGATGTTTGGCCCCGACCCAATCGAATATCGCCACGAGAACAGCCTGGTTGACCACCACGAAGAAATGGGAATCATGATCCAGGAGGTGGTGGGAACACGAGTCGGTGACTTTTTCCTGCCCGCTTTTGCTGGGGTGGCATTCAGCCAGAACGATTTCCGCTGGTCAAGCCGCATACGCCGAGAAGATGGACTTGTTCGCATGGTGCCCGGTTTGGGCACTCGGGCAGTGGACCGGCTCAGCGATGACTATCCCATCCTGGTGGCGCCGGGCAAACCCAAGTTGCCCGTGAACGTTACACTGGATGAAATCGTCCGCTACGCTCCCAAGAAACTCGACGTGATGAACCTAAAGAGCCGAGCCTTTGAGACGGTAGACGTACGGACGTTCTTGAGAACGTGCGGTCATGACTACCCTCTTGCCAACCAGATTGTCTCCGTACTAGAACATGATCAGGTCAAACTTCCCAGCGCGCTGGGCGTAGATTTCGGGATTGACGAGTGTATTGTGACCTTTGAAGGTCTGATCTCCCGTACTCCTTTCTTGAAACAGGTACACGCCATCCTCAATACGCTGCAGGAATCGCTGGGTTATCCCGTGGACATTGAATTCGCGCATGACGGCGCCGATTTTTACCTGCTTCAGTGTCGGGCGCAGAGTTACGGAGAGGACAGTCTTCCGGCCGAGATCCCCCATGAGGTCGCTCGTGAAGATGTCGTTTTCACTGCCAACCGGTATGTCACTAATGGAATTGTGGCGGACATTACCCACATTGTGTACGTGGATCCCCTCAGATACAATGAACTGACCAGCCAACAGGACCTGATGGCCGTGGGACGGGTGGTTGGTAGGCTCAACAAAATCCTGCCCAGGCGCCAATTCATCTTGATTGGGCCGGGACGTTGGGGTAGCCGTGGGGACATCCGATTGGGCGTAAGCGTTACCTATTCCGATATCAGCAACACCGCCATGCTGATAGAAGTCGCCCGCAAACAGCGCGATTACATCCCTGACCCGTCCTTCGGGACGCATTTCTTCCAGGATCTGGTAGAGGCTTCCATCCGCTACCTGCCTCTCTACCCTGACGACCAGGGGATCATCTTCAACGAGTCGTTTCTGACCACCGCCAAGAGCATCTTGTTGGACATGCTGCCCGATTCCGCCAACCTGGCACATGTGATCCGCGTCATTGACGTGCCGCAAGTCACCGGCGGGAGGGTGCTGCAAGTTCTGATGAATGCGGACGCGGAAAAGGCGCTGGCTCTGCTGACGGAGCCCAGCAGCGCTGCTCGAGCCGATTTCACAAAAGCTGAAGGCAAGTTGTACCGGGAGGCCCCTGATGTCCATTGGCGTTGGCGGCTTCAGGCGGCCGAACGCATAGCGGCGCACATTGACCCGGAACGGTTCGGGATTGCGCGTCTCTTCGTGTTTGGCAGCGTGAACAGCGGCTCCGCTGGTCCAGAAAGTGACATTGATTTGCTCATTCATTTTCGAGGGACAGATGCCCAACGGGAGGATCTACTGCTGTGGCTGGATGGGTGGAACTGCTCGCTGGCCGAATTGAACTACCAGCGCACAGGTCACCGAACAAGTGCGCTGCTTGACATTCACCTGGTCACCGATGACGATGTCCAGCGCCGAACCGGTTTCGCGTCCAAGATCGGAGCCGTCTCTGACGCCGCCCGCCCCTTAGCCTTGGGTTTGAGCGGAAAGACAGCTAAAGCAGGTCTCGCGTAGCGCTCTCTGGCGCATCGGGATTGAAGCGCACCAGGGCCAACTCCGTGCCGTCATGGGCGGCCGTGAAGGCCCACGTCTTTCCCAGTCGCTGGCGCCACTCGCCGGTCAACCGCACGGACTCGTGGACGTGACCGTGCAGCGTGATCCGTGGTTGCCTGGCCTGTATGAAGCGACGAATGGCAACGCTCCCCACGTGGACATCGAGCGGGACATTGTCCACCAATCGGCCATCCAGTGCCGCCCGATCAAGAAACGACTGATAGGGAGGAGCATGAAACAGCAATAAGGCGCCGGACAGGTCGGCGCCCCCCGTCAAAATCTCCAGATCTTCTCGTATCGTACCATACCGCACGTCGCCGGGGGACACAGGGACCGAACGCCAACCTTCCTCCGGCGAGGTGGCGCCTGGATCCACAAAACGTGAGACGTCGTAGCGTTCCCAATCCTTCAAAGCGAACGGCGTGGGAGGGACAAATCCATATCCATAGACGGTATGTTCGCCCACTGATGTCGAGCGCAGGTGAAGGTACTTCCACAGCCCGTCCGTTTCCCCGGGCACCAGGTTGCCTTCCTCAGCGCGAAGATCGTCGTTACCCAGGATGAGAAGCACCGTCGGATAGGATCCGCCCAAGCGTTTTCTCGTCTCTCCAAACACCTCCTGGAGAAACGACAAAATGAACCCTCTCCCGGACCCATCGGTTGCGTGAGCCAGGGGAGGTGGTAGAAGATCTCCCCCCAGCAAAACGGCCGCAGGTCTCTCGGCGTCAACCGCCTCCATCAGCTTCCGATAGCGCGTCTGATCGCCATGCAAATCTGAGACGAAGAACCATGTACTCATCAGATCAATTATAGCGGGCAAATTGCAGTTTGCTTGGGCTCCACAGGTCGGACCGCATTTCAATGGCTTTTCAATTTGGTCGCTACCTGGTTTCACACGATCTCAATACGGTTTGAGTATACTTGCAGCAGCAATATGGCTGATTTGGTTCTGATTACCTTTGGAAAACTATTCTAGAAGGAGACTCAAGATGTCAGTGATTCAAGATGTTATCGCCATGGTGCAGGAAAAGGATGCTGGACAGCCCGAGTTTCACCAGGCCGTAGGAGAGGTCTTGGCCACGCTGGAACCCACTGTCGACCGACATCCCGAATTCGTCCACGCCAAGATCTATGAGAGGATCGTGGTTCCGGACCGCGTCCTCATGTTCCGCGTTCCCTGGGTGGACGACGATGGCGAAGTTCAGGTGAACCGGGGATTTCGTGTGCAGTTCAACAACGCCATTGGCCCCTACAAGGGAGGGTTGCGGTTCCATCCGTCGGTCAACCTGGGGATCATCAAGTTCCTGGGTTTTGAGCAGATCTTCAAGAACTCGCTGACAACACTCCCAATGGGCGGCGCCAAGGGTGGTTCCGACTTTGATCCCAAAGGCAAATCGGACATGGAGGTCATGCGTTTCTGCCAGGCATTCATGCGGGAGCTCTACCGGTATATTGGACCGGATCTGGATGTTCCGGCCGGCGATATTGGGGTCGGTGGGCGCGAGATCGGCTATTTGTTCGGGTACTACAAGAAACTGGTCAACGAGCATCATTGCGTGTTGACCGGAAAGGGCTTGGAGTATGGCGGAAGCCTGATCCGACCTGAGGCGACGGGATATGGCTCCGTCTACTTTGCCGCCGAGATGTTGGCCACACGGAGCATCGACGTTCGGGGAACAGCCGCGGCGGTCAGCGGATCGGGCAATGTTGCCCAATACACCGTCGAGAAACTGCTCCAACTGGGAGCAACAGTCACTACCATGTCGGATTCCAATGGCACCATTGTAGATGAACAGGGCTTCGACCGGGAAAAGCTGGATTACATCCTCCAGCTAAAGAACCTGAGGCGGGGCAGGATCAGCGAGTATTCGGAACGCTACAAGGTGCCGTACTTTCCGACCAAGAGCGTCTGGGATGTGATAAGAGAACAGGGTCTGCGGGTAGACCTGGCTTTTCCCAGCGCACACGAAAACGAGATTGACGCTGCCAACGCGGCCGCGTTGGTCAACAGCGGCTGTTGTTGTGTCTCCGAAGGGGCCAACATGCCCTCCACCCTGGAGGCCATCAAGGTCTTCCAGGAGAACAACGTCCTCTACGGGCCAGCCAAAGCCGCGAACGCTGGCGGGGTGGCAACCTCGGGTCTGGAGATGTCGCAGAACAGCATGCGGCTGTCCTGGTCGCGGGAGGAAGTGGACCAGCGCCTGCAAGGGATCATGAAGAACATCCACCGGTCGTGTCTACAGGCCGCCGAGACCTATGGCAGGAAGGGCGATTATCTGATGGGCGCCAATATCGCTGGTTTTGTCAAGGTCGCTAACTCGATGCTGGCTTACGGGATTGTCTGATCATCACCGGCGCGAATCGGGCAAGTACTCGGCCCCCAGGCGGGTGTCTCAAGGCGACTCTTGAGTGATAGAGCTGTGCAGTTTGTTGGCGAGAGCGCCAATGGCGTGCGTCATGGCGCCATTGGCGCCCCGCCCACAGAGGCCAGGACAGGATGGGCATACAGATGGACCGCCCGTTGATCGACGCGATGCTCGAAACGGCGATGGCTGAATGCGCTTTCAAGCTCCGCGCCGGAGAAGCGCAGGCGGCGCACCAAGAGCCCTTCAGACCCCAATGTGCTGATTGCCAGTGTGTCGCTGAGAGCCTGGCGCGCACGCTGGGCGCGTATCTGGGCGCAGTAGACCGCACAGTCAAGGCCGTCTACCACTGCCAACCGGTTGGCAGGTCGAGCCGAGACGCGCATGGTGACGACACTTCACGGTTTGGCATCAATCTGGTAGTGTGGGTAGAACGCAAGAGTGCTGCACTCCAGGCCCTGAGCGAAATGCTGCAGACAGCGCTCAAAGCCAGTCGGGGCCAAGTTGCTTGTGGGGCAGCCTCGCCTGCCTGTCTTGCGCTGGACGTCAACCTTGTCGCCGATTCCGAGGTACTGGAAGGACGATGTTTTGGCCTGTTGGTACAACACGAACAGGTCCGCACTCTGCCTGTCTGGGTGCGGGCAGGGCCACCGACACCGGGCGCAACAGGCGTTCAAAGCGATGTCGATTCTGAACCGGGGATTTTATCCGCCGAAACCACGATTCCGCTGTGATGGGCAGAATCCAGTGTGTCGGCCGGTTGCCGGTTGAACTTCGGTCCGTCACGCGCCGCATGCCCAAGGAGTTCGGCGCCGATTGCGACGCCGCCTGGCGCAAAAGCCAGGAGACTTGGCGTCTGAGAAACGTCACACCGTAACGGCCGACACTCCCAGACGGCAAGCGTTCACCAGTCAGGACGGGCGAGCTCCGCCGTCGGCCGGAAATCCGCCCAAATCTACAACTGGATCGCCAACGCCACTGGACTTCCCTGCCGCCAGATCTCCAACGCAGTCGTCTGCCCGGTACGCAAACCACCCAAAATTCGGTCGATATCGCGACCAGCCTGCACTGGTTGGCCAGCGAGTCGTATCACCACATCACCCACTTGGAGGCCAGCCAGAGCGGCTGGAGAATCCGGAGTGACCTTCCCCACATAGGCGCCGGCCGGCAGCTGGAGGCCGCGCCGTGCGGCCATAATAGCTGCATCCGCCACCGCAGCACCCAATCGCGGTGGTCCACCGGCGGACTTGGCCAGCAGATGGTCAATTTGCTGCCGGTTGAATCCCACCACCACCTGCCCATCGATGACCAACACCGGCACGCCCTGCTGGCCCGAGACCCGCACCATTTCTATCGCCGCGTCCCGGTCCCGACTGACGTCATGCTCAGTGAACGACACCCCCCGCTGATGGAGGTAGGCTTTGACTTGATGGCAATAGCCACACGTCGGTGTGGAATACACGATCACGCTCATGGCGCCAGCCTTCCTACGGTCGTCATATAGACCACGCTCTCATCTTCTCCGTCCACCCCAACCAATTCGTTCGCCTCGTCGTCATACAGCGCAGCTACCTGGCAACTGCCCAACCCCATTCCGACCGCCGCCAGAGCGACATTCTGCGCAATATGCCCCGCATCCAGGTAGACGTAGCGGTAAGCCCGCTGTTTGTACTTCCACTTCGACCGGCCAAACACGCCAGTCCACACGAAAACTACGGCCGCTGTGGCAGCGATCTGTTGATCCAATGCGGCAGCAGCCGTCGAGCGGCGATAGTCACCCGAACGCAACAACTCTAGTGCATGCAATGGAACGTTGTAATGATATACCCCACAACCCAGGCCATCGACATGATGCACTGCCAGATACGTCTCTACCGGGTAGAGCGCCCCGGCCGAAGGGGCAGCCCGCAGCTGTATCTGCCCGTGGCGCGCAGTAATCCCTTGACCCGCCCAGATCAACTGCGAAAGCTCCGCCATGGACAGCGGCGCCGCCTGGTATCGGCGCACACTGCGACGATGTTGAATGCTTTGCCACAACGGGGGACCGTCTTGGGTATCAGGCTGGGGCAAAGCTAGGCGCAACGCATCCGGATACTGTTTGTAGGTCTCCGGTTTGTTGTCCCAATCCAGCCGTCCGCCGGGCAATGCACCCCGGACGTATTTGAGCTCCAGTTGAAAACGATCTCCGAGCCCACGATCAACCATCATCCCTCTCCTTTCCGGTAACGTTTCCCGATTGTCGTGGGCACACCGGCGTCCATTTTCCGGCCCAGGTAGCGGTTGTACCCTCAACAAACAGGCTTGTCTCTGCACGGTCGGCGACAAAGGGCCTTTGCCACCACCGGCTGTCCCGGCAATCCCGTGCGCCTGCCCCGCGGGAACGCCAGTCCCGTCACTCGGCCACCAAAGCAACCGGAGCTCGTTCGTCCTCCCACGGTCGATAGTCGAGCGCTTGGTGCCGAAAATAGGTGTTGTACAACTCGGCGTAATGTCCTCCGGCCGCTATCAAGTTGTCGTGCGTTCCCTCTTCGATGATCCGGCCCTGTCTCATCACCAGAATCCGATCCGCTCGTTTGACCGTGGAAAGCCGATGGGCAATGACAATGGCGGTCCGGTCCCGCATGACGGTTTCCAGACCCTCCTGGATCTGCGCTTCGGTAAAGGGATCGACACTGGCAGTCGCCTCATCCAGCACGAAAATGGCCGGATCCTTGAGCAGCGCCCGTGCCAGTGCCACCAACTGCCGCTGACCCATAGAAAGGTTAGCACCCCGCTCACCCACATCGGTGTCCAGACCGGCTGGCAGATCCATCAACCAATGTCCCCGGCTGATCTGCTCGGCCGCCCAGCTGACTCGATGGTCACTCGCATCTGGCTGGCTGTATCGAATGTTGTCACGCACTGTCCCCGAGAACAGGAACGGCTCCTGGGGCACGAGCCCGATCTGCCTCCGGTAATCCAGCAGATCTAGGCAACGGATGTCGCGGCCGTCCACCAGCAGGTCGCCATCCTGGAATTCGTAGAACCGCGTCACCAACCGAGCAACGCTGCTCTTGCCGGCACCGGTGTGGCCCACCAGGGCAACCAATTCCTTGGGCCGGATGTGCAGCGAAAAGTTGATCAGCACCTCCTCCCGCTCGCTGTAGCCAAATCGCAGATGCCGGAACTCGAGCTCGCCCCGCAACGGCGCACCGTGCTTCGGGCCGGACGCTTGAGCCCCCAGCTGCACCACCTTGGGCTCAGCATCAATGAGCGCAAAAACTCTCTCGGCGGCTGAGAGCCCGTCCTGAAACTGGCTCCAAAACGACGCGATGCTCATCATCGGGTACCAGAAGAACCCAACTGCCTGCATGAACAGGTACCAGTTGCCAGGTGTCAGCCATCCTCCGCGCGTAGCTACACCACCGGCGTAGACGAGCAGCGCCACGCCGGCACCCGACGACATTTCCATGATGGGAAAAATCGTGTTCAATGTGAGCCCTCGTCTGAGCCCTACCCGGTAGGATTGCCGGTTTGTGCCATCGAAATCGGAATAGATAGCGTTCTCCTGACGAAAGGCTTTGGCGACAGCAATTCCGCTGATCGATTCCTGAATCTGGGCGTTAACCTTGGCCGTCGCCCGGCGTGCGTGCTGTGTGACCCGGCGGGCAATCCGACGAAAACTGAGCGCTGTGGCAACCGCCAGCGGACTCATGCCCACCAGAAGCAGCGTCAAACCCGCGTGGATGCTGAGCAGCCACGCGGACAGAATCACGACCAGCAGTATCTGGCTGAGCAGGTTCAACGTCAGATTCACGACTTGAGCGAAATCCTGCGTGTCCGAAGTCACTCGACTGACGATCTTGCCCGTCGGGTGCTCGTCAAAAAACGAAAGGTCATGTCCTACGGTGGCGTGAAAGGCGTCCTCTCGCAATCTCAGGACAACTTCACCCATCACTCTGGCAGAAAAAAGCTGCCGGACATAGTTGAATCCCCACGCGGCGACGCCCAACAGCAGAACCCCTGTCGCCAGTACACCCACAGCCAGTGTCGACGGTCCGTCGGCCAACATATCCACCGCATGGGAGATCAGTATCGGTCCGCCGCTGCCGGCCACCGAGTTCAACATAATGTTGGCCGCAATCACGATCATGGTACGGCTGTGTGGCCGGAAGTAGCTCAGAATCCGCCGTAATAGCGTCCGGTCGTCGTATTGGCGATCGTAAGCTTCGGTCTCCAGCCCGTCCAGCACAAAACCCATGAACTAACCTCGGGCGGTACGTGCTCTATTCATAGCGGGCAAATATGCGCCGGTAGTCCTCACTGCGGGAGAGCAGCTCCTCATGAGTGCCTTGATCCGCCAACTCCCCGCGGCGCAATACCAGAATCCGGTCAGCCCAGCGGATCTGGCTGAGCCGGTGGGTAATGAGAAACGTTGTCCGGTCGCTGCTGATCCGGCGCATGGCGCGCTGAATCTTATCCTCGGTAGCACTGTCGATAGCACTCGTGCTGTCGTCGAGAATGAGGATGCGCGGGTTGGTCAGAAACGCCCGCGCGATGGCGATTCGCTGTCGCTGACCGCCAGACAGCGTGACGCCTCGCTCTCCCACCTGCGTTGCGTAACCATCGCTGAACTGGCTGATGAAATCGTGCGCCTGCGCCTCACGCGCTGCCCGTTGCGTGACGTCTGGCGGGGAATCCGCGCAGCCGAAGGCTATGTTCTCCGCGAGTGACCGAGAGAACAAGAAAACATCCTGCTCAATGGTCGAAATCTGTGACCGGAGCGACTCCAGGCTCCACTCGCGCACGTCCACCCCGTCCACCAGCACCCGACCGCTTTCCACGTCATAGATCCGGTTTATCAAACGCGTGAGGGTAGTCTTTCCCGATCCGGTCTGACCCACGATGGCAATCGTCTCCCCTGGGTTGGCATTAAAACTGACGTCCCTCAAGACCGGCTTGCCATTGTAACCAAAGGTAACCCGCTCGAATGTAACCTGACCGCGGATCGCCTGACTGAGACCGGCCTCGTTTTCGTCCAACTCGGTCTCAGTATTGATCATTTCGAGGATCCGGCGCGCGCTGGCTATCCCCAATTGCACCAAGTCAAACGCAAAAATGGAGATATGGGTGGGGAAGCGGAGCGTGCCCATCAGTCCCAGGTACGTGACAACCTGGCCTAACGTGAGGTGACCAGCCCGCCACAGGACTACGGAATGTAGAAATGCAGCGGCCCAGGCCACGCTGAAAACCAGCATGGGAAGATATAGCGCCTGAATTTCGCCCTGTTTCACAAAGTAATCCCGAAAGATCCGAGCATCCTGCCGGAACTTGGTCCATTCGTACTTTTCCTGGGCGTTGGACTTGACTACGTCTATTCCGGCGATCGCCTCCGCCAGCCGCGTGTTCATCACGCCAAACTGCTGTCGCTGCGCCCGGCTAACAGGGCTGAGCCGCCGGTTGTAATCGGCAACCGTCAGGACGAGCAGACCGACAAAAACCAGCGGTACGAGGAGCAACCGCAGCTGCAGGCCGGCGATGAGCCCGATGGGCACCACGACCGCCATGGCTGCATCGGTAATCAGGAGCGCTCCGGGGCTAAACAGGTAGTTTATCTGCCGGACATCATTGGTTGCCCGGGCCATGATTTCGCCAATCCGCTGCCGGCCGTGAAAGGTCTGGCTTTTGCCCAAGAGACTGGTGTACAGCTCGTCACGTGTGTCGCGCTCTACCCTTTGGGCGGTGAACTCGACAGCATAGTTGCGCACCAGCCCGGTGATGGTCTGACCGACCGCCGCTGCCAGGACTCCAAGAGCCAGACCCATCAACGCTTGCGTCTCCCATCGGCTGCTGGATATCAGATCGAATGCGCGGCCAATGTATACCTGGATGTAGCTGTAGAACCAATTGTTCCCCACGGCGGCCGCCAACATGGCGAGTGAAAACAGGGGATACCGTAATGAGTGCGACAGAATCCAGCGCACCGGCCCTGATCGCCGATACTGATACTGATCCGCAACAGTGAACTCTTGTTTGGCCACCTGGCGCTCCTGACCGGCCAAGACCGCGATTATACACCACGCGGGCCCCTAACCCAAGGTGAATTGACAGCTTGCCACGGCTTGCTATACTCAATCGCTGTGATTCATGCGACGCGCCTCACCAAACGCTACGGTTCCATACTGGCTCTCCAAGATCTGAATCTGACGGTGCCCGACGGCGCAGTCTTTGGGCTGTTAGGGCCAAACGGGGCGGGCAAGACCACTTTCCTCCGGCTCGCGGTTGGCCTCCTGTTCCCGGACAGCGGGCAGATCAGCCTCGGACAATGTCCACCGTATCAAGTAGGGTATTTGCCAGAACGGCCGCACTTTCCAGGCAGCTTTCGAGTTGGCGAATATCTTGTAACGGCCGGACGGGTCGGCGGTCTCGATCGCTATGGCGCCCGGCAGACAGCGCGCCGAGCGTTGGAGCAGACCGGCCTCTCACTGCTGGCAGAACGCCGCATTGCTTCATGCTCCAAGGGTATGCTTCAGCGGTTGGGCGTCGCGCAGGCGCTGTTGCTGGACCCACCGCTCCTCCTGCTGGACGAACCACTCGACGGCCTGGACCCGGCCGCCCAGGCTGCTATGCGACAGTTGATACAGCTCCTCGGCCAGGCCGGCCGAACAGTGCTGGTGTGCACCCACCGCCTTTCTGATGTCACCCAGATGTGCACGCACGTCGGCATCTTGGCGCAGGGCCGTCTGGTGCGCACCGGCTCAATGGCAGAGTTGACGACTCCGCGCTCGCAGGTGTCCATTGTCTCCGATCCGTTGCCGGAAGGCCTGACCCAGCATTTGTCCCGTATTCATCCTCAACTGATGATCAGCGGCAACCAGGTAATCCTTCCGGGCGACGCCTTGGAAGCCAAATCAGCTGTACTGCGCCTATTGCTGGACGCTGGACTTCAGATCTGGCGCCTGGAACAACAGAAAGCCACGCTGGAAGAAATCTATCTGGATGCCATACGCAGCCAACCGCCAGCGGGGGAACGCCTCACATGAAGCGGGTTTGGGCACTAACCGCCTACATTGTAGTCGAGTTCTCCCGCTCGCTCACCGCGTTGCTGATGATGACCGTGGTGGCAGCGTTTTACCTTGTTGCCATCCTGGGCGTTACCGGAGGGATAGACCAGGACTATTTCGCGCTGGTAGTTGGCGGCTTTTTCGGGATCTTTGGTCTGGTCCTGGCGATCGTTATCGCGGACCGCGCCTTTCATGCCAAGACGTACCTTCTCTTTTACCGACTTCCTTCTCGGAGCATGTTCCTGGCAGCGGTTGCCATGGCGACCATCGCCGTTTGCGGCGTTCTGGAATTGGCAGTTTCCGTTCTCTCTTTGCCGCGGTTAACGGTGCCGTTGCCAACGACCAAGATGCTCGACGTCATACCTGTCTGGCTTAGCTGGCTGATCCTGGGTGTCACCCTCGGATTGCATCTGAGTGAGCTCGTGCGACGTGGCTGGTCACGCGCCGTTGCCTATGGGCTGCTGGGTTTCATTGTGTTTTCGCTGAATCAGCAGCAGAGCGGGGCACCAGTGGGCTTTACGGACCGGTTCAGTTGGATTCCCCGCCTGACCGCCAATCCGGTGCGGTGGGAATGGGCTGTCAATAGTATGCGCGTGATCATCTGGCCTGTCAACGCCTCCATCCAGGTGGTCCGATCCACCGCTTACTCGACCCTGCAGAGCCTCTCGCCGGCGATGATCGTCGTCATCTCGATACTGGTCTTCGGGCTCGCATCGTCTCTGTTTGGCCGAAAAGACCTGGTTCTGCCTGAAGGATAGTGTCGCCCAAATCCGCTCGCCGGTTCGGGTTGAGCCTGGCTCTGTTTGTCGGTGCGTCGGCCGTCTATTCGCTGACCCGCGCACCTGGAATCACCTTTGCGCACCGCGGTGCAGACGGGGGGGATTTCCTGGCGGCGGCCGCCACCTGGGGTGTCCCGCACCCTCCCGGGTACCCTACCTACACGCTGGTCCTGCGGCTATTCATGGCTTTGCCCGTAGGCGAGCCGGCCGCGGCCGGAAACCTGTTGTCTACCGTAATGGGCGCTGTGGCAGTAGTCGGTTGCGGCAGCATCATTTGGGAGCTTATTCATCGCCAGGCGCACGGCCGCTCAAGGCGTCGGTTGCCCCTGATCGTTTCTGCCGGGGCGCTCACCTTTGGCTTCTTCCCGTTGGTCTGGTCCCAGGCATTGGTAACCGAAGTCTACTCGTTTCACCTTGCCCTAGTGGCAGTCACGTTGGCTTTGCTGCTTCGCTGGAGGCGCACAGGTAAAGGACTGGCGTGGTCAGCGTTTCTGTTTGGCCTCGGCCTCACCCATCACCTGACCATGGCCTTTGTCGCACCGGCCGCGCTGGCGATTCTGGTGGGTGGGCGCCACCATCTTGTCGACACGGTCCAGTCCACATCGGGCAAAGTCCATTTTCGCTGGCACCAGACATTGTCAGCAGTGCCCGCGTTTCTTCTTGGGCTCGCCCCGTACGCCTACGCTCCTCTTGCGGCCCGCCGACTGCCCCCCATCAACTGGGAGAACCCGCAGACGTGGCGCAATTTTCAGCGGATGGTTTTCGCCATTCGATATCGCCAGAATCTCTTGGAGCCGACTCCCTCTGAGGTCCTGGCGCGGGTCGGCGAGTGGCTACACGATTTTCCACCCACCTACTTTCTCCCGTTCTACCTGCTGGTGGTCGTGGGGCTGCTTTGGTTGCTCCTACGCGATCCAGCCGGCGGCGTTTCCACCGCGTTGTTGGCAGCGCTGGTGACCGGATACGCGCTTGGTTACGGGACCAGCGATTACTGGGTCAACCTGCTGCCGGTAATGATGATGGTGGCGGTCTGGCTAGCATGCGGGTTCTGGCTGGTTGCAGCCTGGCTGGGGCGCCAGCGTTGGCGCACGGCTGCGCACCTGGCGGTCCTCATCCCATATTCCGTTCCATTGGCTCTGCTGGTCACCCAGTGGGGTGCGCTGGACGTTCACCAAGACCGGGGAGCGATAGAGTATGTAGAAGGCTTGCGTCAATCCGTCGAGCCGGATGCGCTGGTTTTTGCCCGCGGTGACGAGGGCATCTTTGGCGCCTGGTACGCCCGCTACGCCCTACCCAACGATGCCGAGTGGGTACCGATCCTGCACACGTTTTTGCACTCGCTCTGGTATCGCACGTCGCTGGAGGCCAACCACACCGGACTTGATCTCCGTTCAGACGGCCTTGGCGAAGAAGCACTCATCACCATGGTTCAGCGTCACCTGGGCAAACGCCCCATCCTCCTGACCTGGGAGGATGAGGAGCTGGCCCAGCGCTATACGCTGATCCAATCGGGTCCACTGTGGAAGGTCGAGCCTCGCAGCGGGGGTCTGCAGCCGTAGGCCCCTGGCGCGGGCGCTGCCAGTTGAGGATCGCCACCCACACGTTATCCCAACAATGGGACGTATCGCTGTATCTCCCGGTGGGATATCTTGATACAATTGTCCGGGATCACCTGAGCCATCTCGTCAGTCGACAGCCTGAGCGCCAGCACCTCCAGGGCGTCCTCTACGTCTGTGCCATACGCCAGCTTTTTGCGGCCGTTGGTCATCTCGAACAGGAACATCGAGTGCGGAGAGGTCAGGCTGCCCGTCATCAGGCTTTCACCAGTGCGTGGGCAAACACGCCGCTCTGTCGGCCGGCAGCTGCGTCCAGGCCGCGGTTGATCTCCTGGTCAAACTTGCCGGCCAGGAGTTCCCGGTAAAATGGGTAATCAATCCCCTGAACCTTTTCGTCATCGGGGAAGCGATGGTAATTCTCTCTGGTCATCCGGCTCTTGCCCTCGGCTATCAGCTGATAGCCGAGCGCAGAACCAGGATAAGGAGCATAAAACGAAATCGAGGGCAGTGACCTCCGCATGTACTTGACCATGCGCATGGTGGCAACAGCGTCCTCGCGCGTTTCGCCGGGTATTCCCAACATGATGTTCGTCCAAAAACGAGGCGCCGGCCGCCCTTCAGCCTCCATCTCAGATGCAATCCGATCCAAGAGGTCGATGGCAAAAAAGTTGTCTTCGACCGTGCACTCTTTGTTCAGAATCCGCAACACCCGGTCACTGCCGGATTCGAAACCGATCGAGATAAGGTTCCAGTTGGTCTCCCGAATCAGCGCCTCAAACAGATCCGGCCATTCCCGCACGACATCAGCTCGAGCGGCCGCCCAGTAAGGCCACACCTTGTTGGCCCGCCGCGGATACTTTTCCAGCCATTCGCGCAACCACTTAGGATGTTGGAAGAACATCGAATCATGGATCACCACCGAGCCGATTGGGCCGTGGGTGCGGTCCAGGTAATTGAGCTCGTCGATGACCGCATCTACGGGCCGGCGTCCCATGTTAGCGATGTAGGAGGATTCGTTGCAGAACACACATCGCCAGGGACAGACGCGACTGGTGAGCAGGGTCACGACTGGCCCGGGTCCCCAACCGCACTCGGGTTCCAGCGGCCAGGGGTACTTTTTCTTCAAGCGCCGGTGTGGTTGAGGCCAGAGCGTCCGATCGATCATCGGCCAATCGGCCATGCTCCTGGCACCCTGGCCCTGGATCACTCGCGGAAAGGTCTCTGGTTCCCGAACCAGATCAATTATCGTGTTTTCACCCGGACCCTGAACAATGTGGTCAAACGCCGCCACCTCGGTCATCTCGTCCAAAGCGACGCTGGCGTGCAAGCCGCCTACCATAACCACGCCAACCGGGTTCATCTCTTTGAAAAGCTGCGCCGCCCGGTAGGCAATCGGGAACGTATAACTCCGCACGTTCATCAGCAACATGCGGTAACCGGCCAGTCCGCGCTGGATTTGGTCCCAGCTGGTCGCCCTCCTGGCTGATTCGATGTCGGTCGCGATGCCAGCCTGGTGGAGAATGGTGCGCAACAGGCCCAGGCCGTGGTCCTGCCACTGCTCGTGCGGCCCGCGCGGCGATTTCAGATCACCGAGGTCACCCAGGTCTAGCCAAAGGACCGGGCTGTTGTTCCGCTCCGCTTTCGCGAATCGGAGACGCTTCAGCACGGGTGCCTAGCCGCAGCTACCTGAACAACTACCGCACGCCGAGGCAACCATCGGATTGGTGTTTTCGATCCGAAACCCGGGGCCTTGCGGGCTATCCACGTAATCAATGGTAGCGCCGTCCAGGTATGCCATGCTGTTCGGGTCAACGAGAATTTTGACCCCATCCGACTCGATCACCGTGTCGGTCTCGCGCGCGCTGATGTCGAACGCCAGCCCATACTGTGGGCCAGAACAACCAAGTCCAGCCACATAAACCCGCAGATAGTGACCGTTCATGGCCTTTTCCACCAACAAACCGCGGATGTTGGCCGCCGCCGCGCTGGACAACGTCAAAGTCGGTTCAGTATTCTCTGGTGCCGTCATTTGTCATACCTCAATTCTTCAATGGCACGCCAATTCACGTGCGATTCCCATTTTACCATCCCCCACAAGAGATGTCAAAAACCAGATGGTCTTCTTGTAATTCCAAGGTTAGCCATTAGCCATCAATGCGGTAGATACACATGTGGGACCCATCGGTGATATGTTGGAGATTGACCACCTGGGCGCCGATCAGGCGCCGGATGAGAAAGGTATCCATCGCGCACAACTCGGGGTGTTCCGCGGCAACATGAAGATACGGGCAGTTGCTCGAGTACAGATACCATCGACCATCGCGCCGTTCCCAACTCGAGATGTGGCCTTGTCTGGTGAGGTATTCGGTCAAATGCTCCAACCTTTGCTCCAACGGCCACGCCAGGTCCACACGTGGCATGTTCTCCAGCCGATGTTCAATGATGCGGTACAGCAGTTCCTGCGCATCCCTGGGCCCTACCGTGGCTTTCAACTCGTCCAGGAGCTCCACCATCAACTGATCATACCGCTGCGGAAAGTGAACCGCCGAAGCATCGGTCAGCGTGTACACGTATTGCGGTCTGCCGGGACCATCGTGACGCCGCACCGCTGGCGACTGGACCAACCCATCGGCCCGCAAGATGTCAAGATGATGCCGAACTGTGACCGGGGTTAGCTCCAACATGGACGCCAGTTCGTCAACCGTAGCCTCACCGTTGCGTTTGAGAATGGCCAGAATTTCCTGACGACGCGTCTGCATGAGTGAATCCCCTTGCTATCGTTGAATGCTGCGATGCCACCTGTGTCAAGTAGTCACCGGAATAGTTACCAATTACAGTTGCGCGCCCGCAAAAACCCACATACAATCGTTTCTAGTTCCATCGATTATAGCACCTCTGCCGGAGTTTGGCAAATTAGTATGATCTTTATATTGTTCACAAGAGTCTTTTGCCCCAGTGAATAGAGTTGCCGTCAAGGGATTTTGTGGATAGGAGGTACCATTGATGCTCGACGGACAGTGGACAACCGATTGGGAAGCTTGTATGGCTCCTCGAACCCGGCTGATGAAGCGCTCAGTCATCCGAGAGTTGCTCAAGTTCACCGAGATGCCGGACGTGATTTCGTTTGCCGGCGGACTGCCCGCGCCTGAGGTATTTCCGGTGCGCGAGTTCCGTGAGGCCTGCGCCTTTGTCCTGGATGAAATGCCCCAACGGGCGCTCCAGTACAGCTCGACTGAGGGGTTCTTGCCGCTTCGGCGCTGGTTAGCGGATAAGGTAGGCAAGTACGGCGTTCCGGCTGTTCCCGAGAACATCTTGTTGACCAATGGGTCACAACAAGCGCTGGATTTGCTGGGCAAGGTTTTTATCGGACCGGGCGACACCGTGCTGACGGAAGCGCCCACCTATTTGGGAGCTCTGCAGGCTTGGACCCCATACGAACCTCGTTTCATCACCGTTCCGTTAGACGACGATGGCATGCAGGTGGACAAGACGGCCGAACTTCTGAAGCGGGAAACGGCCAAGTTCATCTATGTGCTACCTAACTTTCACAACCCGGCCGGCACCACCCTCTCCCAGGAGCGCCGCAACCAACTGGTCACTTTGGCCGCGAAACACAACCTCTTTATCGTGGAGGATGACCCGTACGGCGAGTTGCGTTTTGAGGGCGAAGACATCCCGCCCATCATCGCGCTGCACAAGGAGAACACCATCTATTTGGGCACGTTTTCCAAGACGCTCGCACCCGGCATTCGCCTGGGGTGGATCATTGCCCCCGAGATCGTGATGGACAAACTGGTTCAAGCCAAACAGGGCGCCGACCTGCACACAGGCACATTCGTCCAGATGGTGGCGTATGATATCGCCAGCCGCGGAATCCTCAAGCAGCACGTCGTCACCATCCGACAGGTCTATCGCGAGCGGCGGGACGTGATGCTTCAGACCATGGCGGAGCACTTTCCACCCCAGGTCACCTGGACACGCCCCCAGGGAGGGCTGTTTCTCTGGGTTCGTTGCCCCGAAGGGGTGGATACAGAACAGATGTTGGCCAAGGCAGTAGAACAACGGGTTGCCTACGTGCCAGGTTTTGCCTTTTATCCAGACGGGCGGGGTCGTAACGCGATGCGGCTCAATTTCTCGTGCATGGCTCCATCTCAGATCCGCGAGGGGATTGAACGTCTGGCGCGCGTGCTCAAGAATGAATGCGCCGCAGCCCAGGCTGCAAAAACCGCCTAGAGCCCCGATGGGCGGCGGTCTGATCGCCGCCCGTCGTCTTAATCCTCGTCGCCGGCGCCCGAGAGGTCGTTGGCGGCACCGACGGCCGGACTGCGAATAGCTGCCTTTATCCGAACCTGCCGCTCGACCTCCTGACCGACCTCCGAGTTCTCTGCCAAATACTGCTTGGCGTTCTCTCTTCCCTGGCCCATCAGTTCGTCGCCATACCGATAGTACGAACCCCGCTTTTCAATGATGTTGTATTGAACGCCCAAGTCCAATAGATCGCCTACCATGCTGATCCCCGAATTGTACATGATGTCGAATTCGGCCTCACCAAACGGCGGCGCCACCTTGTTCTTTTTCACCCGCACTCGCACCCGGTTACCAATCACCTCGTTGCCCGATTTGATGGCCTCCAAGCGACGAACGTCAAGGCGGATAGTGGCGTAGAACTTGAGCGCGTTGCCCCCGGTGGTGGTCTCTGGGTTTCCGAACATCACACCGATCTTTTCGCGCAACTGGTTGGTAAAGATCACCGCGGTGTTCGACTGTTTGATGGCCCCAGACAGCTTGCGCAGCGCCTGGCTCATCAGCCGGGCCATCAATCCCATGTGCGCCTCACCCATATCACCCTCGATCTCGGCCCGAGGCACCAAGGCTGCCACCGAGTCGATCACGACAACGTCCATCGTTCCCGACCGGATCAGCGCTTCTGCAATCTCCAATGCCTGTTCGCCCGTGTCGGGTTGAGCAACGTAGAGGTTGTCTACGTCAACTCCGCAACGGGCGGCATACTCTGGATCCAGGGCGTGCTCCATATCGATGAACGCACACAACCCGCCCAGTTTCTGTGCCTGGGCGACCACGTGTTGGCAGACGGTGGTTTTCCCCGAAGACTCCGGCCCGAATATCTCGGTGACGCGCCCGCGCGGAATGCCGCCGACGCCCAAGGCAAGGTCCAATGATAGCGAACCTGTGGGAATCACAGCCACGTCCAGGTGTTGCGCCTCCCCCAGTTTCATGATTGACCCATCACCAAAACGCTTGATTATCGAAGAGATGGTCTGCTCCAACACCTGAGCGCGACTATCCAGGCTGGCTCCGTCCGACTTGACTCCCGATTTTGCCATGTTCGTACCCTCGCTTCATCCTGTGGATCACCGGCATGCCACCACATTCTAGCACGTATGTTCGGTTTCGTCAAGGTGTTCAGATGGTCGGGGCTGTGATATACTCAGCCCGATTTATATGCACGTCGCAGTCAATGCCTTTTACTGGAACCGGCCGGACACGGGTAGCGGGCAGTACGTGCATCAGTTGGTGCGCCATCTGCCCCACGCCGATCCTGACCTTCGGTTGACCATGGTCGTACCGGCCCAAATCACTCCGCACGAGCCATTGCCCTCCGGCTACCGGTGGCACGTGGCGCAGGCGCCTGTCGGGCACCTCGGCAAACTGTACTTTGAACAGGTACTTTTCCCGCGCGCGTGCCTGTCGGTGCGCGCTGACCTGGCGCATGTACCGTACTGGGGATCTCCCCTCCAGTCGCGTATTCCGGTGGTGGTCACGGTACACGATCTGATTGCCATGTTGTTGCGTGAGTACCGCGGGAGCCCGCTGGCACGGCTGTATACCGGGTTGGTGGCCACCGCCGCGCGCGGAGCTAGCCAGGTCATCACCGATTCCAACGCATCTCGATCCGATATCGTTGCCCACCTGCACATTCCCGCCGCGAGGGTGCATACGATCTACTTGGCGGTGGAGGAGCGATTCTGCCCCGGTCCACCCAGCCAGGCCGTAGTAACGAAATACCGCTTGCCTTCGTCTTTTGTCCTCTATTTGGGTGGCTATGACCGGCGCAAGAACGTGGACGGGCTTGTTCGGGCTTATGGTTATGTAGGACCGGCAATCGGCAACGAGTTTCCATTGGTGCTAGCGGGCAGGTTACCGCAACGAGCCACGTCGCGTTTTCCGGACCTCAAGCGCTTGATCCACGAACTTGAGCTCGAGCCCTTTGTTCACTGCATTGGCTTTGTGGAGGAGGAGGACAAACCGGACCTATACCGAAGCGCAGCGGTGGCGGTTCAACCGTCGCGGTACGAGGGCTTTGGCCTCACTGCTCTCGAGGCGATGGCATGCGGAACGCCGGTGGTGGTGAGCAATTCGTCCTCGTTGCCAGAGGTCGTGGGACCGGCCGGTTTCACTGTGGATCCAGACGACACCAGAGGGATCGCTGCCGCCATCATCGCCTGCGCCACCCAACCAGCCCTTTCCATGGATCTTGGCCGCAAGGGGCTGCACCAAGCGGCGCTGTTTTCCGGGGAGCGGTTCGCCCACCAGACACATACAGTGTACCGACAAGCGATGGCCTGCCACACCAACCCGGCACAATAGTCGAACTGACCTTGTCTGCATGGTTCTGTGGTTAGCTGGTTTCTGGACGGCGGCTGCTAACCGAGCTCAGGCTGACCCGCGCTGCGGGTGGTCTGAGGTCGTCCTGCACGCTACCGACCGCCGATTTGACGAAGCCAACTCCATACGCTAAAATCGGATGCTAATACAGTTCGCAGCACCTAGCGCGCACCGTGTTGGTGCTGCGAACTGAACGGAGTATCGTGTTCGAGAGTCTGACTGACCGGCTGCAAGCCACCTTCAAGACCCTCACCCGGCGCGGCAAGTTGTCGGAAGCGGACGTCGACAATGCCCTGCGCGAGGTGCGCTTGGCGCTGCTTGAAGCAGACGTCAATTATCGCGTCGTCAAGGCCTTTACCGTGCGGGTCAAAGAGCGGGCAGTTGGCTCAGAGGTGATGACCAGCCTGACCCCAGGTCAGCAAGTGGTGAAGATCGTTCACGAAGAGCTGATCAAGACACTGGGCGAACCCGGCCGGCTCGAACTTGGAAACCAATCACCAGCGGTCATCATGTTGGTCGGGTTGCAGGGCTCAGGCAAAACCAGCACCGCCGCCAAGCTGGCGCTTCGGCTCAGCAAGGAAGGCAAGCGGCCACTCCTGGTGGCAGCAGACACCTACCGGCCGGCAGCGGTTGACCAGCTGGTGACGCTCGCCAACCAGCTCAACCTGCCCGTCTTCCAGGAAGGAACCAAAACCAGCCCACCCGCTATCTGCGTCCATTCTATCCAAGAGGCAAAGCGGTCTGGGCGCACCCTGGTCATTCTGGACACGGCCGGCCGCCTGCACATTGATGAGCGAATGATGGACGAACTCAAGTCCATCAAGAAGCAAACCAACCCGGTGGAGGTGCTCTTGGTGGCCGACGCTATGACCGGTCAGGATGCCGTGCGAGTCGCCACCGATTTTCACCAGCATGTCGGGCTTACCGGACTCATTCTGACCAAGGTTGACGGCGATGCGCGGGGTGGCGCCAGCATCTCAATGCGGGAAGTAACCGGCGTGCCTATCAAGTTCCTGGCCGTCGGTGAAAAAACGGATCAGTTGGAGCCATTTTTCCCGGACCGCTTGGCGTCAAGAATCCTGGGAATGGGCGATATGCTTAGCCTCATTGAAAAGGCAGAGCAGACCCTGGACCAGGAAAAGGCACTTTCACTGGGCAAGAAGCTGGCCAAAGGTCAATTTACCCTGGAGGATTTCCTGGCCCAACTTCAAGAGGTGAAAAAGATGGGTCCCATCGGCCAACTGCTGGATATGATACCCGGCCTCAGCAAGTTGACGGCTGATACCGCTCCGGGCGTCACTGAAAGCGAGATGCGCCGAATTGAAGCCATCATCTACTCCATGACGCCAGAGGAGCGGGGCGATCCCAAAGTGATCAACGCCAGTCGAAAGCGGCGCATCGCCCGCGGCAGTGGCACCACGGTTCAGGACATCAACGCGTTGCTCCGCCAATTTCAGGAAATGCAGCGCATGATGAAGCAACTAACAAGCGGCCGAGGCCGGGGAGGGCTTTTCTCCCTCCTGGGCAGGCTGTAGATCAATCAAAAGAGAAAAGAGAGAGCATGGTCCGAATTCGTTTGCGCCGCGTTGGCGCCAAGAAGCAACCCAGTTATCGTGTCGTCGTGATCAAGTCCGAGGCACCCGCCACCGGACGCCCCATCGAAGTCATAGGCCATTACAATCCGCGCACAGAACCGGAAACCGTCGTCGTCCAAGAGGATCGAGCCCTTTACTGGTTGGGGGTTGGGGCTCAACCGAGCAAGACCGTGCTCCGCCTGCTCCAGAAGACGGGCGTCATGGATCGATTTGCCCAAAGTAAGGTGGGTGAATCCTTCGTGGTGCCGGACGAAGGCGACGAGGACGCAGCCACTAACGAGGAGGACTAAGCGGCTGCAATCCCAGGCGCATGACGGCTCCCACCCCGCCACCGTTCGCAACAGCAACCGGAATCTGAACAAGGAGGAGTCGCGATGAAAGAGCTTATCGAATACATAGCCAAGTCGTTGGTGGATGAGCCGGCCGAGGTATCCGTTACCGAGATTGAGGGAGCTTCGGCGGTGATCATGGAGTTGCGCGTAGCGCCAGGGGATATGGGCCGGGTCATCGGCCGAGGCGGCAAAGTGGCGAATGCCATGCGGACCCTGCTTCGGGTCGTGGCCGCCAAGCAGGGCAAGAGGGCCACACTGGAGATCATCGAATAATTCGCTCTGCCAATTGCGCGGTTCGGCACACCGTGATCATCAGGCTCGGGGGGCACCATGCAACCTGAGTTTGACCACGTCATTATCGGCCGGGTCACGCGACCCCACGGCATTGCCGGTGAGGTGCGGGCGCAGTCCCACACCGACAGGCCGGAGCGATTCTCAACACTGGACAAGGTTTGGGTCGGGGATCCTCCCGGGGTCGCCGTGACCGTGGATCGCGTCCGTCTGCACCAGCAGTCAATCATCCTGAAACTGCGGGGTGTTGACACGCGCTCCGAAGCGGAGACTCTCCGGAATCAATGGCTTTCACTGCCCATGGACCAGGCCGCACCGCTGGAAGAGGGCGAGATGTACCTCTTTCAGATGATCGGTCTGGAGGTCCTTACCGTGGACGGCAACCTGCTCGGTGTGGTTGACGAAATTCTGGAAACCGGCGCCAACGACGTCATCCTGGTTCGGACTCCCAGTGGCGAACTGCTGCTGCCGGATATTCCGGGCGTGGTGCTGGACGTAGATCTGCAAACGGGTTGCGTGACGGTCCAGGTTCCGCCCGGTTTGATCGATGGATGATATCCAGGAGCTGGCGTGCTGGGTTGCGCTCAATCAGGTGCGCGGAGTCGGACCAGCCCGGTTCCGCGCCCTGCTGGATTACTTTGGCAGTGCACAGTCCGCCTGGGCAGCCGACGAGGCCTGCCTCACTGAAGCCGGAATCGATTCACGCACCCTGAGCCAGTTGCGCCGTGCCCGCTCTGGCGCAGACCTGATCTCGCCGTTGGAGAAAACGCTGGCAACCGGCATGTGCGTCCTCACTTGGGACGACCCGCATTATCCGCGCTACCTCAAAGAGATCCCTGATCCGCCGCCCGTCCTCTATGTCCGTGGAACGCTCACGGCCGCCGACGAATGGGCCGTTGCTGTCGTCGGCACCCGGCGTCCCAGCAGTTACGGATCCCTCACTGCAAGGCAACTCACGCAGGACCTTTCCCGCAGTGGGGCAACTATCGTCAGCGGTTTGGCGCGCGGAATCGATGGCATAGCGCACCAAGCAGCCCTGGAGGCTGGCGGCCGCACGGTCGGAGTCCTGGGCAGCGGGCTCAACCAGCTCTATCCGCCAGAGCATCGGCGCCTGGCACATTAGATTGCACAATACGGTGCCGTGATTAGTAACCTGAGCCCGGACGCACCGCCCGAACCGGGTAATTTCCCGCGCCGCAACCGAATCATCAGCGGCCTCGCGCTGGGGATGCTTGTGATCGAAGCGGGCGAGGTCAGCGGGGCGCTCATTACGGCCCAGAGTGCGTTGGAACAAGGTCGCGAGGTTTTTGCTGTACCGGGAAACATCAACGCCCGCAATAGCCGGGGAACCAACCGCTTGATCCAGCGCGGGGCCAAGCTGGTGATTACGGCCGGCGACATCCTGGAAGAGTTGAACATGACGATGCTCGCGGAACACGTGGCAACGCAGATGGCCGTCCCTGCCGTACAGGAGCAAGCCATTCTGCTTCAACACCTTACCACCGAGCCCTGCCATGTGGACCAACTTGGCCAAAACGCCGGACTTGCCGTGTCGCTAGTCACCAGCACCCTCACAATGATGGATCTCAAAGGTCTGGCCCGCCAGGCCGAGGGCATGAGTTGGGTCCGCTTGCGCGAGCCCCCCATGACCTATGCGGCCGACTTGACCAGCACATAGGCGCCGAGCGTGACCGCAGAACTGACTGCCTACTGCGTGCGTTGCCGCGCCAAACAGCCCATTCACGACCCGGAGGCCACGTTCAGCGCCCCAGGTCGTCCCATGACCCGCGGTACCTGTCCGGTATGCGGCGCCGGTCTTGCCCGTTTCGGCCGAACGCCGGCTCACAACTCACTTCCCGCGCCAGCCGCAGGCGAACCACTATGCCGGGGGAATCTGGTGATCGTTGAGAGCCCGGCGAAAGCCAGGACGGTTGGCCGGTTACTGGGTCGCAATTACCACGTGGTCGCATCGGTGGGGCATGTGCGAGACCTGTTGCGCTCCCAGCTTGCCGTCGACATCGACAACGACTTTGCGCCCACCTACCGCGTGCCCAACGACAAACGTCAGTTGGTCAAGCAGCTTGCTGCGGAGGTGGCCGCTGCTGAGACCGTTTACCTGGCAACCGACCCCGACCGTGAGGGCGAGGCCATTGCCTGGCATCTTGCGGAGGCAACCAAGCTTGACCCGGATCGCATCCTCCGCGTGGTCTTTCACGAGATTACTCCGGACGCGGTTTCCCGGGCGTTTGCCAATCCGGCCGGGTTGGATATGAACCTAGTGAGTGCTCAACAGGCCCGCCGGATTCTGGACCGGTTGGTAGGATATCAGATCAGCCCGCTGCTGTGGGAGCGTGTTCGTAATCGCCTTACCGCCGGCCGGGTCCAATCAGTTGCCGTGCGGCTCGTGGTTGAGCGCGAAAACGAGATCGCCACGTTTCAGCCCCGCGAGTACTGGACGCTGGACGCAGAGTTGGCGCAGCGCCCAAAAGCGACGTCCGACGGGACGCAGCCATTCCGGGCCGGGTTGCAGCACATCAATGGCAAAGCAGTCGACCTTCAATCCGATTTGGAGGTGACGCCCATCCTCAACACGCTTCAGGACGGGCACTTTCGAGTGGACCAGGTCAAGACCGGCCAACGACAGCGCAAACCAAAGCCACCGTTCACCACCAGCACCTTGCAACAGGCGGCCTCCGCCCGGTTGCGCTACCGTCCGGCGCGAACCATGCGCGTGGCACAACAGCTGTACGAAGGGTTGGACCTGGGTGAAGGCGAGCCCGCTGGGTTGATCACCTATATGCGTACCGACAGCACTTCTGTCTCCCACCAGTCCCAGATGGAGACCCGCACCCTAGTCGAGCAGCTCTACGGGCACGCCTACCTTCCCGCGCAGCCTCCCCACTACAAAACGCGGACAAAGGGTGCTCAGGAAGCGCACGAGGCCATCCGACCCACCCGGGTCCATCTCATTCCGGCGGCCGCCAAGGACCACCTGAGCCGAGACCAATACGCGCTCTATCAGCTCATCTGGCAGCGTTTCGTCGCCAGCCAGATGGTGCCCGCCTTGTTTGACACGCAGTCTGTGGATATCCTGGCCGGGTCCGACGCCAGCAATATGCCCTACCTTTTTCGTGCCAGTGGTTCTTGTCTGGCTTTTGCCGGCTATCTGAAGGCATATCGCGACATCGATGACGAACAAGAGAACCTGCTACCGCCCCTGAAGGCCGGCGAGGAACTGGACTTGGTTCAGCTGCTGCCCCAACAGCACTTTACCGAACCGCCTCCAAGATACACTGAGGCCACACTCATCCAGGCGCTGGAAGAGAATGGCATCGGCCGGCCAAGCACCTACGCCTCCATCCTCGCCACAATTCAAGAACGCGGTTACGTCGAGACCACGACCGGCACTGGCCGAAACCTAAGACCCACCGAAATCGGCTTGTTGGTCGATGGCCTGCTGGCAACCCACTTCCCCGAGATCATTTCAACCGAATTCACCTCCGAAATGGAGGCCAACCTGGACCAGGTGGCTGCCGGCGATCTGGACTGGATTTCGGCGGTCCGTCAATTCTACGAACCATTCTCAGCCCGACTGGTGTCCGCCACCGAAAACTTGCCCGAGAACCGACTCGCCGACCAGCCGGTGGGTCGGACCTGCCCCGCCTGCGCCAGTCCGCTGGTCGTCAAATACGGCCGGTATGGCCAATTCATCGCCTGTAGCAGCTACCCCGCCTGCCGCCACACCGAGTCGGCGTCAGAAAAAGCGGGTGTTGCCTGTCCACAATGCAGCGGCGACTTGGTGCTCCGCCGCTCGCGTCGTGGCCGCCCGTTTTACGGTTGCTCCAACTATCCTGGCTGCACTTTCTCCAGTTGGAAACGGCCGCTGCCGACCCCTTGCCCGAACTGCGGAGGATTGCTGGTAGTTCAATCAAGAGGCGCTGCCCAATGCCTGGCCTGCCGGAACGAGTATGCTCAGGAAGGCTTGTGACGTGGTTACCCTTGTACGCCCGCCCTTTTGTGGGATAATCCTAACACTATGGGTGCCACGGTAGGCTACCCGGAAGACACCTGACCGCACCGGCCTGGAGCCGGTGCTTTTTTTGGAGCGACCAGCATGCCCAGAAGCGAAGCAGCGCTAACGGACGTCCGAATCATCGGCATCTTTGCCCACGTAGACGCCGGAAAAACGACCACATCGGAGGCGATCCTGTATCACACCGGCCGAATCCATCGCGCAGGTGCCGTTGATGACGGCACGACTCGGATGGATTTTATGCCTCAGGAGCGCGAGCGGGGCATCACGATCATGTCGGCCGCTACGGCCTGCCATTGGCTCGGGCGGCGGATCAACCTGATCGACACTCCGGGTCACATCGATTTCACCGCCGAGGTGGTGCGTTCCATGCGAGTTATCGATGGCGCAGTCGTGATTCTTTGCGCGGTTGGCGGGGTTGAGCCGCAGACCGAGACCGTCTGGATGTACGCCAATCGGGAAAACTTGGCGCGAGTGCTGTACATCAACAAGCTGGACCGCCTGGGCGCCGACTATCAGCGGGTGCTGGGCGAGGTACGCGAACGTTTGACCCCCAACGCACTGCCAGTTCAAATACCCATTGGCCAAGAGGAGCACTTTGTTGGCGTTGTTGACCTCATTGACCGGCGGGCCCTGGTCTGGCTCGATGGCGAGGATGACCCTGTGGAACAACCGATACCGGCCGACCTGGCGCCGGAGGTCGAGCGGGCGCGTTCATCCATGGTAGACTCTATCTGCTTGACGGACGAGAGTCTGCTAAACAGCTGCCTCGAAGGGTTTGAGCCAGACTCGGCCGAACTAAAGGACGCCCTGCGTCGAGCGACTGTCGCGGGAGAGCTGGTGCCTGTATTGTACGGCGCTTCTCGCAACCGCATCGGCGTTCAGCCCCTGCTGGATGCAGTCGTGGCTTACCTACCGGCTCCGGTGGATATGCCTCCTGTGATGGGCGTGGTTCCCAGCCGGCCGGGCGAATGCGAACCCGGTCAGGAAGAGATCATCGAACGTCCAGACGACCCGAGCGCGCCCATGTGTGCCACCGCGTTCAAGATCGTCACCGACCCACACGTGGGGCACCTCACCTGGGTCCGAGTCTTTTCTGGCAAACTGAACGTTCGTGACGCCGTCTATAACCCGCGGGCCGATGTGCAAGAACGGGTAGGCCGCATCTATCGGATGCACGGCCAGGGTCGCGAATTGACCGACCATTTGGCCGCCGGCGATGTCGTCGCGTTGGTGGGCGTCAAATCCGCCGTTACGGGTGATACACTGTGTGACCCAGACCATCCGATCCTGCTCGAGACTTTCAAATTTCCTGACCCCGTGATCACCATAGCTTTGGCGCCCGCCACAACCGAAGAACGTGACCGGTTGGCCCTGGCCGTTGCGAGACTATCTTCCGAAGACCCCACCCTGGTGCATCAACTCAACCCCGAGACGGGGGAACTCACCCTTGCCGGCATGGGCGAACTCCACCTGGACGTCACCGTAGATCGGCTGCGCACCGAGTTCGGCATCACGCCCGTTGTGAGCCCTCCTCAGGTCGCCTATCGCGAAACCGTGAGAAAGGCGGCTGAGGCAACCGGCCGGTATCGGAAGCAGTCGGGAGGCCGCGGCCATTTCGGCGAGGTGCACCTGCGCATCGAACCCCTCGAGGCAGGACAAGGCATTCTGTTCGAGAACCAGGCGCCCCCGGCCTACTTTCCGGCCGAGTTCGTGCGTCCTACCGAGACGGGAGTCCGGCAGGCTCTGGCCAAAGGCGTGATCGCCGGTTATCCGCTGACCGATGCGCGAGTGCTGCTGCTCGACGGCCGGACTCACGAAGTAGATTCGGCGGCGGCCGACTTTGAGATTGCCGGCTCCATGGGCGTTCGCCAGGCAGTGCAAAACGGACTGCCGGCCCTGTTGGAGCCCATCATGACCGTTGATCTGAACGTGGCCGAAGAGCACGTCGGTGCGATCGTGGGAGACCTCGGCCGCCGGCGAGGAGTTATCACCTCCATGCGAGTGCGCGGAACAGTCCGCAACCTCTCCGGTCAGGTCCCCTTGGCAGAGACCTTTGGCTACGCCACCGCGTTGCGCAGCATGACGGCCGGTAGGGGCGCTTTCACCCTCGAGTTCGACCGGTATGACCTGGTGCCCGAGCCCCAGGCAGAGGCCATCATCCGTCGGCGGCGGGCCGAGGGCAAGCTATTCCAGCGATAGCCGGTTCGTCAGGCGCTCTTGTTCAAAAACCGGCGGATGACGGTAATATCGTCGTGCAGTTGCACCCGATCACCCGTCTTGAGTTTGGATAGTGGTTGGGCCGCCCAGTTGCGGTCGCCGGCCTGAAAGATGCCCAACCGCGTGCCGATTCTGGTGTAGGGCAGCTGCACGTAACCGAGTCCGGTCAAGCGGCCCTCAGTATCGATGGAGCAACTTGTCACTGCGCCAACGACCCTTCCCTTCCGATTCACGATAATGTCGCCTTGATCGGCCACACGAGCGTGGTCCTCGTCAAATCGAAAACGCACGACCCGCGCCTGCCGACGCAATTCGTGCGCCATGTAGGCCGCCTTGCCGATAAAGAACGGCTTGTACAGCTTGACATAGGGCGCGAATCCGCCATCGGCCGGATTGAGGTCCAGGGGGCCGGCGAGTTCGTGGCCATACAGTGGCAGACCCGCCTCAATGCGCAGGCTGTCACGGGCGCCCAACCCTATAGGCTGAAGTCCATGCCGCTCACCGGCTTCCATCAAGAGGTGCCAGAGTGCCGGTGCCGCTGCCGGGTGCACCATGATCTCAAACGCCATTGGCTCGCCGGTGTAACCCGTCCGTGCCAGGTAGAGGTCATACCCGGCTACGCGCCCGTGAATGATCCCGGTACGTTTCATGTCCAGCAACGGTTCGCGGATTGGGTCTCGACCGTCTAGGAGGTCAAGGAGAATGTCTCGAGAGCGTGGCCCCTGCAGTGCAATTAGCACGCGCTCCGAACGCAGATCGCGCACTGCCACGGTCTCTGTTCCCAATGCGCATGACCACGGCCGGACCGTGTCGATGCATACGCGACGCTGGTGGATGGCTTTGACCCATTCCCAGTCCTTGTCGGCGTTGGATGCATTCACCACCATCCAATAGCGGTCGGTGTGCAGCCGATAGAGCATGATGTCGTCCACGACATGACCGGCGGGGTCCAAGAGAAAGGCATACTGCGATTGGCCAGGCTTGAGCAACGAGACATCATTGCTGGCGATGGTGTTCAAAAAGAGATGTACGTTGCCCCCGGAGAACTCAAAGAGCCCCATGTGACCGATGTCGAACAGGCCGGCAGACTGGCGCACCGCCACATGCTCCTCCTGCACCGAGGTGTAGCGGACCGGCATCTCCCACCCGGCAAAGGGCACAGTCCGCGCGCCCAACGCCGCATGACTCTCGTAAAGCGACGTTCGTCGCACCGGTGTGTCGGCTGTTGGTTCCCACGTGAATGGAGGGAGCGGCTTCAGCCCACCCGGCGCTTGCGCCCGAGCTCGTTGCCCAATCCAATACGGTTTGTGAAAAGCCCAGCCAACTGCCTCGTCGTCCAAGGCGGCGGAGTCGGGCGGCTCGGCCTCCCATTCCGAAACCTGGTCGTGAGCCAGGCGTCGTACCACCACTGGTCCCGGCGCTTTGGCGAACCGGTCGTCGATGTCTATCTCAACATAGCCATCTGAAAGCGCCCGCAACCAGTGGGCTACTCGAGGTTCAAGGGACTTGTGCACCAGGAGCTGAAAGCAGGTGCTCGGTTCACCGGTCCGTCGCAGACAACCAGCACTCATCAGGCGACCATCCGGCTCCAGTATCCACGTGGGTTGAGATTCGCCCGGTCCCAACGCATAAACGTCGTTGGTCATTGCCACGTTGCAGAATCCGCGCGCGTGTGTGCCCTCGATTTCAATCAGGTCCCACTCGCCGGGAATATCCACCGCCGGCCGGTGCAGGAAGAAATGATGTGGATATCCGCTGGGCTGGTAGTCGCATGGCAGGTCCACCGAGCATGCCAGCTCTACCACATCCCATTTAATCTGTTCCAAAAGATCGAAATCGATCTTGGCCCGGAATATCGGCCCGTAGCGACCGGCGAACGCATAGGGCTTGGTCGCCTTGAGCAAGCGGGCAATGATCTCCGCCAGCCGCTTCACCTCGGCCGCCTCGAACCCACGTTGCGTTATCCACGGGGTTCCCAAACGCAAGCCACTCGGGGTCCCGGCGCCCCGATCGCCCGGAATGGGGTTCCGGTTGAGGACAATCCCCGCCAGGTCCAGGATTCGGGCGGCCACATCACCCATCAGTGGCGTGCCAGGTTTTCCGTCCAGGCTGACCCCGGTACTTGCCCGAACACTCCTGCAATCCACCAGCAGCATGTGCGTATCGGTGCCACCATAGGGAATGCGGAGCCCGTGGCGTCCCAGTTCAGCGGCCAACAAGATGGCGTTCTCCACAACGCGCTTCTGCAATTGGGCGAACTCGGGGCTCTGAGCCAATCCAAAGGCCACTGCCATCCCAGCCATCGCGTTGACGTGCGGGCCACCTTGTTCTCCGGGAAAGACGGCCGCATCCACCAGCCCGGCAAGTTTCTTATCCGTGGTCAATATGGCCGCTCCCCTTGGCCCGTAGAGCGTCTTGTGCGTGGTAAAACTGGTGACGTCGGCATAACCAATCGGACTCGGAACCACCCCCGCAGCCACCATGCCCGCAATGTGCGAAATGTCCGCCAGAAGGTAGGCTCCCACCCGATCAGCGATGGCGCGGAACCGCGCCCAGTCCGGCATCCAGGGATACGATGTGTAACCGCTGATGATCATCTTTGGCCGGTGTTCCACCGCCAGCGCCTCCACAGCGTCGTAATCCAGTCGCTCCGTCGCACCGTCGATGCCGTAGGAGGCAATCCTGTACAGTTTGCCGGATCGATTCACAGGGCTACCGTGGGTGAGGTGCCCGCCGTGCAGCAGGTCCATACCCATGACGGTGCTGCCAGGCGGAACTAAGGCAGCGTAGACGGCATTGTTGGCCGGAGCGCCCGACAGCGGCTGCACGTTTGCCCAGATACCCTCTGGCCCAACCCCATTGGCAGAGAATGCCTCCGAAGCCCGTCTTCTGGCCAGCAATTCCAGGATGTTGACGTACTCGACTCCCTTATAGTACCGTAGATCCGAAAACCGACGGTATGAGGCCAACTGCACCTCGTAATCTGTGATGGTGGATTCTGGAGCCCCATGAATACTCGGGTCAGGATACCCTTCGGCATAGATGTTCTGAAACACTGATCCCAACGCTTGACGCACTGCCGCCGGCGCCTGGCTTTCCGACGGGATCAGGATCAGCTTGCGGGCCTGACGTTCAGCCTCGAAATCTATCAGGCCGGCCACGGCCGGGTCGATCTCATCCAGGTTCTTTTGAAAAAGGTCCAGCATGGCTTTCTCCAATTGGCTTGGCGGCCACAAACAAGCGGCATCATTGCTACCCCACATCGCCGGGTGCACTTGGCCATTGTAGCGCCCGCCACACGCTGTGTCAACTGGAGAGTCTGAGGTTCAGACATGAGTTCGGACGGGCTGGTTCTCGCCCGTCACGAGGAGCGCGAACGACTGCTGGACCTGGCGGATCAGTATCCGCAGGGCCGCGGCTGCCAGCCTCATCTTCTGCTTCAGCAACACAAAGAGGCCCGAGTAGAGTTGCCACAGTTTGGCTGAGCGCTTGTTAGTCATGGCGCCATACATCTGGTCTCGGATTGCTTCGCCCACCAACAGGCCCACCGCGTAGGCTATGAGCAGCATCGCAATCATCTTCTCCATATTCAACTGCGATTTGCTCATCACCTTATCCAGGTGCAGGAGGCTCTTGAGGTCCTTGAGGCCCTCCTCAATCTTGACCCTAGCC
>DCVT01000033.1 GCA_002328075.1 Anaerolineales bacterium UBA2181 | reverse complement strand
AGTCTACCCGACTTTCGCTTATTGGCGTGTCCACTTTCTTGGGGGAAGGTCAATGAATCGCTATCAGCCGATTCAATTCGGCAGAGCCGGTGGTTCGCAGGTGAACCGCTACTTCTCCGGCACACTGTTTGTCGGATCACTCATCTCCGAGGTTTCGCCTGCTTATGCAATGACCCACAAACTGACTCGACTGGGCAAACTGCAGATGCCCGGCGAATACGCGCAGACGGTCATCACCTGCCAATCGGCGACGGACACGACCTTGCTTCCGCGTGATGTCTTCGATTATGTCTTCGTCGATCCGCCCTTTGGCAATAACCTGCACTATTCTGAGCTCAATTTCTCGTGGGAGGCGTGGCTGAAGGTACTCACTCAGCGTGACCCGGAAGCGGTGATGGACAAGGGGCGGCATCGCACCTTGGCGGACTACCAGGACTTGATGGCAAAAGCCTTCGAAGAGATCGACAGGGTGTTGAAGCCAGGGCGGTGGGTGACCGTCGAGTTCCACAATTCACAGAATCGCGTTTGGAATGCAATTCAAGAGGCCATATTGAGGGCAGGTTTCGTAGTGGCCGATGTGAGAACGCTAGACAAGCAACAAGAGACCTACAAGCAGTCGATACAGAAGTTGGTCAAGCAGGACCTGGTCATCTCGGCCTACCAGCCCCGCACCGGCTTTGAGCGGCGCTTTTTGGAGCAGGGCGGCCGGGAGGATGGCGCCTGGGACTTCGTCCGGCAGCACCTGGCGCAGTTGCCTGTGGTGGTCGAGTCCCCCCCCTCCCTTGCCAGGGGAGGGGATGAAGGTGGGGCAGGGGGTGGGGTGCTGGAGGTGGTCGCCGAGCGGCAGGCCTACCTGCTCTACGACCGGATGGTCGCCTTTCACATCCAGCGCGGTTTCAGCGTCCCGTTGGGGGCGGCCGAGTTCTATGCCGGCCTGCGGCAGCGTTTCCCGGAGCGGGACGGGATGTACTTTCTCCCGGCGCAGGCGGCCGAGTACGACCGCCGGCGCTTGCAGGTGAGCCGGGTGGAGCAACTGGCCCTCTTTGTCACTAACGAGGAATCGGCCGTCCAATGGCTGCGCCGCGTGCTGGACCCGGGCACGGGCACGGGGCCGCAGACTTACCAGGAGCTTCAGCCCCACTTCCTGCGCGAGCTGCACCAGGCCCGCCACGAGGCGCTGCCCGAGTTGAGCGAGCTGCTGGCGCAGAGCTTTTTGCAGGACGACCAGGATCGCTGGTACCTGCCCGACCCCGGCCGGCAGGAGGATCTGGAAAAGCTGCGCGAGCGGTCGCTGCTGCGCGAGTTCCAGGAATACGCCCAGGGCAAGGGCCGGCTCAAGCTCTTTCGCACCGAGGCGGTGCGGGCCGGTTTCAAGCGGGCCTGGCACGACCGCGATTACCCGCTCATCATCCGGGTAGCTGAGCGCCTGCCCGAGTCGGTGCTGCAGGAGGACGCCGGGCTGCTGATGTATTACGATAACGCTCTGATGCGGGCCGAGCCGACCGACGAGCAGGGGAGGTTGCTGTAGAACCAGTTCGGCCCTGTTCCGATGAGGTGCAAGCTGGATCAGATGAGGTGCAGAACAAGGTGGAAAACCGCCAGCGTGCGCTGGAACCGACTCCCGCATTTTTGCATTCTGTCCCAGAAGCGGTATACTAGTCAAACGACTAGCTAGGCATTTGACTAGGGAGCGGAGCCCGATGATGGATCACATCTACCCGGATGAAGAGCGGCGCTTCTTCACTGATCGCGAACGCCACCTGGAATCGCTGGCGTTGTCCAGGAGCTTGTTGGCGGATGGTATTCGAAGGCACCTGGCCCTGAGCGGGTTTCGCCGCGTGGGCAAGACGGTCATCCTCAAGGAGTATCTGCGCCGTCATCTTCTGGAGGGAGGTGATGGGCAGACGGTGGTGGCCTATCTCGACATCCCGCGGTTGGCGCTCACGCCCGAGTCCTTTGCCGTTCAATACGTTGGCAGCATACTTTACTGGATGGTGGAGGGAGGCGCCGGAGGAAGGATGGAGCCCTACTGGGACCCTGTGTTCCAGTTGACGACCGTCGGAGGATGGGGAGACCGCCGCCTTTCCGACTATATGGTGCGCTTTCACCAGGGGCTGGCAAAAGAGAGACCCGATCACCATATGCTGCTCGAGATGGCCCTTAACTGGCCAGAAATCTGGGCGCAGGCGCTAGACCGGCGTGTTCTAGTCATGCTGGACGAGTTTCCCGAGATACTGGCCTTGAACAACTATCCTCAGGTCGAGAGTGTCGTTGCACTCTTCCGGGCTGTGTTGCAGAGCCAGTGGCGGGTCTGCTATGTGGTTGCGGGCTCGGCGCTCAGCCTGATGGAGCGCATCTTTCTGAGGGCCGACTCGCCCTTGTTTGTTCATTTTCAGCTCGAGACGGTGGGTCCCTTTGGCCGGAATGACAGCGATGATCTGGCCGGCCAACGGCTGGCCTCGGTTGGACCGGCGGTTGCACCGGAGGTGCTGGCGGCCGTTTATCAGGTCACGCGCGGGCATCCATTCTACATCTATGCCGTCACCATGCGGGTGCTGGAGATGGCGGCGCTGCTGCACCGTCCCCTCACACCACAGACGGTGCAAGAGGCCTTTGTGCTGGAGACGCTCAGCACCACCGGCCGAATCCACAACCTCTGCCGTTACGTGCTGGAAGGAGCCCTGCAGCGGACGCGTGGGGAGACCATGCCGAAAGCCATCCTGCGGGCGCTGGCTCGCGAGGGGCAAAGCTCGACCCTAACCCGATTGGCCCAGGCCCTGAAGCGCCCGAGCGGGGCGATCCGCCAGGTGCTGAACTGGCTGATGGAGGTGGACCTGGTGGAGCAGCGGGCCGATAAGAGTTATGTTTTTCGTGACCCGGTGCTCCATTTGTGGGTGGCCTATTACTACGCTGGCCTGGAGTTGACTGGCGTGCCCCATCAGCGGGTGCTGGACCAACTGGTGGCCGAGCTCATGGAAAAGTACCAACAGGCTACCACCGAGCTGGGGATTGCCAAGGAGAGCCAGGTGCCCGAGTTGCTGCGCCATTTTGGCGGGCAGCAGGTGGATGGAGAGCTATTTGGCTTCCCGGGCGAAGTGCGGCTTCCCGCATTTCAACGGGTGGAACCTTACCGTTCGGGCGATGGCCAGGTGGAGGTAGATGCGCTGTGCCAAGGCGACGAGTCCTGGGCGGTGGAAATCAAGTGGCGCGGCCGTCTGGCTGGTGTGAAGGAATTACAGCGGTTGCTGGCTGCGGCTAGCACGCTGGCGGCGCGGCCGTGGTTCATCTCGCGTGCCGGGTTCACGCCAGAGGCGGAGGCCCTGGCCCGGCAAGAGCGGATGATGATTTCTGACCAGGCGCAGGTTGACCGATTGGCGAGGATGGTTCGCCGGGATTGACGGGCCGGCACAGGCAAGGCAGGGTTGGATTCCACCATGAACGGCGCCTCTCAGCTCGCGGGCCGTACGCTGGAAGAGTGGGAAACCGGGCTTGCACCCCAGGTCGCTCGCCAGCGTTGCCTTCTGCGCAGCGTCCAACCAAGCGGTTGCAGTGTATCAGACATTCACCCCTTCCACCAGGGGACATTTCCACTTTGGTGAAATGGGGGACATTTCTACTTTGGGTTGACACCCAGGGCAGAAGGATCCAGGCCCATGCGTTGGCTGATCTCGCTGATAGTCAAGGTCTCGAACTGGAGCATGCGGAGAATGCCGTGCTGCAAGCTGCTGATCCTCACGCCGAATCCGTGCAGCCGTTCTTCGAGTGCCTGGTTAGAGAACTTGAGCAGTTTGGCATGATTCAGACCTTTTGCCGCTAGTGCGTCACGGCCACGTCATGGAAAGGCCTTGTCAAACACGGTGTCGATGCGGCAGTACATGCCGGCCGGTTGTCCAAGGGGCAGGCCCAGCGACTCAATAAGCGCGCCAAGCGCCTGTCCAAAAGCGGACGAGACCTGAACATACACCTGACCGTCTATGTCAGTGAACCACGGCCCGCCGAAGCGCATGACGTTTGAGCCAGTGGATATGACCATCTGCGTGTTGTCTGCAAAGGCCAGATCTACGGACCATTGAGGGTAGTTGTCGCGGCAGGGCCGCAACAGGAAGCTCGTGCTCACAGGCAACAGGTCAGTCAGAGCGCCTGCCAAGGCCTGTACCGTGGCTGCGTCGATTGCGAGTGGATAGGTAACCGTGGAGGTGACGACAGGTTCGGCGTCTGCCTGGCCGATCTCCACCGAGTAGCCCACCGGATCGCCCAAGCCCCGCCAGCGGTAGTCGATCCTCACACCAGTGATCTCCTGCTGCGCAAATGCAGGAGGCCTCACCATCGATACGGCGTCGAAGTACCTATAGAAGAGCAGGGTCTCTAGTGCAAAGCCCGGGTTACCGACAACCGCGTGGGTGAACGCCTGGTAGGCCGCCGGCGACGTCGGCGGACCCTTCCCACGGACTGCATAGGCGAAGGCGAGAATCGCCCAGTCGCAGTGTGTTTGAGGTTCG
This sequence comes from Anaerolineales bacterium UBA2181, assembly GCA_002328075.1. Lineage (GTDB taxonomy): Bacteria > Chloroflexota > Anaerolineae > Promineifilales > UBA4811 > UBA4811. The sequence continues at coordinate 6,011 of DCVT01000033.1, read as the reverse complement.
TAAGCCTTGAGCAGGTCTTCTTCTGCTATCGAATCTGGATAGCGCTTTTCGTGGGCATTCTCGATGTCGCAGTCCCTCACCGAAAGGATCTCCTCCGGGGTGAGCGGCGCCACCGGCCAGTCGAGCGGAAAGGTCCCCCCACGAGTGGCTGAAGTGGGGGGGGGGCGCACCGGCGTCAGCGGAAGAGGCTGCAGCACGAACTCAATGGGAGGGCACGCGCAGTAGAGGCAGTCAAATCCACCCAGGTTCAGGTGAGCCGACTCGTATCCCTCCGCGTCCACTCCGATCGAGAGGCTATCTGTGTCGTGGATGTACACCTCGATGTCAAACGTCCCGTCCGGGCTTGTCCGTTCGCACCCGCCCCTTGTGCGGGAACACCAGCTGTGCTGGTCCAGGCACGCCAGCGCACCCGCCAGCTCATTTCCGGGAGCGGCCGTACCGGCATAGACCACTCCGTGCACGGTGCAATCCCAGCCTGGGCACTCCCGGCGCCACGCCGTTTCTGGGTCAGGGGTCGAGGTGAACGTCGTGGTTGGGGTGGGCGTCGTGGTCGGGGTGGGCGTCGTGAGGTGTGTGCAACCCGCCAGCACCAAGAGGGACAACGATATGCCTACCCACTGCAGTGGTACCCTGTGCTCGTGCATCGCTGGACCGTCTCCTTTCGCGGACGCAGGCCACCTCGTCAATGCACGGACGATGTGCCCCTGGCGGCGGTGGCGCAGAGCCAGGTGCGGATCCGATTGGGACCAAATGTATCATACCACACTGCTCCTTTCGGGTCAAATCGTTGACATGGCAGCCAGCAAGGTCAACTTGGGCCCACGCGCCTCCAACCAATCATGGTCACTGCCATCGAGTTGCTAGAGCATTCCCTGTTGGGGATAACGTCGGCGCCGACTCCGATGGCGCGGTGACCTCCGTTTCCGGGGACTGGTTTTGCCATCGGCCCGTCGCACCGTCGCACCGTCGAGCGAGAGACATTTATCCCGTGCTTCTCACGCAGATTGTCAGTCAAGTGACAATCATTGCTATCTTTGTAGTCGGTCCGGATCAATCGCAAGAGCTCTTCCTGCACCTTGGCCGGTATCTTTCTTGGCGACGGCCTTCCTCGATTCCCGTGCACCAAGCCGGCAACTCCATCCTGGCGGTAGACCGCAATCAGTCTACGGGTCTGCCTGAGCGACATGCCCAGCAATGACGCTGCTTCCCGCGCAGTCAGCCGACCAACATCCACTTCCGACATCAGCATCAGCCGCTTTTGATCTTTTACTGTCAATGTCACACACCTGTCGTTCATAGGGTGACATTTTCACTGAACAGTTAAGGGGTGACAAATTCATTGGACAACAACACCGGCTCGTGGACCTGCGCGTCGAGCGCCCAACTCTCGAGGACCGCTTTCTCGAGATCACGCAACCCGAAGGCTCCGCAGGAGGTGGATCGTGACCGCTTTTTTCCACCATTTCCGGTACGATTTCCGCACCGGCCTGCGCGACAAGTCGCTCCTTCTGCTGGTCTACCTATTTCCGATCGGTTTCTATGCCATGATGGGTTTGCTCATGACGAGGCTCAACCCGTCGTTTGTGCCAACGATGATCCCGGCGATGATCCTGGTGGCGGTCATGGCTTGTACCTTGCTGGGGCTGCCGAACCCGATCGTAGAGGCGCGCGAGGCGGGGATTTTCCGGAGTTTCAAGATCAACGGCGTCCCTGCCCTCTCTATCGTCGCCATCCCCGTTTTGAGTAGCCTGGTGCACGTTGTCCTGGTCTCCAGCATCATTACGTTCACCGCCGGGCCGCTCTTCCAGGCGGGCATGCCCACCCATTGGGGCTATTTCGGGTTGATACTGCTGGCGACTATTTTCTGCATGGCCAGCCTGGGCGTGCTGATCGGCGTGGTCTCGCCCAGCTCCCGGGCCATTGTCCTCTTTAGCCAATCCATTTTCCTGCCGTCGATGATGCTGGGTGGACTGACGATCCCCTCGGGCATGTTGCCGGAAGCGCTGTACCGGATATCCTTGCTGTTGCCCACGACCTATGCCATGAACGCCTGGAGCGGCCTGGCATTCGGGTTGCCCACCCCGCTGGAGCCGGCCTGGGGACTTGTCATCCTGGCAGCCAGCGGCGTCATCGCCTTTTTCATGGCGGTCTATCTGTACAATTGGGACACCCGGACCCAGCGCAGGGGCCGCAATCCACTTCTGGCGTTGGCCGCGTTGGTCCCATACGTGGCGGGTGCGCTGTTTCTGGCCTGAGCCTGGCTCATTGAACCGCCCCGGGGCGTCCGTGAGCCATCATCTAGACCAGGCACGACAGTACCTGCTGCCCGCAGCTGGTTGGTGCCCCTCACGTGCCGGTCGACCCAGGGGTGCACGCGGGAAACGCCACTGCAGGACCCAGCTTGTTTTCAGCGCGCCGCATCCCTCGAGTCGGCGATTCCCCGTGTCATGGCTGGCCGAGGTCGCTCCACACAGAGCCCGAGCACGGCCTGGCTAAAGGCGTCCGCTCTCGAGCAGAGCCACAAAGGCGGCCGGAGGCAGGATGACGACGCCCTGGAATTCACCAAGGTCAAGCAGATCCCTGTCACCGCTTACCAGGTACTCTGCATCGCCCGCAACAGCGCACTCCAGATAACGATTGTCGCTCTCGTCGTTTTGGACAACGTGCAACTGGGCTGTGGTTGCCACCATCACAGCCTGGCTCGCCAGCATACCCAGGAAGTGCTCAATTGCTGCCTCACTCTGCCTATGACGCCTCACGATTCTGGGGTATCTTAGCACTCGACCTAACTCGGCGATGATCGGTTCTGAAACCAACACGTCGAACTGGTCCTCTTCCCACCCAACCAGGATTCGCCTGGGGCTGCCCTGCCTATTCATCAGGGCGCTGACAAAGACGTTGGCGTCCAGCACGACTCTCATGGCCGGTCAGGCGTCCTTGTGTGAACGGACAGCCTGTTGAGCCTCGAGCACCTCCCGCATTACTTCATCCGGATCCCCCTCGCCGCTCGACTCCTGAAACGCCCTGACCAGGTCAAAGAATTCTCGGCGGTGCCGTTTCCATGACTCGTAGACCGTGACCGGAACCACGGCCGCCGCAGGACGGCCGTGTCGGCTGATGATATATGCCTCGTTTCCATACTGAACGCTCTCTACAATTTGGCCCAGTCGTTCCCTCGCCCGCGTCACACCCATCGTCGTTTCCACCGTAGATACCATCCTTGCAGACTGTACAGTCCTTACATATTTGAGATTATTATAAGTCCAGCAAGGTTCCGTGTCAATGCACAGGTGCGAAGAATCGGTGCGCCCAGCAGTGCCCGCCGAGTCGATACGATAACCATTGTGGGATTGTCTTCGCTCAGAGGGGGTATGTCACCCCCGCTCCGGCCGCCTGACGTGCTGGCCTGCGTGAACGGCCGGGGTGGCACACCCCTTGGAGCAGGGGGCAAATTCGTTCTGAGGTGGTGCATCACCCCCGCTCCGGCCGCCTGACGTGCTGGCCTGCGTGAACGGCCGGGGTGGCACACCCCTTGGAGCAGGACCGGCCGCCCAGGTCAAGATTGGCGGCCGTTATCCGCCCAACCAGCGGCACCGTCGGCCAGCGCCAGCAGCGCCCCGCCGGCCGCCACGCTGCCTAGCTGGCCAGCCGTGTTGGCCCCCATGGCGTGCATCAGGACCTGGGTCTCAAAGTCCTCGTCCTGCGCCACCCGCTGCACCCGAACTTCAGGCAGGTGGACACTGAGCTTCCGGTCGCCGCGAGCTGCGCAGCCCGGGCCACGCCACGCCCAGCCGGTCCCACGGCGCCGCGGCATGTCCCACGGGCCGGCCGTCGCAGCAATTCCCATTATGAAAGCCTCGAGAGAACCCATCGCAGATCGGTGAGAACGTGCTAGTGGTTAGTCGCACTGAACAGGATGGAACGAAACTGGCATCTTCGTGGGCAGAGTGAATGACCACTGGTGTCGGTATGCCTTTCGCCGACCCATCGATGCGAGTGGGGCTATCTTGAAGGGATTATGTTCGAGGAATTGACCATACCGCGTTTGATCAAACAGCTGAAGCGGAGTTTCGGGCAGTTTCCCAATCGGCGCACTGGGCAGAATGCGCAGTATGAAATGGAAGATGCCGGGATGGGGGCGTTTTCGGTTTTCTTCACCCAGAGTCCTTCTTTTCTGGCCTACCAACAAGAAATGAAACGGAGCAAGGGGCGTAGCAATGCGGGAAGTCTGTTCGAAATGCAGGAGGTTCCGAGCGACAACCACATCCGCTCGCTACTCGATCCGGTGGCTCCAGACCACGTGGTTCCGATATTTCGGGCCATATTCTGTCGGCTAGACCAGGCGGAAGTGCTCAAGGGGATGCGTTCGCATGGAAACATGCTGCTGGTGGCCATGGATGGGACGGAGTATTTCTCATCGAAGAAGATTCATTGCGCCAACTGTAGCCAGCGGGAGTTGCCCAAAGGGACCATCAACCACTTCCACGGTGTGTTTACCCCGGTGATCGTTCAGTCCGGGAATGAGCATGTCCTGGCGCTGGAGCCGGAGTTCATCACCCCCCAGGACGGGAGAGAGAAACAAGACTGCGAAATCGAAGCCGGCAAGCGGTGGGTGGGGAAACACGGGGATTTCTATGCCCAACAAGGGGTCACGATCCTGGGAGACGATCTATTCAGTCATCAGCCGTTCTGCCAGGCGCTGAAAGACAAGAAGCTGCATTTCGTCCTGGTGTGCAAGCCCGATTCCCACCCAGCACTGTATGAGATGGTGGATTTCCTGGCCGCCAACCGGGCAGTAGGTACTGCTCAGAAGCGGCACTGGAATGGACGCTATGGCGAAATCTACCACTATCGCTTCGCCAGCAAGCTGCCGTTGCGGGTTGACCAGAACGCCATCGAAGTCAATTGGTGCGAACTGACCGTCACCCGTGAAGATACCGGCGAACGGCTCTACAGAAACGCCTTCATCACTGACTTCAAGGTCAGCAAAACCACCGTTGAGGCCATCGTGCGAGACGGTCGTGCCCGGTGGAAAGTTGAGAACGAGAGCAACAATGTACTCAAGACCAAGGGCTATCACCTGGAGCACAATTTCGGCCACGGTAGCCAGTATTTGGCCTCCCTGTTGTTGACCCTCAACCTGCTGGCCTTCTTGTTTCATACTGTGCTTGATCTGGTGGATGAGAAGTACCGTTCGATCCGCCAGGAATTGCGTACTCGCCGCAGATTCTTCCAAGACCTGGAGACGCTGCTGCGCTATTTCTACTTTGCTTCTTGGGAGGAGGTCCTGACCTTCATGGTCAAGGGCCTGGAACTGAACACCGGCTGATCAACGGTTCGCCGGTCAGAAAGCCCCTTCACGACGATGCTGATCCATCCGGCATTCGTCCGAATGGTGCTGCCGATCATCCTGGAATACAACGGGTGGATCTCCAATCTCAACACCGCCGCGCCTGGCACGGTCCTACAGCCCCTCAATTGGCCCTTGCGGGTGCGGCGTATCCCACCCATAATTAGAATTGCCGTCTGGCAGGCTTGTCTTGCCCTTTTGTTTGGGGCCCCTGGGAGCGTAGCGCGCTGGGTCACTTGTGCCCCAAAGAGGTAGGGTAGCGCCGCCACGGGTGATCGGGCGCTGGCCGGTAAGGTGCCTTGGGTTCTTGAGGTCTGGCAGTTGGGGCCGGTCGGGGCGGCGGATCCGCTGCGGGCTGATAAACCACCCATGTGCTGCCCTGATAGCAGATCGCCAGACTGCCGTCAAGTCGTTGATGGACGTCTACGCGAGCACGGCGATAGCTTCCGCGGTGGCGATCGGGGGGGATGGCCAGCGTGTGACCGGAAAACGAGATGGTATTGTCTCCGTTGACCGTACGTTGGTGCTTGATGCAGAATGTGTCCTCAACGACGAGATTCGCTGGCCAGGGGCGATAGGCTGAACCAGGCTCCCGAGGAGCGACCGAGAATCGGGCATTGAAGCGGGACAAGTAGTCGAGCAGCACTTGGTTGGCTTCCGT
>DCVT01000003.1 GCA_002328075.1 Anaerolineales bacterium UBA2181 | reverse complement strand
TGGTCATCGCGCACCAGCACCTGGATCTCACAATTGTCCAGCGTAAAGACGTTGTTCGGGGTGCCGGGAGCGCCGGTGGCGTACTCCATGCCCAGGAGAAAGGCTCGCTGGGTCATGGTGCCATAGATGGCGAGCGAGCCGGTCAGGTCGGTGATTAACCCGATCTTGATGGGCTTGTCGCAGGTCAACCCCGCGGCAGGCGCTGCAGTGGGTTCGGGCGCTTTGGTGGCAACGGGCGCCTGGGTCGGCGCCGGCGCAGCGGTTGGTTCTGCCTTGGGCCCACACGCCGTCAGCGCCAGCAGAACCGTGACCAAAAGGACAAACAACACTCGAACGGATTTCATGGTGACTCCTCCTCTGATACATAAATCGAAAACGCAACTGGGCCACGAGACGATCTCGAGACCGGGACGGACATTGACCGCATGCTTGCCGTGCTCACCTCCTTTCCGGCGCCTTGGACTCAGGACACAACCTGATGGTCCCCAATCACATCGACGACGAGCACCAACGCCTCGCCGTCACAGACCACGCCGCCTTCCGGATTGGTGCAGGTGGTTCTTAGGTTGACGAGCTGTTTCTCGGGTCGGATCCGGACGACCTCAACGGTAACGTGCAGCTCCTCTCCAACGTAGGCCGGCGCCGGAAAGCGCAGACTCTGTTTCAGGTAGTTGGTCCCCGGCCCCGGCAGCTTGGTGCCCAATATATGGGAGAATAGCCCGCCCAGCAATGCCCCCGGTACCCTGGCGCCCTGGAACTCTGCGTTGCCCATGTCCGCAAAGATAGGATTGGCGTCGGAGCACAGGTCGGCATATTCGGCCAGATCCTCCGGCACAAAGGTCCGTCTCAAGACGTAGCGCTGGCCCACAGCCAGGCCTCTCAGGGTGGGCTGATCTCCCGCTGCAAGCGACTGCAAAACCGGGTCGGCCTGGACATGGTCCCGCCGGGCGCCCGGAAGCCAGATGGTGGTGCGTCCCTCAAGCCCTGGGTTGCCGTCTTGTCGCAGTGTTCGGGTGGACAACTCGGCTGTGCCCCGGGACGCGTCCAGGCCGATGATCTCCGCCCGCACGGTTATCTCGTCGCCCACCGGCGTTGCGTTGGGGAACATCAACTCCTGATCCACCGGCACCGATCCCCCAGGCAACAGGCCGCAGGTGAGCCCGTAGAGAAACATGCCGTGCGCCACCGGCCTGCCAAAGCGGGTCTTGGCGGCAAAGCTGGCGTCCACATGGATAGGGTTGTCGTCTCCGCTGAGCTGAGCAAACCGGACAAAATCACGTTGGGATAGCGTGAATCTGGCCTCAAACACCTGGCCGACTTTGAGCTCGTTCCGTGCTGCCGGGCCGGCCCCGTACTGATTCAGATGGACCACCTGCCCTAACGGCAGCCGTCCCTGGAGAAGGGCCGCCAGTTTGTGCTTGTCGCCACGACGAAAACCGACCTGGGCCGGCAATGGTTGTTCGGGTCGGTCCTTGGCCGGTTCTTCATGGTATCCCAGGGGCGTCACCGCCACCACCTCCAGCGTGCCCGGTATCCCAAGCAGATTGTGCAGCGGTTCGGGATTCAGCATGGGGTTTCCAAACCAGCGGGTGCCCAAGCCCAGCTCGGTGGCCGCTGCCATGAGGTTCGCCATGGCAGCGCCCAGGCTGCAGAGCTCCCAATCCCGCACCGTGTCGGAAAGCTCGGGCGGTGCGAGGTCGGCCCGCCGATGCCGGCAGAGCACGACAAAACAAGGCGCCTGGTCCAGCCGGTGATATAGGCGCATCAGATGATCGCCGAACTCGCCGGGAACTTGCAGTAAGCGGCCAAACACGTGCTCTTGCTGTGTGCGCATCAAGTACCTGGCCACGGTCACAGTCAGGGCGGGGTCTGTGACCACGATGAAGGACCAGGGCTGGCTGTTCGCCGGGCTGGGAGCTGCGATCGCTGCCGTCAACACGCGATCGATATTCGCTTTCTCAACCGGTCTGGGCAGGTAGGCAAACACCCCCTGCCGTCTGGTGATGGCTCGAAATGCGCTCATGTTACTGGCCACCTCGCCAGCCCACTGACACTGCCCGCGGATACGCCACGCCGGTTATCCGCCGAACTGCTGCCGCAACTCTCGTTTGAGCACCTTGCCGGCTGCGGTGCGCGGCAGCGCCTGCACAAATGCGACTGACTGCGGTATCTTGAATCGGGCGAGTTTTCCCTGGCAGAAGGCAATCACCTCCTCTTCGGCCAGCTGATGACCTGGTTTGATCACCACGATTGCCTTGCCCACCTCCTGCCATTTGGGGTGCGGCACACCGACAACCGCCACCTCCGCCACCGCCGGATGCTGATAGATCACGTTCTCCACCTCGGCCGGATACACGTTCTCCCCGCCAGAGATAAACATGTCCTTCCAGCGGTCCACGATGGTGTAGAACCCCTCGTCGTCGTAGCGAGCTGCATCGCCCGTGTGAAGCCAGCCGTTCACCAACGCCTCGGCGGTCGCATCCGGCCGTCTCCAGTAGCCGGTGATCACATTGCCGCCTCGGACGCACAGCTCGCCCACCTGGTTTGCCCCGAGGACGTTGCCAGCGGGGTCCATGATACAGACGTTGGTGTGCAACACCGGTTTGCCGACCGAGCCTGCCTTGCGGACGGCGTCTTTTTTGGAGATGATGAACACGGTGGGGCCCGTCTCGGTCATCCCGAACCCCTGCTGGATGACGATACCCCGCTCCGCGTACTGGCGTACCAGCGACGGTGGCAGCGCCGATCCTCCGCTGGCCCAACTGCGCACGCTGGAGAGATCAACCTGCTCCAATTCAGGGCACTGGGACAGAACCAGGTAGAGTGAAGGAACCAGCAGCAAGACGGTGACTTGCCATCGTTCGATCAGACGGAGCACCTCAACCGGGTCGAATTTCCGCACCACCACCAGCGTGCCGCCGGCGTGAAAGATGGGTCCCGCGTAAAGGCCCAGGCCGCCGGCATGAAACGCGGGCAAGACGTTGATGTTGACATCCTGCGAAGTGAGGTCGATGGCCTGGCCCATGCCAATGGCGTTGTAGAAAAAGTTGCCATACGTCACCTGAGCTCCCTTGGGACGGCCGGTGGTGCCCGACGTGTACAGGATTGCCCAGGTATCGTCGTAGGACAACCGAGGCGCCTCGACTCCATCCGCTGAACCCAGTTCCAGGGCTTGTTCGTACCACCACTCACCCGCTCCCGCTGCCAGATCCGCATCGGACTCGCGATCCGTCCCAATGCGCAGGCAAAACTCACAGCCCGGGATGGGGCGCAGCGCCTCCACCTGGGCTCCGAATTCGGCGTCATAGACCAGAACCCGCGGCTGGCAGTCGTTGACGATGAACTCGAGCTCGGGTACCGCCAGGCGCCAGTTGAGTGTATTCAGGATGGTGCCGGATTTGCCACAGGCAAAGAGCACCTCGTAATAGTCCGAACTGTTCTGGGCCAAGATGGAGACCCGATCTCCGGTCTGAAGACCGAGCCGGTGCCGCATAAAGCTGGCCAAGCGATTGGCGCGCTCGTTGAACTGGGCGTATGACCATTGCCGGCCGGTATGGGCATCGACCACCGCGAGTTTGTCGGCATCTCGTTCTGCATGCCGTTGAAGCCAATCAAAGTGTTCCATCAATCGCTCGCTTTCTGGTTGTGGCGTTCTCAACCGAACCGTGCTGTGTCTTTCCGATTCTGGCCGTCACGCAACGCCACCGGCCGTCCTCTATTCGGCCGGATCCACCAGCAACACCGCCTTGCCGGTGACTACCTGGGTGTCATCCTGCTTGTGGCAGTCTGTCTTTAGGGTGATGATCCGTTTGTCGGGCCGCCAGGAGATCACCTCGACCGTAGCCGTGATGGTATCGCCCAGGTAAATGGGCGCCAGGAACTCGGTCTGTTGGCTCAGGTAGACGGATCCGGGACCGGGCAGTTGGTTGCCCAGAACCGCCGACACCAGGTCTCCGGAAAACGTGCTGTGAACGGTGCGCCGGCCAAAGCGGCTGCGGCGCGCGAATTCTTCGTCCGTGTGCAGCGGATTGCGATCGCCAATGAGCTCGGCATAGGTTCGCACGTCTGCCTCCGTGATGGTCTTGGCGAGGCTAGCGCGCTGACCGCGCTGGAACTGGATCGACTCGATTCCCATCGATGTTTCTCCTCGGGCCGAGCCCTCAGGGCTCGGCCCGCTCCGTTGGACGACCGGCCGGCCGACGGATCATCATGATCCTCGTTGTTTGGCCAAGAACCCCAAGATCAGCGAGTTGAACAGCCCGGGCCGCTCCCACAGCACTGCATGGCCGGCATGGGGCACCACCGCGAACTCAGCCCCGGGTATCTCACGGGCAATGATCTCGGCGTATTTGCGGGGTTTGAGCAAATCACACTCGCCGACGATGACCAGGGTGGGCGCCGTGATGCGGTGCAACTCCTCCGTGAGCTGTATCCGGGAAAAGCTCAGCAGCAGTTCCAGCTGCGATCGATAGTCCAACAAATGGTATCGTTGACGCGCGTCCTCCAGGACTGCCCGGTTGGACGCGATCCAGGACTCGGCAAAGTTGAGCGGATAGGTCACCTTGAAAAAGAGCTCCGGATCCAGGGCCTTGGCGGCCGCTATCCAGCTCTCCATCCACCCGTACAGCAATGGATCGACCTGGCTGACCACGGAGGATACGATCAAGCTTCGGGTGCGCTCCGGATGCCTGAGCGCAAAGGCCATGCTGACCTCACCTCCGTACGAGATGCCCCCAATGTGCGCCCGCTCGATTCCCAGGCCGTCCATCAGCGCAGCCAGGTCGTCGGCGTGCAGGTCCATGGAATAGGGCCCTGGGGGGTGATCCGACTGCCACATGCCCCGGCAATCGTACAGCAGCAAGCGATAGTGCCGCGATATGACCGGCGTTTGATAGGCCCAACTGGCGGTGCTCATCAAGATGCCGTTGGAGAGCACCAGCACGTCCCCCGCTTCTGGGCCGTGCAGTTCGTAATACAGCTGGATTCCGTTAGCCTCGATCTTGGGCATCGGTGTTTGCTCCCTGGTTTCGCTTTAGCCGACGGCCGGCTGGAAACCCAACAGGGTGTGTCTACCGTCCCCCTGGCCACGTTCGACAAAGGTAACGCTCAGCCGAATCCCCACCGCGATTCCCTGAGGATGGGAGGCATCCACCCCCAGTATCTGAGCGCTGATGGCCGGACCCTCGTCGAGCTCCACAACCCCGGTGCAGTAGGGGTTGTTCCGGCCATAACCGGCTTCGATCATGGCGGTAGGGGCAATGTGGATGGTGGTGAAGGCCTTCAAATGCCCGCTACCACTCATCTCCTCCCAGCTGATGGCCTCGCCAAAACAGGACGGGCAGAGAGGACGTGGTGGGAGATGCAGCGCTCCGCAGGTGCCGCAGCGGGTAGCCATCAGCCGGTGTTCGGCGAGGTACTGCTGAAACGATGTGCTGGTGAAAGGTCGTTCACTCATGGTTTTCTCCGCGCAGGTGTTCCCGCCGGGCCGTCATCGCCGGCGTTCATAGATGTGGACGGCGCAGGTCTGCCCGGTTCCGCCCACGTTGTGCGTGAGGGCCAGGTCCACGCTGTTGGGCAACTGCCGTTCGCCTGCCTCCCCGCGCATCTGATGCCAGATCTCTACCACCTGGCCAATGCCCGAGGCGCCGACCGGGTGGCCCTTGGATTTGAGCCCGCCGGAGGAGTTGATCGGCCGCCGTCCTCCGCGGCCGGTCACACCCTCCTCGGCCGCCTTCCACCCTTCGCCCGGAGCAAAGAACCCCAGGTCCTCGGTGGCCACGATCTCGGCGATGGTAAAGCAGTCATGAACTTCGGCTATCTTGATGTCGGCCGGGCGGACGCCCGCCATCTGGTAGGCTTGCTCGCCGGCCAGCCTGGCCGAGGCAATGGTCGTCAGGTCCGGCCGGTCGTGCAGGGCACAGTCGCTGGCCTGTCCACTGCCGATGATGTGGATGGGCACATCGGAGAAGGAGTCGGCCAGGTCCTCCGCCACCAACAGCGCCGCGGCTGCGCCGTCCGAGATCGGCGAGCAGTCGAACAGCCGCATGGGCCAGGCGATGACCGGGTTGGCGTTGTCATCGTGCAAGAAGGCCATCTCGTCTTCCCAGGTCGGCATCGGCCGGCCTTTGGCTTTGGCCGAGGCGATGCGCCTGTCCATCATGGTCCGGATTGTGGCGCCGAACTGCGCCTTGGGGTTGAGCGCTCCGTTCTCGTGGTTCTTGAGGCCGACCTTCATAAAGGACTCGGGCGAAGCGCCATAACGGGCCATATAGGCGGTGGCGATGGCGGCGTAGAAGCCGGGGAAGGTGAACCCGGCCGGGATCTCATACAGGACGTCGCCGGCCGTCGCCAGGGTGTCAGTCACCCGCTCAGTCGGCAGGTTGGTCATCTTTTCGATCCCGCCTACCAGCACCATGTCGTATAGGCCGGACGCGATGGCCAATATGCCCTGGCGCAACGCCACGCCGCTGCTGGCGCAAGCGTCCTCCACCCGCGTGGCGGGACGAGATGCCAGTCCTATCCAGTCGGCCATCAGCGGCGCGGTGTGGCCCTGACCCTCAAAGAGGTCACTGCTATAGTTTCCGATGTAGATGGCCTCGATGCCGCGGGGGTCGAGCCCCTTGTCCACCGAGGCCCGCATCTCGCGGAACGCCTGGACAAACAAATCGCGTGTGGTATCGGCCGGAAACGCGCCAAAGCGGCTCATACCGGCACCAACCAGCGCCACGCCACGGTTCAGCTTTTTTGCTCTCAATCTGACCTCCTGTGCATCACTAGTCCGCCCTCCTCCGGGAGCATCTGCGACAGCTGTTTCCGATACCCTTCAATCTCTTTCTCCGTCAGTGGATCGGGCCCTTGGTGGGCCAGTTTCTCTTTGCGAAATGCCAGCTCCGCGGTGGTCTGCCGCAGTTTTCGCCACCGGCGCCAGCTCGTCAGGTCGCCCCGCAGCAAGGACGTCCAGCGCTCAGCCTGCCAGCGGGACCACCGAGTCAAAACCTGAAGCAGCTCCTCGTCCACCTCGCCCGGCAGGTGCGCCCGGATCCAGGCGGTCTCCTGCCGCCAGACGAGCGCCACCAGCACGCCCAGCAGGACAAGACCGCCCCAATCGAAAACCAGACTGCCGCAGAGCGGAGCGCAGGTGTCGCCGCTGAGAGACGCGCCCATGTTGTGAATGCTGTGAAAAACCATCCCAGCGCCCAGGCCCGCGACGAGGCCGTACCGCCGCACCCACGGGGCCCGACCCTTCTGGGTGGCTGCCATGCCCGCTCCCACCATGCCGGTAAAGAGCGCATGGTTCAGACCGAACGGGACGGTCCGCAGCAGCACCACCGCCACCCAGTTGCCCCAACCGGACTCGGCTACGGTGGTGACAAAGTAGAGCACGTTTTCGGTCAGGGCGAAACCCAGCCCGGCCATCGCGCCATAGACGAGCCCATCCAACACGCTATCCACCTCGCGCCGGAACAGCAGGATCACCAGCACCACTCCCAAACCCTTGGCGATCTCTTCTGTCACCGGGGCCCACACGCTGCTGCCCACCAGCTCGTATGCCAGGCTCGATGATCCCAGGACCCAGGTGGAGGGGAGGTCAAGCAGTATCTGCGCGATGATGGCCATCCCGGCCGCGGGAATGGCGCCCCACAGAAAGACCAGCAGCAGCAGCCACCACGGCTCCTTCTCGTGTTGGTCCAGCCAGTATACGAAACCGGCGTAACCGGCGGTCGGGACCAGGCCCACGACAAGCGATACAAGCAAGCCCACGAGAATCATGCGCTGCGCCGCTTCCTATCCCAAGAGTCCGTGCAAGAGGTTGTTGAACAGGTCGGGCCTTTCAATGTGCGGGCTGTGGCCGGCGTCCGGGATGACATGTTCCCGAAACCGGCCGCCGCCGGCGGCATACTGCTCCAGCACCGCTCGAGTCTGGCTCACCATGGGCTGGGGCGGATAGATTTCGTCGCCCGGCCACCCGGGCACAATACCCATCTTGCCCAGCGTGCCGAAATCGAACATCGAGTTGTCTGCCACGATCAGGTCGTGGCTGCCCCGCACCCAGAGCACGCGGGGTTTGGGATGCACTGCCACCAGCGCCTGTGCCTCGCCGGACACGTAGTTGGGGGCGCCGGCGTTGATGGGGCCCCATACTCCCGGCGCCACGTGGGGCCAGTTGGGTGAAGGCACCGAGTCCCCCGGGTAACGGTCACTTCCCATCTTTTCCCTCAGTGCGGCCGTCAGAAAAGCCTCCTCGCGGGCGGCGCGGAAGGGAGGTTTGTAGTAAAAAGCGTTGATCACGTTGCGGGGCGAGTTGGGGTCATCGGCGCTGCGATCCTGCTCGATGATGCGGCGCACGAATTCCGGGTTGACGACGCCGCCGCCCGAGCCCGCGCTATCCGGGTAGCATGGGGATCCTTCCAGTCCTTTGCTGCCGCCAAACCCGTATGGGGAGACCGGTGCGACCAGGGTCAGCGAGAGCACCCGATCCGGATGGTCGATCAGGTAGCGGCAGACCACGCCGCCGCCCAGCGACCAGCCCACCAGGTGCACCTGAGCGACGTTGAGCGACTCAAGCAGCGCGTCCAGGTCATCGCTCCAGTCCCGCATGCCGCGCCGGGCGTCCACCAACCGGTCTTCGGTCCAACCATAGCCTCGCAGGTCGGGCGCGATGGCCCGATATCCGGACGGCAGCGCCAGCATGGTCTCTTCCCAATAGGTAGAGGCAGAAAAGTTGCCGTGAACAAAGACGACCGGGATGCCGTCCTGCGGACCGCAACCCAGGACATGGGTGCTTAACCGCCGGGTGGGAACTATCTGGGAGGTGATGCCCTCCATCACGGGAATATCCACCGAGTCCTCCTTTTCTCGATCTAGCCGACAAAGGACGCGCGAAGGTCGCGTTTCAGAATCTTGCCCATGCCCGAGAGCGGGAGCGAGTCCATCAAGCTGACGCTCTTGGGCACCTTGTACCGGGCCAGGTGCTGTTGCATGAAAGCAATGAGCTCCTCCTCAGTGGCCTGTACGCCAGGCTTGAGCACCACGCACGCTTTGCCCACCTCACCCCATTTGGGGTCGGGCAGGCCGATGACCGCGCACATATGCACCGCCGGATGACGGTACAGCACGTTCTCGATCTCTACGGGGTAGACGTTCTCGCCTCCCGAGATGAACATGTCTTTCTTGCGGTCCACCACGTAGAAATACCACTCCTCGTCGTAACGGACAATGTCGCCGGTGTGGAACCAACCCTGGTCATCAATGACCGCCGCCGAGGCGGTTGGATCGTTATAGTAACCCGAGCTGCCGCTGGGTCCCTGGAGCAACAACTCCCCTTCCCGGTTGGGGCCCAGCGGTCGGTTGTCATCATCAACTACGCGGACGTCGACAAAAAAGTTGGGCCGGCCAATGCTGCCCGCCTTGCGGACGGCGTCCTCGGGTGGCAGCGCAAAGAGGCCGGGTCCGTACTCGGTCATGCCAAACCCTTGTTTGAAGCGCACCCGTTTTTCGGCTGCGTACTTTTCGACCAACGGCACGGGCAGCGGGGCGCCTCCGCTGGTGCAAAAACGCAGGCTGCTCATGTCGGCGCTTTCCCAATTGGCGGCCTGGGTCATCATCTGGTACATGGTGGGCACGGCAGCAAAGACGGTTACCCTTTCCTGCTCGATGAGATCCAATACCTGCACTGGGTCGAACTGGCGAGTGAGAATGGTGGTGTTGCCAAAGACCACCTGGGATGAGACATAGGCAAAGAGCCCGCCGGCGTGAAAGAGGGGAAAGACGCACAGGTACACGTCGCGGTGTGTAAGGTCGTGGATCACCGTGTTCAGCACATTCCAGCAGATTTGGCGATGGCTGATCATGGCCCCCTTGGGCAGGCCAGTGGTCCCGCCGGTGAAGAGCAGGCAGGCTGTGTCCTCCGCCTCCAAACACTCACAAGTGACCGGCCGGTCTGACGCCGACGCAATGACCTCCCCGTACGGCAGGCTGCCCGAGATTCCGGCGCCCTCAATGTGCACGTACCGCTGAATCGCGCAGTCAGTGCCCCGGATGGCCTGCTCCAGTTCCGCCACCGGCGCCAGGAAATCGTCCGAGTAGAACAGCACACGCGGGGTCGTGTTTTCCACCAACCCGGCGAGTTCGCGCCAATGCAGACGCCAGTTGAGCGCGGTGTGTATGGCGCCCAGCTTGCCACAGGCAAAAAAGCAATCCAGGTGCTCGATCCCATCACGGGCCAGGATGGCGACGCGATCGCCCTTTTCGACTCCTCCCCGGCTCTTGAGCCAATTAGCCAGCCGGTTGACGCGTCGATTCCACTCCCGATAGGTCAGGCGGAGATCGGGTTTCTTGCCGGCATCAATGATCGCCAGCGTATCCGGGCTATATACCTCCCGTCGTCCCAGGTAATCACCAATGTACATGATCGCTCTCCTTGCCGCGCCTGGGTGTCGGCTGCTATTGGCCGGCCTGGGTCCAACCCCATACCGACGCCGCCATTGCCATGCCGCCTCCAGTTGCGCAGAACACGACCCGATCACCG
The DNA here is from genome assembly GCA_002328075.1 of Anaerolineales bacterium UBA2181. Lineage (GTDB taxonomy): Bacteria > Chloroflexota > Anaerolineae > Promineifilales > UBA4811 > UBA4811. The sequence continues at coordinate 31,522 of DCVT01000003.1, read as the reverse complement.
GGCTTGGGTCCGCGGCCGGACTCCAGCGCGTCGTCCAGCGCCGCCGGGATGCACGCCGAACCGAGGTATCCCCATTTGTCCATGATCCAATGGGTCTTGCTCATGGGTTGCCCGAGGTTTTCCATGACGTACTCAATGGTGCGCAGGTTGAGCTGGGTAAAAAGATAGAACTCGATCTGATCTGGTGTGAGCGCCGCCTTGCGCACCACGTCGCGCACCAGTGGCGGCCAGTTGTCGCTGTTAAAGGCGGCCGGGAACTTGCGCACGAACTGAACCCGCGGCTTGCCCAGGGCGTTGACGGTCTCCGGGGTGGCGGGGCGGTAGGTGCCGCCGGTGTAGATGCCCATGGCGTCGTGATATTGCCCGTCCGCCATGAGTTTGCCGCTGAGGAAGCCCGGCCGGTCGCCGGCTCCCACGACCACCGCCGCAGCCCCATCGGCAAACAGCGTGCAGGTGTACTTGTCGGTCCAATCGAGGAACCGGGTCATGCCATAGGCGCCGGCCACCAAGATGTAGCGATAGTCGCCATCCGTGGCAATGTACCTGGCTGCCAGGTCAAGTCCGGTCACCCAGGCCGCGCAGGCGCAGTTGATGTCATACGTGCCGGCCTGACGGGCGCCGAGTTTGGCCTGCACCGCGGAGGCGGTTGCCGGGCTGAGATAGTCAGGTGTGTCGGTAGCTACCAGAATTAGATCCAGATCGCCGGCCGAGATGCCGGCGCGCTCCAAAGCGATGGTGGCGGCTGCAACCGTCATGCTGGAGGTGGTCTCTCCTTCGGCCATCACGTGTCTCTCGCGTATCCCCACATTCGCGACCAGCCAATCACCGACGTTTTCGCCCAGCATCTGATTCAGGTCGTCATTCGTGACGATCCGTTCGGGGATGTACCGGCCGGTGCTCAGAATCTGGCCGAATCGGGTCATCGCCAAACCTCAGAAGTCCAGCGACTTGACAGCGAAAAAGCGTTTCACCAGCGGCCAGAACACGTCCGGACGCTCCATGTAGGTTAGGTGCCCGCTGCCTGGTATCATGATCTGCCGGCTGTTGGGCAAGATGTTCAGCAGCTTGACCTGCTGCCAGTTGGGAATGGCCCGATCCTGGTCGCCAGTGAGGATCAACGTGGGCGTTCGAATGCCGCGGTAGGCGTCCGGGTCGCGGTCGATGTTCTCGAAGAACGGGTTCTGAGCTTCGGTCAACCGAATGAGGCAGTGTTTCTTGTCGCGGTACTGCTCGTAGAAGCGAGTGCGCATCTTTTCCATCGGCTCGCCATAGATCTGCGTCGCAAAGGCCTCGCCAAAGATCTTGTCGTACAGGTACCGGGTATACAACTCAAAGGCGGGTTCGGGTTTGCGGTAGAACAGGAGCGAAAGATCCTGATACATCTGAAAGTTGGTCTCCCGCGTCAGCAGGATGCCAGAGAGGGTGAGCGTGTACAGGCGATCCTGGTACAGGCGTCCCAGGTCGGCGGCGATGAAACCGCCGTAGGACACCCCGATGGGATGGATCCGCTCGATGTTGCGCTGATCCATAATGGCCATGAGATAGTCGCAGAACTTGGGGATGAAATACGGTTCGTCTTCCTGAGACGAGTTGCCCTGGCCGAAAAAATCGTACAGGAGCACGTCATAATCCGGATAGACGTTGAGGAGTATTCGGTACCAGGACCGGGTCATCATTCCCACCCCGTTCAGCAGAACCACAACCTCTTTATCACCGTGTCCAAAGTACTCCCAGTAGATTCTCCGCGTCCCGTTCTCCACCTGGACGACACCGCTCTGATCCGGCAGGATTACTCGCTTTTCGGTCATGGTTCCTTGGCCCCTATGGCGTGCTGATGTGCGCTCAACCCAAGAGGAAACGGACGATGGCTGAGGTCGCTTGTTGGGGCACCTCGAATGGGAAAAAGTGCCCGGCGTTAGCCAGGATCTCCACCGTGCTGTCCGATATCTGGCTGGCCAGCAGGTCGGCGTTGCCCGGCGGAACCACCTTGTCGTGCTCCCCGAACAGGATCAATGCCGGCACATGGACGTCCTTGAGCCGGTGCTCAAAGCACGCTGCCTCGGACATCAGCGCCATCCCGATGGCCAACTGCGCCTGATAGGGGGCCGGCAGGATGGGATTGCGCATGCGGTAGTCCAGCCACTCTTGCACGATCTCTGGGTGCCGCTCGCCAAAGCCGGGCGCGCAACTGATCAGGATGCCGCGTCTGAGTCTCTCGATAGGGTCCGACTGCATGTCCGTCAACACCGCCAGTGCTTCCTGGGTCACCGGGATATGGCGTGGGCCGCCAAAGTTGGTGGCGGACAGGATCAGTTTACCGACCAGCTCCGGCCGACTGAGCGTGAGCTCCTGGGCGATAAAGCCGCCCATCGAGTGACCCATCACCGCGGTCGGGCCGATGTCCAGCGCCTCTATCAAACCGGCGGTGTCGGCCGCAAGCAGTGGGGCAGAGTAGGGACCGGCTGGTTTGTCCGACTGGCCGACCCCGCGGTTATCAAAGGCGATCACCTGCAGGTGCTCTGCCAGCAGCGGTATCATCTTGTGCCACATCCAGTGGTCGTAACCCAATCCGGCTATCAGTACCAGCGGTTGCCCGGAGCCCCAGACCTGGTAGAAAAGAGTGTATTCGTTGTTGTCAAGCTTGAGGTGCGGCATGGGTCTCTCCTTCTCGGCGTTCCACGAAACGCCTGATCAACTCTGTCTTGAGAACCTTTCCATAGGGGGAATAGGGCAGTGCGTCCACGAAAACCACCCGCTTGGGAATCTTGAAGCGAGCCAGCCTGCCGCCGCAGAACGATTTCAGCTCGTCCGCGGTTGCCGAGCACCCGGCCTTGAGGACCACCAGCATCAGCCCAATCTCGCCCCACTTTTCATCTGGCTGTCCGATGAGCGCGGCCTGATCGACCGCCGGGTGCTCGGCAAGCACGGACTCGACCTCGGCGGCATAAATGTTCTCGCCGCCGCTCTTGATCATGTCCTTGTAACGCCCGGCGATGTAGTAGAAACCATCCTCGTCTCGTCTGGCCATGTCGCCAGTGTGGAACCATCCATCCACGATGGCCTCGGCCGTGGCCTGGGGGTTGTGCCAGTAGCCGGTGCAGACGTGGGGCCCGCGGATGATCAGCTCGCCGGGTTCACCCACCGCTACGTCGCGTCCGCTCTCGTCGACCAGCCGCATCTGGCTGTGGAAAATGGGTCTGCCCACCGAGCCGATCTTGTTTACCGAATCCTGGTCGGTCATGGTGAAGCAATTGGCGCCCACCTCTGTGAGCCCGTACCCCTGTCGGAAAACGCCGCCCTTGGCCTTCAGCCAGGACCGGACCATGGTGACGTCCAGCGGCGCGCCGCCGCTGATGAAAAAGCGCACCGAGCTAAAGTCAGCCCCCGCAAAACCGGCCGAATTCATCCACATTCGGTAGGTGGTTGGAACCCCCAGAACAACGGTGCACTGTTCATCCTGGATGGCCTGCATTGTCTGGGTCAGGTCGAACGTTCGCGAGAGCACAATCCGGCCGCCCACGTAGAACAGCGTGGTCAGAAAAGCAAACAGGCCTCCGGCGTGAAAGAGCGGGGTGAACACCGGTGAAACGTCCTTTTCGGTCAGTCCCCAACTCGGAATGGTGTTGATGCAGTTCCACAACACCTGGCGATGCGGGATCAGGGCGCCTTTTGGCCGACCGGTGGTGCCCGAGGTGTACAGGATGCAATAGGTGTCGTCCGGATCCAACGCTGGGCGTTCGGGCTCGGCCGGAGAGCTTTGCTCCAGCCCGTCCTCGTACCCTCGACTACCCGGAATGGCCGCGCCCTCAACGCCGATGAGGACCGAGTAGCCTGGGTCCAGGGGTATCTGCGAAAGCACGTCGACAAACTCGGGGCCGCCGATGATCGCCCGGGGTTGACAATCGTTGATGATATAGCCGAGCTCGTTGGCTGTCAGCCGCCAGTTCAGCGGCGCCAGAATGGCGCCGATCTTGGCCAGGCCGTAGAACAGATCAACGTACACCACGCTGTTGTGAGCCAGAATGGAGACGCGATCACCCTTTTGGATTCCCAGGGAGCGCATCCAGTTGGCCAGGCGATTGCTGCGCTCGTTCAGCTCACGGTAGTGGTAGCGTCGGCCGGTCGCCAGCTCCACCAACGCCTCCCGGTCGGGAGTGAGATCAGCGCGTTTACTCAAAAGGTCGGCCGCATGCATGGCATTGCCTCACTTGACCGGCCGTGCGGCGCCCACCAAGTACTGCACGCTGAGCACCATACGCGCGGCGCCCATCACCGCATCGAGCAGTGCCAGCAGCGCATTGTGTTCGGTTTCAACCGCAATGACGCGTAGGATGAGGCCGCGGAGCGCGCGCTCGGTGATCAGGACAATCGCGTGCAGCTCGTCGACGGCATAGCCTTCCTGCCGGCGTTCGGATGCCACGTTGATGAGGTGTTTCTCCAGAATGGCGGGTTGGTTGTGCTCGATGCTGCGCGCTAGCTCGTCCAGCCATCGCTCCACGCGCACGATCGTCTGGCGAAGCGGCGCCTCCTCGTACGACGGAATCTGCCGAATGGCATCCTTGGTGATACTGTCCACCAGGTCCTGCCGGTGGTCCGCAATCAGCCGTTCCAGCGTTGGGCTCATTGGTCAACTCCCTCTCCGACCCTACCGTCGCTCCCGCAACCTGAGCAGACCCTTTTCCACCAGCCACCGGCCGCGAATGGCCTGCTGGACGGCTAATGCCGTCAGCCCGCGATGATCGGTCGGTGAATAGGTGATCGGCGGCAGCAGACCGCCGGTCCAATCGCGAACACCCTCCAAGGCGGCGATGAGGCTTTCCCGGGTGAGGTCAGGGCCGGCTCTACGGAGACCTTCGACCACCAGTTGGGCCGCAGCGAAACCTATCCGGCTATGCGTGCTGGGGGTCTCGTCTCCGTAACGGTGCGCCATCAGCTTGCGGAACAGCCGCTCACCACGGTGATGACGAGGCCCGGCCGGGTAGGCGGTGGCGCGTAAACCCTGACTGGCCTCGGTTCCGGCGAACTGAAACAGATCCAGGCCCGACAGCACATAGCATCCCAGCCATCGAGGGAAAAAACCCGCCGCGTGTGCCGCGCGCAAAAGGTCTCCGGCCGGTTTGACATAGGTGTAGAGCAGCACCAGATCAGGCCGGCAGCTTGCCAACTCGGCAACCCAGCGCTCGGGTGCGCTGTCGCCGGCCGGGTGTCGCAAGGTAGCCACCACCTCCAGGCCGGCTTGGGTCAGTTCGGCGGCAAACGCACTTGATCCCTCCTGGCCGAACTGGTCGTCGACCGCAAACACAGCTACACGCTGAGGGCTCAGCGAGTCCATTGCATACTGTGCCAACAGCTGACCTTCAACGTCGTAGGACGGTTGCAGCGCGAAATAGGTGTGTTTCAGCGGTGCCGACCAAGTCGAAACCCCGCTGTGGGGCGAGATGACGGGGATTCCCTCCTCTAGCAGGCGGTTCAGCACGGCCAGGTGCGTGACGGTACCCAGGGGGTTGACGATGGCAAACACCTCGTCCTGGCGGATGAGTTTCTCCACTGCCAATCGGGTTCGATCTGGGTCAAAGTGATCATCCTCCACCACCAGTTCAATCCGGCGGCCGTGGATGCCTCCCCACCGGTTGGTGTGGTCGTAGAACGCCGAAAAGCCCCGCAGGGCTGCCATACCCAGGGTCGCATTGGGGCCCGACAGGTCGCAGAACGTGCCCAGCCGGATGGCATCGGCCGACACACCCGGGGCGGTCGCCGAACGCGCGGGTTTTGCCGTGGATATGCCCGGCACCCGCAGCCTTGGCACAATGAGCAAGCGCTCCGACTCCTCGCGGATCCAATCGCGGAATTCAGGATGTGCAATCCGCACCAGCGCTTCCAACCGGTCCTTGACGCTGCGACCCTTCAGTTCAGCCACCCCGAATTCGGTGACGATCGTGTCCACATCCTGGCCCGGTATGGTCACCTCGGCGCCCTCGTTCAGCATGGGTACCAGAGTAGAGACCGTGCCGCCTTTGGCAGTGGAAGGAAGAGCAATGATTCCTCGGCCGCCAGGGGACATCTGTGCTCCCCGGTGGGTGTCAAGCTGCCCGCCAGTACCGCTGTAATGGCGCGGACCCACGCTTTGCGAGCAAACCTGACCATAGACGTCCACCTGAAGAGCGGTGTTGACGCTCACCATCTTGCTGTTCTTGCCGATGACGGTCGGGTCGTTGGTCACACGACCCTGTTGGAACTCGACGCCCAGGTTGTTATCCAGAAACTCGTACAGTTTTCTTGTGCCCAGAGCAAACGCGCCGACCATCTTGCCCGGCCACAGAGTCTTTCGCCGGCCGGTGACCACGCCGGCGTCGTAGAGGTCCACCATTCCATCAATGAACATCTCGGTGTGGATCCCCAAGTCGCGCCGCTCCATGAGAAACGCGGTGATGGCATTGGGGATCCCGCCGATTCCCAACTGCAGTGTGCTTCCATCGCCGATCAACTCGGCAATGTAACCGCCAATGGCCTGCTCCCAATCCGACGACGGAGCCGGCTGCAGCTCGAACGCCGGCACGTGGTTCTCGACAATGTAATCTACCTCTGAGAGGTGAACGTGGGTATCCCCCAAGGTCCAGGGCAGGTTTTCGTTGATCTCCAGCACAACCAGGTCGGCCGCCTCAATCAACTGTTTTTCGATAACCAGGCAGGTGGAAAGGGACATGTAGCCGCGCTTGTCAGGTGGGGTGGCTGTGCCCCAGAATACATCCAGGTGGTTTCCGGCCGCATCCAGCTTGCGACGCGCGGCGGCGTGCAAATTGTTGGGGATGTAGGATGTTCGGCCTTGAGGATGCGCCTGCCGGTCGGGGGCACCATAGAACCAGTTCTCCACAAAGAAACGGCCGGCCATGCCCGGATCCAGGACAAAGTCATAGCGCCGGAGCGGCAGGCAGACCCATACGGTGACGCCCGTTAGCCGAGAGCCGTGGCGACCTAGCTCGCTGAGCAGCCCCACCGGTTCGGCGGCAGCCATGGCGGTGCCGATGGTATGGTGCGATTGCACCAGCGAAACCGCCTCCGGAATGGAGATCAGCTTTTGGCGCTTTAACGCGTGAGGATCCATCCAGGCTCTTTTCCCTATGCGCTTCAATACGGCCGGCCGCCCAGCATCGGAGCGATCCAGACCGACATCATGTTCCGACGACGATCCCTCCGTCTACCCGCAACACCACGCCGGAGATAAAGCTGGCTTCGTCGGAGGCCAAGAAGAGGTAGGCGTTGGCAATGTCGCGTGGCTCGCCCATCCTGCCCAACGGAGTTCGGGCTCTCATGCCTTCCAGTATCTTCTCCGGCATCTGCATCACCATCTCCGTGGCGGTGAAACCCGGGGCCACGGTGTTCACGCGGATGCCATAGCGTCCCAGCTCGCGGGACCAAACCTTGGCCATGCCGATGACGCCGGCCTTGGTCGCCACGTAGTTGGTCTGGCCAAAGTTGCCGTCCAGCCCGACAATGGAGGTGGCATTGAGGATCACGCCGCTGCCCTGCCGGATCATGACGGGAGCCACCGCCTGCGTGCAGTTAAAGACCCCTTTGAGGTTCACCGCGATCACCAGGTCGAAATCCGCCTCGGACATCTGTTTCACCAACTCGCCATCCTTCATCCGGACCAGTTGGTTGTCGCGCAGGACCCCGGCATTGTTCACCAGGACGTCGATCCGGCCGTAACGGGCCACCACGCCATCGACCCAGGCCTGCACCTCCTGCCGGTCGACCACGTTGACCTTTTCAAAGCAGGCGTCCGGCCCCAGCGTGGCCACCACCTGTTGGCCGGCGGACTCGTTGACGTCGCAGATGGCCACTCGGGCGCCCTCCTCGGCGAACCGTTCGGCGGTGGCCTTGCCGATGCCGGCCGCGCCTCCGGTGATGAGCGTCACTCTATCCTTCAACCGCATTGCCTTTATCTCCTTTTGCTGATGAGGTATCACCGGGCCCCCAACGGACACAGGCTGCTCCCCAGGCATAACCAATGCCGGCGGCAACCAGGACCATCAGGTCGCCGTCATGGAGCCTGCCCTGCCTGAGCCCTTCGACAATGGAAAACATGGCGTCTTGTTCGCCAGTGTGACCGTACTCCTCCAGATAGACCGATTGCTCCTCAGCAAGTCCCAGGCGCCGGAGCATATCCAGGTGTGCCGAGGGTTTGACGTGCAGCATGTTCAGAAAGCCGATCTCCTCGCGCGTGCAGCCGCTTTTCCGCAAGGCTTCATCGACACAATGCAGCCAGTTGTCCATCGAGACCGCGTTCAATCGGTCTTTCATTGCCTCCGGCTCGACAAGATCAAGGTAGAACAGGCCTTCTGCCACTGCCTGGTCGGTGGGAAACTGCCGGGTTCCACTGGCGGGGACGATGACGTGTTCGCTCATCGAACCATCCGCCATCAGATGGGCGCCCAGCACATGATTGCGGGGCAAGTGCTTTCGCAGCAGCATGGCGCCGCCGCCGGCTGCCAAATTGAACAAGAAGGTGGTCCGGTGGTTCTTGAAATTGATCAGATCGCCGTTTCGGTACCCCCCGGCAATGAGCACGGTGTTTATCTCGGGGTCGGCGGTCATCATGTCCCTGGCCATCTTGAGTGCCGCGATGGTGGAACCGCAGCGCATGGTGGTGTCGATGGCCCAGGCCCGGGTGGCACCGACCTCATAGGCCAGTTTGATCCCGGCCGTCCAGAGGAGATACTCTTTCCATTCCTCGCTGGTGCACAAAACCAGGTCGATCTCCTCGGGCGGGATGTCGCAGCGCGACAGGCAGTCCTGGGCGGCCCAGATGCCCATCTGATTGGTGTGGTCACCTGGACCGGCCATGTGCTTCTGGTGGATTCCGAGCTTGTCGCGGATCACCCATTCGGGGAGCCCGCTCTGTTCGGCAATGTCGGCCGAGGTCAATACCGGCTGCGGCACATAGATGCCTACACTGGCGACGCCAATCGAAACCGGCGGATTCAAAGGGGGCATGAATGTTCTCTCTGGGCTGGCATATGAACTGCTGTTTCCAATGTGACCGGCAGCCTGCCCCTGCGGTCACCTAATTCGGCGGTTCGCCACAGGGTTCGGGCGTGCGCGCGATTTCTATGTTGCCGATGACGCACCGGCTTTGGCTGACAGCGGTAGGCGGCCAGACCTGGGCTCCAACCAGGACGCGATTTCCGGCCACAGTTTGTCCCGCGCTCGGGCGCTGGCCATGATGCCGACGTGCGTCGAGGGTATTACCCGCATCTCCTTGTCCTGGCTCGAGATCAGCCCCATGATGCTTTGGGCCTGAGACTGCGCCACCAGATGATCGTATTGGGCGACGACATTGAGCACGGCCGCCCGAATGCGGCCCAAGTCAACCGGCCTTCCGTCGATCTCCAACTGCCCGCGCACCAGCTTGTTGGCTCGCACATAATCCATCACAAACTGCCGGAAGGCCGCTCCGGCGACCGGCACCACATCCTCTACCCACCGATTGACCGCCTGCCAGCCCTGCACCGCCGATTTGTCCTCCAGTTGTCGGAACAGGTTGACGTATGCGCCCACAAAGTTCTCCACCGGCTTGAGCATTTTGGCCCAATGACGGATGAGTTCGCCGGGAACATTGTCGAACGATTCCACCAACCGGTCCACATCCAGCCGGCCCTCCTGCAACCACAAGGCCAAAGAGCTTTCAGGCTGTTCCGCAAAGTCGATAGGCGCAGTCAGCAGGATGAGGTTACGTATCGGCACCTCAGGGTAGAGCGCGGTAAACACCGTGCTAATCGTGGCGCCCAGGCAGTACCCAAGAATCGATAGGTCGGGAGCGCCAGAGATGCGCAGCAGTTTTCGAACCGCGCGGTACAGGTATTGGGTGACATAGTCGTCAAAGCTGGTGTTCCTGTCCTCCGGACCCGGCCGACCCCAGTCCAACAAGTACACGTCGAACCCCTCGCCGACCATGAACTCAACAAAGCTCCGCCCAGGCGCCAGGTCAAATATGAATGTCCGGTTGATCAACGCATAGACCAACAGAAGCGGAACCGGAAGCCGTTCGCCGGATGGCTTGGTAGGAGTGTAGCGGTACAGGTTGGTTTTGTTGAGGCTCCACACCAATTCCTTGGGCGTCAAGCCAACCGGAGCATCCAGAGAATCGACAATGGCCTTGGCGCCTTCGGCCATACGCAGGTAGCTTTTCTCAACCTGCCTGGCGTTCTCTGCTATCCCCATCATCGCCGAGCCTCCCAGTGATCACCCAAGCGAATGCGTGCGGACCGGTCGCCGGCTGCCTAGGTGGCTCGCCGCCGTGGCGACCGCAGCAGGTCCAGCATTCCGTCCAACTTGGCGTCCAGGTCATCCAGTCGCATTTCGATGTGAGTCAAGCGTTCTGCCAGATTGAGCACCTCCCGACGCGTGGGCAGGCTCATCTGCTGCAGATACTGCTCCATAGCCTCGTTCACCTGACGGCGAAACAGGCCCATGGTACTCAATCCGCTCTCCATCTGCTGGGTGACCGAATCAGCAAAGCCCTTACTGGCTACCATCTCGCTCATGGCGCTGGACCAGGTCTTGGTCCAATCATCGTACAATTGCAGCATCTGCGAGAATGGATCGCTCGGTGATTTTTCGCTCATGGGCTAATTCTCCAACACATAACTTCCAGGCGCGTCCATGATCGGAGGGAATTCTTCACTGCCCAACGGGGGCGGCGGTGCCGACTCACCCGAGTGGCCGTGCAACCAGGGCACCCAGTCCAACCACCAACTGCCTGCGTTCCGGGTTGCGCCATTCAGCCAGGCGGCGTCGTCGGTCGGGCCATCTTGGTTTGTCCAATAGCTGCGTTTCTTGCCCGGCGGCGGGTTGATGATTCCGGCGATGTGCCCGCTTTCGGTGAGCACGAAACGCACCGGTCCGCCCAGCAGTTCACGGGCACGAAAAGCTCCCTTCCAGGGGACAATGTGGTCGGCCTCGGCCGCCACCACGTATGCCGGAGCTGTGATCCGCCGGACGTCGATGCCTTGTCCTTTGACTCGGATGCCGTCCGGCTCCACTAGTTTGTTGCCCAAAAAGAACTCGCGAATCAAAAAAGCGTGAACCCGTTCCAGAACCCGAGTCCCGTCGCTGTTCCAGTAGAGCAGATCAAAGGCGGGTGGGTCCTCGCCCAGCAGGTAGTTGTGCACCCAGTAGTGCCACACCAGGTCGTTGGACCTCAGCATGTTAAAGGTCGCGCCGATGCTGCGACCGTCGAGGTATCCCCCGCTAGCCGCCATCAACCATTCCAGGAACTTCACCCCAGCCTCGCTGATGAAAATGACCACGTCGCCGGCGTCGGTGAAATCCTGGTGCGTGGTGAACAGCGTGACGGTGTTCAGGCCCGAATCGCCGACGGCCGCCAGATAGGCTGCGGTGACCTCAAGAATGATGCCACCCAGGCAATAGCCGACGGCGTTAACGCGTGGTGCGCCGGTGATGGATTTGACCACGCGGAGGGCATCCAGCAGCCCCAGGTCGGTATAGTCATCCCACGTGAGGTGTCGAAGTGAGCTGTCTGGGTTCCTCCAACTGATGGTGAACACGGTGAAACCGGCTTCCACCAGGTATTTGAACAGCGAGTTGTCCGGCCGCATATCCATGACATAGTAGCGGTTGATCCAGGGCGGCACCACCAGGATGGGGACTGCACGAACCGACTCTGTGGTCGGGGAGTACTGCAACAGCTCGATCAGGGCATTCCGGTAGATGACCTTTCCTGGCGTCAGCGCCAGATCCTTTCCGACTTGAAAGGCGTTCTCCGGCACCATGCTGATGCGTCGCTTCTGGACGTCCCGCATCAAGTTCTGTACCCCCCGGTTCAGATTCGCTCCACCAGTGCGCAGCGTCTCGTGGAGCACAGCCGGGTTGGTCAACGGAAAGTTGGCGGGACTCAATGCGTCGGTCGTCTGCGCAGCCCAGAACCGGGCGTGATGGTGCAGCCGTGGGTCAATCTCCTCTGTGCTGTCCGCCAGGTCCGTCATCCACTGCGCCGTGATGAGGTAGGCCTGTTTGATGAGGTCAAATGCCGGGTTCTCGCTCCACTCTGCGTCGGCAAATCGCCGATCGGACGGCAGCACCTCTCCGCCTGGCCCGCCCAACACTCTGGAGTAGGCGTGGGAAAGCAGTTCCATGCTGCGTGAGGCAGCCACCATGTTTGCCTGCTGCACGCGGCCGATCGCTGTCAGCGTCCCGCTAGCCAGCTTGTAGAGCTCCTCCCAGGGAGTGGACATGGGTCTGTCCTGTTTCCTAAAGGCGGCGGCCGTCTACTTTTTGACCAACTGATCTACCTTGGCAGAGAGCGCCTCTACCTGCTCCTGAAGGGTCTTGAGCGCCTGAAGCGAAGCGTCCAGTTGAGCCGACACCGCCTCCGCCGCCGCTTGATTTACCCGATCCTGAAAGGCCTTGGACTGACCGATGGTTTTGTCAACCATCTTGAACATATTCTCCATATAGGTCGAGGTGAATCGATCCCACATCTCCATGTTCTTGCTAAAGAAATCCTCTGGCATCATGATTCTTCCTCCTGGTTTGAACAGTGGAACGCTGCCCGAGCGCTCCCATGGCGCGCGACACCAAATCACCACCAGTATAGCCAGGGTCGGTTTCAAAGGAGTTACAACCAGGTTGCGTCTTGCCCGGTCTGAACGCAGTTCGGGATCGCCGCGATACGCGGCTTCGAGGAAACCGGACTACGGATGCTCCCCCTGACCCGGCGTCGGCGATTCGCGTAGCGGGCGCGGCTCAAGATCTCTCGATGCCCAGTAGCGCCGCCGTCTCCAGCATGGGTTCCACCCCAATCTCTTGCCGCAGTGCCAGCTCGCAACGCTCATAGACGCGGCGCGCGGCGACTTGCTCGTCCTTTTTCAGGTATGCCCGGATCAGCAGGCGGTAGGCGGCTTCACAGCAGTTGTCGGAAGCCAAAGCTCGTTCGGCCAGGGCGATGGCCCGTTCCATATCGTCTTGCTCGAGCAGCAGCTCGGCCGCTCGGAGGCAGGTTTGCAGGTGCAATTGGCGCAGGCGCTCCCGCTCGTCACGACTCCAATCATTGTAGAGACAATCCGGCAACAGATCGCCCTGGTAGTGCAGTAAGGCCTGTTCGTAGTTTTCCAGCGCCTCCGGCGTGCTTGGCGCCTTGGCGGCTCGTTTGGTCTGCTTTTCGAACTCGGCCGCATCGAGCCACAGTGGGGCGCCAGGGTGTATCCCGTAAGAGCTGCCGCGCCTTTGAACGAATAGGGTTGGTGCCCGCGGCGGGCGAGCAGGCTCGATTGTCCGGTTGAGTGCGTTGAGCGTTACCTTGAACTGCGCCTCGGCTGCCTCTTCGACCGCGTCCGGCCAGAGCGCCGCGTTGATCTCGTCGCGCCAGAGGAAACGGTCGCGACGGATCAGGAGCAGCTCAAACAGCTGGCGCGCCTTTTCGCGGTGCCATTCTCCGTCTTCCACCACCTCTTGACCTCGTCGCACGGCAAACCGACCCAGGGCGTTCACCCGCAGCGTGTAGCCTGGGTGGAATTGCGTCTCAGGCGCTACACCCATATCGATCAGCAGTGGACCTGCCCAGTCGCGCCGCCCGGCGATCAACAGGGGGATCGCCGAAGCTGGGTCCGGCGGACCCAAAAAGGTCACGCGGTTGAAAAGGAATTGCAGGTTGTGGGTTCTCACCCGCGCCAGCAGATCATCCACGGCGCTGGTAAGAACCTTGGGTGGCTCGCCGCGCCGATGGTAGAGAAGGCACCTCCACAGCTGAGTGACGCATTGGCCAAAGTGGTCGCCCGAGTCCCGGAACGCATTCGCCGAGCGGTCCAGCCAAGGTTCAGCCTGGTCGTCACCTGCCAGCACATAGCACGCTGCCAGCATGGCGGTGGTCAGGGCGGCGATCCATTCGTCTCCGGCGGCCAGCGCCACCTGGATGCCTTCCTGAGCGCAGCGTTCGGCTTCGGCCAGGTCTCCGTGGAACCCGTGCAAGCGGCAAAGCCCCCACAAGGCCTCGACTTTGGTGCGGGGGACGGCCAGGCGCTCGCCGATTTCCATGGCTTGCCGATAGCAGGAGAGCGCTCGCTCTGCCTTGTCGACCCGATCGCTGATCTGCCAGGCATGCCCCAACCGCATGTATCCCACCGCCTCGATGAAAGGCGATCCCAGGCTCCGTCCGATGGCGATACCGTCCTGAGCGCAAGTGCGGGCCTGTTCCGGCCGGCCTTGCCACGAGTGGAGCAGGGACAGGACCAGCAGCGTCTCGCGGTGCGAGCGCGGTTCGCGGAATTGCTCGGGACGAAATCGGCGCCGCTCGTCGGCTGCCCGCTCCTCCAGGATGGCCCACACCTCGTCCAGCCGACCGGTGCGCAGCAACACGCGCACGTGCCGGTCGGCATCGGAGGGGCCTTCTTCCAACAGCTCCCGGGCCTGACGACGGAGGGCGGCTGCCTCCTCCGACTTGCCCCGATTGGTCATGTTCTCGGCCATCAAGTCCAGCAGTCGCGCCTTTTCTTCGCGGTCGGGCTGCCCGTCCACCAGCCGTAGCGCCTCCTGCAACAGGCTCTCGGCTTTGATGGGTCGGACCGTGTCCAGGTAGACGACTGCCTGGCCGCGCAGCGCGCGGCTGGCGCCGGCCACATCCCGCAGCGAGAGATAACGTTCCTGGGCTTGCCGGTACCAGGCGAGTGCCTCGTCGAAGCGGCTGGCAAAGCGGCACAACTCGCCCATCTGGATCATCAGAATGGGATAATCCTCCAGGGTAGCCAGCGGAAGAGCGGTAACCCATTCGCTGAGCACGTCCAGCCGCCCGTTTCTGACCAGCCCTTCACCGGTCCTGGCCATCAGGTCGGCGGCCGCCTCGTACTCCTCGGCGGCCAGCCAGTGCGCGATGGCCTCTTCCGGGTTTCTGCGCTCCTGGTAGTAGAAAGCTGCCTGGCCATGGAGCGAGCGCACGTCCCCGGCGTCCGGCACCGCCTGAATCTGCAACGCGTGGCGCAAAAAGTCGTGGAAAAGATGGTGGTAGCGGTAGGCATCGCCCAGATGCACCAGGAACAGGTTGTCGTCATACAACTCCTGGAGGAGCGCAGCGCTCCCGTGCCAACCGAGTAACCAGTCGCAGGCGGCCGGCTCAAGCTGTCGCAGAATGGAGGTCCGCAGCAGGAACCGCTGTATGGGGAGCGGCCGGCGGGAAAGCACCTCTCGTGCCAGATAGGCAAAGAGGTCCTCCAACGAGCTCGGCAAAGCAGCCAGAATCTGATCCGGCGTGCTGGCAACCCCGCTTTGCAGGCTGTGCCATATGATCTGTAACGCGATGACCCACCCTTCGGTCTCCTCCGCCAGTCGTTGAACCTGGCCGGCGGTTAGGGGGAACTGGTACTCGGTGCGGAACAGGGCGTCGATCTCGTCGGCCGAAAAAGCCAGATCCCGCTGGCCGATCTCCCAGAGCTCGCCCTTGACCGACCAATCGGTGAGGGTCTTGAGGGCCGGCCGTTGGCGCGCGGCTATGATTAGGTGCAGCTGCGGTGGCAGGACCTCCAGCAGATGGTCAACGATAACGCCAATCGGGGAGGCGCGGTTGACCAGATGATAGTCGTCCAACACCAGCACGGCCCGGCCGTCCGGCAGCCCAATGAACTCGTTCGATATCGCATCGATCACCGCCCGATGGGAAAAGGGGGCAGTCCCGGCTTGCTGCATGACCTGGAGGGCCATCGCCCCGAAACCGATCCACCGGGACCGAAACGCATAGATCAGGTGGAGGAGGAAGAGCAGCGGTTCCTGGTCGGACTCGGTGATGCTGTACCAGAGGAGGGGCAGCGGTCCCGTTTGCAGGGCAGCCACCAGCGCGGTGCTCTTGCCGTATCCGGTGTTGGCCTGGACGATGGAAAGCCGATAGCGTTGGGCCTGCAGGATACGCGCGTTGAGGGCCGGCCGTTGCAGGAGGTACCGGCGTGGCCGGGGTAGAACCAGCCGGGCCCTAACAATCAAGTCCTGGCCGAATTCGCTCATGGCGACCGGATTGTATCTCAAGTCGCGCTCTGCCACAACGACGCGCCGGCCCGAGCGGGCATGGGACGACAGCGGCGCGCCTGCGGACCGCGCCCGGCCCTGACAAGCTGCGACCAGGCGCCGGAAACCAGATCAGTCCGCTGCGCCATGACGCCCGGTCCCGGCTGATCGCCGGGTAGTGGGTCCTCCGCCAGCCGGTGGGAGTCCGCATCGGTAGCCCGCTTTGCCGCCTGGGCCGGGCGTTATATACTAGCGCCTGCTTCGAGCAGCGACGAACTTGCGGGCCGGCTTTCGTGTTCGAACACGGGCGGCCGAGAGGCGTCGACAGTCGTCGCGGTTTCTGGCCAGTCAGGGTGAGGGATGAGCGCGTGCCGGAGTTGCCGGACCTGGAGGTGATTCGCGAGTACCTGACCCCGCGGCTGATGGGGCAGGAAGTCTCGGCCGCCGAGATCTACCGGCCGATTGTGCTGCGCAACCTGGTTGGCCGGTCGGCCGCCGACCGGCTGCGAGGGCGATGTTTCGCCGGGGTGGCCCGTCGCGGCAAGTTCCTGCTTTTCCACCTGGATGAGGGGACGATTCTGGCCGTCAACCCGATGCTCGCCGGCCGGCTGCGATACGGGCAGCCGCTGCCCCGCCGGCGGGTGCGGGACGTTCTGGTGCTCGGTCTGCAGGACGGGCACGAACTGCGTTACCATGATGCCAAAGACATGGGCAAGTGTTACCTGGTCCGAGACCTGGGGCAGATTCCCGACCTGGCCGACCTCGGACCGGAGGCGAACGATCCGGCTCTGACGCCGGACCTTTTCCTGGCGCGCCTCCGTCGATATCCCGGCGAGATCAAGGGGATTCTCACCAACCAGCGCTTTGTCGCCGGCATCGGCAATGCTTACGCGGATGAGATTTGCTGGCGGGCGCAACTCTATCCCTTTCGCCGCCGCTCCAGTATGACTGGGGACGAACTGGAGAGGCTCTATGCCGCCATGCAGCAGGTGTTGGCCGAATCCGTGGCAACGCTGCGAGACCGGGTCGGGGAGCATATTGACGTGGAGGTACGCGACTTTATGGCGGTGCACGGCAAGGGGGGCCAGCCCTGTTTCCGCTGCGGCACGGCGATCAGCGAGGTCAAGCGCGAACGTCGCGCCACCCAGTTCTGTCGCACCTGCCAGCCGGGCCTTATGGTCGACCGCTAGTGGCCGGGCAAACAGAGCTGGCGGGGGCTGCCTTGCGCGTCCGTGATGGCGGCTCCCATGTACTCAATTCCGCGCTACGGCCTTACCGGCATGTCGCCCATGGCCGGCGCCGCGCGTCCGTGATATGCTGGTTTCTGGCCGGCCGGCCGCTTGCGATCATGCTGATCCATCGGAGGGCCCGGATATCCGTCTCAACATCGACCCTTCCTCGGGAGGAGGTGCCCGCCGGCCGGCGGCGTCGCCAACCGATTATCCCCCCGAGGTCAAAGTCATACAGGAGTGGCGCCCATGTCTGTAGCCGATGCACTTGAACATCTACTGCCCCAGGTGGGCACCGAGACCTCCGTGGGGAGTTGGCTGGCTGTGGATCAGGACCGGATCAACCGGTTCGCTGATGCTACCGGCGATCATCAGTGGATTCACACCGATGTGGAGAGGGCCCAGGCGGAATCCCCCTTTGGGTCCACGGTGGCTCATGGCTACCTGACCCTCTCGCTAATCCCCGGCCTGACCGGGCTCGTCGGTCCGGACCGGAAGCGATTTTCCGGCACCCGGCTGGTGATCAACTATGGTCTGAACCGGGTCCGGTTTCCGGCGCCGGTCCCGGCCGGCGCCCGCGTGCGTGCCCGGATGCTGCTGCAGTCGGTGGAAGAGACCAAAAACGGGCTGCTGGTGACCGAGCAGGTGACGGTGGAGATTGAAGGAGGCGCCAAGCCAGGTTGCGTTGCGGAGCGCCTGACGCTGTACCTCTTTTGATCGGCACCGCAATGGGCCGAAACCCGGTTGGCGGCAGCGCCCCTCCGGCTGTTGGCCGGGTCGTCGGGCTGCGTTAGAATAGGTGACCATCGCCGGGAAAGGGAGTGCATTGGATGCCCGAAATCAACGTCGACCCTGATCTCTGTACCGCCTGCGGCGCGTGCGTGGCGCTGTGCCTCTCGGCCGGCGTCTTTGCCAAGGTGGGCGACCACGTACAAGCTGTTGCCCCGGAGGGCTGCTGGTTGTGCGGTCACTGCGTTGCCGTCTGCCCAACCGACGCGATCGCCCACAGTGATTTCAACCTGGCGGATTGCCCCGTGCTGGACGAGGCGGCGCTGCCGTCGCTGGAGATGCTGGTGGCTGTGTTGCGCGAACGCCGTTCGGCGCGGGTGTTTCGGGACAAACCGGTTCCGCGCCCGGTGGTCCGCGAGTTGGTGGATCTATCCTGCTGGGCACCCACCGCCAGCAACCGGCAGCCGGTGGACTGGCTGGCATTTGACGACCCGCAGCGCATCGCGGCGCTGAGCGCGGCCACGGTTTCCACGCTGGTGGGCCCGGATCCAACTCGGGCCGACCCCGATTATCAACGATTGGCCCGGCACCAGGCGGCCGGCCGGGACCCCGTTTTTCTTGGGGCGCCGGTCTTGCTGCTGGCCCACGTGCCCGAGGATACGACGTTCGGCCGGGACGCCGGCGCGTATGCGGCCTACAATCTGATGTTGGGCGCCGAACGGATGGGGCTGGGGACCTGTTTGATCGGGTACTTTGTCGGTCCCCTCAGCCGCAGCGCCGGGCTGCGGTCGCTGCTGGCCGAGTTCGGCCTACCGGCCGGCCGGCGGGTTGAGATCGCGCTGGTGCTGGGCTATCCGCGGTACCGGTTTCGCCGGCTGATTCCGCGCCGCCGCAGGCAGCTTCTCTGGAACGGCGCCGAATTGGTTTGAGCCAGAGCGCCACCGGGGCGCTGGTCCGGGAGTTCCAATCCCTTGGGACTCCCGGACCGGCTGATTTTCGGAGCAGGTCGGGCGCTGCAGTCTACCGGACCACGACCCAGTCGCTGCCGCTCCGGCCAAACACCTCAGGCGAATACATCTCTTCCGCCTTGGCCGGCGGGACCACGAACCGGCCGGGAGTGGTCGCCCGCGCTACGTAGGAGTAGTGATAGACACCCTCCCACAGCAACGTGGTAAAGGCCTCAGCTCGCTGGTCTCGCATATTCTGGTGCTCATACCAGGTGCCCCACCACCACCAGCCGTACCGGTAGTCGGAGGCCGTGGGATCCTGCGGGGTGGAACCCGAAACCGCCAGCGCAGGGTTGACGATCTCCAATCCGGCCGGCAGCGGGTCGGCCAGTGCCACGTGATACCGGCGATTGTCGGCGACCATCGTCAGACGCACCCGCACCCGGGCGCCGGCCCGAATGTGCCAGACTCCGTCCGAGTCGAGGCGGACGTCCTCAGGATCGTCCACTGCCTCATAGATGCGCTGGACCACGAACCCCATGTCCAGCGGGTCCAACTCCAGGTCGGTGGGAGCGTAACGCAGACCTAGCCGGTAGTAGAGGCGGCCGGGCCCCTCCTTGCTGAGTATCAGATCCTGTTCTTCCGGCCCGCTCACCAGGTAGTTCATCGGCACCACGGTCTCGCGCCTCTCCGTGGTGCGGCCGGCGTAGGCGTGGCTGCCCACGTAGGTATCACCCAACCAGATGCGGGCCACGAATTCAGGCGGCTGGGCCTCAAAGGTGTCAAAGTAGCTGTCGAGCGCCAGCAGGACAAAGACGTTTTCCTGGGTGCTGTTCCACCGACCCTGGGTGCGGTGAGCCATCAATCCGTTCACCAGCTTGGGGATCAAGTCGTGAGTTGGGTCGTCGGCAATCAGCGCGTCCAGCAAGAGGGCATCGGTCCGCCGGTCTGAGTGCAAGAGCAGGTAGGCCTGGTCGCCATACGACGTCGTGAAATTCGCCGCGCCCGCGGTCTCTACTGCCCGGTTGTTGACCAGCCGGCGGATGCCGGTCAACTCGGCCTGGGATGCCGGATCATCGATGAGCACCTGCCACAGCCAGGCGACGGCTTCCAGCGAAATCTGCTCCAGTCCGGACTCAGCCAGCAGCTGGCGCGCTTTCGTCGGGTCGCCATCTCCCATCAGGTCGCGCACATAAAGCGCGTAGGCGCTCACCGTCCAGCGGGTCTGCTTGTCATACCAGTGGGGGTAGTGGTTCTCGATCCGGCCCAGGTAAGCCAGCACCTGCGATCTGGTCTCGGCTGGCACCTGAAAACCCATCATCTCTGCCCGCTGCAGCGCATGGGCCACATGGACCGTGTTGTACGGGATGGAGTCCTTGCCGCGTTCCCAGTAGGGGTAGCCGCCGTCGTTGTTCTGTAACGCTTGCAGACGGTCGATGTCCTTCCGAACGGCTGCCTCCATGTCCTCGGTCGAGGGCAGTCCGGCCGCGGAGAAGGCGGCCAGAACATCCCGCAGGGCGGCCACGGCCAGGATGCGGGAAGCCCGTTGTTCGGTGCAGTCGAACGGGTAGGAGACCAGGTACAGAACCGCATCACTGAGCGCCTGGAGTGCAGTGCTGGATGTACTGATTTCCAGCCCGCCGAACTGAGCAAAAACCCCGACCGGCGCGGCCACCGGCTGAGACACTGCACCCTCGTCCACCACGCCATAGGTGGCAAACGCCTCGGTAGTGGCCGGCGTGTAGACCGGCAGCTCGCCGGATGCTGCGTCCGAAAATGCACCCGCGACCGCCGCCACCTGGAAACGGGCAGTGCCCACCATGGAGGTCTGGGCGGCAAAGCGCACTTCCACCCGGTCCTTGGGCGGGACGTTGACACGCTGACCGATGGAGCCGGTCAGCTCGAGGTTGCTGACCCGCATCACAACCTCCACCGCCAGCGGTTGGTCGGTCTGGTTCTGGACCACCACCGGCAGTTCAAAGCTGTCGCCAAAGTTCAGAAAGCGGGGAGCCGAGGGACGGACCATCAGCGGCAGGCGAGCCACCAGGTTGGCTTCGCCTGAACCAAAGTGCTTTCCGCCGGAAACCGCCACCACCATGACCCGGTACCGGGTCAGGTTGTCCGGCACTTTGATCGGCACCTGGGCCCGACCGTCAGCGCCGGTTCGCACCGATGGGGCAAAGGTGGCCAGCGGGTTGAAATCGGTCCGCAGCGCGATGGGTTGCTGCTGGGCGGCGTCCATGGCCATGGGCATGGCGGTCGGTGCGGCGGTCGCAGTAGGCATCAGGGCAGAGGATTCTCTTGCTACCTCCATCTGTTTTTCCACAGTGATCAACTCGACGACCACGTCGCCGGCCCTGGTCGTGAGCGCCTCGGGATTGGCCAGGACGATGCTGGATCGCCCGTAGACACTGGTCAAATCCGAACCCCGCTGCCAGTAAAAGGCTCCGAGTGGATCCGCCAATTGGTACTGGGTGAGGGCCAGAATCGCCTCATCCACCACCACGACCGCCAGTTCGGCGTCCGGTACCGGCTGCCCCTGAGCGTCCGTCAGCCACACGTCCAGCGTGGTCTCCCCGCCGGGCTCCAGCTCAGTTGCCTGCGGTGCCACCTGCAAGGACAGAGTCCGGGCCAAAGGCGGCACGCTCAGGTTCAATTGGCCGGACGCGTAGGCGGGACGCGGCGGCACGTCTTCCATGGGTTCGCCGCGGTCGTCGGCCCGGGCGGCGGCGCCCACCAGGTCCACCTGCACGTTCAGGTTGGGGACGTGTCCTTCCTCAATGGGTATCTGCAGGGTAGCGGTCCCATCCAGCACGCTAAAGCGCTGGGTGGTGAGAAGCCCGCTCCGGTTCACGGTCAACAGCCCCTCGGCCGGGCTGAACGGCGCCTGAACCAGGATCTGGGCTACGTCGCCCGGTTGGTAGGTCTCCTTTTCCGGGATCAGCGTGACGGTCTCGAGTTCCACCTTTCGGGCCGGCGGCCGCTGTCCGCCGCTCACCCAGCGCGTCAGCTGGCTCTGGTTCTGGCGGCCGGAGTCGTCAGTTACCACCGCGGAGATCTGATAGGTGCCTCCAATTTCGGTCTGGAAGCTGCACAAGACCGGTTCGCTGGCGGACTGAACCGAGCAGGTCTGGACGTCCACCTCTTCCTGGCGCCAACTCCCCTGGCGGTATTTCCACTCCATGCGCGCCGCGCGAACCTCAACTGGCCGATCGGTGACGGCGTTGCCGTCCAGGTCGGTGACGATGATCCACACCTCCAACGGCTCTCCCCGCTGGACAAAGGTGCGCTCGCCCCGCAGGCCGACGTAGAGGTCGGCCGGGTGCACCAAAAGGGTGGTGGCGGCCGACCATGCCTGGCGGTTTACGTCCATCACCTCCGATTCGGCAATCACGCTGAACGGCTGCATGGCTTCCACCGGGTCGAAATCCAGCCGCAGGTAGTGAATGCCAGCGGCATCGGTCAGGCCGGCAAAGGTCTCGGTCGTGCCCTGCTGCCCGGGAACGTCATATGAACGGTAGCCCTTGACCTCGGCATAGTATCCTCCGTACTGCCACCAGGGCACCCACCGGCCAAAGGTAAAGTCGGGCCAGTTGGGGGGAGAATAGCTGCTGGGCGATGAGTTGACCCGCCACGTGACCTCGGCGTTGGGCAGCGAGCCGCCGGCATAATAGCTGGCTTTCACGGCCAGCACCGCGTGATCGCCGACAAAGTGCGGGCCGGTCGTCTCCTCGTAGGCTGTGACCTCGAATTCGGGGCGGCGAAACTCCTGCACCTGGAAAGAGTGGCCGTACCAGTTGCCCGCCAGGCCGCCGACTTGCCCCTGGGCGACCAGCGTCACCTGGGCGTAGCCCAGGTTGCTGTTTTCCGGCACCGTGAAGGAAAGGTCGAAACCGCCCAGAACGTTTACGGCGGTCTCGCCGCTCAGCAGTTCATTGCCCTGCGGATCGAACATCTGATATCGAACTGACTGGGCACCGCTTCCCACGAGTCCGACGTCACCGTACTGCCCTCCGCCAATCCGGCGCATCCAACCCTTGACGTGCACCTCCTCGCCCGGGCGGTACATGGCACGGTCATCGAACACGTACCAGCGCAGTTCATCCTGCACCGGCCACGCGCGCCAGACGTCGTCCCCCCAAAAGTAGGACGATTTGGGCAGGATGGCGCTGTCGCTGCCTTGTCGCGCCACCAGCGCGAAGGTATCCGCGTCCGGCATCGGGAAACGAACCGTGCCGTCCTCGCCGGTCGTCGCCAGCGCACTGTTTGAGCAGGTCTGACCAGAACACACCAGATTTTCGACGGGTGTACCGCCCAACGGTCGGCCGTCCTGCAGGTCGGTCGTCCAGACCACCATCTCACTATGATCCGAAAACGCATCCAGGCCGATTTGCGTAACCTGGATCCAGGTCTGCACCATCCAACGCCCCCGGTCGCGGAGCAGGGTCTCCAGCCCCGTCGGTTCGACCAACACCACCAGATGCCCGGTCTTGCCGTCCAGAGGCTGGCTCAAGTCAATCTGGGTCTCGACCAGGACATCAGCCGGGGATTCCACCGGGATCGTCTCGTCCATCACCAGCCGGCCGGGCAGCTTGGGTTGCGTTTGCTGATAGTAGTTCCGCAGGTATTCCCGGTAGCTGGCCCAATCGGTTGGCTCCACCTGGTAGGCTCGCACCCGCAGCCGGTTGAAGTTGATGCTGTAGACTGAAAGCAGCGGTTTCCGGGACGCGGGATCCAGCGTCACGAGGGTTCCCTCCGGCCCATACAGTACAGGCTCGGCTGATCCTACCTTGAACGTGAGCTGGGTGTCGGACCCCAGAGTCTGACCAAAGAGGTCGCCAATGGCCCCGTCCACCACGACCCGATAGTCGGTGCGGCCTACCGTCATCCCGCGGATGTTGATGGTGTTTCCTACCACATTGACCGTGGCCCCGACGATGGGTGGCTCCACCCGCAACATCGATTCCTGATAAGCGTCCGCGTCGATGGGATTGTTGAATTCGATGTAGAACGGGGTCATCGGCGCGCACTCCTGGTTGTACCAGGCGCAGCCGTGCCGCACGATCCGCAGCGGCGCATAGGTCGCAAAGCCGTAGCTCTGAGCGTCCTGGGTGACCAGTGGCCCCTCTGCGCTGGGAGTCCCCGGTCCGATGCGGACCCTGATCGTTGAATCGGCCGGCAGTGGCTCTTGGGCGCGGAACGCGAGCCATCGGCTCTCGCCCGCGCTGGAGACCTGGCGGGCAGCAGCGGCGTCGGCCTGCAGTTCCTGGTCGCCAACCAGTCGTAACGGCACGGGCTGGCCTCCCGCGGTGACCTCGATGGTGTTCAGCACGGCCTGAGGATCGATCCGCTGGTCGAAAGCCACCACAAAGATCGGATCCAGCGGTTGCGGTTCATCCGGTGGGTAGCGGTAGAGCATCTTGGGCGGCGGCGTGCTAAAGCTCCAGCGAACCTCCTGCGCCAGCACCCCGCCCGTCGCCGAGGTGGTGCCGGCCGGGATCGTGACCACGTACTCGGTGGCCATGGGCAGCCGGTCGATGGCGGCCGAATCGTACTCAAAGCTGAGCGTCTTGGTGCCCAACCATTTCCAGGTGCCGGGCAGTGGCGGGTCCAGCCTGACCGGCACATCTCTCGCCGCCAGCGTCTCCAGCGTCGCCAGCGCCACCATGGGCTGGTTAAAGGTGACGTTCACGAACGGCGCCAGTGGGATGGCGCCCTCGGGGGAATACCGCAACACCTCCAGCGGACCGGTATCGACCGGTACCGGTGTGACCGGCGCAGCCGGCGGTGGGAACGATTCCTGAATGGTTTGGCCGGGCCTCGGCGCGGGCAGCGACTCGGTTGGCAGATTCAGATCAGTCTGATCACCGGGTTCCGTTGCCAGATCCGGAAGCCGTGCCAGAATCCGCTCGATCTCGGCCGCCGTCAGCGGCTGGCCGATCGCCATCGGGACCAGTTCAGCGCTGACCGGTAGAGCCTGACCCTGGCTGAGCCGGATCAGCAGGGTCTCCAGGCTGCCGGCCGATGCCATTTCGTAGGTTGAACCGGAGGCACCCGTGCCCTCCAAGGTCGGATGGGTTCGGCCCTCAGCCGGTCCTTGCCGCGCGTTCCACCAGCGGATTCCGGCCACGATTCCAACACCTCCTACCAACACGACGCTACCGACCAGGATCCAACGACGCCAGGCGATTGATCTTGCCATGGTTTAAGCCCTCCCAGTTGTGAGCAAGTGCGAGCCACACGATAACATATACCAGAAACGCTCCTGGGCGCAAGATGGTTCCCGGCCGCCAGGCGAGGCGCAGATGGATTGCCGGACGTGCTGCTGACCGCGATTGCCGAGCAAGGCGGCAACTCATGCGCCGGGCCGCGGCGGGAGCGTGGAGAAGCCTTTCCCGAGGATTTCCTGGACCGGAGACACGATGACGAAGGCCTGTGGGTCGTCGGCCGCGACAACCGCTTTCAGGTGTGCTACCTCGGTAACGGTCAGCGCGCACATCAGGACTGCTCGTGATTGATGGGTGTACATGCCTGTGCCGGGAAGCATAGTGACCCCACGCTGCAGCTGGAGCATGATCTGCTGGCTGACGCTTTCTGCCCGTTCGGTGATGATGTACGCCAGCAATTGCTGCCTGCGCCGGCTGGGACGGAACCACGCCGCCGCCCCGGTGGCTTTCGCGGGAGATCGGTTGTTGAGTTGCGGCCACGTGAAGAAGGTGTGCCGCGGCAGGATCTCGCCGGCTGCCTGCTGAATTCCGGCGGTCAGCACCCCAATCGCCAACAAGAGACCGTTGAACACCATGCCGGCGCCGAGGATGAACTCGCCGGGCAGGCTGCCAATCGCCGCGCGAGCCCAGATTTCCGACCACGAGGCCGCCTGATTGGGGTGTAGCCACACCTTGGAGATCCAGGCCAGCCCCAGGATGAAATAGATCCACATGTAGTTGCGGCGGTATCGCCGGCCGAGCGCTTCCCATAGTGAAATCGGAAACCGCGGATGGAGCAGATTCTCCGCGAGGCTCTCGGCCCAATCGGCCGACGGCCGGAAAGGAGGGACCAACATGGCGGCGAAAAAGTCGGTCTCCATCAACCGCACACGGTAACTCCAGAGTTCGTAGTAACGGTCGCGGCGGGTCTCAATCCACAGGAACAGGGAGACCAGCAGGATGTCCAGGATGATGACCCGGTGATCTTCGGCTTGCGCCCGGCTAAATGCAAAGGAGATGGCCGCGCCGGTGGTGACCACCGCCCAGTTGGTGGTTATGTCCAGCCGCTGTCGCCAGACGTTGGCCCGCTGAACTTCGGCGCGGAAAAAGTGAACCATCGCGGTAGTGAACTCGCTGGGCCGCAGTTGATAGCCGCGAAACGTCCACACCGGTTCCGGGTCGGGTTGGCCGCCGGCCGGCGGCCCTGGGTTCTGTCCGGGGTCAATGCCGCTGTCTTTCACAGTCTTCTCCGTCTCTTCGGCGCCAACTGCGGATTCTACCTGTTCTGTGGGAGAACGCAACCGGTACCCCATCCACCTCGTCGAAACGCAATCATGCTGTTATGATTGTCCGATGGTTGGCGGCCGAGTAAGCATCTCTCCATGAACTACGCTCTTAACGGGCGCCTGGGCACCGGCAGATTGGCCAAGAGAACAACGCGCGCCGGTCTGCAGGCCTTATCCCTGGCAACTTTTGCGCTCGGCTGGGAACTGCTGGCGCGCCGGCTTGACAGTCTGCTCCTGCCCGGTTTCGTCGAAACCATTGCTGCGCTGGTTCGACTCCTGACCACGTCCCTTTTGTGGGAGGCGGTGTGGTTGAGCAACCAGGCCATGGTACTGGGGTTCTCGCTGGCGGCCGTGTTCGGGATCCTGCTGGGCTTGCTCATGGGACGTTGGCGGCCGGCCGCACGGTACCTTGATCCCTATCTCAACATCCTTCTCGCTACACCCAAGGCGGCGCTCATCCCGATCGTGATCATGGCAACCGGCCTCGGACTCCTTTCTCGGGTGCTGATCACCTTCTCCTACGCGCTGGTGGTTATCACCATCAATGTGCGCGCCGGGTTGAGCCTGATTGATCCGGGCTGGATCGAAATGTCGAGGTCGTTTGGCGCCACCGAGTCGCAGCTCTGGCGCAAGGTGTTCATCCGCGGCGCGTTTCCTGCCATTCTGACCGGGCTGCGTCTGGGATTAGCCCGCGCGGTCTCTGGCATGATCACGGTTGAGCTGCTGCTGGTTGCTTTGGGCCTCGGCCGATTGATCCTGGATTTTCAGGGCAGGTTTGATTCCGGACGTCTGTATGCAACGGTGCTGGTGGTTGTCGCCGAGGCAGTCGCCCTGTTGCAGCTGTTTCGGTGGCTGGAGCGACGGGTGGCTCCATGGGCCGGCAACGGGGTGGACCGGTGATCGAGCTGCGCAACTGCAGCAAGAGGTACCCGAGCCAACTGGGCCAGGCGGCAGTGGACGCGCTGGAGGGCGTTGACCTTACCATCCGGCCGGAGGAGTTTGTCTGCTTGCTTGGTCCCAGCGGGTGCGGCAAGACCACGCTGCTCAAGGCCATTGCCGGGCTGGTTTCGCTGGATGAGGGGGAGGTGTACATTGACGGTGACCTGGTCACCGGGCCGGGTCCCGACCGCGCCATGGTTTTCCAGGACTTTGCGCTTCTGCCGTGGGCTGACGTGGTGACGAACGTGGCCTTTGGACTGGAGCTGCGCGGCGTGCCCAAGGCTACTCGGGAGAAGAAGGCCTTCGAGTTAGTCCAGGCCGTAGGTTTGGCGGGGTTTGACCATCATTTCCCGCGTCAGCTTTCCGGGGGGATGCAACAGCGAGTCGGTCTGGCTCGAGCGCTGGCGGTTGATCCCCAGATCCTGTTGATGGATGAGCCCTTTGGCGCACTGGATGCGCTGACCAGGCGTCTGTTGCAGGAGGACCTGCTAACGCTCCTGGACCGCCGGCGCAAGACGGTGGTCTTTGTGACGCACAGTATGGACGAAGCAGTCCGGCTCGGTGATCGCGTGGTGTTGATGACCCCGCGTCCCGGACAGGTTCGCGATATCGTGGAGGTGGGCCTCCCGCGCCCACGTCCACCTGACTTGGAAAAGCACCCCCGCTTCGCCGAGCTGTTGGAATACCTCTGGCAGCAGTTAAGGGAGATGCGCCCGTGAGCCGATCTCTCCCCACGTTATCTCCAGGAAAAACGGGGTCGATCCCCGAAAAGCCTTCGGGGGTCAGCGCTCCTCGGCCGCGAGGGTGGCGCGGCGATGGCATGCAGCCGTGGATTTCACTGCTACTGGGCGCTGCCGCCTGGGAGGTGTCGGGACGCATGCTGCAACTGAGCTTTCTTCCGCCGTTTTCCAGCGTGCTGCGAGCGGCGATGGACCTGATCATCAGCGGCCAGATCCTGGGCAATCTGCGGGCGAGTCTGATTGGTCTGGCGATCGGTTTCGGACTGGCAGTGTCCAGCGGCGTCATGACGGGTCTGATGATGGGGCGCTATCGTGCGGTCGAGACGATGCTGGAGCCGTTTGTCAATGCTTTTCTCGCAGCTCCCCGGCTGGTCTTTGTCCCCATCCTCTATGCTCTGTTTGGCGTCGGTCGTGGGGTCCAGGTAGGCATCGTCTTCCTGAGCGCGTTTTTCGTCATTGTCGTCAACACGATGGGCGGAATTCAGCAGGTGAGTGCGAGCCATGTCGAGATGGCACGCTCCTTTGGCGCCGGAGAGCGGCAGCTCTTGCTCAGGGTGCTGCTGCCCGGCGCTCTGCCGATGACGATGGCGGGGCTGCGACTTGGCATGGGGCGTGCGGTCAAGGGGATGATCAGCGGCGAGATGTTCATCGCCCTGTTTGGCATGGGTGCGTTGCTGCGCACCTATGGCAGCCGCTTCGACTCGGCAAAGGTCTTTGCGATTCTCCTGATCATCGTCATTGTTGCGCTGGTTTGCTCCTACGCCGTGGCGCTAGTGGAGCGGCGGCTCACGCGCTGGATGGAGCCAGCAGCGTGAGCGAGATCCTGGACCCAGTCGATAAGATCGTCCGTGTTCCGGCCGCCCTGCGCCGATTCACGAGGCAATCACTCGCGCCCGGGGAGGCAGCACGGGACATGCGGCAACGCATGGCGCGGCGCGAAGCGAGCTCAATGCGGATGATCGAGCGCAGCGTCTCTGGTCATCCAGAAAGCCGGTGCCTGGCCTTGCTTCGCGTGGCAGATGGCGGCCCCGGTGACGTCCAGGCGCTGGTCAGCCCAGAGGGAACGGCTCCAGACTACCTGGTTACACCGGAAACCTCCAGCCGCGCGGCCGCGCTCCTGCCGGTCGAGGAGCTGCTCAAGATCCAGGAGCAGGCCCCCGGCCCGTTTGACTCGTTGGTCGACATGGGCCGCGCCTTGCCAGCGGTCCCGCACGATGGTTTGCACGTCCGGAGCGGGTGGGCCGGCCAGAATTCAGGGGTGGTCAGGGGCTCCCTGCGCGCGTTCTTGACCGCCAACCGCCAGGTCGACGTCCAACCTCAGTTGCCGCAGGTCCAGGCTGTCAACCGGCCTTCGCTTGAGCCGGAAACCGCCCAATCCGTGGCCGTGTTGCACCTATCCCAGAGACTCTGGGACCCGACTGGCGGTCTGACGCCAGCGTACGCCCGATCCGCGCTGGATTCCCTGACCGAGCTTGGTGCCTTGCCACCTGGTATGCAGGTCGGCGACGTGACGGACCTGTCGTTCCTGAACGCGGTGCTGGACGAGATCGGACGCTGTCAAGAGCTGTAGGTCGAGAGCATGGGCGAGACCTTGAACTACCTGGCCATGTTTGCCCGCCTGCCGCTGGAGTTGCGGCGATTTGGCAAGCTCCGGCTGACCCTGGACGAGGCCAAACGCATTGTTTGCCAGCGCATGGACAATCGTGAGGAGAACCTGCTGCACCTCGCCCAACACAGCATCTATAGTCATCCTGCCAGCCCCTATCTGGCCCTGCTCAGGATGGCGGGCTGTGAATTGGGCGACCTGCAGGTCTTGGTCAGGAAACAGGGAGTGGAAAACGCGCTGCGGGCCTTGCGCGATGAAGGCGTTTTTGTCACCTTTGAGGAGTTCAAGGGACGCAAACCGATTGTACGGCAC
Organism: Anaerolineales bacterium UBA2181; assembly: GCA_002328075.1. Classification (GTDB taxonomy): domain Bacteria; phylum Chloroflexota; class Anaerolineae; order Promineifilales; family UBA4811; genus UBA4811. Next base: position 1,523 of record DCVT01000003.1, on the reverse strand, counting down.
GGACGCACTATTCCTGTCAGCGCGAGCGCGTTCGACAACCCCTATGTCCACCGCGCCTTTACCATCCAGAGCGGCGGCTCCACGGGTGCGGCCACCAGCGTGGGCGTGAACCTGGACCAGATAGCGGCGCAGGCGCCGCACGAAATGCTGGCGCTCGCAGCCCACGGCGTGCTGGATGTGCCGATGGTTCGGTGGAGCAACATCTTGCCCGCCGGCACGTTGCGCAACATCCTGCGCGCGGTCTCCTTCGGGCACCCCCCACAACGCTGGTTCTCGCCTCAAGGCCTGCGCGATTCCAGGTACTGGCTCAAGTACGGACTGGCGACCTATTACATCCTGTTGTGCATGCGACTGGCGGGCATGCGGGTGCCGCTGCCCAGCTATGTCCGGGTAGAGCGGGCCGTCGTGGTGGCGCGCTGCGTTTCCGGGCTGTTGCAGTCGCACGGACGCTGCCTGGTTAACACCACGGTAAGCCACGCGATGCGGGTCTGCGCGGCCGCTCAGGACGCGGGTCTTGACCTGAGAGGCACGACCTTTCAGGGCAGCTCCGAGCCAGCCACTCCGGCCAAATCTGCCTATCTCAAGCGCGCGGGGGTCTCCCTCATCTCCAACTATGGGATGGTGGAGGCAAACCGAATTGCCTCGGGCTGTGCGCGGCCGGCCGACGTGGGTGATGTGCACCTGATGAAGGACGCATTTGCGCTGTTCACGCATCCCTACCCAATTGAGGGCCTGGATATCACGGTTCCGGCCTTTAACCTGACCACATTGTTGCCTGCCGCCTCGAAGGTCATGCTGAACGTGCAGATGGATGATTACGGGGTGGTTGAGGAGCGTCACTGTGGTTGCGACCTGGAGGCCTACGGCTACACCACCCATCTGCGAGAGATCCGCAGCTATAGCAAGTTGGTTGGCGAAGGGGTCACCCTCATCGGCAACGAGATAGTGAACATCCTGGAGGAGGTGCTTCCAGCTCGGTTTGGCGGCAGTCCGCTGGACTATCAGATGATGGAACAGGAGGACGAGCACGGTTTCACGCGGCTCTACGTGCTGGTTCATCCGCGTCTGGAAATCTCCGACGAACAGGAGGTGATCCAGGTCATTCTAGATGCTTTGCGCGACTCGTCGCCCATGGCGGATGCCGCCCGCGCCGTGTGGCAACAGATGAAGACCCTGCAGGTGCGCCGGGCGGAACCCGTTGCCACCGAGCGTGGAAAACTTCTGCCTCTACACATCCAACGTCGTCAGGCAGGTTACTCTCGCGAGAGGTGATTTGTGAACCGATTCGTCGTTTGCGGACTCGTCTTGACTTTGCTCGTCGTAGCCGCGTGTTCTGTCCAACTCTCCGATTCGCCGGCCGCTTCGCGGCCCAGCTCGCCGCCGGACGCTTCGCAGCCCAGCTCGACGCTGGACGCTTCGCAGCCCAGCTCGACGCTGGACGCTTCGCAGCCCAGCTCGCCGCTGGACGCTTCGCAGCCCAGCTCGACGCTGGACGCTTCGCAGCCCAGCTCGCCGCCGGACGC
>DCVT01000060.1 GCA_002328075.1 Anaerolineales bacterium UBA2181 | reverse complement strand
ACGCGCCGGCAATTCCCCTTCGGCCGGTTCGCCAGCGTCGCTGCTCGAACCGCCCCCTTTCGCCGGCGGCTGCTCAGGCAGTTGGCTCAGCTGCTCAAGTTGACACCCGATCTCGGCACCCATATCAGCCACTTGCTCGTCCAGAAAATCAACGTGGGCCAGTTGCTTGGCCAGCAGAAAGCGGTGGTGCGGCTGTATCCGACCAGTCAACGCCTTCTCCAGCTCGGGAATCTTGTCGCGCAGCCGTCCCCGCGCCATTTGGGCCGGCGCCCGGCTATCCGTTTGCCCGGCGACAATAGCCTCCAGCATCGCTTGTGCTGAGACGCCTTGGATGTCGCTGACCACCGAGGCCAGTTTGATGTTGGCGCCCTCCAGCACCTTCTGCACCCGATTCACGGTTCGGCTACGCTCTTCCATCACCTTGCGGCGATAGCGCGTCAGGTCGCGCAAGGCCCGCTGGGGCTTGGGGGGTATAAAGCTGGCCTTCAGCATGCCATGCATCTGCAGTTCGGCCAGCCATTCCGAATCCGTCACATCGGTCTTGCGCCCGGGCACTTTCTTCGCATGCTGGGCATTCACCACCAGCACCTCAAAGCCACCCTCCAGCACGTTGTGCACGGGCTTCCAGTGGATATAGGCCAGCCTATAACCTGCAACTTGCCACCGACGAGGATAGCCAGGTCATCGTCGGTGTAGGAGTTGATACGACGGGCAACGATGGGGACAGGTACCTCCCATGCTGGAACAGGTAGTGGCCCGGACTGGCCGGGTCCCCGAGGCGTACATGATGGACGGAGGCTATGCCCGGCGCGAGGACATTACGGCGTTGGAGCGTCGAGGGGTAACGGTCTATGCGCCTACTCCATCGCCCAGGACGACGACAAGTGGACGGACGAAAGCTGACCCACGGCTCGACGATCCGCCGGAGGTGGTGCGCCGGCGTGAGCGGATGGAGACAGAGGAGGCCAAGGAGATCTACAAAGGGCGTGCTGCGACGTCGGAATGCGTGAATGCCCATGCTCGCCGTCATAGCCTGACCCAGTTGTGGGTGCGACGTGAGAAAAACGTCCTGAGCGTGCTACTCCTGGTTGCCGTCACGCATAACCTACTGCGGTGGATCGCGCTCAGCGCCTGAGTGCGGGTCCCCGGAGCTGCTGAGGTGAGCGGGAGAAACAGAACCGCATGTCCAGGAGTACCGCTGGCGTTCTGGGCTCGCCGGCCTCGAGACAAGTTGTCAGAGAAAAGGGTAGTCCGCACCGTGACCTATGCCAGCCTGGCCCGATCCACGACCGATTGTTTCTCAGGCTCTCAGCGTTACCTGCCGCCCTAAATCTGGCTCATACCGCGAGGATACCAGCTGTTTCCGAGGTGATTGTGCGTAGTCAATCATCACCATTCGCCGCTGCTCGCTTCTTGCCAATGAGCCACCAAACGACAACCCCAATCACCACCCCAAAGGCCAGCACCAGGGGCACCCACCCGAGACCCGCTCGGGCGAACGGGTTGGTCGGGTCTTGCGCAGCGGCGGGCTCGTCTTCCCAGGTTACGGGCGCGCCCGAGGCCAGGTAGCGGGCGACCAAATCAGTCACTGCATTGGCGCCTAGCTCCGGGCCGGCCAACCCCTCCTGGCCGACAAAAACTGCCGGCACGATGCAGGCGGAAACCTTGATCCCGGCCTGATTGCACAACCTGGCCAGCAGTTCTGGGCTGCCGGAGACCGAAAAGGTGTGGATCACCAACTGGGGATGCTGTTGTGCCAGTGAGCGCAAGGCCGGCTCAAGCATGCTACATGGCTGGCAGTCAAACACGGTGAAGTAGGCAAGGTGGACGTCCGGCGCGCCCTCGGCCGGGCCGACCGCCGGGGTGGGGGTCGGAAGCGCGGGAATCGCGGCCAGATCGACGCCCCCTGAAGCCAGGTACTCGTCGATCAGCGACGGAAGACGATCCCGTATCGCCTTCTCGCCAACCAGCATCTGACTGCCGATAAAGATCTTGGGGATTCCGCCGACCTGGGGTTCGTGTATCGACTCTAGAGCCTGCATCATCTCATAGCTGCCCTTTTCCAGGTCGCGCTCATGGACCACCACCTGACCCGCGGCATAGGTCTCGCGGATGGCGGGCAGTATCTCTTTCATCACGACGGTGCAGTCGCTGCAGTGGCTGCTGTAAAAAAGCCATAAATGCGCCACGGGAAGCGGGGTGGCCGTCGCTGCCGGACTGGCCACATCCTCGTCACACAGGTGGCAAACCTTCCGAGTAGGCTCCGGGATGGGAGTGTCCGCCCAGCGAGAACCAAGCAACCACTCCGAGTTGCCCGGCAACGGTGGTGGCGCCACCACCAGGGCAAGAATCCCAATCGCCAGCACTATCTTCATGAAATCAACTCTCTGAGCCGTTCGGCGGCCTCAGCGTAGGCCGGACAGGATAGGTGCGGACAAGCGTCCAAGGGCAGGTCGCCAAACAACAGCTCCCAGGAAAACGTCCAACAGGTAGCCTGGCCGCACTCCCGGCAGTTGAGCCGCGGCAGGAGCTGATAGACGTCCAACGGGTCCACCGTTTTGCGCTTTTCGTAGCAGGGCAGGATTTCTTCGCGGCGTTGCCACACCTCGTTGCACACCTGCTGGAACCAGCGCATCTGCTCCTCTGCGTCATCCCGGCCGTCCACCTTGGCCAGCGTGGCCCCGCGGGGGTAGATAGTCAGGAGGCGATAACCGCGCTTGATGCTGAGCGCGTTCGCGCCGGGATTGTACATGAGTCTGGGTACCACCGCGTTAAGGTAGGGAAACACCGGCGACACGTCGTCCGGGAACTGGGCAATAACCCGGTTCTTGGTCGGATCCGCGATGCATTCCAGAACCTGGGTGATGACAAAGCCGTGCAGCAAATCAGTATCGTAGCTGGTCATGGTGCGCCGAGGACGATCGCGCGGCCCTGGAACGGAACGGAACCATGGCCCGGGGCGAGTCCGTTCACCCCGGAAGGCTGCTACCGCGTCAAGCTCTCCTCGGCAACCCACTCCTGGATTTCCTGCTCCAACTGGTCGCGCACCTGGCGGAATTTCTCCAGCTTCTCGGCATCAGAACCGATGAACGCCGCCGGATCCTCCAGACCCCAGTGCAGCCGCTGGCCCATACCCGGGAACACGCTGGGGCATTGCTCCTCGGCGTCGCCACATACCGTGACCAGATAGCCAAAATGCACCCGTCCCATGTAGTCGGAAAGCGGCTTGGAGGTGTGGCCTTCCAGGCCGATGCCGATCTCCTCCATCACCCGGATGGTCAGTGGGTGGATTCCCTTGGGCTCAAGGCCGGCGCTGTAGGCCTCGAAGCGGTCGCCGGCGTGGTGGCGCAGAAACGCTTCTGCCATCTGGCTGCGGGCCGAATTGCCGGTGCACAAGAACAACACCCTGGTTTTTTTCACGCTCCACCTCCTTGTTGCAGTCATCGACTCACCGCGCTGCAGTATATCAGGTACAGATCTCACGGACAGCGGATGATGCCCTGCGCGCACAGGCAATCGGCACACGAGGGAACGTTACCCAAACAGTCCTCGTTACGCTCCGCACAGTCGCAGGCCAGCCCGCAATCCACGCACCACATAAAGCGGAAATCGCGCACCTTGGCGCGGAAACGGACGTACTCGGCCGATGTCCAGATGTCGGCCAGAGATTGCTGCTGGACGTTTCCCAGCACGTAACGGCTTACGTTCTTCAGTCGTCCGTAAATGTAATAGGGGTAGGAATGCATCAGGGGGTAACGGGGGCTGACGCCGCCATCCCAGCCCACCACCAGCGCACGGTGCAGCACAAAGCGGCACTGCTGCCAGGCGCCCCACTTCATGCGGGGAAGGTCCATCCGCCCCCAGGTGATCTGATCATTGTCCTTCACCGGCCAATTCATTGGCAGCGCCAACGGCTCATCGGAGTTATCCAGGATCTCTTCACACATGGCCGGCGTGTAAGGAAGCAGGTTGGAGACCAGCACTGACGAGGCGTTTACGTCACGTGCCAGCTCTCGCAGTAGAGGCAACTGGTCACGGCTGCAGCGGGTGGCCACAAACGCCATACCCAGGTTGAGGGGAAATCCGCGGCGCCTGTCGGCCAACCGACTCAGGCGTTGGGCGTTGGCTACCACGCGTTCCACCCCGGCCGGGACGCGCGCCTGGGTGTGCGCTTGGGTGTGGACGGCATCCAGCGAGAGCATCACCCAATCCGCTCGACTTTTCAGGATGTGATTTGCCACTTCCTCGTCGAGCAGCAGGCCGTTGGTGGTCACTGTTAACAGCCCGCCCAGGGTGGAGGCGAGCTCCAGCATCTCGGGCAGTCTGGGATGGACCGGCGGTTCGCCGTACCCGCCCAGGGTCACGCGCTCTAGTTGGGAGAAGGCGCGCAACCCCTCGATAACCGCCTGAAAGGTCTCCCAGGTCATCTCGCCGGGTGCCTCGCGCCACACCTGACGTACGCACACGGAGCAGCTCAGGTTGCAGCGGGCAGTCACTTCCAGATAAGCCTGGCGAGCATCTAGCTGGGCCACGTGTAACCGTACGCCGTCTTCGAATGACTCAGTGATGAACCGCGTACCCGGTTGGAACGGCATTCCGGCATAGTCGCGGGCCGGCCAGGTCAGGCGGTGTTCTGTGTCCACTGTCAACTCAGACATGTCTTCTCTCCGCCGCGCACGTCACGGAGCTCCGTCTGTTGCCTCACATACTACCTGCCGCCCTGGTAGGAACTACTGTCAGGGAGGTGTCTGCCGATGGCGCGAGACTGCCCGGTTCCGCCGTGGCGCACCTGTACGATCTCGGCCAGGATCGCCAAAGCGATCTCGGCCGGCTGCCTGCCGCCCAGCTCCAGCCCGATGGGCGCCCGCACTTGCGCCAGGCGTTCTTCAGGCACCCCGTCGGCGCGCAGGTGATCCAGGATGGTCTTCACCTTGTGGCGGCTGCCGATCATGCCAATGTACGCGGCCGAGGTGTCAATGACCTGGCGCAGCGCCGCCTCGTCGGTGATGTGATCCTCGCTGATCAGCACTACATACGTCCATGGGGTGACGCGGGTTGGATCGATCTGCGGCGCGGTCGCGCGATCCGGTTGCACATCCACCACCTGGACCTGGAAACCGATGATGCGGGCCATTTCCGCCAGCGGCCGGCCCAGATTCCCGCCGCCCACGACGAGCAGGATCGGCCGGGGATGGAAGACCTCGATGAACAGGGTGACATCTCCGCCGCACAGGGTACCAACCGCGTCCGGGCCCGTCTCACGCAGTGCCCGGTGGTAGAGGCGTGACCGGCCTTCCAGCAGTGCTGCCAGGGCGGCGTCTTTGATCTGCTGTGCCAGCACACCGCCGCCGGCATTGCCGATGGCGCTGCCGTCCGGCCGCACCAGCAGCTTGAATCCCACCTGGGCCGGAGAAGCTCCCTTGACCTCGACCACGGTCGCCAGCGCCACCGGCTCATTGCGTTCCATTGACTCATACAGAGCTGAAATGACCTCTCTCATAGCTAGCTCTCGTCAGTAACCTGGTGGCCCGAATATCGCCGGACCCCGTTGGCGGGCCTACTCTACCTGTAACGGCAGGCCGGCCGCGTGCCATGCCACCATTCCGCCGGCCAGGTGCCAGACCTGGGCATAACCAGCCTTGACCAGCTCGCTGGCTGCCAGGCTGGACCACTGTCCACTGCGGCAGTAAAGCACCATCTTGGCGTTCCTGTCTTCTGGGTACCTGGTCAGCCAATGACCGTCGTTGTCAACAGGAATGTGCAGATCCGTATGCGCGATCTCGATTCCGTAGGGAGCGTGGGTGTTGATCAGCAGAAAGTCCTTGTTCTGCATCATCGTCTGCAGCTGGGCCGGTGTGATGTTGGCGTATGAGCTAACCATGGTGGGTGTCGGCTGCTGCGGGAGCGCGATTGCGGTCGCGGTCGGCGCCGTGCTGACGGTTGGCTCGACCAGGATTGGCCCGATGGGGGGCGGAGGCACACTCGTCCACGCCGGGCCGATCGATGGCGTGACAACCGGTTGATCAACAGCCGGGCCGGGTGCTGACTGACAGGATGCCAGCACGGACCATGCCAGGGCCAGCCAGAGCGCTCGCCGTGCCCGGGAAACCCGAGCGAGCGCCCTTGGGGGAACAGGTGCCTGGTGCTCCGCTACCCCAAGCTTGGCAGGTGGACACGTTGGGCGCGGCGCTCCGCAGGGCTCAGGCACGCTTGGCTGTTCGACACCTGCCACCCGTGCACCGGCGCCCCGTGCCGAGGTGTTGGTCTTTCTCGCCGGGTCGCAAACAGGGTCGGTACGACGCACGATGGTCAGATCTCCTCCGCTGTGACCGGGTCTTGGGCCGCGGAAAAGCCCTCCAGGGACGCCGTCAGCCCGGGGGCAGGTGCCCCCCGTTGCGGCACGTCCCTCACCTTGTCCATGACCAGTCCCGATATCGCACTCATCTGGATTGTACCATTTCTCCCTGCAGTGCCAGCCCGCTCAGCAGGGTATTGACGACAGTGCCCCACTTGACGGCCAGCCGGTGCAGTTTTTCCAGCCGGTCCGGCGGCTCTGAACTTTCCAGCAGCAGGCAATAGCGTATCTGAACGATGCCGGGCGGCTCATCACGGCGGTCAGCGTCGATTTCGACGCGCACGCCGTCTACCTGCAGATGCATTCTGTCGGCTAGACTGGTGATGTTGGTGATGAGGCATGCCCCCAGCGAGGCCATCAATGTCTCGGTCGCATTCAAGCCAGCCGTAGGGTCGCCCCGACGGATGCCCAAGGTGAGCGTGTGGCCGCGAGAGGAGGCGCGGGCGCGAACGCCGTCCTGCCGCTCCACGGTCACGTGATAGGTGTTTCCGGCGCCCATGATTCAGTCACCCGCCGGACCGCGGGGGTCATCACGCAATGGGCCGTCGATCGATGCCCAGGCTTTTTTGGCGCGCGAGGTGGGGATGGCCTTCCGAGCCAGGTATTCCAGGTACTTGACGATGGCGGGCAGTGCGGCTACCGGAAACCCCAACACAGCTTCGCTTGGGCCCAGGTCGGTAGCGTCGCGGCAGCCGTAGCAGCCGTAGCTGAGGTTGATCCTTTGCTCCAGGTACGGAATGATAGTCGAGTCGACGCAGGTAGCCTGTAGGACCGCAGTTGAACTCTGGACCCGCTCTCCACCAGTTGCGTTGAGGTAGGCCAGGCTGATCCACATCAGTTTCTCCACTTCATCCTCGACCACTACCACATCGGGCGCCAACACGCTCTCTTCCAGGGGAAAGAGGTGGAGGCCCTGGATGTGCCCTGGTTCGAGGCGCGGCATGGCCTCAAACATGCGGCGGCCGACCGCCTCATCGGCCACGATGCCAAAGCCTACCAACCCCTTGCCCGTCTCGAGCCCGGCTGGCAAGGGACGGAAACCAAAGGCTGCGGCCGCCGCCGGGCATGCCATGCCGGCCGCCGTCAGAAACACCGACTCGCCCTTTCGGGCTCGCATGAGTGCCTGGCAATAGCGATGGTGGTCCAGCAGCCGTGCGCCTTCCGGCGTTATGGGACTGGCCAGGAGTCGGACCCCGACGGCCGAACCCGACAACGTGAGTAACGACCCGAGTCGCTCTCCGTGCTGCGCGACAGTATTCAAACCGTTCATGGGTGTTCTCTCCCCTTTGACTCCCTAATCGCTGCGGCCTTCCAGGTGACTGCGCAATGCCTTGCGGCGCATGGCCTGCACCTGGGCCCAGACGACCTCCTTCAGAAAGCGCAGGGCTGCCGCTGCATCCCCGTCGATCAGGATCATCTGCAGATCCTGTTGCTCTGGTTCCTCCAACACCACTGACGCTTTGGGCATCCTCTTTTTCCTCCGGCTTAACTTCTACGCAATAGGCCACCCCAAGCGTGCCGGGGCGCGTGTGTGCGCCCATCACGGGGGTAAACTCGGTGACGTGACATTCGCGGCATGCGACTCGCCGGCACGCCATGGCTGCCAATCTCTCCGCTTTCTGATAGGCGTCGGCGTGAAACGCCGCCACGCGGACCGGTTGTCGGCCTATCCGCTCAGACAACAACTCCAGAATCCGCTCGATAGCCCTGCGCCGGCTTCTGAACACCCCGGCTACGTTGACCCGCCCTTCGGCCAGATAGAGTACCGGGCGCAGGTGCCGTCGGGCGCCCAGCAGAACGGCTGCCTTGCCGATGCGGCCACCCCGATGCAGGTACTCCAGGGTCTCCAGCGTCGCAAACAGGCCGACCTGCGTCTTGGCCCTCTCGGCCGCTTCCGCGGCCTCCTCCAGTCTGCAGCCGTCCTGGGCGGCGCGGGCGGCCGCCAGGACCACGAATCCCTTGGCCATGGCGGCCGTGCCCGAGTCTATGAGCCGCACGGGCACACCCGGCGTCATCTGCGCTGCCAGTCGGGCCACGTGTATGGTCCCGCTCAGCGTGTCAGGCACATGGATGGACAGGATGCCTTCGACCCCCTCAGCCAACCGTGCATACAGGAGAGCAAAGTCGGCCAGCGTCGGCTGCGACGAGGTCGAACTCCATCCGGACTGCCGCAACCGACGGTGGACATCGGCGGGGGTCACGTCCACCCCATCGCGATAGCTCCGTCCCTCCCACGCCAGCCAAAAGGGAATCCCTTGTACCTGGTGCTGCTGCACCGGCTCCGCGGGCAGGCATGCGGCGCTGTCGGTGACAATGGCGATACGGGCCATCCAACCACTCCTGTTGTCGCTGTGCCGAAGTCAAGTCCCGCTGCCCGCAAGAAAAGCCCTTCACCGCCGTTCTTCGGCCAGATCACGCCAACCCAGTACCCGTCAAGGCCACCGCTCTCGGCTTGCCTCTGCCCCCCTGTGTGGCGCGGACGGCACCGCTGACTGGCATTGGCCTAAAGGTGTTGTTCGCTGATCAGCACCCATCCGTTGCGGCGGATCCAGTCGCGCACCTCGCTCAAATAACCGCCAATGTCCTCCTGTTCCGTTGAGGTGATTTCAAAGGTCATACGGGACGGGGTGTTGGTCCTCATGCCCTGGACGGTGGGTATCTCCAAACGCAGGTTGACCAGATCGAAGGGACGATCCTGCACCAATTCGTCTAACTGAGTCAAGCAGCGCTTCTCACTCAACTGCCCCGCGATTTCTATCCGGGCTCGTGTCGTCAGTTTGGCAATGGCATCCTCCGCCGCGGCGCGCGCCCGGGCGGCGTCCAGTTTGGCCTTCTTCTCCTCTGACTCCTGGCGCACGATCTTGAAAATCTTGTGCTCGCGCTCGAGCTTCCAGACCAGGCTGCGATCGGGGAAATGGATCGCCTGCACCGGGCAGACGGTGGCGCAGGTACTACATCCAACCATGCAATTCATCGGGTTGACCACTACTGCCAGGTTGTCCAGCATATCGTATACCGACCGCCCGCAGGTCGCGAAGCACAGCGTGCAGCCGATGCACGTGTCGGCACCGACGGTCGGGTACCACGGGATGTCCTTTCGCGGAATGCCGTGCCACAGCTCTTGTTTGGCCATCTCAAACCTCCTTTTCCGAATACAACGGTTTCGACCCTACAATCTCACAGGTTGAATGCCGCCACGATGGTTGCCAACACCCGCGCCCTTTCGTTGTCGACGGCCAACGACATGATGACCGGACAGGTCGGAGTGGACGTGACGGATCCCGTCCATCATGGAACTGCTGCGCGAATGAGTCACTGGCGAATCCAGTCCCTGTGAGACGCGATATCCCGATCCCAGAGCAGGTGGCGAATGATGACGGACACCCGCTCCGGCCCAGGGGGAGGCAATGGGCGTCCGTTGGCTTCCACTCGTTTGACCAGGGTCAGCAGCAGCATAGCTGCGGAGAGCCCGGTCACACCCTCAGGCACGCTCATCCACCGGGCAAACAGCGGCCGGCTGAGCAGAGCAAGCAGGGCAAAGGGTGCCGAGTCGCCCAGTCGCCAGCCGACAGCCAGGAATCCCAGTGTCCAGAGGCATCCCCAGGGAAAGATGACCAGGAGTACCCCCAGGAAGCAACCCAGGCCGCGGCCTCCGGTGAAGCACAGAAAGACGGGCCGGCTATGACCGGCAATCGCCGCCAGGCCGGCCGCGGCCGCCGTCGCCGTTCCCAGGTTGAGGTGCAGCCCCAGCCAGCTCGGCAACGCGGCCTTGGCAATGTCAAACAGGCCGACGGGCACCACTGCCCAGCGCGCCACGTGCTCGTAGACCGTCGAACCGCTGACGGTACCACGGCCGCGCTGCCGCCCGTCAACGCCTTTGACCCAGCGGCCGACCAGGTAAGCGGTGGGAATGGAACCCGCCAGATAGCCGGCCGCGATCAGCAAGATCCGTTCGAACGCAACTTCCCTCAACTCCCCGCCGCTTTCGCTGTCGTCATTCCGCTCTCCGCCCTGCGCCGCAACACGGCTTTCGTGGTCTCGGCGGCGATAGAAGAAATCAGGAAGAGCGGCATAACGGCCAACCAGTCGACTGGCCGCAGTGGGATGGTGCCAAAGAACACCTGCAGGACGGGAACATAGACCGCTGCCAGCAAGAGCGCCAACGAACTGCCAACCGCGATCTGCATCCACTTGTTTCCCAGGATCCCGATTCTGAAAAGTGGGTAGCGTTCCGACCGCGCAGTATAAGCCCGCAGCAGTTCCGAAACGACCAGCGTGGAAAACGCGATTGTCTGCGCACCTGCGAGGTCATCCGGATAGCGGTTCAGACCGTATAGAAACGCCGTCAGCACCGCGGCGGTCATCACCACGGCTTGCACCATCACACCCACCAGCATCTCCCGGTTGATGACCGGTTCCCGTGTGGGGCGGGGAGGCCGTTTCATGATGTCCGGGTCCCCCTTCTCCAGGCCCAGCGCCAACGCAGGTGCGCCATCTGTCACCAGGTTAAGCCACAGCAGCATGATGGGGGTCAATGGGATGGGCAAGCCGGCCAGCATCGCAACAAAGATGATCAGGATCTCGCCGGTGTTGCAGGAGATCAAGTAGAACACGAACTTGCGGATGTTCGAATAGATGATGCGGCCTTCCTCGATGGCGGAGACGATGCTGGCATAGTTGTCGTCGGTGAGTACCATGTCAGACGCTTCTTTGGCCACGTCGGTGCCGGTGATCCCCATGGCCACGCCGATGTTGGCTCGTTTGAGCGCCGGAGCGTCGTTCACGCCGTCGCCCGTCATTGCCGTCACGTGACCCCGCGCCCTGAAGGCGTTCACGATCTTGACCTTGTGCGCGGGCGAGACGCGGGCGTAGACGTCCACCTCTTCGACGATGTCTGCCAGTTGCTCCTCCGTCATCCGGTCCAGCTCGGTGCCGGACAGCACCCGGCTGCCGGGAGTGAACAGGCCAATCTCCCTGGCGATCGCTTCCGCCGTGTCGGGGTAATCCCCGGTGACCATGACGCTTCTGAGACCGGCACCCTGGGCGACGCGGATGGCAACTTTGACCTCTGGCCGCGCAGGGTCGATCATGCCCAGCAGGCCCAGAAACACCAGGTTCCTCTCAACGCTCTCGGCTGCGGGTGTCTCGGGCACTTGGGAGAGTGGGCGGAAGGCCACTCCCAGGACGCGCAGGGCCTGTCTCGCCATCGCGGCGTTGGCTGCCAGAATCTCCTGCCGCCGCCCCTCGGTCAGGGGGTGGACTTGGCCGTCCAACAAGATGCCCTCGCACAGGCTCAGGGTCAGGTCCGGGGCGCCCTTGACAAAGGCCACAAAGGGAGCCTGGTCTGGCCATGAGGGCCTGCGCCAGACGGTCAAGTCCTGAATCTGGTGGATGGTTGTCATCCGTTTGCGGTCCGAGTCGAAGGGAATTTCGCTGACCCGCGGCAGTTGGAGCTCAACATTCTCGCGCCACAATCCGGCCTTGGCTGCTGTCACCACCAGCGCACCTTCGGTCGGATCGCCCACCATCCGATGTGTGGTGCGGCCGTTTTCCTCACCACTCAGTTCGAGTTGAGCATCGTTGCACAGCAGCGCGCCCAGCAGCAAGGACTCGGCCGCCGGGTGGCTGCGTGGGTCAAACGGTTGGCCGTTGGCCGAAAAGCTGCCGGCCGGCCGGTACCCTTCTCCGGTTACCTGGAACGATTGGCCGCCGGCCCAGCCGCGCACGACCGTCATCTGGTTCTGCGTCAAAGTCCCGGTCTTGTCCGAACAGATCACGGTAGCGCATCCCAGAGTCTCCACGGCGGGCAGCTTGCGGATGAGCGCGTGACGTCTCACCATGCGCTGCATCCCCAATGCCAGGCATATCGTCACCACCGCCGGAAGTCCTTCTGGCACGGCGGCGATGGCCAGGCTGACCGCGGTCATGAACAACGCGATGATGTCGTGTTGCTCGATTCTCAGATACCCCAGGAGACCCTCGGTCAGGATCATAGCGGGGTGCGTGTCGCGAATGATGCCATAGACAAAGACTAGCCCACAGACCACCAGCGACACAACGCCCAACCACTTGCCCAACTGATCCAGCTTGCGCTGCAACGGGGTGGGTTCGTCCTCGATGGACTGGAGCATCTGGGCAATCATGCCGATCTGGGTGAGCATTCCGGTGCTGGTCACCAGCCCTCGACCGCGCCCATAGGTGGCCAATGTCCCCAGGAAGGCCGAGTTGCGGCGTTCACCGAGGGGAATTTCCTTATCCAACACGACCCGAGCGTTCTTGTTGACCGGCACCGACTCGCCGGTGAGCGCTGCTTCCTCAATCTTGAGATTGACGCTTTCGATCAGGCGTACATCGGCGGGGACATAGTGGCCCGTTTCGAGCATAACGATGTCGCCGGGCACCAACTCGCGCGCCGGAACGGTAGTTTCCACCCCGTCGCGGACAACCCGCGCGTTGGGCGAAGCCATCTTTCTGAGCGCGGCGAGTGCCTGCTCGGCTCTGGACTGCTGCACCACGCCCAACACAGCGTTCAGCACCACAATCGCCATGATGGCTGAAGCGTCTATCACCTCGCCCAGTAGCAGCGAAATGATGGCGGCGACAATGAGGATGCGCACCAAGAAACCGCTGAACTGCCCCCATAACATGTGCAAGAAGCCCGGACGTGGTTTTTCGGCCAACTCGTTTGGGCCAAATCGCTCCTGGCGCGCCCGGACCTCGGATTCGGTCAATCCCCGGTGCAGGTGCGTCGCCAGCACCTCGAGGGCGCTTTCCACCGGGAGTGAGTAAAGATGTTGCGTGTCCACGTCGAACTTCTGCGGGCCCGTCTAGCGGTACTGATCAGCGTTATACCGGTGACATTCCCGTCGAATCCGCAATCTGAAACCCCGCGCTGTCCGCGCAAGCGCGCGCCGCCGGACGAGAACCGGCCGGGATGCGTCCTGACCAAGCAACGCGCCCAGCAGCCGTAAGGTGCGGCCAACTGCCCGTCTGGCTGGAATTCGTTGCTTCTTGGACACGATGGTCCCAAGCGGAATCCAACGCGTCGATCACTATGATCTGCATCGGGCGCTGCTATCCATTCCGGCCTTCACGATGACGTGTCACGCCTGGGGCGGCGGGTCGAGGCCATCTCGGTGCCGATGTGCACCCCAAACCGGGGCAGGACGACGCGATGAACCAGCAGCACCAACGCGGCGCCGGCAAAGGCCGCGCCAAAGATCCAAAGCGAGCTGGCCAGATCGTTCATCAGGTTCGGGTTGAAGATCATCACGCCTGCCAGCGTCAGCATCAACGTGCCGCCGACCAGCTTGAGAATGCGGCCATGTTTTTCCTCCAAACGGCTGGCTTTGAGGGAAAACACGGCAAACATAAAGATGGCCAGTTCGTCAATCTGGTAGATCAGCATGTAAAGCGCCAACAACACGGCAAAGGTGGCCGGCGAAACCCCTTGTGCAGCCAGTAGATTGGTCCACAACACCGGAAACCCGGCCGTGCAGGAGAACTCGACCAGCGAGACGCCGGCCGCCATGACCACCGTCGCCCCTACCATCGGCCAGAAGGATTCACTGGCATGGAGGATGTTGCGAGCTCGCTGATAGATACCCGGTTTCTTGTCGTCGGCAATGGTGAACGAGACCCCCTCCTGGTACCAGAAGTAGTCCTTGATGTTCACCGCGGCAAAAAACAGGGCTACCAGCGCCACCACCATCTGGATCCAGCCGAAAAAGCGGACAAAGGTAAAGACCGTAAAGAGCCCGGCAATGAACAACATATAGACGGCGGCAGTTACGGTGATAAAGACCAGGCCGATCACAAACACTTTTTTGCGGGACCCGGTGTGCAGTGTGAGGGCAATGAGAATCGACAGCACCCACAACGAACAGGGATTGAAGCCATCCACAAACGCAATCAGTGCCGTGCTGATGGCCAGCGAATGGCGAGCGAGGTCCACTCGGCCCAACAGCGGGAGGGTCACGACTCGCGAGGCGTCGGTTGGCGGTGGTTCCACTGCCTCTCCGGCATCGGGCGGGGTCCCGGTTGGGACACTCGTCTCCTCAGGTGACGGGACAACCGGCGTTTGGGTCGGGACGCGGGTCTGCTCCGGCAATGGCACCAACGCTGTTTCATTTGGGACGCTGGTCCCCTCCAGCACCGGCATAACCGGCGCGAGCGTCGGGACACTCGTCTCCTCAGGTGACGGGACAACCGGCGTCTGGGTCGGGGTGCTCGTCGCCTCCGGCAGCCGCGCAGTCGGCGTCACTGTTGGGACGCTCGTCTCCACAACGGGGGGGATGATCCCTTGCCCGGCGTCCGGGCAGTTGCCGCTCTCCAGGCAGCTCACCACATAGGATTCGATCTCTCGGGCTACGTCGCTGTTATATCCAACCCAATGACGATCCCCGACAATGAAGGTGGGCACGTACCGGGCGTCGACTCCTAGCGCGGCCGCCATGGCCCTAAAGAGATCGGCGTTCTGGGGCACCCGATAAACTTCATAGTCGCGCACCTCGACCCGCGGGTAACGCAGAGCCAGGTCGGCCAGCACAGGTTTGGCATCCGCACAATGGGGGCAACCCTCCCCCCAGAAAAAGTAGACAATCACCGGATCTTCAGCCAGAACAGTTGTGCCGGGGGCGCACACCGCCCACAGGGCTGCCAGCACGAAAATGGCCGCCCGGAGAATCGTCTTGAGTCGTTTTGCTCGGTCTAGGTGCATTGAACCTCCCTATCTATCTGCCCCGCTGCCATCCGACGGGCTCCTTGCTCCGGCTGGGTCAACCCACGTGAGGCGCCGTTTCGTCCTCGCAACCCGCTCGCGTCGCCTGATGCCTCCGGGCAGTATCGGCCGTGCGGGGTTCCGGTGCCCGCCGGTCGCTCGTTCGGCCACCGTCAGGCGATCCACAGGAAATAGAGCCCCACACCGATGATGATGACCCCGCTAACCTTTTCTGCCACGCCCGACCAGCGACCATAGTCCCGCAACCCTTTGAGAACGCCGGCAAAGGTGCCAGCCAATACGATGGGCACCCCGCGGCCGAGCGCGTACACGAACAAGAGCAGCGCTCCGTAGAGGAGGGCTCCCTGCTGTGACATGACGTAGGTCAGGATCGCCGCCAGCACCGGAGTGGCACACTGGGAAGCCACCAGGCCAGACACCAGACCCAGCGCCAGCGCGCCCGGCGCTCCCTTCAGGGTCACCCGTTCCCGAAACCGCGCCAGGCCCTCAAACTGAGGTAGGACCAGCGCGCCCAACATGTGCAGCCCGATGACGAGACAGACTGCCGATACCAGGTAGTACCAGACGCGCGTTGTTCCGCCGATCAGGCCGCCTACCAGCGTGGCAATCACTCCCAGCATGGTGAACGTGATCGCCAAGCCGGTGGCAAAGGTAAACGAGAGGGCAAAGGAGCGGCCGCGAGAGAGGTGAGGCGAGCCGCCCACGTATCCGATCACCAGCGGGATCATGGCTGCGTTGCAGGGTCCCATGCTGGTGATAATGCCGCCCAGGAAGACCAGCAGAAACGCCACCAGCGAGCCGGCCTGCAGCACGGCGGGATCGATCTGCGCGGTCATGATTCCTCGGCCAGAACTGCCAGTTGCTCTCTCAACTGCTCGGCGGGCATGACGCCCGTGTAACCCTGTCCCTGTCCGAGGCGGTCGATGAATACCAGCGTCGGGATGACCTGAATCCTTGCCCGCCCCAGCAAGTTTTGGTTCCTGCGGTCGTACACATTCACATCCACCAGGGCTACTCGGCCGGCAAACTCTGGATAGACCTGGCCGACGATCTCGGTCATTCGGACACATTGCACGCAGGTGTCCGAGTGGAAGAAAGCCAGTATGGGCCTTCCGCTGGTCAGGAATTGATCCAACTGCTCCTCTGGCAGGGGGGATTGGGTGGGTGAGAGCGGCATCGAAGCCGCGGCTCCCGTCGGCGCGGTCGCCGGCGACCGTCCCAACTCCGCCACCGGCGCGGTCGCCACTCCTTCCTGGGCGGCGGTCGGGATCACCTCAACCTGTTCCTGCCCGCTGGCCGAATCCTGGGACGTGCCCCTGGCCTTCAGGACAAGGGTTGCGGTGACCAGCAGCAGCACACCGATGATGATGAACGGCCTCGTGTCGAGGAATTTGCGCGGGGCTGGTTTGAGCTTTCTTCGCTTCACAGTCTGGTGTTCCTTGGGCTAGACGACGGGCCGACGCAACCTGGGTTCCGAGCCTTTGGCTCACCCCATGCGCCCATGGGCATCCGCCGCAGTTCGGTGCGGGAGCGCCCAAACAGTCCTCCTGGTTTCCCTCGCGGGGCTGCAACCGTGGCACCGGTCATCCCGCCCGGCCGCACCGGCCGGGCGTTGCCGCTGCCGGTACGGCAATCCAGTTTGCCACACTTGTTGAGTTCGACGTACACCTTGGCGAGGTGCTTGACCGGGCGGCGAAGGAGGCTACTAGCACCTGTTTCCATCTCCACCGGTGCGCCGGGTTGCAGGCCCAGCTGGGCAGCCGCCTCGGTTGGGATCGCCTGGCGCTCCGTGAGTTCAACCGGTGAGCGCCACACGTCGTTGGTTTGCGTTTCCGAGCCTATCCTGGACATCGCGGGTTATCCTGTCTGATTATCCTTGCGGTGCGGGTCCGAGTGAAGCCGGCGGGTCATCGGTGGGACAATCGCACGATTTCCGTGCTGCGGTTCCTCTCGGAGGACCCACGAAGGTCTGCAACAGCCGATCCGCGCGGTCGTCCACCAGGTGATAATAGACAAAGACACCCTCTCGTCGGGTTTCGGCGACCCCCAAATCTCTTAGCACCCGGAGCTGCTGGGAGACATAGGGTTGGGATTGGCGCAGGGCTGCCTGCAAGTGGCACACGCAGGCGTCGCCACGGCGCAACTCGTCCACAATCTGCAGACGGGCAGGATGCGAGAGCACCCGCAGCCATTGGGCAGCAGCCCGATAGGCGTCGTCTTGAGTGTGCATCTCAATCCTCCTCAGGGGCACGACCCCAATCTACAGGAAACCCGCTGCGGTGGCGGCCGCCGGCTCTTGGCAGCGACCGCCCGACCGAGGGGCACTTTGCCGTGCCTGAGCTGGCTGGCTGTCATCCAAAAGCGTCGGTCTCCAACGCGTTCAAAATGGCTTCTATCACCGTTTCTAGGTCCGCCTCGTTGTATGCGGCCGGTGGGCCTTTTTGCAGGCCGCAGTCCTGCACCAACGTGATGGCACGCGCCGGCCTGAACCCGGCGTTTTCCACGATCTTTTGGGCACAGTTCATCTGGCAACCGTCCACCGAGACGATCCGCCGGACCGCCCCTGTCTTTTCCATGACCGAGGGCGCCTGGGTGGGCAGGCCGCCCAGGCAAAACACCTGCGCCTTGTCCGGGCCGGCCCGGCGGGCTGCCTCCAGTCCGGCCAGGCCTGTAAGGACGCCGACATTGGACATGCCGCCAAAACAGACAAATAGGGCGTTTTCGGGTACGTTTTGGGCCATCGCTATGGTACCTCCTGTATGACCATCATCAGACGTCCAAGTGCGCTGACCTGCCCGATTGGTTCCCGGCTTTGCTTGGGTCGGCCAGCGAAAATCGTCGGGACGATCAGGGTTGACCTCCGTCCTGGGTGCTGGTGAACCGCAGCCAGAAACGGCCGTAGCCATCCACCGCGATCAGCAGCCTTTCCGTGGTTGTCGTCACGTTGCTCCAGATTTCTCCTGAGAGGTAGACCTCCACATCGTCACATTGGACGCGCACGAAATCGGCTGGCGTGGCCGGTTTTCCCATCAGACCTGATGGGCCCTGGTAGGCCCGTCATCAGCCGATGATCACGGTGCCCACGGTGACGGTCATGGCGCCGCCGTGGGCCCGGATGTGCTGCCCCAGCCACCGAGAACTCAAGGTTGCCGTGCGGGCCATAGCTTACCTACCGTCCGAGCGCATTGCCTGAGCATCGATAACCAGTCGGACATCCCAAGTAGCCGCCACCCGCCGGTCCAGCCGAGGAGGCAGGAGAGCCGCTCGTCCAGGCCTATTGCAGGCCCGCTTCGCGCAGCGCCCCGACCAGGCTCTCCTTGCTGGGCGCCAGTCCGACGAACTTGACCAGGTCGCCGACCACCAGTCCCGGCGCGTTAGTGATGGCGTATTCGTCCCACGCCGGGTCGCCGGATCCGGTGTGATAGACGATCTCGACCTGGTCGTTGAAGTCGGCCTCGATCTCCTTCAGGAGCCGTTTGACCGCCACGCCCCCGGAACAGGGCGGAATGGACACAAAGGCCTCGATTCTTATCGCAGACATAGCCCACCTTCCCGCAGTGCGTTGTTGAGCGTCGCCTCGCTGGGGCACATCCCCTCGATGCGAATGGTGCCGTTGACCACCGCCGCCGGGACGCAAAAGAGACGGTACTCCTCGAACTTGGTCATGGCTTCCGCCCCGGCCAGGATTGTGAGTATCAGCTCGTCCGGATACCGGGCCGCCACCCTCTTGGCCAGATCGATGATGGCGACACAACCCGGGCAAGGCGGGTCGCCGCTAAAGATGTCCAGTTGGACCATGTGCATCAACCTCCTAACTGATTCTGGATAATGGAGACCAACTGACCGGCCGTTATCACCTTCCCGGTGCCGACCACCTGATCACCGACGACGATCACCGGCGTGACCATCAACCCATAGCGTTGGGCTTCCGGGCCCAAGGCGTCCAGGTGAACCACCTCCACCCGGCCCGGAAACTGCTCGGCTGCCTTGAGGGCGTGTTTCTCCGCCCGCATGCAGTTTGCACAGGGGGGTGTTGTGCCAAAGATCTTGATTTGAAGCATTGTCACCTCATTCGAACGCAAGACACGGATACATCTAACTGCATCGCCCACCAGGTTGTCGCCTGGGTGCTACCGTGAACGTTGCCAACACGCGACCGTCGGGTTGCGGCAGCCGGCTCCGGGCAACCACGGTCGTCGCCGGTTTTCTAACCGCCGCCATACGCCTCCAGCATTCCACGCGGCGGGAAAACCAGAGCTCCCGGTCCGCATACTGCCACGCAGGCGCTGCAACCGACCTGACAGCGGTACGGCTCTGCCACCTCAACTCGGCGCTTGTCCTGAGCGGAGCCGAAGGAATCGTCGCCCGCAGCAAAGACGCCAAAGGTGCAGAACCGCAGGCAGGCGCCGCAGCCGTCGCAGAGATCCTCCCGCAACGTGGGGTACCACGGGATGGTCTCCCGAGGTTGGCCCCTCCAGGTCCCATAGGTCGAGGCGCAGGCGCATCCGGTCGACTGCTGCTCGCAGAATCGGCGGTATTTGCGCAGCAGCGCCTCCGCCGTCTCGGCAGCCGCCGCCGGCGGGATATAGTTGTGTCGGCGCACCCCGTCCAGCAGGTACCCGGTCGCCGTCGCGTCCGGCGGCTGGCCCTGCTGGTGGAGCGCCGCGAACAGCTCGGGCAGCCCGACCGTCCCGATCGTCTTGCCACCCACCCGAACCTGACGATAGGTGAGTAAGGGCGTCATGCAGCCAGTTCCAACATCGCCATGAGCTGCCCGCGCGCATCAGCGAGGGCGTCGTCCTGGCAGATAGGGGCGCATAGGTCGATTCCTACCTTGCCGGCCGCCAGCTTGTTGGCAAAGACAAAACAGGTGGTCTCGCCGCAGGCTCCGCAGTTGGTGCGGGGCAGCAGCTTGTACACCTCCAGTGCCTGCAGCCGCCTGCGCTCCAGTGTGCTGGGTGTGATCTCCTGGCGCCGGTCCCAGGTCTCGTTGATGAGCTGTTGCACTCGGGTCAGCATCGCTACGGCCTCATCCCCGTCGGCGAACCCGCCAACGGCGATTTCGTGCGGTTGTAGGGTGACCGGGTGCCCCTCGAAGCGAAAGCGCAGGATGTGGGCCGATCCCTGATAGGCCGCGCGGGACATGACGGCGTTCAGATAGGGCATCACCGGGCTGAGGTCGTTCATGCACCGTCCGATGATGTTGACTGTCTCGCGGGTGTGATCGCAGGGCGGCAGAAATATCTCTGGATGAACCATCGGCAGGAACACGATTTGCCTCCTCATGTTCGGTAGCGCCACCGGGACCAGGACCGGTCAGGGTCGAGCGTCGCAGTAGCTGATGTACGCGCGCAGCAACGCCGTCCGGTATCTGTTTTCGGAGGCCGCCGGCACATAGTTGAAAACCTTGACGGCCGCCAGGAGTTCCTCGGACAGGGCCGACTCGGGTTGGCGCCGGCGCTCTCGGAAGCGTTCAAAAACCTCCTCCAGGGCCACCGGCCCGACCACCACGCGGTCATCCAGTTTGATGAGGGTCACCTTGGGGCCCCCGGCATTGCAGCCGCACCCGTCAGTCCTCACGCGCATGCTTCCGCCATAACCTGTCAGCCATTTCCCGGCAGGTGCCTGAGCTCCGCTTGGGACAGGCCCCCGCGCTGCTCGACAACGTTCATTGCTCCCGATCGCATCAACAGGGTTGGGCCGGACGGCATCTAGACCAGGGCCGAGGCAATCATCGACCCGATCTCGGCCGGCATCGGAACCCGACCGGACGCGACGACCTTTTCGTTGATGACCAGGCCGGGCGTGGACAGAATGTTGTAGGCCATGATATCTTTCATCTGGGTCACCTTGGTGATCTGTGCCTCCACGCCCATCATGGCCAGCGCCTCACGCGTGTTCTTTTCCAACCGTTGACAATTGGGGCAGCCAGTGCCAAGAATCTTGATTTCCATCGAATGTTACTCCCTTCCAAATCTCCTAACTTGCTCAACTGAACCCGGCAGCCTGCAGCGGCTGCCGGTCGACCAGGTCATCACCTCTAGGGCTTCGCTCAAGACCAGTCTACTGGCTCACGGCCGCGACAGTCGACCGGCGGTGTCGACGTTCCACTTTCCAGAGCAGGAACGCCATTACCCCCAGGAACAGGGACAGGTACAGCCCGATCAACCAGATGCTGGTCCCGTCAATCCAGAGACCGTACAGGAGGCCGGCAATCATGCTAAAAACCGCCACCCAGAACACGTAGGTCCAGGCCTTGACCCGGCCGATGATGGCGGTGATGAGCAGGATGCTCTGCAGGCTGAGCTCGGGGTCCGACATCAGGTAGGCCAACAGGGGGCCGCGGTGCATGCCCAGCCCCAGGAACATGTTGGCGATCGGCACCTCGACCAGGGTGGGAAAGTACATGAACACGCCAAAGACCACGCCGGCAAAGGCGCCCAACACCGTGTTGCGGCCGGCCAATGTCTGGATCCACTCCGGTCGGATGAATATCCGGATGACGCCCACGGCGAACACGCCCACCACCAGCAGCGGAAAAATCTGCTTGACAAAGCGCCAGGACTCCCACAGCCACTCTTGCACCTCATAGTCGTCGAACGACCGTCGGGCGAGAAGCCAGGCGCCGAGCATCAGCAGCCCAACCGCCACAAACCGCCCGGTGAATTGGATTTCCAGGCGCCCGGGCTGCGGGACCATCCGCACCGCTGCCACCAGCAGGGTCAGCGCGACCAGCCCGAGTGCGACCGGGGTCCAGCGATTGAACCCCTCGTCGACCTGGTTCAGGCCCAGCCAGGCCGCAATGGCAATCAGCGCCAGGAGGACGATGAGGACGGCGCCCTGAACCGAGACCCCCTCCTCTCCCTTGCTCTCGTCATAGGGTACCAGTTGAAACAGCGTGTCCTCCAGCCGATCCGTGCCGCTGATGGGCAGCGTCGCCTGCGCATAGCTGTTGGAGAGCAGCCCGATCTTGAGGGTGCCAGAGAGCAACAACGCGACCAGGAGGAGCAAGAACACCAAGTTCTTGCGCGGCAGCTTGGCCTGGCCGGAAAAGGCGTCACCGTTTTCTTCGTCACGTTTGGCCTCTTCACGGCGGAAAATTAGCGCCATGATCAGGCCGATGCCGATGCCAAAGGTCAGCGACAACACCAGGCGGGCGATGGCCAGGTCCATGCCAATGGCCACGCCGGTGTAGGAGAGCGCCAGGATGTTGGCTGCCGGGGCAAAGAAGAGAAAGGTGATGGCCGGCCCCAGACCGGCGCCGCGCCGGTAGATGCCGGCAAACAGCGGCACGATGGTGCAGGAGCAGACTGCCAGCAGCGATCCGGCGGCGGCCGCAGCCGGATAGGCAACGATCTTGGGCGCGTTGCGGCCCAGGAAGCGGGTGATGGACTCTTTGGGGATCAGGGTAGTGAGGCCTCCGGCGATGAAAAACGCCGGCACCAGGCAGAGCAGGACGTGCGCTGCCAGATAGGAAGCGAGGCCTCCTGCACCCCCTTGAAGCATCCGGACAAGATGGTCAAGAACCGTCATCATTCACACTCCTGTCAATCGATTCCAACTGTCTCGCCACGTGCGGTGAGGGCCCGGTAAATATGTCCCGCAAGGCATATATCTCGCGTAAAAAAAGTCACCGTTGGCACCTGGGACAGGGACATCCCTCCACGACGGGTGGCGAGGCGGGGGCGTCGGGCAGCGGAAGGCCCGATTCGTCTCGCAACAGCGCCCGGCCCATGTTCAGCCAGGCCACCAGGTTCTCGTTTGCCGCGCGGTAAAAGATGAGCGTGCCCTCGCGTCGGTCCGTCACCAGGCCGGCATCCCGCAACACGGCCAGCTGCTTGGATACGTAGGGCTGAGAACGATGCAGCAGGGTCTCCAGGTGGCACACGCAGGCTTCCTGGCGGGCCAATATGCCCAGGATGCGCAGGCGCACCGGGTGCGCCAGTATCCTGAGAATCTGCGCTTGCATGTGGTATGCGCTCGTCACGGTCATGTATACCAACTACATTCTGACTAATATGCGATCAATCATATATGTCTATTAGGCTATTTTTAACCCCAGCAATAATATACCAATTCCGGCATATGTCAAGGCCCTTGGGGGCGAATGTTGTTGTCCAATGAATTTGTCACCCCTTAACTGTTCAGTGAAAATGTCACCCTATGAACGACAGGTGTGTGACATGGACAGTAAAAGATCAAAAGCGGCTGAGGCTGATGTCGGAAGTGGATGTTGGTCGGCTGACTGCGCGGGAAGCAGCGTCATTGCTGGGCATGTCGCTCAGGCAGACCCGTAGACTGATTGCGGTCTACCGCCAGGATGGAGTTGCCGGCTTGGTGCACGGGAATCGAGGAAGGCCGTCGCCAAGAAAGATACCGGCCAAGGTGCAGGAAGAGCTCTTGCGACTGATGCGGACCGACTACAAAGATGACAATGACTGTCACTTGACTGACAATCTGCGTGAGAAGCACGGGATAAATGTCTCTCGCTCGACGGTGCGACGGGCCGATGGCAAAACCAGTCCCCGGAAACGGAGGTCACCGCGCCATCGGGGTCGGCGCCGACGTTATCCCCAACAGGGAATGCTCTAGCAACTCGATGGCAGTGACCATGATTGGTTGGAGGCGCGTGGGCCCAAGTTGACCTTGCTGGCTGCCATTGACGATGCGACCAGTGAGATGGTCGGTGGGTTGTTCCGCGAGGAGAAGACGCTGCTGGCTATTTCGAGTGGATGCTCGGCATCAGCCAGGCTCATGGCGTGCCCCCGGCCGTCTATGCGGATCGCCACACCATCTTCCAGAGCCCGGTCAAGGCAACGTTTGAGCAAGAGATCGCCGGACGGTTGCCTGGCAGTCAATTTGGTCGGCTGATGGATGAGTTGGAGATCGAGCTGATTGAAGCTCGCTCGCCCCAGGCTAAAGGGCGGATCGAACGGCTCTTTGGCACCCTCCAGGATAGATTAGTCAAAGAGCTGCGCGAAGCTGGGGCCAGGACCCTCACGGAAGCCAACCAAGTGCTGCTCG
>DCVT01000024.1 GCA_002328075.1 Anaerolineales bacterium UBA2181 | reverse complement strand
GGCACAAGGCATTCTTCCCGGGATATCGACCGCAGTTTTACATCCGGACAATGGATGTGACCGGAGCGATCACGTTGCCTGAAGGGGTAGAGATGGTGATGCCTGGTGACAATGTGAACATGTACGTGGAGTTGATTACGCCGGTAGCCTTGGAGCGCGGCTCCAAGTTTGCCATCCGCGAGGGCGGCCTGACGGTAGGTGCCGGCGTCATAACCGAGATTGTGGCGTGATGCCAACCGACCCGACTGGGGAAAGTGTTGCAGTCGAATGACCGCTTCCGAACCGCACCTGGTCGATACTGGGACGAGCAGAGACAATGGCTAAACAAAAGATCCGAATTCGGCTTAAGGCATATGATCACCGGGTGCTGGACCAATCGGCCCAGCGAATTGTGGAGACTGCTGAGCGAACCGGAGCCAAGGTTGTCGGACCGGTGCCCTTGCCGACCAAACTGGAACGATTCACGGTCCGGCGGAGCACGTTCATTGACAAGGACTCGCATGAGCATTTCGAGATCCGCACCCACAAACGGTTGATCGATGTGCTCGATCCGGATTCCAAAACCATCGATACGTTGATGCGGTTGAACCTGCCGGCCGGAGTGGACATCGAAATCAAGATTTAGGTTGGTCAGAACTGGCAGTAGCACGCCAGGTGCATTTTCCCGATGGCTTTGCACTGTCAAATGAGGATGATGCAGCCGGGCCCGGTGGCTGACAGTCCTCAGGAGGTCAAAAGATGAAAGGAATTCTGGGCAAAAAAGTTGGCATGACCCAACTATACGATGACAAGGGGAACGTAGTTCCGGTGACTGTCATTGAGGCGGGTCCATGCTACGTGACCCAAATCAGAACCATCGAGCATGATGGATACTCTGGAATCCAATTGGGTTTTGACGAGGTGAAAGCCAAGCGGCTTACCAAGCCGGAGGCTGGGCACCTGGGGTTACTAAAGGCAACCGAGAAAAAAAAGCGCCGCCAGTTCGCCACCAAGGTACCGCCACTCCGCCGGCTCCGTGAGTTTCGCACTAGCCAGGTGGACGGGTATGCCTTGGGTGACATGGTCAGGGTGGATGTTTTCCAGCCCGGCGATCACGTTGACGTGATAGGCAAGACCAAAGGCCGTGGATTTGCCGGCGTGATCAAACGGCATCATTTCGGCGGTGGTCCGGCCACGCACGGTCAGTCGGATCGTCAGCGGGCACCGGGCTCAGTAGGTTCGACCACGACCCCCGGACGCACGTTGAAGGGTTTGCGGATGGCCGGCCGGATGGGCAACGCGCGCGTCACGTCGCAAAACCTGGAGGTTGTCCGGGTGGACGTGGAGAATAACCTGCTCGCTGTGAAAGGTAGTGTTCCCGGTCCAAAAGGCGCCTTTGTGGTGGTCAAGGAAGCACGGAAACAGTAGGAGAAAAGCGACGATGGAAATCCCTGTTCTGGACGTCAATGGACAGCAGGTGGACACGGTTGAGCTTCCGGCAGCCATCTTTGACACCGAGGTGAATGTTGGGCTGATGCATCAGGCGTATGTACGCCAAATGGCTAACGCGCGACTGGGCACGCACAAAACCAAGACCCGCAGCGAGATCAACCGGACCACGGCAAAGGTTTGGCGCCAAAAAGGCACCGGGCGAGCTCGCCACGGCAGCCGCAAGGCGCCGATCTTTGTGGGTGGCGGTGTGGCCCATGGTCCTCGACCGCGCGACTATTCGCTCAGGATGCCCCGGCAGATGCGGCGCGCTGCGCTTCGATCGGCTTTGACGGCCAAGGCGCACGATGAGGCGCTGGTGATCGTCGATGCACTGACGCTGGAACAACCCAAGACCCGTCACATGGTGGGGGTCTTGAACCGGCTGGTGGGAACCGATACCGCATTAGTGCTGTTGCACGACAAAGAAGAAACGGTGGAGCGAGCCACGAATAACATAACCGGCGCCAAGACTCTACCGGTGCGGTACCTGAATATCCGTGATCTGCTTACCTACGACAAGGTAGTGATGCCCTTGGCGGCATTGCAGGTCAT
The DNA here is from genome assembly GCA_002328075.1 of Anaerolineales bacterium UBA2181. Classification (GTDB taxonomy): domain Bacteria; phylum Chloroflexota; class Anaerolineae; order Promineifilales; family UBA4811; genus UBA4811. The sequence continues at coordinate 88,561 of DCVT01000024.1, read as the reverse complement.
CGAAGAGTGGTTGGGTTAAGGAGTAGCGAGATGCATTACCGGGAAGTGATCCGCCGCCCGATCATCACTGAAAAGTCAAACCAGTTGGCTGATGAAGAATTCCAATACGTTTTTGAGGTTCACCCTGACGCGAACAAGCATCAGATCAAAGAGGCCATGGAGTTGATTTGGCCCAAGGTGAACGTGCAAAAGGTTAGAGTGATGCAGATGCCTGCCAAGAGAACCCGTCGCTGGCGCAAGACGGTCATACGCCGGTCGGGTTGGAAAAAGGCAGTGGTAACTCTGGCGCCAGGCCAGCGACTGGAGATCTTTGAGGGTGTTTAACATGAGCAACGGCGATAGGCAGTCTGCCGGCCGGGTGGCGTTCCGGAAAGTGGATTGCCTGCCTTGGAATCCCGTTGGAGGACAGTAGATGGCAATAAAGGTTTTCAAGCCTACCTCCCCTGGTCGGAGAGGAATGACCGGCCCGGCCTTTGAAGAGATTACGCGTGCGCAGCCGGAGCGTTCCCTGGTTCGGTCCCTGCGGAAAGAGGGTGGGCGCAATTTCCGGGGCAAGGTCACGGTTCGGCATCGCGGAGGCGGTCAGAAGCGGCGCTATCGCGTCATCGATTTCAAGCGTGACAAAGTGGGCATTGCGGCGAATGTGGCGTCGATTGAATATGATCCCAATCGTTCGGCTCGAATCGCGTTGCTGTCGTATGCCGACGGAGAAAAGCGTTACATCATTGCACCGTTGGGGGTGCGGGTTCGCGATGTGCTCATGAGTGGCACTATGGCTGAGATAAGGCCGGGCAACACCATGCCGATTGCGAACATTCCTCTTGGCACGCAGATTCACAACATCGAGCTCCAGGAAGGCAAAGGTGGACAGATTGCGCGATCGGCCGGCACTTCTGCGCAGCTGTTAGCCAAAGAAGGTACTTACGCGCAGGTCCGTCTCCCCTCGGGAGAGGTGCGCCTGGTTCGGCAGACTTGTACTGCGACCATTGGACAAGTGGGCAACGTGGACCACGGCAACATCAAACTGGGCAAGGCAGGCCGCAAACGGTGGTTGGGAATCCGGCCCACAGTGCGCGGTTCGGCCATGAGCCCGCGTGACCACCCGCATGGTGGCGGCGAAGGCCGGTCACCCATCGGAATGAGTGGACCTAAATCGCCCTGGGGAAAACCGACCCTGGGTGCCAAGACGCGGCGTAACAAACGAACAAATCGTTTCATCGTGCGCCGGCGCAGCAAACGACGCTCGTAGGATTAGGAGGCCAGGATGTCACGTTCGCTCAAAAAGGGACCGTACATCAATCCCAAGCTGCTGAACAAGATCGAGGAGATGAACAGCGTTGGAGAACGCCGGGTGCTCAAGACCTGGTCGCGAGCCAGCACGATCTTTCCGCAGATGGTGGGACATACACTTGCTGTGCATGATGGGCGCCGGCACGTGCCGATCTACATCACCGAAAACATGGTGGGGCACAAGCTGGGTGAGTTCGCACCAACCCGTACGTTCCGCGGTCATGTCAGGGAAGAAAAGAAGCGGAAACGCTAAGGACGGGCGCGATGGAATTCCATTACAAAGCACAGGCAAAACACATTCCGATGTCGCCACAAAAGGTACGCTTGGTGGTGGACACGGTCCGTGGCATGAAGGCGGTGGCGGCCGTCAGTGCGCTGCGGTTCATGCCCAACGCCGCGGCCAAGCCGGTCAGCAAGCTGATCAATTCGGCGATAGCCAACGCTGAGGAGAATTTCGGGGCCAGCAAGGACGATCTCTTTGTCTCGGAGATCTATGCGGACGAGGGCCCGCGCCATCGTCTGGCACCCTATGGCGGGCGGTTTGGCGGCCGAGGCCGCTTCAAGCCGATCATCAAGCGTTCATCTCACATCACTGTGGTGTTAAGCGAGCGCGGGGAATAAGGAGGAGTGCCTTGGGTCGCAAAGTACATCCCGTAGGGTTCAGGCTAAAGATCATCAAAGATTGGGATGCTCGCTGGTATGCCGAAAAGAACGAGTATGCCCAGTTGCTGCATGAGGATTTGGCGATTCGCAAGCTGGTCCGGCAGCGAATCAAAGGTGCGGCGATCTCCAAAATCGAGATCGAGCGTTTTACCAACCAGGTCCAGGTGACCATATGGACGGCCAAGCCCGGTGTGGTGATTGGTAAGAAAGGCCAATCAGTCAAGGACCTGCGGCAGGTGCTGGAGTCGATGACCGGGAAAAAGGCTCGGGTTGAAGTAGAGGAAATCGAAAAGCCTGACCTGGATGCGTATTTGGTTGCGGAGAATATTGCCAACCAATTGGAGCGGCGCATCTCCCATGGTCGTGCCATGAAGCGGGCGGTGGGTCAGGCGATGCGGCAGGGCGCGCAGGGTATCAAGATCATGTGTTCCGGGCGGTTGGCAGGTTCAGAAATGGCGCGCCGCGAGTGGCAAATGGAAGGCCGGGTGCCGCGCAACACACTGCGCGCCAATATTGATTATGGATTTGCGGAAGCGCTGACCACCTATGGCCGCATTGGGATCAAGGTTTGGGTATACATGGGCAACGTTCTGGGAGACAAACCCGAGCGTCAGGATGTGTACGTCAGTTAGGCGAATTTGGTGAGGTGCGGCTATGTTATTGCCGAAAAGAACCAAGTACCGGAAGCAATTCCGTGGGCGCATGAAAGGTGAGGCTCACCGGGGTAGCACAGTGGCTTTTGGTGAATATGGCCTTCAGTCGCTCGAGCCGGCGTGGATCACAAGCCGTCAGATTGAGGCTGCCCGCCGGACGATGGTGCGCTTTATGAAGCGCCGTGGCCAACTGTGGATCCGCATTTTTCCTGACCATTCGGTGACCCAACGAGCTGCTGAATCCCGCATGGGCAAGGGTAAGGGTTCGGTAGATCACTGGGTTGCGGTGGTCAAGCCGGGCCGGGTCATGTTCGAGATTGGTGGCGTCGCTGAGGATGTGGCCAAAGAGGCTATGCGGTTGGCGGCCTACAAGCTGCCTATCCGATGCCAGGTCATCGAACGGACCGAGACAGGAGGAGAAGCATAATGCTCGTTCGGGAGATACGGAACTTGAGTACGGCCGACATCCGGAAGAGCCTAGAGGATGCCCGCGAGGAGGCCTTTAACCTGCGGTTTCGGCGGGCATCGGGCCAGCTTGAGGACTATACGCAGATTCGCCGCACGCGCCGCAGCATTTCGCGACTGTTGACTGTGTTGCGCGAGCGCGAAATCGCAGAGTGGATCGGTGGTGAGGAGGGCAGGAAGGCATGAGAGAACAACGGAAACGGATGATCGGGGTGGTCGTCAGCGACAAAATGGACAAGACGGTTGTCGTTTCGGTGCCCCGTACCACACACCACCGATTGTATGGCAAGGTGATCCGGCGCGCCAAGAAATACATGGCGCATGACGAGCACAATGCCTGCCGAGTCGGTGACCGTGTGGAGATCACGGAGGCACGTCCGCTGAGCCGGTGTAAACGGTGGGCGGTAAAAAAGGTCCTGGTAAGCGGGGCTCAGGAAAGGCACGAAGATGATTCAGCAGGAGACCAGGCTTAGAGTGGCGGATAACACGGGTGGACGAGAAATCTTGTGCATCCGCGTTGTGGGCGGCTCTACCCGCCGGTACGGGAGTGTGGGCGACCTAATCACCGCCACCGTCAAATCCGCTGCACCGCACGGCGCGGTGAAAAAGGGCGATATTGTGCGGGCGGTTATTGTGCGCACGGCACGCGAATACCGGCGGGCCGATGGCAGCTACATTGCCTTTGATGACAATGCTGCGGTCATTCTGGACGGTGCAACGCAGAATCCCAAAGGCACTCGGATTTTTGGCCCGGTTGCGCGTGAGTTGCGGGAGAAGGGTTTCACCAAGATCCTCTCGCTGGCGCCAGAGGTGCTATAGCCATGAAGATAAAGCGTGGTGACACAGTCGTCGTGGTGAGCGGCAACGATCGCGGGCAACGTGGCACGGTGCAGCGGGTGATTCCGAACACGCACCAGGTTGTGGTGGGTGGCATAAACATCATCAAAAAGCACCAAAAGCCGGTACAGACAGGTGGCCGTTCCAAGACGCAGCCTGGAATTATCGAGTTTGAGGCCCCAATTGACGTGGCCAAGGTCAGGTTGGTGTGTCCGAGCTGCAGCGAACTGACCCGAGTGGGTTACGCCTTTGATGAGGACGGGGCCAAAGTGCGAATCTGCAAGCAATGCGATGCAGTGATCCGCTGATGGATGCTCTGAGCAGAGCCAGCCGCCATAGGGGTGTTTGGTCAAGAACACCGGCCGAGTGCGGACTGCTACTCGTCCCGAATCGCGGGAGATAATCAGAGAGGTTTTGGATGACAAGATTGAGAGAACAATACCGGCAGGAGATCGTGCCGGCCATGATGAAAGCGTTCGGCTACGCTAACGTCATGCAGGTTCCCCGCGTGACCAAGGTGGTGGTCAACGTGGGTGTGGGTGAGGCATTGGATAATGCCAAGGCCCTGGATTTTGTGGTGAAAGACGTAGTGAGTATTACCGGTCAGCAGCCGGTGATCACCCAAGCACGCAGGTCGATCGCCAGTTTCAAGTTGCGCGAAGGTCGCTCCATTGGGGTGATGGTCACGCTGCGCGGTGAGCGCATGTGGAGTTTTCTTGACCGGATGATGAACGTGGCTCTGCCACGGCGGCGCGACTTTCGCGGCGTGTCCCGGGATGCCTTTGATGGTCGAGGCAACTACTCGTTGGGCTTCCCGGAGCAATTGGTGTTTCCCGAGATCGAATACGACAAAATCGACAAGATCAGAGGATTTGAAGTGACGGTCGTCACAACGGCCAGGACCGACGAAGAGGGCTACCATTTGCTGGAAATGCTGGGAATGCCCTTTGCCAAGCAGTAAGGAGGCTCAGTGTCCAAGACTTGCATGCCTTACCGGGAAATGCGAAGAAAGTACAAGGTCAGGGTGCGGAACCGCTGTCTTGTCTGTGGCCGTCCGCGCGGGTATATTCGTCGATTTGAACTCTGCCGGATCTGTTTTCGTGAGATGGCTCTGGAAGGCAAGATACCTGGCGTGGTCAAGTCCAGTTGGTAGCGGAGGCGCGTGCAGATGGTAAACGATCCAATTGCTGATATGTTGACCCGCATTCGGAATGCGTTGATGGTCGGGCACGACTCGGTAGTCATGCCCAGTTCTAGCATCAAGCTGGCGTTGGCCAACCTGTTGCTGGAGGAGGGCTTTATAACGGGCGTCGAAGTGGTGCCGGAAAAGCCACAGGCATTGTTGAAACTGCGGCTCAAATACATTGGGCGCCGCCGTACCCGGCGTCCTGTGATCCGGGGTTTTCGGCGGGTCAGCAAGCCTGGCCGACGTGTATATACCAAGCGGACCGATATCCCTTGGGTTCAAAGCGGAATGGGCGTAGCGATCCTCTCTACCTCCCAGGGCGTCCTTACGGGCAAGAAAGCCCGGCAATTGGGTGTCGGTGGCGAGGTGCTTTGTTACGTCTGGTAGGAGTGTGAGATGTCGCGAATTGGTCGGCAGCCCATCCCGATTCCGGGTGGGGTGAAAGTGACAATTGACAACAACCGTGTGCGTGTCGCGGGTCCCAAGGGCACGGTGGAACGCGTTCTGCACCCGGAGATGGTTGTGCGAATGGAAGAGCACCAACTGGTCGTCGAACGGCCGACGGATGAGCGCCGCCATCGGGCCCTGCATGGACTGACTCGCACCTTGGTAAGCAACATGGTTGTGGGAGTCAGCTCCGGGTTCCGGAAGGACCTGGAGGTGGTCGGTGTGAGCTACAGGGCAGAGATGCAGGGCGAGAGTCTGCGTCTCAACCTCGGTTTTTCCCATCCGGTGGTGGTGGATCCTCCAGACAATGTCCAGTTCTCGATAGATCAGCGCCGCAAGGTGATCTCGATTGAGGGTATTGACAAGGAAGTAGTGGGCCAGTTAGCGGCGGATATCCGCAAACTGCGGCCGCCGGAGCCCTATCAGGGCAAGGGGCTGCGCTACGCGGGTGAACATGTCCGGCGCAAGGCTGGCAAGACGGGCAAGGTCTAATGGACGCAGCACAAAAGAAAAGACTGGCGCGGCAGCGCCGCCATGCGCGAGTGCGCATCAAGGTGTCGGGAACGGCCGCCCGCCCGCGGCTCAATGTTTACCGCAGCCTGTACCATATCTACGGTCAGGTAATAGACGATGTGGCGGGACACACGATCGTATCCGCCTCAACGGTGGACGCGCAGGTCAATCCGTTGGTGGAAGGGAAAACCAAGATTGAGCAGGCGCGGATCGTGGGTGAGGTTCTGGCCCGCCGAGCGCTTGAGCATGGGATCACGGCGGTGGTCATGGATCGCGGCGGATGGGCCTACCACGGCCGGGTCAAGGCGTTGGCCGAAGGAGCCCGGGGAGCGGGCTTGGAGTTCTGATGCCCAGCGGGTGCCAGGTGTCAGGCGACTGGAGGTAAGATGGCTAGACGTGAGTTTTTCGAAATGGATGAAACGGAAGAGCTGGACGAGCGCGTGGTTGAAATCAAGCGCGTGGCCAAGGTGGTCAAGGGCGGCCGTACATTCCATTTCCGTGTGACGACCGTGGTTGGCGACAACAATGGCCGAGTTGGGGTCGGTGTTGGAAAAGCCAGGGCGGTGCCAGATGCGATCCGCAAGTCAATGGAACATGCCCGCAAGACCATGGAGACCGTGCCGCTGTTGGGTACCACCATACCGCACCAGATCATTGTGAAACACGGCCGGTCGATAGTGATGCTCAAGCCGGCCAGTCCGGGCACAGGCGTTATTGCGGGCACCAGTGTGCGCGCGGTTGTGGAGGCGGCTGGGATCAAGGATATCCTATCCAAGTCACTGGGCAGCTCGAACGCGCTCAACGTGGTTTATGCCACTCGCAAGGCGCTGTCAGAGCTCAAATGGGTAGAAACTGAGGCAGCAGCCCGTGGCAAGCCGGTGCACGAAGTGATGCCATTCTGGAGTCGTCGAAATGAGCGCTAAACTAAAGATCAGGTTGGTCAAGAGCCCCATCGGGTACAACCTGCGGCAAAAACGGACGCTGAGGGCGCTCGGTCTGCGGCGACTATCCGCGACGGTGGAGCATGAGGATGTGCCGGTTGTACGGGGCATGATCTCCAAAGTGAGCCATCTGGTAGAAGTAGAAGAGGTGAACTAGATGAAACTTCACGACCTGCATCCCGATCCGGGTAGCCGGAAAGAGCGCAAGCGAGTAGGTCGCGGTACTGGGTCCGGCGAGGGGAAAACGTCTGGGCGCGGTACCAAGGGCCAGAATTCCCGCTCGGGTGGCGGCAAAGGCGTTTACTTTGAGGGTGGACAGCTTCCTCTGGTGCGACGGCTCCCGTTCAAGCGCGGATTCACCAACATTCGAAAGATTACCTACCGGGTGGTCAACGTCGACCAACTCGTGGAGCGGTTCGAGCCAGGTTCGGATGTTGATCCGGCCGCGCTGATGGCGGCCGGCTTGCTGAAAAAGGTTTCGGACCCTGTAGTGATCCTGGGTCGGGGCGAAATCGATTTTGCCTTGAACGTCATTGCTGATCGGTTTTCTGCTTCGGCTAAAACCAAGATCGAGGCGGCCGGCGGGTCAATACAAGCGTTGGACCGGTAACACGGCCCAGTCCCACTTGCCTGGTGCGCAGCGCCTGCCTGCCGTAGGTGTCGGCAGAGAACTCGGCTGGACTCAAGTGGGACGTACAGGGTAGCGTTGTCAGCCCGTGATTTCCAAAGTGGAGCACAAAGATGATTGAAGCCGTACGACATGCGTGGAACCTGCCTGATTTGCGGAAAAAGATCCTTATCACGGTTCTTATTCTGGCGATCTACCGCTTGGCGGCGCACGTGCCGGTACCTGGTGTGGACCGAGAAGCGCTGGGTTTGCTTCTTACCGGCCAGACAGCTGCCAGCGGCCTGATAGGGATCCTGAATATGCTGTCAGGCGGAGCTGTTGCGAACTTTTCCATCCTGGCGATGGGCGTTTATCCCTATATCACGGCGCAGATTATCATTCAGTTGCTTACGCCGATCATTCCCAAGCTGACGGAGCTGAACAAGGAAGGCGAGGCCGGGCGTAACAAGCTCAACATGTACACCTATTATCTGACCATTCCGATGTCAGCCTTGCAGGCAATTGGTCAGATTCGGCTGTTCAGCGCCGGGGCCCTCACCGGCGGGTATCCAATTGTTCCGAATTTCGGTTTTAGCGGCGCCTACTTGCTTCCCTCGCTGACGACGATCATCACGATGACGGCCGGCACCATGTTTGCCATTTGGCTTGGTGAGTTGATTACTGAACAAGGCATTGGCAATGGTCTTTCCATCATCATCTTTGGCGGTATTGCCTCCCAGATGCCATCCAACGTTGCCAGCCTGCTGGCCGACGAGAGCAACCGCTGGCTTTACATCACGCTGTTCGTGGCGCTCACGGCGGTGACGGTCTTCTTTATCGTGGTTGTTCAGGAGGGTACGCGTCGTATTCCGGTGCAGTATGGGAAACGAGTTCGCGGTCGGCGCCAATACGCGGGTGGCAGCACGCATCTTCCGATGAAGGTCAACACCGCCGGCATGATACCGCTCATCTTTGCCCAGTCCATCCTCACGTTCCCTGCGGTGGTGGCCCAGTTCTTTGTGGGCGTGGAGACACAGTGGGTTGCCAACCTGGCGACTTCCGTCTCTGATCTGTTTGGTCAGGCCACTGGATGGGTATATTGGGTCACCTATTTCCTCTTTGTCCTGGGGTTCACCTACTTTTACACGGATGTGATGGTGCAGCAGCAAAACCTGCCGGATATGCTGCAGCGGCAGGGTGGGTATGTCCCTGGGATCCGGCCTGGAAAACCGACCGAGGAGTACTTGAATGCCGTGGTGCGACGGATCACGCTGGCCGGCGCCCTGTTCCTGGGCATTGTCGCGGTACTTCCCGGGGTAATCCAGTTGTTCGGCGTCAAGGCCAGTGTTCTGGTGATATCGAGCGCCGGTTTGTTGATTGTCGTGGGCGTGGTGATTGACACCATGCGCCAACTCGAGGCTCAGCTGCTGATGCGCCATTACGAGGGTTTCATCAAGCGGTGACCGGGCTTTGGCGGCTGGGTTTACAGAAGCGTTCCATGGCTGTTTTTGTGGTTCTTTTGGGCGGTCCGGGTGCCGGAAAAGGCACGCAGGCCAAGCTACTGGTGGACGAACTGGGTATTCCTCAAGTCTCCACCGGTGATCTGTTTCGCCAGCATCTGCAGGCTGATACTGACCTCGGCCGGCTGGCCCGGACCTACATGGAGCGTGGAGAGCTAGTGCCGGACCGAGTGACCATCGAGATGGTTCGGGAGCGTTTTGCGCAATCGGATTGCGCCAGCGGTGCTCTGCTGGATGGTTTTCCGCGAACGATCGCACAGGCAGAGGGTCTCGAAATCATGCTTGCAGCGATCGGTCAACGAGTGGCCGTTGTGCCTTTCATTCGAGTGAGCCCAGCAGTGCTATTGGAGAGGCTCTCTGGTCGTTGGACGTGTCGACAGTGCAGTTCCATGTATCATGTTCTGCATAATCCGCCGCTGGCACCGGGCGTGTGCGACCGGTGCGCCGGCGAACTCTATCAACGAACAGACGATTCGCCCGAAACAGCGAAAAGGCGTATTGATGTCTATTGGGAGCAGACCGCCCCGCTGGTCGAGTGGTACCGCGGCAAAGGTCAGCTGGCCGAGATCGACGGTGAGCAGCCGATCGAAGCGGTAAGCAGGGCTATGTTGAGCGCAGTGTGCGCGGCCATTTCCCGAGGCGAGCGGTGATCATCATCAAGTCACCCACCGAGATCGTTTTGATGCGACAAGCGGGCGCCATATTGGCCGAAGCGTTGGCTCGGGTGCGGGCGGCTGTCAGGCCAGGCGTCAGCACGGCCGAATTGGATGCTGTTGCCGAAGAGGCTATTCGGTCGGCCGGTGCGAACCCGACCTTTCTCGGGGTTATCCAACATCCGAGGCAGATGCCGTTCCCGGCCACCATCACGGCCTCAATCAACGAGGAGCTCGTTCATGGCATTCCGGGGTCACGCGGGTTGCGCGAGGGCGATATTGTCAGCATCGATTGTGGGGTGACCTACCAGGGATTCGTGGCGGACGCCGCGTTTACCGTGGCGGTGGGAGCGGTTGCGGAGGAAACTCAGCGTCTGATTCACGTAACGGAGCAATCCCTTTGGGAGGGCATTGAAAAGATGCGCCTGGGCAACCGCACCGGCGACGTGTCGTTCGCGATTCAACGCCACGTGGAGAAGCATGGATACAGCGTGGTGCGTGAGTATACGGGGCACGGTGTCGGCCGTACCATGTGGGAACAGCCGCAGGTACCCAACTATGGTGTAGCGGGTCGTGGGCCATTGCTGCGGCCTGGCATGACGATTGCGCTAGAACCGATGGTTAACATGGGCACGGCAGCCACGAAAGTGCTGCCCGACCAATGGACAGTTGCCACGGCAGATGGTAAACTTTGTGCTCATTTTGAGCATTCGATAGCGGTGACCAAGAATGGGCCGCTAGTTCTGACCTTGCCGTAGCAGGTCATGATAACGAACGAGGTAACTATGAGAGTGTCAGCTTCGGCGAAAAAGCGATGCCCCAAGTGCAAGATTGTCAGGCGCAAAGGGCGGGTATACGTGATCTGCGAGAACCCACGGCACAAGCAGCGCCAGGGGTAATGTTCCCGACTGGGTATCAGGAGAAGAGAGATGGCGCGTATTGCAGGTGTGGACTTGCCCCGTGACAAACGGGTCGAAATTGGTTTGACATATATCTATGGCATCGGCCGTTCGGCCAGCAACCAGATTCTGGCGACCACTGGAGTCAGCCCCGACACGCGGGTGAAGGACCTGGCGGAAGCCGAGGTGGTTCAACTGCGCGAGGCCATTGACCGCGAGTATCGTGTGGAGGGTGACCTGCGCCGAGAGGTGCAGATGAACATCAAGCGTTTGGTCGAGATCGGCTGCTACCGGGGTCTGCGCCACCGGCGCAATCTACCGGTGAACGGTCAGCGAACGCGAACCAATGCGCGCACGCGCAAAGGCCCCAAGAAGACCGTGGCAGGACGTGGCCGTCGGCGTGGAGCGAAGAAAAAGTAGCAATATCTGGTTGGTTCGGCCTGTCCTGTCCGGGTTATGGGCTGCCGGCTGAACGCTGATTGATGGAGGCAAAATGGGGCGACGGAGACAACGCCGAGTCGTAAGGAAAATAAAGCGCAGCGTGCCGTACGGTCAGGTACACGTGTTTGCCACTTTCAACAACACGATCGTCACCTTGACCGACCAGCAGGGCAATGCGTTGACCTGGGGAAGTGCCGGCACCGCGGGTTTCAAGGGCTCGCGGAAGAGCACTCCGTATGCGGCCAGGATGGCGGCGCAACTGGCAATGCGGCAGGGTCAGGAAATGGGCATGCAGGAAGTGGACCTCTTTGTCAAGGGACCAGGGCCAGGTCGCGAAGCGGCGATCCGGGCCATCCAGGCGACAGGGGTCAGAGTTCGTTCGATCTCTGATGTGACTGTGGTACCACACAACGGTTGCCGACCGCCGAAAAAACGCCGGGTGTAACACCTGCAAAATCGATTGGTGACCGAATCCGCGATATAGATGACGGAACAGAGAGAGGGAAGAAGGGTAGCCAACCTCGTAAACCTCTCTTCGATAGGAGGAATTGGAATTGGCAAGAGACGTTGGACCATCATGTAAGCGTTGCCGGCGCGAAGGGGAAAAGCTGTTCCTAAAGGGTGCACGCTGTACCTCGCCCAAGTGCGCCATCGATAGGCGCAACCAGCCGCCAGGGATGCACGGAAAGGATGCTCGTTTCCGCAGACGACGCGAGTCGGATTATTCACGGCAGTTGCGGGAAAAGCAAAAAGCTCGCCGCATCTATGGCGTTTTGGAGCGGCAATTCCGCCGCCTCTTTACCGTGGCTCTGGCCCGTCCAGGTTTGACGGGTGTCAATCTGCTAGTTTTGCTAGAGAGCCGGTTAGACAATGTGGTTTTCCGCCTGGGATTCGCCGAATCGCGACCTCAAGCGCGCCAGTTGGTTAACCACGGCCATTTCGAGCTGAACGGGCGGCCGACCAACATCGCGTCGGCACTGGTCAAGGCTGGCGACGTTGTGGCAGTCCGTCCGGCAAGCCGGAGGACGTCGTTTTTCCGCGGCGTTAGTCAGGTTCTTGACGAGCGACGAGTGCCCCGGTGGCTGCAGCTCAATCCTGCTGAGCTTTCGGGACAGGTACTGCAGTTGCCGACACGTGAAGATATCGATGTTACGCTCAACGAGCAACTCATTGTGGAATACTATTCGCGCTAGTGACCGGGAGACCGTTCCTGGTTGGAGGGAGATGATATTGTGAGCCTGACTAGCCTGGTTCTGCCAACGATCGAGGTCGATCACGATGTCAAAACCAAAAAGTACGGCCGATTTGTCATTAGTCCGCTGGAAAGCGGCTATGGCATCACGCTAGGAAACGCTCTCAGACGCGTGCTTCTCTCCTCCTTGGCGGGTGCTGCGGTCACATCCATCCGCGTTACGGATGTGCAGCACGAGTTCTCTGACATCCCCCACGCCCGCGAGGACATGACCCAGCTCATCCTGAACGTCAAGCAAATCCGCGTAAAGATGATCGACTGCGAGTCGGCTCGTCTGCGCCTCGAGGTTCAGGGGGAGGGTGTGGTCACGGCGGCCGATATCCAACTGCCTCCGGAGGTGACCATCATCAACCCTGACCTCTATCTCCTTGCACTGGACTCGGCCGAGGCGCAGTTCGAGATGGAGCTGGCGGTGGAGCAGGGCAGGGGATATTCGCCGGCTGACGAGCGTGGACGATTATCAATCGGCGAGATACCGGTTGACGCGATCTTTAGTCCGGTTCGACGAGTACACTACGAGGTGGAACGTACGCGGGTCGGACAGATGACGAACTATGACAAATTGGTGCTAGAGGTCTGGACCGACGGGACGTTGCGCCCAGAGGAGGCCTTATCGCAGTCGGCACACATGCTGCTCACGCACCTGCGACTTATCGCCGGTATCAGCGAAGAGACCTTGGCCCTCGAAGAAGCTAGGCGCGATGAACCCAGCATTCCGAGCGAGGTCTATGAGGTACCTATCGAGCAACTGGACCTGAGCGTGCGGGTGTTCAACTCACTCAAGCGCACTGGCGTCACCAAAGTCGGAGAAGTGCTGGATATGCTGGACAAAGGCCAGGAGGCCATGTTGGCAATCCGCAATTTTGGTGAAAAGTCGCTGACAGAACTAAAACTTCAGCTGGTTGCCAAGGGGTACCTGACAGATGAGAGCGCGCCGGCTGAGGAGTAGACGAGAGGAATAGATAGAATGAGACACCGTGTTTCGGGTCGTATACTGGGGCGTTCATCAGGCCAACGGCGCGCTCTGTGGCGTAACTTGATTACGCAGCTGGTTCTGCATGAACAGATCGAAACGACTGAGGCTAAAGCCCGTTCTATCCGGCCGGCGGCCGAGAAACTGGTCACCCTGGCGAAGCATGGTCTGCAAAAAGATGCTGCAGGCCAGGTGCATGCGCGTCGCCTGGCGTCGACGCGGCTTTATGGGCGGGAGGCGGTCTCCAGGTTGTTTGACACCATTGCTCCACGTTACCAAGCGCGACCGGGTGGTTACCTCCGCATGGTCAAGATTGGTCGGCGACTGGGAGACAACGCCGAGATGGCCATTTTGGAATTCGTCAGCGAGGAAAAATAGGTCCTCGCACCAAGCTGTCTGACTCTTTCAGCACAGTGGCTGGGCTGAATGGATGGACTTGCGGCGGTACCGAACTTTGGTCGAGTATGACGGCACCGATTTTTGTGGTTTCCAGCGTCAGGCTCAGGGTGAAAGGACTGTTCAGGAGACTTTGGAGCAGGCGATCCAGTCCGTTACCGGCCAACGCGTTATCGTCAACGCAGCGGGACGGACGGACAGTGGTGTTCACGCATCGGGGCAGGTCATCGCTTTTGAAGTGGGCTGGTCTCACGGTGAAGCGACACTCGGTCGAGCACTCAATGCCAACCTTCCGTGCGACGTCGCCGTGCGGGATGTCCGCCTGACAGATTCCTGCTTCCACCCGCGGTTTGCTGCCCATAGGCGGACATACCGTTACAGCATTAACAACCAAATAGAACCGTCGCCGTTGTTGCGCCGCATGACCTGGCACCGACCTGGTTCGCTGGACCTGGCGGCCATGAATTGCGCGAGCAAGTTGCTGGTGGGTAGGCGTGATTTTGGCACGTTTGGCCGTCCGCCAGCGGGAGTTAACACGGTCAGGCAGGTCTTCGCGGCAGAGTGGCAGCGCCAAGATGGATTGTTTGTGTTTGCCATCGAAGCGGATGCCTTCCTCAATCGAATGGTCCGCAGCTTGGTTGGGACGCTCTGCCTGGTTGGCGACGGCAGGTGGTCCGTGTGTGATTTCAAGCAGGCGCTGGACGCGGTTGACCGGAAGAGGTCGGGTCCTGCTGCTCCGCCGCAGGGCTTGTGTCTGGTGTCGGTTGTTTACTAGAGTTGAGCATTAGGCCAGGTGGACGATGGGTGATCGAGGATGGCCGGTCGCCGTCTGGTTGTGAGGAGCTGAGCAATGTACAGAACGTATGCGACTAGGCCTGTGGACATCGAGCGCAAATGGTACGTGGTCGATGCCCAAGGAAAGACCCTCGGCCGCATGGCCGCCAAGATAGCCGCCGTGCTGAAGGGTAAGCACAAGCCGATGTACTCGCCCCACATGGATGTGGGTGACTTTGTGATTGTTGTCAACGCAGACAAGATTGCTGTGACCGGCAACAAAATGACACAAAAGGTCTACTATCGCCATTCCGGCTATCATGGTGGCCTGACGGAAATCATGTTGAAGGACCAGTTGGTGCGGTTTCCAGCTCGGGCAGTGGAAAGAGCTGTCTGGGGAATGCTGCCGAAGAATCGGTTGGGTCGTCGGTTGTACACCAAACTGAAGGTGTATGCAGGACCAGATCATCCTCATGCGGCTCAACAGCCGGAAGTTCTGGAAGTATAACGAGGTATTGAGATGACGGAACAAGCCGTGTACTATTATGAAGGTGTTGGTCGCCGCAAGACTTCGACTGCGCGTGTTCGGGTGTACCCCGGTGGTGATGGCACCATCATCGTGAACGATCGCCAACTGGGGGACTACTTCCCGCGTCTGGGCGATGTGGATGTTCTGATGTCGCCACTTCGCGTTACTGAGCAGGAAGGCAAAGTGAATGTGACCGTGCTGGTGGCCGGGGGTGGTCAGACTGGGCAGAGTGACGCCGTGCGCCACGGATTGGCACGCGCCTTGGCCAAGATGGACCCCGACCTGAGGCTGATGTTGCGCCAAGAGGGGTTGCTGACCCGCGATGCCAGGGCCAAGGAGCGCAAGAAGCCTGGCCTCAAACGGGCTCGAAAAGCGCCCACCTACACCAAACGCTAGACCGATACCGACTCGGGTGCGGCTGGTGGGGTGCTCTCTGCTGAGTGTGACCCTATTGGTAGAGTATCGGAGGCAAGGCAACTTCTTGCCTCTTTTTTTCTCCAATGGCAATTGTCATAGTTGGATTGGGTCCAGGTGATCCCGCGTTGCTCACGCGACAGGCGTGGGACGTTCTGTCGTTGGCCGGCGAGATCTACCTGCGAACCGGCCGGCACCCGGTGGTATCGGGTTTGCCCTCTGGCGCAGCCATACACAGTTTTGACCAGTTGTACGAAGAGGCCGATAGCTTTGAGAGAGTCTATCAGACCATAGTTGACAAGGTGCTGGAACTCAGCCGGCGGCCAAGTGGAGTTGTCTACGGAGTTCCGGGTCATCCACTGGTTGGCGAGGCCACGGTAACCGCCCTATTGGATCGGGCGAAGTTGGGGGGGGTGACGGTCCGTCTGGTGGCTGGCCTCAGCTTCATTGAACCAGTTCTTGCTGCGCTTCAGGTCGATGGAATGACCGGGTTGCAGGTCGTAGATGCATTGGAGGTGGCATCACGCTTTCATCCACCCTTTGACTCTGACACGCCTGCGCTCCTGGGACAATTGTACGACCGGCATCTGGCCAGCCACGTCAAGCTAACTCTGATGAACCAGTACCCAGATGAGCATCCGGTTGTGTTGGTTCACAGCGCTGGTACCAGCGCCGAGGTTGTGGAGCAGGTACCACTGTATGCCGTGGACCGCAGTGAGCTAATCGATCATCTGACTGCCTTGTACGTTCCGCCTCTACCACGCACGAGCGGGTTTGTCGAGTTTCGGGAGACGATTGCGCACCTTCGGGGTCCAAACGGCTGTCCGTGGGATAGACGGCAAACGCACGGTAGCCTGCGCGAACCGTTGATCAGCGAGACGGCCGAGGTTATGGACGCCCTCGATGAAGACGACACGGATGCGCTGTGTGAGGAGTTGGGTGACCTGCTGCTGCTGATTGTCATGCACATGCAGATAGCCACCGAGGAAGACGAGTTCTCCTCGGCGGATGTCATCGGCGGAATTGATGCCAAGATCCGCCGCCGTCATCCGCACGTGTTCGGCAGCACAACGGTGAACGGCGTGGAGGAGGTTCTTTCCAACTGGGATGCCATCAAGCGGGAGGAGAAAGGGAAGACGGAACCCCAATCTGCGTTGGATGGCGTGCCGGTTTCTCTATCAGCATTGAGCCAGGCCAGTGAATTGGTGCGTCGGGCAGCCAAACAGGGATTCCAATGGCCGAACGAAACGGCTGCTCGCGCCCAAGTGCAGGAAGAGCTGTCAGAGTTATGGGCGGCGACAACCCCGTCGGAACTCGAAGCGGAATTTGGCGACCTGCTGTTTGCCCTGGTTGGTTTGGGCCGTTGGCTTGAGCTCGATCCGGAGATTGCCTTGCGGTTGGCGAATCGGCGGTTCCGGATGCGCTTTCAGTCACTGGAGCAGAGAGTTCGGGGCCAAGGGCGAACCCTTACCTCACTGCGGCCGGATGAGTTGTTGATGCTGTGGCGCTCCAGTGATACCCGGGTGACCGGGTAGAGGGTGTAGGCGTGTACTTGCAGCGGTTTCTGCTGGTTCTGGCCATGGGTCTGGCTGCATTTGGGCTGGGTGAACTGGTCTGGTCCTGGCGCTCGAGCAGGGACACGGACCATGCCTGGTACTCGGTGGAGCAGTTGCGTGCGGTCACCACCGTCCGCGGCCTGCGCATACGTGGTGTCGTGCTGCTCATTGTCGGGGGAGCGCTTCTCGCCTGGCTGCTGTTCAACCCGCCTGATACGCTGGACAGCGACCTGTTGGCGCCAGCACCGACCGCGAGCTCGCCAATGATTGCCGAGACACCCATGCCTGTGGCCTCCCCAACTCAGGCCTCATATCCAATAAATACCCCGACCGGCCGTCATGCCACTGTTTCACCGGTTGCTGAGGAGGCACTGGAGACTCCGTTGGTCGAAATCCCAACGCCTGACCTTCGTAGCCAGGCGGTGGTGACCAACACTGGTGGAGGCGGGCTGTGGCTACGAGACGCACCGTTCGGAGGAGGCTTGATGTTGTTGCCCGAGGGCTCGGCTGTGTACGTGCGCGGGGGTTTGATGGAGGTTGACGGTATCATGTGGCAAAATGTGGTTGAGCCCGAAGGCAGAGCAGGTTGGGTCGCGGCCGACTACCTGATCTACCGCTGATCACCTCGCGGTACCATACTCTCGGCGACTCGGCATCAAGTTGAGGCTTTATCGAACCCGTCGTAACCAACCGGCTCATTTCGTGTTTCTATGACAGATGATCTGTTCTCTCATGATCCTGAAGAAGCTGCCCTGATAGACGCGGCGATTCGCGACGCGCGAGCGTTTGGGCCGGTTTATGAGCGATATGTTCAACGTATCTACAGCTATCTATATTATCGGACCGGAAATCATCACGATGCGGAAGACCTGACTGCCCGCGTGTTTTTCAAGGCGTTGCAGCATATTGGCCGTTACCAACATCGAGGCGCTCCGTTCTCCGGATGGCTGTATCGGATAGCACACAATGTGGTGGTGAATTGGGCTCGGGACAATCGAGAACACAACACGATCGCGCTGGACGACGTGGTCGGGTATGCAGGCTCGGACGAGACACCGCATCAACAGCTGGTTCGAAGCGAAGAGCAGGAGCGCCTGATGCAAGCGATCGGTGCGCTGCCGGTCGATCGGCAACAACTACTGGTTCTCAAATTCGTGAACCGGTGTTCCAACCAGGAAATTGGTGCTACGCTGGGGCGAACCGAGGGCGCAGTCAAGTCGTTGTACCATCGGACACTGCTGGCCCTGAAAAAGGCATTGGAGGAGTAGCGGGAGGAGTTGAATGCCCACAAAGCGGCGCATGTTGAGCGAGATCACCAACGCATACGCGAATCACCTGACTAGTGGAACATCGGCCCTTTCCGGCAATGTGGAGCGTGATGCGTTCGCCAATGACCAAGTACTGGGTGGGTTGATCCGCCTATCGGATCAGATTGCAGAGTTATTGGTGCCAGTCGCGCCAGCTCCAGAATTCGTCCATCGACTTGGAACCCGGCTGACGGCGGCGGCTGCGCCATGCGAAATCCGAATTGGTCATCAGTCCCGACAGCGGTTTTGGCTGGGTGCGCTGTTGTCCGGTTCGCTGGTCTCCGCCACCGGGTTTGTGCTGGTTTGGGTCCTGCTGCGGGGGCGCCGGGCCACGATGCTTGCCGGCTAGGAACAGGAACACTCACAGCGGAGGATGCAATGATGCAAAGGTACGGGAGGATCACCGGCTGGGGCAAGTATCTGCCGCCCAAGGTGTTGACCAATTTCGATCTGGAACAGATTGTGGATACCACCGATGAGTGGATCGTCTCTCGCACCGGCATTCGTCAAAGGCGGATGGTGGAGGATGGCGAGACCAACTCGGGAATGTCGGTCAAATCCGCCCAAGCGGCGTTGGCCAAAGCGCAGCTGGATCCAAACCAATTGGATCTGATTATTGTGGCGACCTCGTCACCCGATTACTTTGTGCCGCCGGTTTCCAGCATGGTGCAACATGCCTTGGGAGCCAAGGGGGTTGGCGCCTTTACCCTCGTGGCCGGATGTACCGGTTTCGTGTATGCCTTGGCTACGGCACAGCAGTTCATCGCCGCGGGGCAGGCGGACAATGTGCTGGTCATCGGCACCGAGATTCTGACCCGTAACCTCAACTGGCGTGACCGTAACACCTGCGTTCTCTTTGGGGACGCGTCGGCCGCGGTGGTCGTGCAGGCATCGACGGAGCCGACCGGGGTGCTTTCACAAGTGCTGGGTTCGGATGGTTCTGGAGCCGAGGCGTTGATCGTCCGGGGTGGGGGAACCACCATTCCCATGAGCCAGCGCGTGGTGGACGAGGGTTTGCATCACCTGGAGATGGATGGCCCAGAGGTGTTCAAGTTTGCCACGCGTACGTTGTCCAGGGCGGTAAGAAAGGCGGTTTCTGCCAGCGGGCTGAGCCTGGACGAGATCAACATGATCATTCCCCACCAGGCGAATATGCGGATCATAGAGCTGGCAGCCACGTTGTTACGTCTGCCGGTGGACAGGTTCTACGTCAACCTGGACCGCTATGGCAACACCTCGGCGGCATCTATCCCGTTGGCTCTCTGCGAAGCGTTGGACGAGGGCGCGGTTCGGGATGGCGATAATCTTGTTCTGGTGGGGTTTGGTGCCGGCCTAACATGGGCCGCGTCAGTAGTCCGCATTGGGGTGGTGGAATCGGTTCCAACTCTCACAGCCCCTCGGATGGTGCCACTATCACAATTCCGAGGGGCAGCCAAACGGGTTGCCGGTCGGGTGCTGGAAACCGCAGTGCCGTTCGTGCTTCCCTTGTACTCTCGGGTGCTGCGAATTCGCAAACGAAAACCGCTGAGCTGATTTTTTGGGGGTACAGCCTTCTCGCCCGGCACGCTTTGCGGGCGACACCTGGTAGGCCAACGGAGACTGTCCAGGCCACTTTCCGCCGTTCTGTGCCATGTATCGGGGGGTGGAACCAAGCCATTGCGCCATCGACCCTGGTGTGGTAATGTTTTCCCGTTTGTAAGGCAACCGGTCATGACGACTGGGGTAGCAGCGGACGGATTCGAGGTTTCACATGGATCGTGCCCGACCCTGGGCAGCATTTGTTGCCGTAAGCCTGATCTGGGGGTCATCGTTTCTTTTCATCAAGGTCGCTCTGGAAGACCTGGGTCCCCTCACTTTGGTGGGAATGCGGCTGTTGTTTGGAGTGTTGATTCTGGCGCCGTTTGCGGTGGCGCACCGAAAAAAGATACCACGGGACGGCCGTACGCGTCTTGATATCGCCCTCAACGCGGTAATTGGTACCGCCTTGCCCTTCTTTCTGATCAGTTGGGGGGAAAAGACTGTCGATACGGGTCTTACCTCAGTGTTGAACGGCACCGTGCCGTTTTTTTCCGTCCTGATTGCTGATCTGTGGCTCAGAGACAGCCCGGTTACACTCGCGAAAATGGCCGGATTGGTTGGCGGCTATGGTGGCATTCTGGTCCTCATGGGTGAGAGCTTGGGTGCCGGTGCCAACCATAGCACGCTGCCCGGGCAGGTGGCAGTGGTAGCGGCCGCTCTCTGCTATGGTGCTTCCAGCGCCTTTGTCCGCCGCCGTCTGGGCCATGTCATGCCGCCTGTTCTGGCGTTCGGGCAGTTGCTAGTCGCCTGCGTAGCGACGTGGTGCATTGCGCTGCCCGTTGAACGACCACCGCTGTTTTACGTCGAGGGGTTGACCCTCCTTTTCAGCGGCCGTTCGCTGTTTGCTGTGATCTGGCTGGGTCTGTTGGGCTCGGGTATCGCCTATCTCTTGTACTATTATCTTGTCCAGTCAATGGGTTCAACGCGGTCGTCGATGGTAACCCATGCAATACTGGTAGTTGGTGTGCTGCTTGGGGTGACTGTGCTCGGCGAGCCTGTGAGTTGGCGGTTGTTGGCAGGCGGTGGTCTCATTGCCAGCGGAATCGTACTGGTCAACTGGCCCCGATCCAGGAGAGTGGCGCGAATCCCGGTCTAGCACCACTCTGCTCGCCGGACACCGGTACAGGTGACTGCACCTGGACCCCAGGGACCCGGATGTCTGCCACCAACCGAGAAGCGGTGTTCCTGGAGACGGTCTTGTTGCCCAAGCCGGGATTGAATTCGAACCCACCGGCGGGGTTGGATCAGGGCAAAGCAATGCCCTGGCACATGCGTTTCCCACTCTGCCCCGGATTGTCTGTCGTCCAGCGTCACGTCGATCAGGGCAAGTCGCCCGAGCTCGTCTGGCGTGATGGCCCTCTATGACTGTCATGCAGGACATCAGCGATGCGACGTCCGCATGTGGCCTGGTCAAGCTCGTCCAGTAGAGGAGTCAAGGATTGCTCCCGGACGATCCGCGCTAACCCGGTGAGGGACAGGCCGTACGCCGCGGACGCACACCGTGGGTCGCCCAACCGGAACGGCAGACAGAGGTCGAGCCCTCGAATCGTCGTGTGACGACCTCTCGCCGATAATGGCACCAACTGGACACAGCTCTTGGCCTGCCAGGTGCCGGCTATCGATCACAACGACGTGTTGGGCGGTACGGTCACCGGTGCGTTTGCCCTTGAGCACTCGAGCGCGCGCACGGCCAATGGCAGATGCCACGGCCGGTTCCTGCACGTTGTGTCTTGGCAGGGTCCGCAAAGGTGCGTCGATCAAACGCCAGGTTGTCCTTTGATGTCCTACCTTCTGCTGGGCGCAACCGGTCACCGATCTTCGGCCGGAAACTGGTCCAAGAGACCCGTGGCCAGGCCAAGCGCTTTGACGTCTATTGGTAGGCCGGCCAACATCAGATAGACATGGTCGGCCACGGCCGCAATGCGCCGGTTGGCCCATCCCAACAGATCACGGTAGACTCGTCCTACAGGATAGGGCGGCACCAATCCAAGGCCCACTTCGTTAGTCACCACGATCCATGGGGAGACACTGGTCTTCCAGGCCTCCAACAGGCCGCTCAGTTCGAGGTCAACCTGACTCCGGGCAGACTCCTCCTCAGCGGAATTCAGCATCTCCTCCGGCAGGGGGTCAGACAGACCACGGAGGACGGCGTTACTCACCAGTAGAGTCAGGCAGTCCACCAAGACCACGTCGACTGGTTCCACTGCCAGCGAAGCGCTGATCACCGAGCCTGCATCCCGCCAGGCCTCTACTGTTCGCCAACCGGCCGGCCGCGCATGGCGGTGAGCCTGTATCCGAACAAACATCTCGGGGTCGCGCGGTTCAGCGGTGGCGACGTACAGCACTCGAGGACCCAATCGAGCGGCCAGTGCATCGGCCAGATTGCTCTTTCCGCTCCGGGCACCCCCGATGATCAAGACCAGTTTAGGTTTCATGGTTGGCTCACTGTAGCAGTCATGTGCGGTCGGACTCGCGAATCGACTCGGTTAAGGCCAGTACCATCTCACGTCCCGACCGGAACTGCCCTTCGCTAAAGACCTCCAATGTCAGGACGCCTTGGTAGGATCGCTGGACCAGGACCTCCACCAGCCGCCGCAGGACCGGGCGCGCGATCTGGTCCAGACCGAGGTGATCCCGGCCGTTCACCGCCCCGTGCAGATGGATCACGCGGGCACGGTCCAGGTGATCCCAAAGGAAAGGGATCGGGTCGTTGCCATTCTTGAGGAGGTGGCCGACATCTGCGCAGAGGCTAACAGGGAGGCAGTCCAGAAGCGGAAACAAGACCGCTGCATCATAACTCTCCAGGTTTTCGACCGCAATCAGGGATGGATCGCCTGCCGCCTGGCAAATCACCTCCAGCGAACGAGCCGCCTGCTCCTGCCAAGCAGCAGTAGTCATGGGTGTTGGCCGGTCGGTAATTTCGGTGCCGTCAAGGTGAACAACAAATGCGTATGGACAAAGGGGCAGTGTGGTCTGGATGACCCGAACCGCCTTAACCAGGGATGGGTCCCGTCGGCTGTTCCTGGGCGAGGCTAGCCGCAGGTCCAAGGGCAAATGCACCGTGTAGGTGAGATGATGTTCGGCAGCCAGCCTGACCAGCTCGGTGATAACGTCTGGTGTTGGTAGGTTGGTCTCGCTTTCGACCTCAAAGAGCACCAGTTCGATGTCGTCCACCAGCGGTGCCAAAAACCGCGCGTTTGGCACGATGTCGTCTGGGATCACGTAGGAAGTGGAACCCAGACGGAAGGGTAGGGTAGGTTTTATGGACACGGCTCTATATCAGGAGGAGGACCAATAGGGCGCCGACCTCGGTCAATTCGTTGATCAGGCCGTACGCGTCACCGGTCAGGCCGGGGATTCGGCGCTGAACCAACCAGGAGATGACCGCAGTCTCTACCCAAAGGATAGCCGTCAATCCAATACCCGCGCTGCCCAGCGCCAACGTTGCGGCCGATAACCCCACCAGACCGGCCATGCCCACGTGCCGCCAGCTCAGCCCCTCCCGGAAAAGTTGACCGAGACCCGGTTCGGACCGCGCGTAAGGATACGCCCGGGCCGCAAAGACCATCATTGCCCTGCTCAATGCCGGCGTGACGATGAGTGCCGCAGTCCGGCTGACTGGGCTGAGTTCTTGCACGGCGGCGTACTTGATGAGCAGGATGGACACAGCACCCAACACTGCAAAGGCGCCGAGGTGGGTGTCCCGCATGATCTCCAGACGTCGGTTCGGCGGTTTGGCACCCAGCAGTCCGTCGCAACAATCCATCAAGCCGTCCAGGTGCAGCCCCCCCGTCAGTGCGACCCAGAGTAGTATCAGAAGGCCCGCGGTCACCGCGGGCGGAAACACCAAGCTGAGGAACCTGTCTGATGCCGCAAGCAGGGCGCCGATGATCAGTCCAACAACCGGGAACCAGGCCATGGCACGGCCCATGGTCTGCGGCGTAATGGCACCGGCCGTATGGATCGGGATAGTGGTGAGGAATTGGAGCGCTATGAGGAGTGGCATGGACGGTCAGGAATGCTAGGCTGCGCCCGAGACGCCGGCGCTCTCAAAGGTAGCCATCTCGTCCAAAAGCTTGCAGGCTGCCTCCACGAGCCCAATCGCGAGCGCGGCTCCGGTTCCCTCGCCGAGGCGGAGATCAAGGTCCAGACATGGGTCCAGACCCAGGTGGGCCAGTGCTGCGCGGTGTCCTCTCTCTACAGAGGCGTGGGCAGCAACCATGAATGACCTCGCCTGCGGAGCCAGCAGACCTGCAATCAGCGCGCCGGACGTGGAGATGAAACCGTCTACAACGACAGGAATTCGGTTGGCGGCCGCTCCCAAGATCACGCCGGCAATCGCGCCGATTTCAAAGCCGCCCACTCGAGCCAGCACCTGCAGCCCGTCCGTGCTGTCGGGCTGGTTCAACTGGATTGCCTTTTCGATGACTGCGATCTTGCGCGCCAATTGGACGTCATCGATACCGGTACCGCGGCCTGTCACGTCGGCGACGGGCCGGCCCGTGACCACGGCAACAATGGCGCTGGCCGGTGTTGTGTTTCCGATTCCCATGTCGCCCGTGGCCACAATATCCAGACCATCAGCCAGCTCTGCCTGAACGGCCCGAATTCCGACCTCAACAGAAAGCGACGCCTCCTCCAGGGTCATGGCAGGACCCTGGGTGATGTCGGCGGTGCCAAATCCAACCTTGCGGATGTCAAGGCCGAGGTGCGGCTCCAGGTCGGCCGCTACTCCCACGTCGATGACTCTCACGCGGGCCTGCATATGCCGGGCCAGGACGTTAATCGCAGCACCGCCCCGCAGAAAGTTGAGCACCATCTGACGTGTAACCTCTGGCGGATAGGCGCTCACTCCCTGCGCCGCCACACCGTGGTCGCCAGCACAAACGATGACGGCGCGCTTCCGAATGACCGGCCGGGCCAGACCCGTAATGCCTGCTATCTGAACGGATAGAGTCTCAAGCCTGCCCAGACTGCCCGGTGGCTTGGTGAGTTGGTACTGCCGGGCCTGAGCCAACTCGATGGCATGAGCATCCAGTGGGCGAATCGACTGAAGAGTCTCGGCGAGCAAAGACATCGTTTTTTCCTTTCAGACACTCCGGCCGAGAGGAAAAACCACCGGCAGGCCGTTATCTGGGTGCGGCATAACGCCCACCGGTGCGCCGTAAGCCTCGCGAATCAGGTTGGGGGTGAGAACGGCCGACGGTGCGCCCTGAGCCAGGATTCGTCCGGCACTCAGCAAAATGAGATCGTCGCAGAACTGCGCTGCCAGGTTCAAGTCATGGAAAATCGCCATGGCGGACAGCTGACGGTCGTGGACCAGGTGGGCAATGAGCCCCAGCGTTTCCATCTGATGGTTGATGTCCAGATGGGCCGTGGGCTCGTCGAGCAACAAGATTCTCGGTTGCTGGGCCAACGCTCTGGCTATCACCACTCGCTGCTGTTCACCGCCACTCAACTGGCCAATAAAGCGGTCGGCCAGATGCCAGATGGCAGTATCCTGCATCGCTTGCCGGGCAATCTGCCGGTCCTTCTCGCCCTCTCGGCCGGTCCAGCTCAGGTAGGGCGTCCGGCCCAAGAGAACCATCTCCCAGGCGGTGAATGTTGCTGGAAGCTCGGGGTCTTGTGGGACTACGGCCAGCACCCTGGCCAGGTCGGCTCCCCGCCATTCAGACAGATCACGGCCGTTGATCCGGATCTTTCCCTGGGCCGGGGTGAGTAAACGGCTCAGTAAACGAACCAGCGTGGATTTGCCGGCTCCGTTAGGCCCAATCACGCCCAACATCCGGCCGGGTTCCAGCATAAGGTCTATCTCGTTCAGGATAGGAGTGCCGTTGTAGGAAAACGTGATCCGCCTGGCCTCCAGCCACGAACGTCCGTTGCCAAACCGAGTCTGCGAAACGGGCAC
This sequence comes from Anaerolineales bacterium UBA2181, assembly GCA_002328075.1. Lineage (GTDB taxonomy): Bacteria > Chloroflexota > Anaerolineae > Promineifilales > UBA4811 > UBA4811. The sequence goes on along the minus strand of DCVT01000024.1, from coordinate 62,759 downwards.
ATCGGTCCTGCGGGCAGCAAGTGAGCGCATCAGCGAATCTCCCACCCGCCGGATTCCTTGTCGTCCCATGGTGTCCTCTTTTGATTCAGACATTCCGAAAGTCCTTACCATGCCAAGTTCCTGCGACGGCGCAAAAGGTAAAGAAAGAACGGCGCACCACAGAAGGCCGTTACCACCCCAACCGGCAATTCAGAGGGCGAGAGGAGGGTACGCGCCAGACCATCGGCCATCATGGTGAACATCGCGCCGCACAGCGCCCCCATGGGGATTAGGAAACGAAAATCCGGGCCCCATACCAGACGTACTGCGTGCGGCACGATCAACCCCACAAATCCGACCACGCCACTGACCGAGACGGCAGTGGCGGTGATCAGCGAGGCGGCCACGATCAGCACCAACTGGGTCCATGCCACCGGAATACCTAGTTGGTGGGCCTGCTCCTCATCCAGCTGGAGCACGTTGAGCCGATGTCCGTGGGACCAGATGACAGCGCCGCCCAGTGCCAGTACCACCGCCATGAGCACGGCTTTGGTCCAATTGGCCAGCGCAAAACTGCCCATGAGCCATCCCATGACGTGAACTGTACGAAAGGCGTCTTGGGCACGAAACATCAGAAAGGTCGTCATTGCAGATAGCAGAGAGCTCAACGCTATCCCGGCGAGCAGCAAGGTGGCCACCGAGGTGCGGCCGCCAACCCGTGACAGCAGATAGACCAGCGTGGTGGAACTGAGCGCGCCGCCAAACGCCAATAGCGACACGGCGCCGAGACCGCTCCAACCCAACTGCAAACCGAAGGCAATGGCGATGGTCGCACCAAGGCCCGCCCCGGACGAGACGCCGATGAGGTACGGGTCGGCCAGCGGATTCCGAAAAAGCCCTTGATACACTGCCCCGGCCGCTGCCAGTGCTGCACCTACTAGCGCTGCCAGGATCACCCGTGGAAGCCGAATGTCCAGAATGACGGTCTCCCAGGAAGCGGGCCAATTCCCGCTGATCTCCATACCTCCGACCCGTTTCCACAAGATGGCGGCAGCATCAGCAGCCGGAATCCGGAACGAACCCCAACCGATCGCCATCACAGCAAACAGGACCGTGATGGCACTGCCGGCTAACAGCAGCGACGCCCGGCGGTTGTGCCATCCGGCGGTGGCCGGTTGCGCATCATGCTTTGTTGCATTCACTGGAACAGGTCCGGATGCAAAGCCCGCGCCAGGAACTCCAGGGCCTCCACAACGCGAGGCCCCGGACGTGACATGACGTCGTCATCCGTGATCTCGACGATGCGCCCCTCTTTGACCGCCCGGATTTCCTTCCAACCCGGCCGGCTCTTGACCATCTCGGCCGTCTCGCCATAGTTGTGATCTGCCAGGACGATGACGTCCGGGTCATGGAGCACGATGGCTTCCACGCTCAGCTGGGGCCAGGGCGAATCAGCGTCGGCCGCCACATTGTCGCCGCCAGCCATCACGATCAGGTCGTTGATGAATGACCCGGGCCCAGCCGTAAAGAGTTCGGCGCCCAGCTCCCAGAAAACCCGGGGCCGGGGTGCTTCCCTGACGGTATCTTGCACCGCCTGGATGCGGTCCTGCATCGCGGCCACCAGAGCCTCTGCCTCCGCATCCCTTCCGGTGATGTGGCCAATTGTCAGGATGCTCAGCAGGGTGCCCTGGACGGTCTGCGGTTCGTCCACATAAACGGTGATCTTGCGTTGTTGGAGGGCTGGGACGATCTCGGCCACGTGCAGTGTCGAGGCAAGCACCAGATCTGGGCGCAAACCGATCACCTGCTCCAGGTCGACGTTGGAAAAGCCACCTACCTTGGGTTTTTCGGCGGCTGCCGGTGGATAGTTGCAGTATTCACTGACTCCCACAATCTGCTCACTCAACCCGAGGGCGTAAAGGATCTCGGTGTGGCTGGGAACCAACGAGATGATCCGCTGAGGTTCGGCCGGGATGGTTATTCGGTTGCCCGCCACGTCGACTAGCACCATGGGAAAAGTAGGCGCCGGCGTGGGAAGCTCAGGCGTGGGTGTGGGTGCTGGGCCCCCACATGCGTTCAGCAGTGGGGCAGCTATCAGGGCAGTCGCCACTAAAAAAAGGATCCTTCTCACTGGGTCGCTCCTTGCCATCTGATGGAGAACGCACCATAGCTCGCTATGAGCCCGCCGTTCTTGGACCGTGCTGTGCGCGTGACACGGTCAGAACTCGATCCCTTGGCGGGCAGCAATGCCTCGGGTGTAGGGGTGACGCACCTCTCGCATCTCGGTCACCAGGTCTGCCCGATCGATGATAGACTGGGGAGCGCGGCGACCGGTCAACACCAACTCGACCTGCAGCGGCCGGTTGTCGATCAGATCCAGCACTTCGGCTTCGGTCAGCAACCCGAAAAAGATCGCCACGTTTACCTCGTCGAGGATTACCAGGTCATAGTCTCCGCTCAACAACGCAGCGCGCGCCTGAGCCAATCCTGCCTGGGCGGCTGCCCGTTGTTCAGGCGTCACGTGATCGGCATGGACCCAGGAATTCAGCCCGTACTGCTCCAATGTAACCAGAGGCGCAAGTCGCTTGAGGCTCTCCAGCTCGCCGTATTGGCGGCCCTTTAAAAACTGGCCGATGTAACTGCGCATCCCGTTGCCGGCTGCTCGCAAGATCAGTCCCAGGGCCGCGGTTGTCTTGCCTTTGCCATCGCCCGTGTATACCTGAACCAGGCCTATCTGATCCGACTGTGTCTGCTCTGTCAGCAAAGTTGCTCTCCGTCTTGACCGTCCAGGCGCAAGCCCGGCCATTGCCGTCCCCATCCGAACACAAAAAAACCCTGCCCGGAGGGGGACAGGGGTTCAAGCGCCAGTTTCCACTGTGCTCTTGCCCCTTTCCGCGAAGGTCCTCAGAGCTTGCCGAGGCGGGTGGTCTGGCTTTCTCGCTACCTGTGGGAGACCCACAGAGCGAGACTACAGTTGCGGGACAGCGCCGGACTAACCGGTCTTTCCCCTTTACGTCCCTGGCTTCCGGGCCGCGGGACACCTCAGCAAACAGTATTTGTTTGTAGTCAGATTATATGCCCATTTGGCGGCCTGTCAAGCTTTGTTATCATTGCCTAGCCTAAGCAACTTAAGTCCTATGCCGCAGGCCAGCTTTCGGTTTTACTCAGAGCTGAATGACTTTCTTCCGGCGCAGCGCCGGCAGGTTTCCTTCTGCTGCCGGTTTGACACGGGTCAGTCGGTCAAACACCTGGTGGAAGCATTGGGTGTGCCGCATCCGGAAGTGGGCCTGATTTTGGTGAATGGTAAATCGGTTGGTTGGGGCTATCTGGTAAAGGAGGGCGATCGGGTCAGCGTCTATCCGATTCTTGTATCAATTGACATTGCTTCGCTAGTCCAGCTGCAGCCGCAACCCTGGCACGGGCCGTGCTTTGTGCTGGACGCGCATCTCGGCCGGCTGGCGGTCTACCTCCGCATGTTGGGTTTTGACACACTATACCGAAACGACTATGCCGACGAGGAGCTGGCCCGGGTATCCAGCGACGAGAAGCGTATCCTGCTGACCCGTGACCGCGGCCTGCTCAAGCGGGGTCTGGTGACGCAGGGGTACTGCCTGCGCGAAACGGACCCTCTGGCCCAACTGGCCGAGGTCGTGCGCCGTTTTGACCTGACGCGGCGGGCGACGCCGTATTGGCGCTGTCTCCGCTGCAACGGCGAGTTGACGCCGGTGGACAAAGAGGCGATCTGGAATCGCGTGTCGGAGCGCACGCGTCAGTATTACCATGAATTTCGCATCTGCACCGGCTGTGATCGCATATATTGGCGCGGCTCGCATGTAGAACACATGCAAAGGCTGATCGAGCATGCGCTGGCCCAGTTTGACCCGGGCAGTCAGAGCGCGGCGCGAGGCTCCGAATAGGCTGCCAGCACTCGGTCCCGGGCCGTTTCGTGATTCACCATCGGCTTGGGGTAGTCCCGGCCGATCAGGCAGCCGGCCCGGCTTTGGGTTGCGGTCGGCATCCTCCACGGTTGGTGGACAAACTCGTTGGGCACGCTTGCCAGCTCGGGGACCCATTGCCGGACGTATTCACCCGCCGGATCGTGTCGCTGGCCCTGGAGCACGGGGTTAAAGATGCGAAAGTAGGGCGCGGCATCGGTGCCGGTCCCGGCCGTCCATTGCCACCCGCCGTTGTTGGAGGCCGGGTCTCCATCTATCAGCTGGCTCATGAACCAGCGTTCACCCCAACGCCAATCGATCAACAGATCCTTGACCAGAAACGAGGCCACAATCATGCGAGCCCGGTTGTGCATCCATCCGGTTGATGCGAGTTGTCGCATGGCAGCATCGACGACTGGGTACCCGGTCTGGCCGGCGCACCAGGCGTCGAACTCGCTCGGGCAGTTACGCCAAGGTATCGCGTCGTACGCGGGCCGGAAGCTGCGGAGCCGTACGTGGGGAAAATGAAAGAGGATCGCGGCGTAGAACTCGCGCCAAATCAACTCGGTCAACCAGGTGTCGGCCGCCTTGCGTGCCTGCGCGTTCGGAGCTCTCTGTGCAGCATCCACGGCCTGAACGGCCGCCCGTCGGGCGGACACCATGCCGAAGCGCAGGTACGGCGAGAGACCTGAGGTGCCTGCCTGGTCCATCCGATTATGTGCCGCCGCGTACTGCGTCCAGGGACCCTCGCATCCCGTAAAAAACGCGACCAGCCGCCGGTTTGCTTCCTCCTCACCAGGAACAAAGGCCGCTGATTCGGTCAGTGCTGGCGTGCGGGGAATAGACTCACTCAAAACATTGGATGGCACCGGGGGCAAGCGATCCGGTGGATGCCATAGAGCGGCAGAGACCGGCATGGGCAAGAATCGCCAGGCGCGGCTGAATGGCGTAAAGACCGTGTATTGACCGCCATCCGCCCTGCGCACCGCTCCGGGGGGATGCACCAATAACCCTCCGACGTGCTGCAGGGGAAGGGTTTGGCTCACCTGCTGGTCTCTCGTGCGCGCGTAAGGCGAGATGTCCTCCTCGGCCACAATCCACCGCGCGCCGGTTTCCCGCACCAGTTGCTCCAAAGCCTCAGCTGGATCGCCGCGGCGCACGATCAACTGGCTGCCCCTGATGCGCAGGGCAGCATCCAACCGCTGGAGCCCCATGTACATAAAGGCGAGACGCTTTTCGCCGGAACGGCTCGAGTTGAGCAGCGCCGGGTCCAAGACAAACACCGGTATGACCGTGTCAGCCCGATCCAGCGCAGTTGACAGGGCTTGATTGTCCGACATGCGAAGGTCGCGACGGATCCACCATAGCGCGATCGATTCGTTCACCTGGGTCAGAGCCCCTCCATTGGTCAAAACCCGCGGGTCTGGCCTTGCCACGGCGGCAGAGCACCGTCCCGGAACTCTTGCACGCTCGGCCCGCCCAATTGCCTCAACCGCCAGGTGCCATACAGGTAACTGGCAATCAACAGCACGATGGTGGATGGCCAGCCGGTTAGTACGGTGAGCACGGCCAATAGCGTGGCCTGTTGGTTCTGCAGAAGGTTGAGTTGCAGCAAGAATCGGAGGGCAAAAAAGATCACCCAGAGCCAGGTCACTTCGCTGTAGGCCGGCCGGACCCGTGGGTGCCAGTACCAGCGCAGTGGCCAACGACGTGCGACAAAGCTGGTCCAGGCTACCATCGGCCGGCCCACCAACAGGCTGATCACCGCCGCGAGCAGGGTGACTCCGCCGGAGATGACGCTGGGTAGGAAATAGCTCTCTGCCGTTCCCATCCAGAGGGTGACGGCGGCAGCCAAGCCGACACCGGCCAGGCCGCCCGCGGCGTAGGCCAAGGGTTGGCGACGACGCAGCCGCAAGATGGCAATAGCGCTGGCGGCTGCCAGAGCTCCGGCAATAGCCCATGAAAGGCCGACGATGGTGTACACGACACCAAAGACGAGCGGCGGGGCAACCGAATCGATCAGGCTGCTGCGCCCGGTCATCAGCGTCTGAAATTCAACCAGCAACTCGCGCGTCTTGGCGGTCATGGTCTGGAACATGGGCATTGAATCCTCGATCCGGGGGCACTCGCGGTGGGGCATGTTTACTCATGGGATATCGCCAGCCAACGATTTTGATGGAATCCGTACCAGCACGCGCACGGCGTAGCTGGCATACAGCCGACGGGGCCGCAGTCTGCTGGCAATGTGTCCGGCGACGCCGGTCAACAGAATCCGGCCTAAATCCGATTCCTCATACCTCCTGACACGCCGCAATTCCGCGCATGATACCCGGTTGTCCGGTTTTTGTCAAGGTTTTGCCGGCGCGACAACCGGTTTTGACGGTCAAGACGAGCACAGTTACAATGGCGTTGCCGGTTGGGTGCCGATCTTGACCGGCGGCAATGGATGGTCGTTTGGAGCGGGCTGCGAAGCGCCGCTGTTCCCGCGCCTGGAGTCCGAGTCCATCGATGGGTCGGACGGCACTGGCCAAGTGCAGAACCGAACTCTTTGGCACCGGCCGAACACGGCCCTGGCGGGTATTCGTCGGCCGGACGAGATCGACGTAATCGTGGAAGTAGGCGGGCATTCGACAACTCGGAGCCAACTCCGAGTACGGCGTCGGCGCATGAGGCTGGGTTATTGCTCTTGCAGCCGGTGGCGACGACGTTCTGTTGTGCGACGCAATCCGGTCTACGATGACTCATGCCCCTGGCCGACCTGGTAATGGAAGGGCGCGGCGGTGTGTTGATTCCTGGTGCGACCGTCGCCCGAGAATTGGGAATCCCATGTGTCAACGGCTTCTCGGGCGCTCGGGAGTTGATCCCGGCGAGCGGTTACCGGTGGATGGGTATCTGGACATTGTAACGGTGGACGACCCGGAGCAGGAGATGGAGGCGGCGTGACTAGTTGGCATTTCCGTCTGGTCGAGACCGGCTTGGTCCCGGATTGGGTGACCCAGGCCGCGGTGCGCGTCTGGTTGAAGCGGAGCAACGCGGCCAAGTACCGAGTGCCGGTGGAGCAGCGCCGGCAGGCAAAGCGGCTGTTGATCCGGCACCTCCGTGAGAGCCCCATAGCCATCCGTCCCATGGAACCCAACCGGCAGCATTACGAAGTGCCGACCACCTTTTTCCAGTTGGTGTTGGGCAGGCGACTCAAGTACAGCTGCTGCTATTGGCCTTCGGGGGTACAGACCCTGGACCAGGCGGAGGATGCCATGCTTCAGTTGACGTGCGATCGGGCGCAGGTCCAGGATGGAATGCGGGTGCTGGACCTGGGTTGCGGTTGGGGTTCGCTGGCGTTATGGATCGTCGAACACTATCCGAATTGCCGCGTGACGGCCATCTCGAATTCGCAGACGCAAGTCGATCACATCCGGGAACAGAGCCGTTTGCTGGGCCTGACCTCAGTGGAGGCGGTGCGGGCGGATGCCAACGATTTTCACCCACAAGGCCAGTTTGACCGAGTGCTCTCGGTGGAGATGTTTGAGCACATGAAGAATTATGAGCGGCTCATGGGTCGTATCTCCACCTGGCTCCGGCCGGAGGGTCTGCTTTTTGTCCACGCATTTTGCCACCGGGAATTTGCCTACGAGTTCGAGACCGTGGATCCCAGAAACTGGATGGCTCGCACCTTTTTCACTGGCGGCACGATGCCATCAGACGATCTCTTGTTACATTTCCAGCGGGACCTGAACCTGGTTGACCATTGGAGCCTGGATGGCTGGCATTATGCGCGGACACTGCGCGAATGGCGGCAGCAGCTGGACGCGAACCGCCAACAGGTGCGCCGCGTGTTGAAGGATGCCTTTGGCGCCGAACAGGCCACGCGATGCCTGACGAATTGGCGGTTGTTCTTCATCGCGTGCGAGGCGATCTGGGGACTTGACCGCGGAAAGGAATACCTGGTGTCGCATTACTTGTTTCAACCGCAGGGCGCCCGGCAACGATTTGACGCGTAGGGGATTACCGAAGAATCTCGCGGCTGAGAGACCGATAATGCCAACCAGGTTGATGTCAGGTGGATAGGGAGCCGAGAGCAACCCCCGCACGGTGGTGGGCTCAGAGTGGTTAGGTCGTTGCGGACCGGCGGTACTGAGCGGGCGTTCCCCAGTCTTCCGAGCGCTGGTACCGTTGCTGTGCGGCCCGGAAGTGGACCCAAATCGATGCCTGGTCCAGTTCTGGGTGTGCCTCAAAAAGCCTGGCGTCACCCAGGCGAATAGCCTCCAACACCAATGGCAGCTCGCGCCGGAAAATCGCATAGCGCCATCCGGCCGGGCCAAGTACCACGCCGCCACTCAGATGACAATACAGGTGCAGGGCCGGAGGCCTTTCTTCGGCGCGCCATTCCGCCAGGACCTCATCTCGCATCAGGCGCGTATACCAGCCTTTGATCTGGTCGTGGTCGTAATCCCGGCCGACGGTCAGAAAGAGCTCTCCGGTCCTGTCAGAGTGGGTCAGGGTATACCGTCGCGTCGGGTGTAGACCGTCCACAGCAGCGCCGGCAAGAAGACGCACGTGGAGCTTTTCCGGCAACAGCCGTGACATGGTGTTTACGCGCCCTCGGCACGCCGGCCCTGCCAGAAGCGTTGCCAATTATTGCCGCAGGTGAACAGGGCGACCAGAGCGTAGAAACTGGCGGCAAAAAAACCCAGTACCATGAACGACACGATCCAGATCAACGATCTGAGCCATGACCGCTCGCGATAGACCACCCAACCGGAGAAAAGGGAAAAGCCGACGTACAGATCCACCAGCGAGACGATGCCCCACGGCATAGATAGGAGCTGACTCCCCTCCGCGCCCAGGTCACCTGCGGCAAACGCGTGGGTCAGTGCAGCGCCCATGGCCAGAAAACCCAAAAAAGCGATCAACTTGGCGATTTTCACGACTTGGCTCCTCCAGCGCAGTTGGCCAGACAAATCATCATGTTGTTTATGGAACCTGCATGCTCCCGAGATTCTACCGGACTGTCATGGAATTGTCAAGATTTTGCCGAGGCTTTATGGATAGCTTGATGGGCTGATGTGGCGGGCATGGCCCGACGCCAGGACCGTGGATGGGTACATCCAACGGATCACGGATCATGGAGCTTGGTTTGAGTTACAAAGGCGCTGGCAAGGCAGCGATCCACGCGGAACTCTAGCGAAATCGTGTACAATGGCGCCATGGCCGTATGGTTCGGCCGCAAGATACGTCTTTGGTAGTGAGCGAGCGATTTGAGAGACGTGGCGGACGCGAGCGGTCTGGCGGAGTCCATCCGGCGATGTGATCCGGCTTCCTGGGCGGTCTTGTATGACCGATATGCCCCTCGGATGTACCGATATGTTTACCGCCGAGTGGGCGACGCGGCTTGCGCGGAGGATCTGACTAGTGAGGTATTCCTGCGTCTGGTGCAGGCGGTCCGGGATGGGCAGGAGTGGAACCACTCGTTGGAAGCATGGCTGTACCGCGTTGCGCACAATCTGGTCGTGGATTACTATCGCCGCCGCTCGGGAGCAGTGGTTCAGCCACTGGACGAGACGGCTGCCGCAATTGAGGGCAATCCAGTGGCAGCAACTGAGACAGCGCTTACCAATCAGCGGTTGCGCGCAGCCCTGCTGCAGCTGACTCCCGAGCAACAGGAGGTCTTGGTGCTGCGTTACGGCGAAGGCCTCACAGCCAAACAGGTCGGTGCGGTCGTGGACAAGACTACCGGGGCAGTGGAGGCGCTACAACGACGTGGCCTGGCAGCAATACGCCGCCTCCTGTTGGCTGAGCCGGGCGGCCGAGGCAGCTGGAACGCGCTGTGAGAAGAGGCACGTGCATGGATAAGGGTAACCTGGAGAAACAATTGGTGCACCTCTTTTCCGAGGTGTCGGCGCCACCTGAGGGATTGGTTCCTGGAAGGCTCCGCGTCTTGGACGCGGTCATTGAGGCTCAGCCACAGGCGGGTCGCATTCCCGGATACCAACCCGCCAAGGCCCGGCGGAGACTGCGGCTGCCAAGGGCGCTTGTTCTGCGACCGCTGATCTGGGCGATCTCGATAATCCTTGCACTCGGCGCCTTGACGGTCGGCGCCGGTCATGCCTCGGCCGATGCGTTGCCGGGTGGGGCTTTATACCCGGTCAAACTTGCCGTGGAGGACCTAAAGCTGAGCCTTGCCCAGGACGCGGTGGCACGGACAGACCTGATGGTTCAGTTTCTGCAGGTGCGCCTGGAGGAGATGGAGACACTCGGCATCGTCCGTGGCCAGGTGATCCCGCCTGCAGCACTCAATCGATTGACGCGGCAGATGGACCAGGTGATGCTTCAGTTGGTTGAATCGCGACCCGATGAGGACTTGCCGGCGTTGGCGTATCTACCCGATGTATTGGACAGCCAAATAGGCGTGTTGGAGATGTTGCGGCCGCGTCCCGGTCAGGATCAAGTAGCGCTTGTGCGGGCTCTGGAACAGACCCAGTGGATGCGGCAGCAGATGGAAGCCTATCAACAGGACCCAAATCGTTTTCGGAATCAGTTTCAACTGCGGTACACCGGTTCATCCGGACAGGGTGGTGACGACAGTGGGAAAACGGAGGTAGTCACGCCCGTGCCGCCCCCTGCAGATGGGAGTGACCCCGTGGACTCGGGTACGGCATCTCCTGAAAGCCAACCTGGATTTGGGCCTGCCGATCCGCGGCGAGAACGTGTCGAGGAGCAGCATCAGTTATCCAACCCTGAACCGTTCGATGATTGTCCCAATTGCGATCCTGTTCCGCGACGGATGCGTGCCACGGAGAGGGTCGAAACCCAAACTCCCCTACCATCCATCACGCCCTCGGCCGAACCGCCCGGAGCGAGAACTCCGAGTTCTGCTGTGCCTGGCCTGCCATCTACTTTTGCATACCATCCTACCAGCAGCGTGCCAATCGCCGTTGGTGCGACGCCGACTGCGAATGTCACCGCCGATGGGCCAGGTCCAGGTCCGGACTACCAGCCATCGCCAACCCAGCAGAGACCCACTGGCGCCACACCGACCTGGCCTGGTGCTACGCCTACTGCCAACAACCCGCCCGGCAGTCCGGGCTAACCAGTTGGATTCAGCCGGCAGGAAGACCTACACCACGGTTCGGGCGGCTGCCTGAGCATTTTCGGCAAGCCGCCGTTTGTGCGATCGGCCGGCTCGTGCTAAACTCCGTTTCCGTGCGACGGGTTTGTGGGGCAGCTGCCCCGCCACCACCATTAGGGAGCGGAAGCGTGGAGAACCAGAAGGCCTTCCAGGATTATTACCCAGAGAGTCTGTCGTATTGTTATGGTTGTGGACGGATGAACGACCACGGCCTCCACATCAAGAGCTATTGGGACGCAGAAGAATCGGTATGCGTGTATGAGCCCAGGCCGTATCACATCGCGCTGCCTGGTTACGTGTACGGCGGGCTGATTGCTTCGCTCATCGACTGCCATGGCACGGGCACTGCGGCGGCGGCGGCATACAGGGCAGAAGGGCGGCCGATGGACAGTGAACCGGCAATGCGCTTTGTCACAGCCTCATTGCACGTGGATTACCTTCGGCCTACGCCGCTGGGGGTTCCACTTGAGGTGCGAGGTCACGTGCGCGAGGTAAAGGGCCGCAAGGTCGTGATTGGGGTCATTATGACTGCCCAGGGAACGGTCTGTGCCAAGGGGGAAGTGGTCACAGTTCGTGTGCCTGATGACTGGCTGACCGAATACCGGCCGGCCTGATCTTCTGGATCTGGCCCGTTGCCATGGCGTGGCCGGGTGCGATCCCGCGCGTTGGGGTTTCCTGCACGACCGCAGTCAAGATCTCCGAACAGCAGCGATCGGGTCGCTACAGCGACCGGCAGACTCGGAGCGCACCTGCGGGAAACGCGTGGGCGCAGGTTGTGCCGGGGTTTGGGGTCAGCCATGCGGGTGGATCCAGGCTGACCCCAAACCGCTACTATTCCATGTTCTGCAGTTGATAGCGCTTCTTTGCATGCAGGTCCAGCACTGATTCCTTGACCTGTTCCAGGTATGCGCCGCGCAACGGGTATCGGGTAAGGATCAAGGCGCCAAGAAGCATTGCCACCCCCGGCACCAGGCCAGCGATGACCTTGATGCCCATTATGGCGCTGGCAGGCTGATCCAAGAACATCCGACCCAGGTTCTGCTCGCGAGTCACAAAACTGGTTAACTCTAGGATGAACGGTGACAGAGCCAGCGCCACCGACTGAGCAGGTTTCGTGATCAGGGCATTGATCCCAAAAAAGGCTCCCTCTCGGCGAACGCCCGAGCGCAGTTCGTCCTCATCGGCCACCTGAGCAAAAAGCACGTTGGTCAGTGTCTGGGGCCCCGCCAGGCCAAAGCCGGCCAGGGCCAGGCATATTGGGATCAACGGCCTGGGAACGACAACCACCAACAGCAGGCCGATACCCGCGATCACCAAAAACAGCTGTTGAGCGCCGACCACCCCCAATCGGGCGCGGATGAGTTGGGTGACAGGAATGCCGGCCAGGATGGGGATAAACAGGAAGGCAAGCAAGATCATGGTGTTGATCTGCAGGACATAGTCTGCCAGGTAAAACACAGACCCCACCACCAAAGAGGAAACGAGAATGGACATGAAATTGGCCGCCACCAGCACGAGAAAAGATCGGCTGGTAAAGGTCAGTCTCATCGCCCTCCTCAAGGCGACCGGTTTGTCGACCCGGTGGAATTCTGGCCGTTCTTTCACACGGAGCGTGGTTGCTATGATCAGCAGCATGCTGGTGATCGCCACCACCACCATGGCCATCTGGAGGGGAAAGAAGGAGGGCGAGGCGCCAACTTTGGGGCGAAATAGATCGGGAATGATAAAGCCGAGCAGCATGCCGATCATGCCAAAGAGCGACGCCGATACCTGCAGACCGTTGCGCTCGGCGTCAGATTCCGTCACCTCGGGCAATAACGCTGAATAGACCAGGCCGATGATGGTGTAACAGGTATCATAGAGGAGCATGCTGACCAGCATCCAGATGAAAATCGTTTGATCGCTGGCCTTGGGCGGCGCCAACCATACCAGGATGAAAGTCAGGGCCAGGAAAGGAGCCGTGTACCGCATGTATGGTATGCGGCGGCCCCGCCGGGAACGGGTGCTGTCAGTGATGTACCCAAAAAGCGGGTCGTTGATGGCGTTCCAGATGGCGTAGATGGCGGAGGCGAGTGCGATCCAGCGGGCGGCAAGTCCCAGATAATCCTGGTAAAAGATAGGCAGCAACGCGCCATACACGCCGGAGATGAGTTGGGTACCCAGGGCGGCGACCCCCCAAACCACCTTGTAGCTCTTGCTTAGCTTGACGGGTGCGCTTACAGCGTTGGATGACATGGTTCCCTCCGCAGGTCGCAAATTGCGAATCCAACAAAACCCGGTTGGAGACCCTTTCTAGCCCGCCGCAACCGGCATCAACTGCTGAAGGGCCCGGTAGCCAATCACGTGAAGGCCAGATCCCTGCAAGAAATGCCGGAGCTCATCGCTGGTAAAGGTGCGATAATCTGCCACCCGGCAAGGCCAATCTGGCGTGATCGCTCTCAGTTCTGGCGTATCTTCGGCCGGATGGATGACGAAATGGGTGACGCCAGGCTCAAGGGCGTCGAGGGCTCGGATGGTGCGGTCCAGCCGTTCCTCGGCCGAATCTAGCGGCATCCCAATGATATGGTCCAGTAGTGGGATACCCATCGCCTCCAACTGATGGACCATCTCGGCGGCCGCCGCTGCCGCCTCGCCGTCCAGGTCCAGAGCGCGAAAACCAGCCTCGTCCAGGCGGGCCATCAGCATGGGAATCCCATGGGACAGAGCCAGGTTGAGGTACGCTGCCATGAGTCTGACGTGGGCGACGGCGCCCATGTGGGTGTCGATGTGGGTCGGTCGGATTCCGGCTGCCGCCGCTCGATCGAACTGCGCCTCAAGTTCACGCTGTACTGCGGCCGGATCGGCCGCAAGCTGAACGGCGGCCGAGCGAGAGTGAAAACAGCCCTGCTCATCCAGGAGCCCGGACGAAGGGTCACGAGTAGACACCGGGCCCCAGCGATACGTCTCCCATTCGCTGGTCAACGTCAAATGCACGCCCAGGTCCGCCGTTGGATTTCGGCGGGCATAGCGGGCTGCCTCCAGAAACCAGGGACATGGCACCATGATGGCGCCCGACGAAATCAGCCCAAATGCATGCAGCCCGGCAAACGCTGACACGCTGGCCTGGCACATGCCAATATCGTCCGTGTGGATGATGACCGCCCGATCTTGCGCGGAAAGCCCCAACTTGGCCAGAACCGGGTTTGGCTGCATCTGACGCTCCTTTCCGATGGTCGTGGGTACCCTCGTTGATAGATTATAGCCCGGCGAGACTCGCCGCGCAATGCAAGTGTGGGCACCGCGCCGGTGGCACCCGTTGCCGACCGCCCTGTTACCTGCAGGTGTTCAAAGAGCGGTCGTCATCAGCTCAAGACCACTGAAGGCCCTGAAGCAGGCTGCCGCTTGGCGAGCGGGCGAGTCAGGGCAAAGGCCCGGACCCACGGCACCGCGGATACGACATAGCGCATCGGCCATCCGTGCCCTGTAACGGTCGACCTGGCCTGGAGCGCGCTCCGCCACGGCTGTCACTGCTGGGCAAGAGGCCTGGAAATCCTCCCCAAGGTTGATGAGTCTGGTGTCCAACAGCTTTCCGAGCTGGGTGTGTTCCCTGCGCCCAAAGGCTTCCGCCGGCGAGTCTACCCGGAGCAGCCATGGTTGCTGCCGCACCATTGAAGGGGGTTTTCTCAGTGGTACTGGGGCAGCCAGGGTCCGTGGGCCTCGATCAGGTCATCGACAAGGCTCCAGATCTGCTCCAGGTCCAGCTCGGCCGCGGTGTGGGGATCAAGCATGGCGGCGTGGTAGATGTGTTCCCTTTTCCCGGTCAAGGCGGCCTCGACCGTGAGCGCCTGAACGTTGACATTGGTCTGTATCAGCGCCGCCAGGTGTGGCGGAAGCGCCCCGATGCGGGTGGGCTGAACACCGTTCCTGTCCACCAGGCAGGGAACCTCGACAGTGCATCCTCGTGGCAGGTTGTCGATGAGCCCAAGATTGGGAACGTTGCAGTTGACTACTCGCGGTGTTCCGGTCGCCATGCTGTGAATGATCAGCGCTGCGTATTCGCCACTGAGTGTTATCTGGTTGATGGTGGCAAAAACATAAAGCACGCCGAGCTTGAACAGCGGCGTTGCAGGGATAGGCTCCAGTGCGGCGTTCAGCGCGCCCATCACGGGTGCGTCAGGGTTCTCGAGGACCGTCTTGGCAAGGTCCCAGGCGGCCACCTGCGCCTGGCACCGATGCAGGTACTCGTCCAGTGGAATGCCGTAGCGTTGCACCAGATCCGGCCGGTCACGCTTGATGTACCAGGGCACGTATTCGCTCAGATGTTCGCTGGACTCGGTGACGAAATAGCCGGTCCGCTCCAGGAGGTCATAGCGCACCCGGTTGTGCGCTGGCACGCGGCCCTCGAGCGCTACCCGTCGGATCAACGGGTAGAGGTCCTCGCCGTTTCGTCGGAATTGCAGGTAGAATGCCAGGTGGTTGATCCCGGCGCAGATGTAGTTTATCTCCTCCAGTGGCACACTGATATCGCGCGCGATATCGGCTGCGGTTCCTTGCACGCTGTGGCAGAGGCCAATGGTCCGGATTCGGGTAGCGCGGTTCAACGCCCAGCAATTGATGGCCATGGGGTTCACGTAATTCAGATGCAGCGCGTCGGGACACAGTTCCTCCATGTCGTGGCACATTTCCAGCAGTACCGGGACCGTGCGCAATCCACGCATGATGCCACCAATTCCCAGCGTGTCACCGATTGTCTGTCGCAGACCATACCGCTTGGGGACCTCAAAGTCAACCACCGTCGCCGGCTCATAGCCTCCTACCTGGATCATGTTAACCACATAGTCGGACCCCTCTAGCGCCGCCCGCCGGTCCAGGCTGGTCTCTACCTGGGCCTTCACGCCGAGCAGATCGGCCACCCGGCGTGCGACCTGCTCGGTGGTCTCCAATCGGCGAGGATCGATGTCATGCAGGCTGATGGTCGAGTCCGCAATCTCCGGGAAGCTCAGAATGTCCCCTAACAGGTTCTTGGCAAATACGGTGCTGCCAGCTCCAATGAAAGTGATCTTGGTCATTCGGCTATCTCCTTGCAGGTCGGCGATGGTCGTGCACGACTGGTTGCCTCGGAAGCTGCTCTGGGCAGAATCAGCAATTGGTCTACCTCGTTATGAGCGTTTGTCAGGGGCTCCACCCTGATCTCGGCTGATGACCTGACGCCGACGTTCCCGACGCGGGGCAGGACGGCTGCCGTGTTGTTTCCGATGGTTGCCAGAGAGGCGCGGCCGGTGAACACAGGCAGGGCCGGTTGCAGGTCAACGGACGGCCAGCGGGAGAAAGGTTACCCATAATCGGCGTGTGACCAACGGGATCTCGCGCCAGACTGCCGCATCCCAACCGGAAACAGCCCGAACTGTGGCAGCGTCCGACGTCAGATTGGTGGCAAAAGGAATCGTGACCGCCACGGCTACCTCATAACGCTGACCCGGCTGAACGGGAGGCGTTTCTTCAGGGCTGACCCGAGTGGGCCAGAACTCTCCGTCAACCGCAAGCTCGAAGGCGTCCCAATAGGTTCCGGTGTTGGTCATGGCCAGCGTGTAGGTCAGCGTCCCTCCGGGCATTCCCGTCAACTGGTCTGATGCGGAGGTCAGCACAAGGCCCGGCGCAACAACAGCGTGCGTCCAGGCAATGCCGATGCCGGTGATGGATGAGCTTAGTTGTGACGTGGCGGTCAGGAGGCATTGGTCGCTGGCGATAACGGTGCGGCCGGCCATCTGATGGGGAATGGCAACCTGCAGCTGCACCGGTTCCGATTGTGCGGGTGACAACACTCCCGTTGAGCCGACCGTGACCTGGCAGTTCCACAAACCCGGTTGCGTCGATAGCGAGTAGCTGTCGGTTAGGTTGCCGTGGTTCGTGATGACGAGGGTATGGGTCACCAGCGACCCGGGCGCGCCGGCGGCAACGCTCTCGCCTAGCCCAACCGCGGGATCCGACCGAACGGTGGTGGTTGCCAGCTGAGCTTGATAATCAGCGTCCCAGCCAGATTGAGCCGACACGATGGTTGTGCCGATTCCGGCCGGCGGTCCAGGTGGCACCGTGACCTGCAAGTCAAAGAAGGTCGATTCACCTGGTTCCAGCATGGGCGTTTGACTCAGATCGAGGACGGAAGGCCAGTCGGCTGAGTGAACCGAAAGGAGATACCGGTCAGCGCAGTTGCCCAGGTTGGTGATCTGCAAGTGATACAACGCAGTCTCGCCGGGCACGGCCACCTGGAGGAGGCGGTCGGCAGTGAGATTGGCGCCCAGGCTGGCCTCCGCCAAGGACGTGCCGACGACAACGGCGCCGATCGTCGGACTTGTGACCGAGTTGATGGTTAACGTGAATCGGTCGGCTGCCACAATGCGGCGTCCAGGCGGCTGCGGCGGCAGCGCCACCGCGACTTGGGCCCAACCCGCACTTCCGCCTGCCAACGGGCCCAAATGACTGCCGGAAATGGCGGCCGGCCAGGCACCAGGCTCAAGTGCGAGAGCATAACTGTCGGTCAGGGTTCCCGTGTTGCTGATTCGAACAGTGTGGGTGACGGTCGTCCCCGGTAGGCCGGTCTGCTGGCTCCTTCCGGTAGCCACCGCAAAGAACGCCCGCCTTGTACGGAGCACCCGCTCAGCAATTGCCGTTGGGTCACGATTCGAAGTGACCCGAACTGTCACCACATCCTCAACGGCCGGACTCTCGGGCACTGTGACGGCGACCTCTAGCGTGGCGGTCTCTAGTCCGTCCAGGACGGCTGTCTGGGTGGGCTGAGCCGTGCTGGGCCAACTGCTGCCTGACAGCGTAACAGCAAACCGGTCGGTCAGGACACCGGTGTTGGTAACCTGCAACTGATAGGTCGCGGTCTCGCCAGCCAGGGCGGTTTGACTGGCACTTCCCATGACCTGCAGGTCCACACCGGCAGCATCCGGGTTGGCAACCGGGCAATTGCCCAGCCAAGCCAACGTGCGAGACAGCACCTCGGTTCGGTCGGTCGCGTTTTCAATGGCTTCAAACCCAAAGGCCAGATACACGACTCGGTATATGTCATCTGGACCGGCGGTCGCCGGAAAAGCCACTCCGCCATAGACCGCCGGGCTGTATTCCCAGACGGCAATGCTGCCGTTGGCCGGGTTGATCTGGCTGGGGTAATTCTGGTTGTCCGCGCCATCTCCGCCGTAGATCGACAAGTCGATCCCCGTCATGAGATCGACCCCGGTCAGCGTGAGGTCATTGGTATCGTCTCGAACATAGGTTGCGTGTAAATAGTCGGCATAAAAGGGCGACGTGCGGATGTTATAGCCGATGTCCTGACCAGTCAGAAAGAGGCGACCACCCGCGTTCAGGTAACTGGCAAGCTGCGATTGGTCAGAGGTGGTCAGCGTTGTACTCGAGTCGTTGCCGGTGAACCAGATGACCCTACCGTACGCCTTCAGATCGGCAGCCGTGGGTGAACCTGCTGCCGATACCGTCCACAAGTCATAGTCTGATCCCAGTGCCGCCAATGAGGCCTGGAAATACGTCTGGTAGCTTTCCCCGAGGTCGTCGTCCACCAGTAGAGTACACGGCGACCGGTCCAGGGCGAAATCCTGCACCTGGTCTTGGTCCACGACGATGGATCGCTCCTGTGGCAAGTGTCCCGCCGAGGATACCCGCATGACGTATTTGCCCTGAGCCAGCCGAACAGCATATCGGCCAGTCAAAGGTTGACTGCTGGTGAAAACAGAGGTACCCAGAAACTCAATGGAAGCTACTAGGGGCTGGTTGGTGCCGGCCTCAATGACCCTGCCCTCTATTGACCATGTCGGGGCTGGACTGAGGGCAAAATCAAACCTGGTGGCATCACCGGTGCCGACGGCAATCATGGCGCTCTGGTCCAGGTAGCCCTGCGCCCGTGCGCGCAAGGTATGCTGCCCCGGCAGCAACAGCCAATGATAATCCCCGACGGCTGCATCCGTCCGCAGTGGTATTCCGATCTCCTGCACCTCCACCACCGCATCCAGGGCCAGCCCGGTGACCGCATCAGTCACCAGACCGCGTGCGCCGGTCAGTCCCCGACCGAACCACCAAATCATGGCGTCGCGGTTGGCGTCCCAGTAACTGTCCATCAGGGAGTACGGCGGTGGTTGCTGGTCAGACAGTTCGATGGTCACGTGATGCTCGCCCTGCCAATGGTAGGCCCAGTCTTGCATGCCGCCACGGATGACGTACCATTCCCATCCGCGGGTGACCCCCTCTGGAAAACCGCCTGAATAGATCATGGGGTTGCGGAGGGCATACCCGACGCTATATTCGTGATAGGTCGCGTCGTCTGGAGCATAGTCGGGCATAGCCACAACGACACTGTCCCAGGGGTAGTTGACCACCCGGGCGCCGGTGTGAAAGTTGGCGCCCATGACAAATCGCTGAGCGTATCCGAGGTTCATGAACGCAACTGTCTCCGGTTCGCGGCCTACCGGATCGTCTACCGGATCGGTTATCCGGTCGGGAAAGTTCCGGTTGAGATCGATCCCGTGGGCGTTGTACCGGGTGCCAAGTACGTAACCGTCGGGGTTGTGGATGGGAATCAGCCACACTTCAGTCTCGTTCACCAACCTGGTGAGGTCGGAATCGATCCCGTAATTGTTGGTCAGGAGCTCGGCGAGCCGTAACGTTAGCTCTGTCCCGACCGCTTCGGTACCGTGCACGGTACTACTGTACTTGAGCTCCGGTTCGTCCTCCTCTGCATCTGGATTGTCGGTTATCTTGAGCACCCAAATTGGGCGCCCTTGAACCGACTGGCCGATGGAGAACACTCGGACGATGTTCGGGTAGCCTGCGGCGATGGCCTGCATCCGGGCGACATATTCGGAGAAGGTGGGCCAGGCGTCTGGTCCCTTCGTTCCCGGCCCGTATTCGCGAAAAGCGCGCAGACTGACATTCGGAACGGTCCGTACGGCCAAACCCTGGCCCTCCAGGCGCGCCTGCTCGTCGAGGTTGATGTAGACCGTGACCAGCCAGGGCGGACCTTCGCGCCCTTCTGAATCTGAGCTTTTTACGCCACCAATGTCCACGCCGGATCGCTGCAGCAGTTCCCATTCTGACTGCCGTTCCAGGGTGACTTGGGCCGGGTACCGGTCCGAGAACGGGAAAGGTTCGGGTTCTCCTTGCCAGGATTCGTCGGGTGTGTGAGCCCCGGATCCTGCGGGCACCGCCAGCGACAGGACGGCCAGGAGCGGCAAGAGAAGGCGCCGAAACTGAAGCCGCAACCGATTGAGGCTCATGGGTGAGCTCCTGCACCGGCGGAGCGCGGCGCCAACCGAACCGTCTCGAGGCCTGCGGTCAAACGACCTTCGAGACCGCCACCGGCCGCCATCACGCCGCCTTGGGCAAAGTAGCCAAAGTCAAAGTCCACCGGGTCCCCGACCGAGAGACCTGGCAGCGGCATCAGACGGGCGGTCAACGGTTTGTCCAACCTAACCGCCAGCGCAGCCAGGTCGAGCAGGATGGCTGATAACACCTCGGAAGCTATGTTTCCCGGCAGGGGAAGCACATCCAGACCAGCACCACAGACTGCGGAATAGAGCAGAAGGTCATCCAGAGTCAACAAACCCTCGGATGCTCGCCGAGCGAGCACCGCGTCCTCGAGGACCGGGAACATCAAGCCCGAAAAGCCACACCGTGGAAACTGCGCCCGATCCACACATGATGCCAGCCAGGCAGCCGCGAACAGCGACCCGCTGGCACCGACGTGGGACACTCCCATCCGTTCCACCGCCGCCCCCAGACTGCGGCCAGGCATGGGATGGGGGGCCAGGCTATAGTCGATCCCGCCAAATGCCAAATGGTGGCGGGTTGCCAATTGGCTTGCGACCCGCGCCAGCCCGGCGCTGTTCTGTTCAATAGCCCCGATCAGCGTCTCCTCGGCCTCGTGGAGGTCGCTGGCCCCGTCAATTGCTGCCAATGCCACGTCGGCCGCCTCAACCGCCAAGGCAAACCCGGCCGGGCCGCCTCCGTGGTAAGCCACCGGGAAGAACGGCGAACCCGGGGGGCAGTTCGCCGTCGCTGTAAAGTACAGGTTGGCGAAACCGTCTGGTCGCAGGGTTGCCAGCCGGCCGACCACCTCAGCCACCTGGTTGACCCGTTGCAGGCCAATCCGGCCGCCCAAGTCCGCTACCTCAGCACTGGCAAACACCATTTCGTGGTCTCCAACCAAGTCGGGGATCCAGTCAACATAATGGGGATCGTCGTCCAACCGGGCCGGGCCAACGGCCATATAGTCCACGCCAAATTCCCGGCAGCAGCCGACAAGCCGGTCCAGTCCAGATATGTCATTCAACCAATCGGGATAGGGTGTGGTAGCCAGGCGAATAGTCTGCACCGGAAAGGTGAACGCTGCGCGCGCGTCGGCTACGGCTTGCTCCAGATTGTGCGGCAGGTCCTGGGGATCGGCGAAGAAGGTGACTGAGCGTATCTGCATGGCTTGGCTCCTGGCCGCTCTTGGGGGTCCGTCAGGCGACCCGCTCACTGCAAGGCGAAAAAGGGATCAACAGCGCGCTGAATCCGATCCCAATTTGGCAACAGCACCGCGGCGCCGCCCGGTGTCGTGTAGGGCGTGACCATGTCTTGGCCTATGACCAGTCGTTCGGCGTCCTCGGGGCCCACGCGGACGATGGCCAAACCCAGTCGGAGCCCGGAGAGCACGGATACGTCATAGTCAACCGCCTGCCGTATTGTTTTGACCACCTGCGGGAGCCTAACCCAATTGGCCGGGCGAATTGCCTGTTGAACCAGCGCCAAGGCCACCTTCTGCTGCCGTTCGGCCCGCTTCAGGTCTGAACTGCTGTGCCGAGTTCTGGCGTATTGCAGGGCTTGTTCCCCGTCCATGTGCTGTAATCCGGCCGGGATCTCGATCCTCATGGTGCCATAGTCCTCCGTGGGGTAGGCATCATCCACGATCACTGCTTCCACATCCATGTCAATTCCCCCGACCGAGTCGATCACGGCACGAAACCCGTCAAAGTCGATCCGTACCCAGCCGTGCAGTGGAACAGCCATTGTATCCTGGATGACCTGCATGGTGCGCAGCGGACCGGTTCCCGTCTGCTCGAGTTCGCCAAAAAAGTGGGCGGTGTTGATCCGGTTTTCGCCCCGGCCGGGGATTGGGAGGTAGAGGTCTCGGGGAACAGAAAAGAGCCCAAGGGCCGGCAATGCGGGGTCGCCCGTGATGATCATGATCGCATCTGCCCGTGCTGCGTAACCCTCTTCCGGTCGCCGGTCAACACCCAACACCAGCACATTGGTGCGGCCGTCCGCCACTAGCAAGAACATTGCCAACAAGACACCGCCCGCAACCAGGAGCACGCCCAGAAGAAGCGTGGTCAGACAGCAGCCGCACCCCCCGCGCGACTGACGGCGCGGCACTTGCTGGATCGATTGTGGAGGAGGGACGTTGTACCGGATAACCATAGAGCCGAGCGGATTCTACCACCCGAACCCTCTCGGCGCAAATGGCGTTCTTTGACACGCCATGGGGTTGCGGTTATACTCCTGCGCTGCTGGTGCGCTCTGATGGTCGACGTGCAGCGCAGAGGGTAACCAGTTGACGAATTCTGTCGCCGCACAAAATGCGACTCAAAAAGCTCGAACTCCAGGGGTACAAAACCTTCGCCAGCCGCGCCGAGTTTGTGTTCGATAATGGCATCACTGCCATCGTCGGTCCAAACGGAAGCGGCAAGTCCAACATAGCTGATGCTATCCGGTGGGTGCTGGGTGAGCAGAGTTATCGCTTGCTGCGCGCCAAGCGGACGGAGGACCTGATCTTTGCCGGAAGCCAGAAGCGGGCCCGGTCCGGAATGACGCAGGTGACCATCGTGTTGGACAACCAGGGCGGCGAACTGCCGATCGATTTTGCCGAGGTGGCTATCGGTCGGCGGGCGTTCCGATCGGGCGAGAATGAGTACTATCTAAACAACAGCCGGGTGAGGCTGCGCGACACAGTTGATCTGTTGGGTGCCAGCGGTTTGGGCCAGCGGACATACAGCGTCATTGGGCAAGGGCTGATCGATGCCGCATTGGCGTTGCGGGCCGACGAGCGACGGGCGCTGTTTGAGGAGGCGGCGGGAATAGCGCTTTACAAGGAGCGACGTCAGGAATCATTGGCCAAGTTGGAGGCGACCCAGCGCAACCTGGAACGGGTCGACGATATCCTGGGCGAAATCCGGCCCCGGATGCGGCAGTTGGAGCGGCAGTCTGCCCGGTCTCGAGAGTGCGCACAGATCACCGCGGACCTGGAGAACCTACTTTATCTCTGGTACGGTTATCACTGGGAGGCTGCCAAACGTGACCTGCGCAAGGCAAGGGTTGAGGCGGCCGACCAGGCGGATCTACTAAAGAGCGCTCGTGCGGACCAGGCCAGAGTGGAGCAGCAGCTCAATCTGCTGCGCAAGGAAGCTCAACGTCTGCGTGGGGAACTCGGCGATTGGCACCGGCAGGGCAGCCGATTGCACGAGCAAGCCGAATCGAACCAGCGTGACCTTGCGGTGCATCTTGAACGGTGGCGTCTACTGGGCCAGCAGCAGGCAGAGCTGGAGGGCGACGCGGCCGATCTGGAAAGCCAGAAGGCTCGGGCAGAGGCACGGGTGTTGGGGGCTGAACGCGTGTTGGCTGACTCGGCGGAGATCTGGCAGCAACAACAGGTTGCAGTGAACCACGCGCACAAAACTCTTTCCGCCGCGCAGCAGGTAGCCGAAACCCTGCGGCGGGAGGAGCAGTTGCTGGCACGGGAGCGTATGCGTCTCGAGTCTCAAGTCGGGATCACAAACAGCCGACGCATTGACCTGAACCGCGAAGTGGAGCGGCTCAAGACGGAGGACGCCGGCACGCAGGGCGAGCTGGAGGGTCTGTGCAGTGACCGATCGCAGAAGTGCGACGCACTGACCAAGCTCGAAACCAAGTTGGCTGCTGCTGAGCAAGAATCCGTCAGTCTGGAAAAGATCAGGGCGACGGCCACCGCAGCGCGAAAAGACGCCAACCGGGATTCGATCGCAGCGCGTCTGGTGCGAGACCAAACCATGGCGGCGGTGATCGAGTTGCAGGCGCAGCAGAACGCGTTGGGTGACCTGCGAGCGCAGGGCGCTGGGCATGATGAAACTGTGTCGCAGCTGCTGGCGGCGCTGGATCGGCCGGTGGGCATCATCGCTCCCGTGGCGCAACTGCTGCATGTTCCGGAAGCCTGGGAAGGGGCTGTGGCTGCGGTTCTTGGGCACAACTGCTCCGCATTGGTGGTCCGTGATTGGCAGGTTGTCCAAGGCGTCACGTCTCACCCGGCGGTAGAGGGTGCTTCAGTTACCCTGCTTCCACTTGACGAGATTCGTGCCCCTGAGCCGCCCCAAATCCCAGATGACCCGGCAGTAGTGGGTTTGGGGTCTGACTTGGTGGAATGCCTACCTGAACACCGACCGGTGGCGGATCTGCTGCTGGGCCGCGCGGTTTTGGTGCGATCCCGGCACGCGGCACGGCGTTTGTTCCGCAGCGTCCCGCCGGGTGTGTGCACCGTATCGATTGACGATGGCTGGATATTTCACCAGGACGGCCGGGTGATCAAACCTGGAGCAGACACCGGCCGCAGTCTGCTGGCGCAGGAGCGCGAGTGGCGCAGCCTGCCGGATAGGCTGCAGACGGCCCGAGCCAACTCCGCGGAGGCTCAAGCAGTTCTGGATACTTCCGAACAGGCCGTAGCAGCAGCCGAAGCCAGATTGACGGATCTGGACGGCCAGGAGAGGACGCTGCGCGCCGCGGTTCAGGATCTCCGGCATGATCGCGACACTGCTATGCGTGAACTCGACCGGCTTGATCAAGTGGTTCAGTGGAAGAGGAACCAATTGGACGAGATCAAGCGCCAGATAGAGGCGGCTGACGCGAGTGCGCTGGATCTGGCCGGCGACGAGAGAGAGCTTCAGCGACGCCAGGAGGAGAACCGCGTCGGGTTGAGCAGGATCGCAGGTCAATTGGCCGCGGTCCCGATAGAAACGCTATCGGCCGAGCTTGCCCGGCATCAGCGGGCGTTAGCCCAGACGGAAGGGGCGCGCCGGCATGAGCAGGAACTGGTGGAGACTCACAGGCGAGCCTTGCAGCAATTGGATTCTCAGATAGCTTTCCGCCGCCGGCGGGCGGAAGCGGTCTCTGTTGAGCGAGAGGAGCTTCTGCTGCTGCTGGCATCTCAACGAGAAGAAGCAGATCGCCTGGGTGAACAGATTGCCAAAATCGGAGGCGAGATCACACCGATTGAAGTGCAATTGGCAGAGATCGAAAGTCAGCTGGATTCTATGCAGTCAGACGAGGACGGGGCTCGCCGTCGGGTTCGCGCGGCCGAACAGATTGAGAGCCGGGTTCAGGTGGCACTGGACCGCCGCGAGGCCCACCTGGGTCATCTTGCGACGCGAATCAACGAAGAGCTGGGCCTGGTCAACATGCCTCTGGATGACGACATATCAGGACAGACGCCGCTTCCTCTGGGTGAAATGGTAGGCGAGCTGCCTGTGGTACGGGTTCTGCCCGACGGTTTGGACGATACGATTCAGCAGCGCAGACAGCAAATCAAGAGGCTAGGACCAACCAACCCTGACGCGCCGGCCGAGTTCGCAGAGCTTAAGCAGAGGTACACTTTTCTGACTGACCAGGTGCGTGATCTGCGCGAGACCGATACACGATTGCGTCAGGTGATTGCCGAGCTAGACAGTGTGATGGACCGGGAGTTTCAACGAGTTTTCGAGGCGGTGGCGGCTGAATTCAAGCACACCTTTTCCCGGCTTTTCGGCGGCGGCACTGCTCGACTCGTGTTGACGGATCCGGACAAACCGATTCACAGCGGAGTGGAGATCGTCGCCCGGCCTCCGGGCCGGCGCCAGCAAGGGTTGGCTCTCCTGTCTGGCGGCGAGCGAAGTCTGACCGCTGCCGCGCTGGTTTTTTCGCTGCTCAAGGTGAGCCCAACGCCGTTCTGCGTGCTGGATGAGGTCGACGCCATGCTCGACGAGGCGAACATAGGCCGGTTTCGCGATATGTTGACAGAGTTGAGCCAACACACCCAATTCATCATCATCACGCATAACTGGGGAACAGTGCAGGCAGCCGACACCATCTATGGCGTCAGCTTGGCTGAAGACGGCACCAGTCAGGTAGTGTCGCTGCGACTGGACGGCGAAAAACTGAGGGCTGAATAGAAAACGGGCAACGGAGTTAGCCTGCCGTTGCCCGTCCTTTCTCCTGTGCGTCCGCTGACTATTGTGCGGCTGCAGTAGTGGCCGTTGGAATCAGTGCTCGGAAGTCAATGACCGGGGTTGTCGGGACGCGTTTGCGCCAGTAGTCCAGCGTCTCTATGGTTGCCTGTTCGCGCAATCCCTCGGTCCATTGCGTGTACAGCGCCTGCTCTCGAGAGCTGAGCAGGCTCTGGCTGGCCTCTCGCTCTTCATGGCCGGTGACCAGAAGAATCAGATATTGACCTTCCTCGGTGGCGGTGACTTGGCTGTAACTGCCAACCGGAAGGGCAAACGCCAACTGAGCCACGACGGTTCCCCAACGTTCACCCAGTTCCTTTTGCGGCGTCCACGCCACCGTAGTTGCGCTCACAGAGTCTTCCGAGTTGGCGCCCGCCTCTTCAGTCAGCACGTCAAAAGGCTCTCCAGCGTTGAGCCGGACAAGATACGTGTTGGCCTCCTCTGCGGTTGCGAAGGTTAGCACGTCCATCTGGACGTGATCCATCTGTGTTGCCACGTCCCGCATCAAGTACTCCCGCACTCTGGTCTCCAGCATCTGATACTCGACCCAGTCACGGAAGGTCGTTTCGCTCACTCCGTTGCGTTTTAGGTCCTGGACGCGGTCTTTGTATAGTTGGCCAAAACCCTCAGCGGTGACCACGGTAGGGGTGGGCATTGGAGTGATGCTTGGGATCGGCGTCGCTACGGTCTCGGTGGGCGAGATCGGCGTCGGCGAAGGGCGGGGGGTGGAGGTGGGAAGTGGAGTCGGAGTGCCGTCGCGGTAGTAACCTGCCTGAACCTCGAATTCGCGATCGACCTCTTCCGGCAACAATACCACGCCCAGGGCGGTCGCCCCCTGCCGCACCAAAAGCTCGTCGGTCATGGTATTCAGGACCTGTTCGCCTACGGCCTCATAATCATCCAATTGGGCTGCGACTCCTGATACCTGCTCCACACCCAACATGTCGGCATACTGGTATATCAGGTTAATCGTCTGCGCCCGCTCCAGGCGCACCCTCTCCTGAAACTGCTTGGTGGTGATTTCCGTCCCGTTCACCAATGCCACAGGCTGACCCGGTTTTACGATCAATTCGCTGACTAGGGCAAACACCAAGATCACCAGCACAATAGATGCGAGCACGCCAACCGCAATCAGCGTCTGGCGGCGGATCTTGGTCTCCCGGCGGGCACGGGCCTGCTCCTTGTAGGTGAGCACGGTAGGGTCTTTGTCTGATCGCTGATTGCGTTTGGCCATCGTTTTCCGTTATGCTGCGGTTGTTGAACTGTTCAGTACCACTGTGGCTAGTAGGATTCTGGGCCAACAAAACCGAGCAAAGCCAGGTGACGCGCGCGTTTGATGGCCAGGGCGATCCGGCGTTGGTGCTTGGCGCACAGGCCGGTTTGGCGCCGTGGCCTGATCCGGCCGTTGTCGCTCACGAACCGGCGCAGTGTATCAACTGCCTTGTAATCGATGGCAATGTCCTCGCGGCAAAAGGCGCAAAAACGCGGTTTGCGGGGTCCCCGGCGAAATCCTCGCTCTTCTGACATTGGAATATCTCCCTCTTAATCGTTTTGCGGTTCCTGTGCCACCTGGTCGTCGACTCGTACCGTGAGATACCGTATCACGGATTCGGACAACTGCAGCCGACGCTCGAGCTCGCGGACATTTTCGCCCCGCATCTGAGCTTTCAGGTGCACATAATAACCTTCGCGGAACCGGCGGATTGGGTAGGCCAGTCTGCGCATTCCCCAATGATCAACCTTGGCGATCTCTCCATCCAAGGCAGTGATCCAGGACTGGGCCTGCTCAATCAGAGCCATACGGTCCTCGTCTTCCATATCAGGCTGAACAATGAGGGTGATCTCATAGTCACGCACGATTACTAACCTCCTTTTCTTGGGCATGCCGCCGGTCACGTTTCCTTTCCGGGAAATCATGCCGGGAGCGAAAAGCGCAGGGAAGCAATCGCCCCACCGCGCGTCTGTTTGTGCGTCCGGCCGCTCAGCCGGACCGCGAGAGTCTAACAGAATGCGTGCTTCTTGACAAGGGGGGGATATCTGCCAAGAGCAGATGCGAGTGGCTAGACCGCGAATCGGAAATGGATAACGTCGCCGTCTTGCACGAGGTAGCTGCGCCCCTCCACCCGAACCCGGCCGGATTCGCGAGCAGACACCCACGAACCGGCACTCAGCAGGTCGTTCAAGGGGAGGACCTCAGCACGGACAAAGCCTCTCTCCATATCCGTATGAACCCGTCCGGCCGCTGCCGGTGCCGGTGTCCCGCGCGGTATAGGCCACGCGCGTACCTCATGTCCCCCCGTGATGGTAAAGAAGGTGATCAATCCAAGAAGGCGATAACCGGCTGCTGTCACCTGATCCAGACCACGCGAAACGACCCCCAGTTCCTGCAGATAGAGGTTGGCCTCATCGGGCGGCCAATCGGCCAGGTCCATTTCGGTCTGGGCGCAGATAACGATGGACTCAGTATGACGCGCCGCCGCGTGTTTCTCAACAAGCTCGGCTGATGGGCCGCCGCCCGGCAGGTCCCGTTCGGACACATTGGCAACAAGCAGCCGCGGTTTGGTGGTCAAGAGGCCCCACTGACCCACTAGGTCCAGACGGTCGTGGCTCGTGGCCCAATCGATGGCCGGCGTGCCCTGTTGGAGCACGTCCTTGATGTTCTCCAGTGCGTGCAACTCGGCCGCGAATTCGCGAGGGTTGGCCTTTGCCGCGGCTCGGCTCTTTTCGAGGCGACGTTCGATGGTCCCAAGATCGGCCAAGGCCAGTTCAAGTTCCAGGATCTCCATATCCTCCAACGGATCGATGCGCCCGTATGGGTGCGGCGTGTCTGGATCGTCGAAACAGCGCGCGACGATGAGGACCGCGTCGACGTTGCGGATGTGCCCCAGGAACTGGTTCCCCAATCCCTCGCCTCGGTGGGCCCCCCGCACCAGACCCGCAATGTCCACGATCTCGATGGTTGCCGGGATAAGACGCTCCGGTTGGACTATGTCCGCCAACGCGGTCAGGCGCGGGTCCCGGATCACGGCGACGCCGACATTGGGATCGATGGTGGTAAAGGGGTAGGGAGCTACCGCCGCTCCAGCGCGGGTGAGCGCGTTGTAGAGCGTGGATTTTCCAGTGTTAGGCAGCCCCACTATTCCCAGTTGGAGGGTCATGCTGCCTTTCGGTCAACGATGGGTAGCGCCAGGTAAAAGCTGCTGCCGACTCCCAACTGGCTTTCCAGCCATACACGGCCGTGGTGGCGGTGCTCCACAATGGATTTGACGATGGCCAGGCCCAGGCCGCTGCCTTTCGACTCGGTCGTATCTGCTCTTTTAACCCGGTAGAATTTCTCGAACAAGCGTACCTGGTCCGGCGGGGCAATTCCCGGACCTGTGTCTTGGACCTGGATCAGGACCTCTTCTCCCCGCACATAAGCGCGCAATGTTACGCAGCCAGACGCAGTGAAGGCGATGGCATTTTCCAGCAGGTTGGCCAGCGCCTGGGCTAACAGCACAGGCTCAGCCTGAACAGGTGGCAAGGGTTGATCGACGGTAACCTCCAGCGTCAACCCTTTCGCCACGGCGCGATGGCGATGGTTCTCCGCTGTGGCCAGAAGCACGGGCGATATGTCCGTGGGTCGAAGGATGTGCTGGGCGTCGGCCTCAAGATGGGCCAGGTCCAGAACGCTTTCCACCAATTTGGTCATCTGGTCAATGCCGGTTAGGATCTTGGTCACATACTCAGTCTGCTTGGGTGCCAATTCGCCCACGATGGGTAGCATGGTGACGTATCCGCGCATATATGTCAGGGGGGTTCGCAGATCGTGAGAGACCGTATAGACGTACTCGGCCTTCAATTCATCCCGTTCTTTGATGCGAGTAACATCGCGCAGGATGACCACCCGACCGAGGGCCAGGTTTTCCTCGCTGGTGACCGCCGACGCGGTCGCATCGAGCACCCGGCCGTTGGTCAGCTCTATCTCGTTGTGGGTTGGGGCGTCGGGCAGGGTGAGCATCGCCAGGAGCGCCGGATGCTCAACCACGTTGACTGCCGGCTGGCCGGGTGCCTTGTCAAAGGGAATTACCAAGACCGCCTCGGCCGCCGGATTTGCCAAGAGGATTCGATTCTGCGCGTCCGTGACCAACACCACATCTCCGGTGCTGGCCAGTATAGCAGCCAGCCGGCGCCGACCGCCTTCGGCCGCCTCGAATAACTGAACGTTCTCGACCAGCGTGAGGGCCTGCCCTGCCAGAGCGGTCATGAGGTTGACTTGATTGCGGGACCATGGGTGTGGCTCCTGAAAGGCCACCCAAAGGACCCCGTGGTACCGTTGCTCTGAACGAAGCGGGAGCGCGAGGACTGCGCCAACCGGTTCACCCAGCTCGGAGGTTTTAAAGAGCGCGCTAACCTGACCCGAATCCTCAGCCCGCAAGATGGATTCCTGCCGCAGCCAGCGGACGATCGTCAGGTCCAACCGGCTCATGGTCCTGGCCAGGCGCCCCTTACCTTGCGTTATCGCTCCCTGCTCTTTGATGGTCAAGGTTAACACGCGGGCGCCGTCGGCGCCGGTGGCCTGCAGGGCGCCGTCCAAGATGGCATTCAGGCCCCGACCGAGCGCGAGACCGGGGGTCGCGTTCTGGCTCACATCCAGCAATAACTGCAGTTCGCTGGCGCGCGTCTGCAGGGCCAATCGCATGGCGTCGATGGCTGTTGCCAGGCGGCCGATCTCGTCCGGGCTGTGGAGGTGCACAGAAGGGCTTGCTTGGGTCGCCGCTGAACATGCTGTGTCCCGTGCCAGGTCCGCCAGCGGGCGGTGGGTCCGATTGGCCAGCACCACCAGACTGGCGATCGCGATCGTTCCGGCGGCCGCCAACCCGAGTGCCAGCCGCGCTGCATGGTCGGATGCGTGCCGCAACACGGCATCATAGGGCGCCTGAATCACGACTTGCCAGGGGTGCTCCACCGTGGCTTGCTGGTAGACCATGTGCCGTGTTCCCGCTGCGTCTGTGCCCAGGAATGCACGACCACGGATACTCTCCGCCGCTTCAGCCGTCAGCTCTTGCACGTCACGGTACTGATCCGGTGACCATGAAGGCTTCCACTCCTGGTCCGGGTACGACGCAAGGACATAGCCATCCTGATCCGTGATAAGCGACTGACCCGACCACCTGGATCCTGCCACAACCTGCAGCAGTGGTTCCAACGCTGCCGTTACGTCTGACCGGCCCGCCAGAACGCCCAACGTGCCACCGCCCGCGGCCCCAACCGGCACCAGGTAGGACACAACTGGTCGGCCGGCATCTGTCAGATCAAGTGCCACTTGCTGCCGACCGCTGGCCAACATAGTCTGAAAGGCTTGGCTCTCCGACGGCTGTAACGTGGTCGACGTCTCGGTCGGTGGGTACACGCCCATCGTTGTGCCGTCAGGCCGCAATAGGACAATCTCCCGTACGGTGCTCTCTGCCAGGTAATCTGCCCGTGAGCCAATAAACGCGGTGGCCTCCTGGCTCTGCCCGCGAGCGAGGGCGGTTTTCAGGATCTCTTCGCTGGCCAGCGCGGTCAGCAGCGAACGGTTTTCGGCGTCCCAATCGGTGAGAGCCGTAGAGATGACCTCGGCGGTGAGCGCCGATTGCGCCAGAACGTTGCTGGTAATGGCGCGGACCTCAATGAGGATCAGGCCACCGGTCGCGAGCAGAAGCACCGCTACAAAAAGGGGAACGAATCGCGAGATCAACCGCGCCGTGAGGCTCCGGTTCCAGGGTGGCACCACCTTTGGTTCAGACTCCTCTGCTGGGGCGGGCGATCTCGATACAATCCATCCGACCAAAAGGCCGGCCAACGCCCATTCTGCCAGCGTCGGACCCAGGTTTGCCCATCCGACCTGAAGAGCGTCTGCCAGGCCGGGAACCGCCCATGGGCCACGGGGAGCCGCCGCCACTCTGGTTACCATGGTCAGAAGGACGCTGACAAATCCGCTCAGCGCTCCGGCAACCACAGGCTGGCGCAACCGCTTGTGCCAGCGGCCCTGATACTTCTGCTGGACGCACCAGGCAGCAAAACTGGCTACGATTGCCATCTGCAGTGCGCACAGGCTGTTTCCTGACAGCCAAAAGGCGCGCACCAAGCCGCCGGACAGGCCAACCAGCATGGCCGGACCGACGCCCAACCAACTGCCTGCCAGAAGAGCCACTGTCGCACCCAGTATGGGCACCGATGGTTCCCCACCGTTGGGCGTAAAACCTGGTGACGATAGTGTTGCCACGGGCGGAAACCGAATGATCAGAATGCCCGATGCGAGGGCACCTGCCAACATGGCTGCCATCAGCGCCGGCAAATTCCGCCGAGTCAATCGTGCCCAGTTAGTGCGCCCTCCCAGAATCAGGCTGATCAGTAGGAGACCTGACAAGATCGCCGCTAGACCCTGGCTACCGGGTCGGTCAGGAAGCCACCAACCTGGCTGTGTATCAAACGCCCACAGATCGAAACCCATACACGAACCCCATGTACGACTGCGGCAACGGCAGCGCCCGGGCCTGCCCTTGCGTAGGCATCTGCATTATAGCACGATGCACGCCAGGCGACAACGCCGGTTGCACCGGTTGTCGGAGAGCCTGTAAACGCAAAGTCCAGGCGAATCCGGCAATGGCCACAGCTGCGCCCAAAAGCGTGGTGGTAGTCGGCATCTCGCCCAATACCAGAACCCCAAGGATTACCCCACCGGTTACCTCCTGCGTGGCAATGATGTTAACGATCGTCGGGTGAAGCCGGCGTAGAGCGCCGTTATAGAGAGTATGACCTGTGGCCAACGGAAACACCCCCGCGGCCAGCACGGCTAACCCGCAGCGCCAGGTTACTGTGCCGGGAGTGTACAACATCCAACCAGGCACAGCGAGCCACGCAGCCGCCAGTCCGTAGACGGTGGCGGCGTAGGTAAACAGCGGGACCTCGTCTCGCTGAGCACGGCCGGCAACGGAATAGAAACCGAAGCAAATCGCGGATCCGAGCGCGAGGAGGTCGCCCAGGATCATTCGCTTGTCCAGTCGAGGTTCAAAGCCCGTCAGAATGGCGATTCCCAGGACGGTCACCAAGACGCCAGCCCACTTTCGCCGCGGCAATGGTTCGCGCAGGCAGACACAAGCACAGATTGACACCCAGATGGGCGCCGTGTAGGTGATGGACAACGAATGGGCAATGGAGGTGTAGCTGAGGGACGCGACATAGAATCAAATGTGAGCAGCGGCAATCAGCCCGTAGAGGAGATACTGCGGCCAGAACTGGGCTGGCGGCGGCCGCCAGGTGCGGCTGAACGTCAGGCTGATGGCAATCACGGTGAGCGAACCCAACGCCATTCTCCCGGCGGTGACCGTAATTGGGTGCAGCGGAGGAACTGCCCACCACACCAGGATGGAGCTGGTGGACAGGATTCCCACCGCGGCGACCATGTAATGGTACCCCGTCAGCTCGTTTCTATCCGTCATGAGCAGCTAGGGAGCGCCCTGGGGGTCGCAACGGCATCGAACCGGGGATATGGTTGCTCTGCCCCGGTAGGGAGTCACTGAACAGAAAAGCCGGCCAGAACCGGTTGACCGTGACCACACTATGGGTCGTCCGGGCCAGGTGGTCAAGAAGCGCCTAATGCGACATCCGGCCAATTTCCCCTCGAGCAACGGCTTGACGTGGAGCATCATGCAGACCGCCAGCGCAGGCATTGTAGCAGAAACCAGTGCTGCATTACGACCGCGTTGAGGCTTTCACGTAGATAGAGACATGTTGACACAACCGTTGTGCCACTGAGGGCAGTAGAGGCTCGAAATGGAGGCCGTGCCAAACGCAGCTGTTTGACAGATGAGGTTGCGGCCAAGACGGACCCGGTCCATTGATACGCCTTGCGTGGCCGGTGTGCTGGGCGTCAACCCGCATAGCGTTGTCAGACGTGGCTGACCTGACATCCGCCTTGTCTGTACTTGTCCTTTGACTGCGCCTGCGAGCAACCTTGGCCAGTCTGCGGTACCACGTCAAGGGAAAAGCTGCCGGTCGCATGGATCACAACACTGACGCTCGGCTCGGTTGCGGGCCGTGAATCAGACCCGGCGCCGGTTCCCGGGGAACCGGCGCCTCTTTTTTTCGGGCGGCCTGGCAAGCAGGGGACTTGACGGCCGAGCCAGTTCTCTTAAACTTGGGTTATGCCGCCTCCTCCCCGACGGATCACCAAGCCCGATGGTCAGCCTACGCGTGGGAAAACCGGGCGCAATCGTTTGCGCCAGATAGACAACCTGATTGCGCTGTACGATCCCGGGTTGATTCGGCGTGAGGATGGTCAGTACCGCGGCGCGTTTTTTGTTGACCTCGGCTACGGGTGGGAACCGGTGACTACCCTCGAGAGTGCCAACAGGCTGCGTCGACTTAACCCAACGCTTTGTGTGTTGGGGGTGGAGATTGACCCGGAGCGGGTGGCTGCGGCAGCGCCCAGTGCCGACGAACGCACCTGTTTTCGCCTGGGCGGCTTTAACCTGCCACTGTCCGACGGTGAGCACGCAAGACTAGTACGTGCGTTCAACGTGCTGCGGCAATACGACGAATCGGCAGTCGAGGCGGCCTTGAAGACGATGGGCGGCTATCTGTTGCCCGGCGGGCTGTTGATTGAGGGCACCTCGGATCCGTCCGGGCGAGTGTGGGTAGCCAACCTGCTGCGGAGATCAGCGTCGGGTGAGCTCCTCGCGGAAGCACTGGTCTTTGGTACCAACTTTCGCGCTGGCTTTGAGCCTGGCCAGTTCCAGCCCGTGTTACCCAAGAAGTATATTCACCGCATGATACCGGGCCAGAGCATCTACCAGTTCGTGTCGGCGTGGAAACGAGCCTACTATGAGTCCATTCCAACCAGCGTGTGGGGTCCCCGGTACCTGTTCGCTACTTGTGCAAGGCGTTTGGCGGAAACCGGCTACCAGGTGGACTTGAGCCGCCGGTTGTTGGGCAGGGGTTTTCTCATCTGGAGGCATCCGGAGGGGTGATGAAGCGCTTTTTGTCTGGCGGGACGGTGTGTTACAATCTGCCAGCGGAGTAGCAGGAATGCCCATTCGAGTGTTGCCAGAGGAGGTTGCCGCCCAGATTGCAGCTGGCGAGGTGGTGGAGCGCCCGGCTTCGGTGGTTAAAGAACTGCTGGAGAACGCGCTTGACGCCGGATCGTCGGCGGTCCACATCGAAGTCCGCGATAGTGGTCGGCGGCTGATCCGGGTTTCGGACGATGGCTGGGGCATACCGGCCGACCAGATTGGGGTGGCTTTTCACCGGTACTCGACGAGCAAACTGGCTAGCGTGGCGGATCTGGAGGCAATCGGCACGCTCGGGTTCCGGGGAGAAGCGCTGGCATCAATCGCCTCTGTTTCGCGGGTGACGATGGTGTCCCGGCCCGCGGGTTCAGATGCCGGTGCATCCGTTCGGCTGGAAGCCGGCCGCATCATCAGCCGGGAGACGGTGGGCGCCCCTCGGGGGACCATGGTGGGCGTGGAGAACCTCTTTTACAATGTGCCCGCGAGGTTAAAGTTCCTGCGTTCGGTGCTGACCGAGCGCCGCCACATTGACGCGGTAGTGAGCCGCTACGCGCTTGCGTATCCTGCTGTGCGGTTTCGCCTAGTCCACGATGGGCGTCAGGTGCTTCAAACCTCTGGGAGCGGTTCGGTCAGGGATGTGCTGATCACCGTTTTTGGCCTGGATGCGGCCAGGCAGATGGTTGAGGTAGGTCCGGGGGAGGATGCTAACGGTTGGACAGAGGTGCAGTCAACAGAGCCAGATATCGCTGACCGACCCTTATCGCTCGTTCACGTCTCGGGGTACACCAGCGATCCGGCGCTACACCGGGCCAATCGGAATCAGATAACCTTGTTCATCAATGGACGGTGGGTCCAGGACAGCGGGCTCGGTTACGCTATTGTGCAAGCTTATCATACGCTGCTAATGACCGGCCGATATCCGATCTCGATGATCCAGGTCAGGTTGCCGCCCGATCAGGTCGATGTCAACGTCCATCCCACCAAGGCCGAAGTCCGGTTTCGGGACAAGGACACGGTTTTTGATGCGGTTCAGAGGACAGTCCGCCGGGCGTTGTTGTCGGCGCGGCCGGTCCGTCCGGTCGCCGTACCGGGATTGAGGGATACCGGCGGCTGGACCGTGACTGGCGACCAAACCGTTCACGCTGCGTTGGCCGCACTCCGGCCGGCGGCCTTTGTTCAACCAGCCATGGTGCTTCCTGGCAGAAGCCCGGGACTGGTGCAGCCAAATGGCACCCCCGCAACAGCCGCCGACGATGCGACGGGTACGGGAAGAGCTCCGCTTCTGTTGCGCGTAATCGGGCAATTGGGTGCGTCCTACGTCGTCGCTGAAGGTCCGACCGGCATGGTGCTCATCGACCAGCACGCCGCGCACGAGCGGGTGCTATACGAGCGGTACATGGCCGAGCGCCAGGAGGGCGTGGTCACACAAGCCTTGTTGGTGGTGATCCCGGTCGACCTGACTCCCGAACGCGCTGCACTCGTTGAGGAGCACCTGCCGCACTTAGAGCGATTGGGATTCTATGTCGAACCGTTCGGTGGTTCCACTCTGATGGTCCGGGGCGTGCCGGCCCTGTTGGGCGGATGTAACCCCGAAAAGGTCCTGCAGGCTGTGGCGGACGATCTGGAGCAGGGCGACACGCCCTTGGAGAGTCAACTGGAGGACCGTTTGATCGCCCGGGTGTGCAAAACCGCAGCAGTCAAGGCCGGCCACGTGATGACGATGCCGGAGATGGTAGCGCTTATCAGGCAGTTGGAGCAATGCAAGTCGCCGCATACCTGTCCGCACGGTCGGCCTACCATGATCGAAATGAGCGCGGAACAACTGGCGCGGAGATTTGAGCGGATATGACCGCCTGGTTTCGGCTCAACCGCGCGTGCCAGTCTATGGACAACCCCAGGTAAATGCGGTATTATTCGCCGGCTGCACATCGCCGGGTGGGCGCTGGATGGACGGTCAACTCGCGGAGCGGTAGAGCCAGCCCGTGTTGCAGCGCTGGCGGCCCACCAGGCTTGTTTCTTCAGGAGGATGCGCATGACAGATCGGGCACCGGATGTTTTTGCCGAATTGACCACTTCCCTGCAAGCACAGATCGACTCGTTTGATCCGGTTCCTACCACCGTCAGCGTTGGGGAGGTCATGGAGGTGGGCGATGGAATCGCCCGGGCCCGCGGGTTGGCTTCCGTCAAGGCGATGGAACTGGTCCAATTCAGCAACGGCGTAACGGGGTTGGCGTTCAACCTGGAGGATGACCATGTTGGCATCATCATCCTGGGAGAATACTCGGAGATCGAAGAAGGCGGTGCTGTGTGGGGCACGGGCCGAATCGCATCCGTCCCAGTGGGTTCCGCCCTGGTCGGCCGTGTGGTGAATGCGTTGGGGCAGCCGGTGGATGGCAAGGGCCCTATCGTGACCGATCGTTTCCGTGCCACAGAGCGCATCGCGCCTGGGGTCGTGGCGCGCAAGGACGTGGATAGGCCGGTGCAGACCGGAATCAAGGCCATCGATAGCATGATTCCCATCGGACGGGGACAGCGTGAGCTGATCATCGGTGATCGCCAGACGGGCAAAACCGCGATAGCCCTGGACACGATCATCAACCAAAAGAACCAGGGAATGGTCTGTATCTATGTGGCCATCGGCCAGAAAAAGGCGCAGGTGGCTCAGGTGGTCGCAACGTTGGAGCGCCACGGGGCAATGGACTATACCACTGTGCTCCTGGCGTCGGCATCAGAGCCGGCGGCGCTCCAGTATCTGGCTCCCTATGCCGGTTGTGCCATGGGCGAAGAGGTGATGGAGCGTGGCGTCATCGTGGGCGGTCAGCGAGTTCACGACGCGTTGATTGTCTATGACGACCTTTCCAAGCATGCCTGGGCTTATCGACAGGTGTCACTGCTCCTCCGCCGGCCGCCCGGTCGGGAGGCCTATCCGGGTGACGTGTTCTACCTTCACTCGCGTTTGCTAGAGAGGGCGGCGCGGCTGCGTGATGAATGGGTGATTGTCAAAAAGGGAGCAGTCGTTGCCGAGGATAGCGCGGGAGTGACTGGGCAACGGTACTATGGCAACCTGGACCTTCACCTGGCGGAGCAAGCTCGATCTGGCCTGTCCGCACCTGATGACCACGAGGTAGTCAAGGTACCGGGCACAGGTGGTAGTCTGACGGCGCTCCCCATCATCGAGACGCTGTTGGGCGACGTTGCGGCCTATATTCCCACCAACGTGATTTCCATCACCGACGGTCAGATCTACCTGGAAACTGACCTTTTCAATGCGGGAATTCGGCCGGCCATCAACGTGGGGCTATCGGTCTCGCGTGTAGGAGGCTCTGCCCAAAGGAGGGCCATGCGTCAGGTTGCCGGCCGATTACGACTCGACATGGCCTCCTTCCGCGAGCTGGCTGCTTTTGCTCAGTTCGGCGCTGACCTGGATCGCGAGACTCAGGCACAACTGGATCGTGGGCAAAGGCTGACCGAGTTGCTCAAGCAAAGCCAATATCAACCGGTTCGGCTGGAGCACCAGGTCGTGGTGATATTCGCAGGTACCCGCGGCTATGGGGACCGGGTCCCGCTGGACCAGATCCGCCGCTGGGAGCAAGACCTGATCCGCTTTATGGATATCAAGTACCCTCAGGTTGTCCAGAGCATTGCAGAGAACCTGCGCCTGACCGAGGATAATGAAGCCGTTCTCAATCAGGCGCTGCAGGCGTTCTTGGCCGGCTGGGAGGGCTAAGTAGTCGCCGTGGCAACTGAACGCGAACTCCGCAAACGGATCCGCAGCATCCATAACATCGGCCAGGTGACCCGGGCCCTGGAGGCGGTGGCTGCCTCACGGGTGCGGAAGGCACAATCAACGGTGTTGGCAACACGCCCCTACGCCCGCAAGGCCTGGGAGGTGTTGGAGCACTTGGCCGGCCAGGCGGGCGACGTGGGCCAGTTGCATCCTTTGCTCGAGGTCCGGACCGAAATCAAGGCAGCTTCGATTATTCTGTTCACCAGTGACCGGGGATTGTGCGGCGCGTTCAATACCAACATGGTTCGTAAAACGTTGGACTTTATGGACCGCAGCTCGGTTCCGGTCACGCTGGTGACGGTGGGGCGCAAAGGGAGGGACCTGATGATTCGTGCCGGCCGGCAGATAACGGCCGAGTTTACTCATATAGGTGACCTTCCCGGCATCTTGGAGATCACACCCATTGCCCGAACAGCCATTGAGGATTTTCTGAGCCGACGGGTGGATATGGTGTACCTGGCATACATGGATTTTGTAAACACGTTGGTCCAGCGGCCGGTTATTCGACGGTTGCTGCCCTTGACGCCGTTGGACATGGCGGGTCAGGCACTTGCCGAGCACGTATCGAGTGTGCCGTCGGGACGGCCACTCGTGGCGGAATACCTGTACGAACCAGACGCGTCCAGCATTCTCCAGGAGGTGGTACCACGGTTCACCGAATTGCAGGTCTACCAGGCGGTGTTGGAGTCGCAGGCAAGCGAGCACAGTGCTCGCATGGTGGCGATGCGCAACGCGACCGAGAATGCTGCCGATCTTGGCGAGGAATTGACGCTGGCCAGGAACAATGCGCGACAGGCGGGAATCACGCGCGAACTGCTGGATATCGCTGGCGGCGCGGAGGCATTGGCTCAAGCCATGGCGGCTAGATCATGATTGGACTCTGTTTGAGGGTATCCGGTCCCGAATTCTGCTTGATGGCGAGCGCTCGTGAACTGCGATCACATGAGGAGGAGATGAATGGCAGGTAGTCTGCTGGGTCGCCTGGTGCAAATTACTGGCGGGGTGGTGGATGTCAGATTCCCGTCCGGGGGGTTGCCTGAAATCCATGAGGCGCTGCATATCCCGCGGGGAGACGGCCAGGAGCCGTTGGTCCTGGAGGTTCAACAGCATGTCGGCGACGGCTGGGTGCGATGTGTGGCGATGGATACCACTGATGGGCTCCAACGGGGAATGCCGGTACATCGCACGGGACAGCCCATCAGCGTGCCGGTGGGTGCTGCTGTACTGGGCAGGGTCGTGAATGTGCTCGGCCGGCCTATCGACGGAAAGGGCGAGGTAGGAGCCACCACGACCTATCCTATTCACCGGCTGGCGCCTCCATTTGACGAGCAATCGACCAAGGTAGAGGTGTTTGAGACCGGCCTGAAGGTGATTGATCTGGTTGCCCCTTTTACCCGCGGCGGCAAGACGGGGGTATTTGGCGGTGCTGGCGTGGGAAAAACCGTGGTCATCATGGAACTGATCCGCTCGATCGCCACCCAACACGGCGGGTATTCGGTGTTTGCTGGAGTGGGAGAGCGTACCCGGGAAGGCACCAACCTTTACTATGAGATGGTAGAGAGTGGTGTGATCGACAAGACCGCCATGGTCTTTGGCCAGATGAACGAGCCCCCCGGTGTACGTCTCCGAGTTGGCCTAACCGCGCTCACCATTGCCGAGTATTTTCGAGACGAGGGGCGCGATGTGCTCCTCTTTATTGACAACATCTTTCGCTTTGTGATGTCCGGTTCGGAGGTGTCGGCGTTGCTGGGGCGTATGCCCAGCGCTGTTGGCTATCAACCTACCCTGGGAACGGAGATGGGCGAGCTTCAGGAACGCATCACCTCCACCCGGCGTGGATCCATTACCTCGATGCAGGCGGTATACGTGCCGGCCGACGACTATTCTGACCCGGCGCCAGTGGCAACCTTTTCGCACCTGGATGCGACGATAGCACTGGAGCGCGCGATTGCAGAGAAATCGATCTACCCGGCGGTAGATCCCCTTACGTCCACCAGCCGGATCCTTCAACCGAATTTCGTGGGTGAAGAGCATTACCGAGTGGCGCGCGAGGTGCAACGGGTATTGCAGCGGTACAAGGACCTGCAGGATATCATCGCCATCTTGGGCGTGGACGAGCTCTCCGAAGAAGACAAGCTCATGGTCACTCGCGCTCGCAAGATTGAGCGCTTTCTTTCGCAACCGATGTTCGTTGCGGAGCAATTCACCGGCCTGGCAGGGCGTTACGTGCCGATTCACGAGACGGTACGCGGCTTTGCCGAAATCCTGGCGGGCCAACACGACGGGCTGCCGGAGCAGGCCTTCTACATGATGGGTACGATTGACGAGGTTGTGGAGTCAGCTGCGCGGGTGCGTGCGGGCTGAGCCTGAGGAGACTGCATGAGTCCCATCCGATGCGAAATCGTGACTCAGGAACGGGTGGTCTATGACCAGCCGGTAGACATAGTGATCGCCCCAGGCACCGAGGGAGAGTTGGGTATTCTGCCCCATCACGTGCCGCTGCTTACGGCGCTCCAAGCCGGCATTCTGCGAGTCAGGGCCGGCGGCGTCGAGGAGGAATTCGCCATCAGTGGTGGATTCATGGAAGTACTCCCGGACCATGTGACGGTCCTGGCGCGTTCGGCCGAACATGCTGACGAGATCGATATTGCGCGAGCCGAGGCTGCTCGTAAACGGGCGCAGCAGCTGCTGGAGCAGGGAACGCCGCAGGATCCGGATCGATATCGGGCCATCGAGGCTTCGTTGCGTCGTTCAACTGTGCGGCTTCAGGTCGCCCGCCGGCGCAAACGTGAGCCGGCGCCCATGATGAGCGGGGAAAAGACGGACCTATGACAAGGCAAATTGGAATTGACCTGGGCACAGTCAACCTGATGGTTGCCGATGTCCGCAAAGGTGTTCTGTATCGTGAACCATCAGTGGTAGCGATCACTGAGGATGGCAACAAGCTTGTTGCCGTGGGCGCGGAAGCCCGCGACATGTACGGACGGACTCCGGGCACCATCGAGGTTATGCGGCCGTTGCGCGATGGTGTGATCGCGGACTATGAGGTGACCGAGGCAATGCTGCGTCACTTTATCAAAAAGGTCTCCGGGACGCTGCGCATGTCAAGACCGCGGGTGATGGTGAGCGTGCCGTACGGCGTGACCAGTGTCGAAAGTAGGGCGGTGCGGGAGGCGGCGCTGCAAGCCGGGGCACGCGAGGCGTATCTCATCCCAGAACCGCTGGCAGCAGCTATCGGAGCGGGTCTGCCGGTTGGGGCACCTACGGGCAACATGGTGGTGAACCTAGGGGGCGGCGCCAGTGAGGCCGCGGTCGTCTCCATGAACTGGATCGTCTGCGCCGAATCGGTCCGGATAGCCGGCGTGCGATTTGACGAGGCGATCATGAGCTATGTGCGAAAAAAGTACAACCTGATGATCGGCGAACCGACGGCTGAACAGGTCAAGATCCAAATTGGCGCGGCGCTGGAGTTGGAGTACGAACTGGAGATGGAGGTGCAAGGTCGGGATCAGGTTGCCGGCCTTCCAAAGACCATCCGGTTGACCTCGACTGAAATCACCGAGGCACTGACTGAGCCGCTTTCTGCGATAGTCAACGTGGTGCGGGCAGTGCTGGAGCGAACGCCTCCAGAGCTCTCGGCCGACATCATCGACCGCGGCATGGTGTTGTGCGGTGGTACCGCTCTGCTGCGTAAGATAGATGCGCTTCTGACGGCCGAAACGGGTGTCCCGGCCTATGTGGCAGAGGATCCGATGGATTGCGTGGTCCTGGGAGCCTGTCGAGCGCTGGTGGAGTTCCCGGTGCTACGCCGAAGCCTACCGCCGGCAACAGTCTGATATCTGCTGGAATCGCCTGGGAGGGTGCTAGCGCTCACCTGCCGGGTGACTACTCCTCAGCCCCTTCGATCTCTTTAATCGCCTCGGCCGGAGCCTTCCCTCCATAGATCACTTCCAGGAGCCCACGCAGGTAGCGATCCATCGTCTGCACGGCCGGATAGATAGCGTTTCGGAGTAGTGCCGGAGTCAGCGCCGCATTCTCGTAATCCAGGCTGCTCTTGTACCGGACCTCGCCATCGGAAAAGTCCAGTTCAAAGTTGCCGATGCGCAACCCATAATTGGCCCGGGTGATGAACTCGGCCACTGCGTTGCGTGCATGGTCGGGTGCTTTGACCGGCGCAACGGCATAAAACACGAATTGATCCAGGTCATCCCGGACCTGCGCATAGCACCGTAGCTCACCGTTGCGGCCGCTAAAGTGGACTCGACAGATGGTGCTGTCCTCCAGTTGTTGGGGGTACCAATTATCCTCTTCCAGGAATCGCCGCAGAACCTCAAAGGCACTAGACTGAATGCCCGGTCCGATCGGTTCAAGGTCGGGTTCCGGTGAGTCACCGTTCGATGATGTGTTGACCATGGGATCCCTCCTCTCGGTTTCCCGTTCACCAAGGCAATCATACCAGATAGGCAAAAGCATGTCACCGGTCCGGCGTTCCCAAGGGTCAGCATGCGGACGACCGACGATCGATCGCCGTCGACAACCAGTACAACGGTGGGCCGCGCGGCGCCAACTTGGTTGACAGAAAAGGGCTCCCGACCCTTGGAGGGAACGGGAGCCCTTGGTGTTGGCGGAAACGATGTGGTTATAATCGAGCCAGGATCTGCCCTGGTTCAGCGACAATGCACCAATCAGCCACCTCAAAGATTGAGGCGTTCGGGTCAGGGTGGATCGCTATCACGAACCTGGCGCGCTCCATCCCGACGTTGTGCTCTGTGTTTCCGCGAACCCCCAATGCCAGGTAAACGTCTGGGGCTACGTCGTACCCGGTGACTCCAACTACCTGGTTATAGTCGATCCATCCAGCCGAGGCTGCT
The DNA here is from genome assembly GCA_002328075.1 of Anaerolineales bacterium UBA2181. Classification (GTDB taxonomy): domain Bacteria; phylum Chloroflexota; class Anaerolineae; order Promineifilales; family UBA4811; genus UBA4811. Next base: position 18,775 of record DCVT01000024.1, on the reverse strand, counting down.
GTCCGATCGCCAGCCAGGTGCGCACCCCACCGCTCGGCCAGCGCCCGGGCGGCCGATACGTTCTCTTCACCAAGATCGAATCCGAGGGCCACAATACGTTGAGCGCGGCTGATGGCTACCAGAGGTCGCTGGTATGGGGTTGGTCCAACCACGCCCACCCGGCCGGTCACGGCAGAGGGATCTACCGCCACGGGTTCCACAGTACCGGTTCGATACCGGTCAGGGTCGGGTGTCCGAAAAGCGCCAGGAAGTACGCTGAACATCTGCGTCGCAGAGTCCGGGCCAAACGTCGGCCCGGCCAATATGGAGCGGGACTCGTAGAACTCGCCGTTGTAGACGGCATAATCCGCCATGACGGCACGGCTTGAGAGGTCAGGTCGTAATGCCACAACCTGAGTGGTCAGGGTGGCGTTGAACCGCTGGGCCAGCCGTGGCGCGAGCTGATCTCCGATGACTCCACTGGGCATCAGAATAACTGCCGGTTTGAACTCCTCCAGCAGAGTGCCCAGCACGTGAAGGGGAAGTTCCAAGCTCAAGTCCGCGAGGTCCGGGCAGTCAGCGACGTGGGCCACATCAGCGCCCAGGGCGATGAGTTGCTTACCCAGGTCGCCCAAGTCGTGACCAAACAGACCGGCCCGCACATAGGCCCCCAAATCGGAGGCCAACTCGCGAGCCTTGCCAAGCAATTGGGCGGTGCAGGCCGTCAAATCGCCGTTTGCCACTTGGCCGATCACCCAGATGTCGCGGTAGGATTGCACCGTATCTGGAGCTGTGACCTCCCCAGTGTCACCCAACATCATCATCAAATGGTCAAGGTCCATTGAGACTCCTCCCTTACGCACCTAACCCGAGCGCAGTGACAAGCCGGCCGGTTATCTCTTCCACCGTACCCTCGAGCCGTGTGCCCGGCTCTCGAGGCGTTGGGTATCCACGCCCGCCGCTCCGCGTCTGGGGGCTGGACGCCTCCCCCGTCGGGTCAAGGTCGGCTGGCGACAAGCATTTGACGGCCGATTGGTCCCGGTAGACGTTGACAATGCGTTGGGCAGTGCCAAATCGGGGGCGATTGGCATCAGGTGGAAGAGTCGCCAACACGGGCAGCGGGGCTTCCACCCTTTGATAACCAGTTTCGGTGGATCGGATCGCTTCGGCGCGGTTTTCCTGGCATGCCACTGTCTCCACGCTGATGAGCTGAGGCAGGTCCAGCAGTTCGGCTACCCGCGGTCCGATCTGCCCGCCATCGCTGTCTAGCACCCGATCACCGGTGAGCACCAAGTCAAACGGCCCTGCTTTTCTGACTGCGGCGGCCAACAGCCGGGCTCGCACGGCCGGGTCAGCTGCCGCACCGCTCTCATCGATGATGGCCAGGCCCTGGTCAGCGCCCATGGATAGCGCTTGTCGGATGCTTTCCACCACGCGCTCCGGACCCAGGCCGACGATGGTCACGTCGCCGCCGGCTGCATCCCGGACCTGCAAAGCGGCCTCTACTGCCGAGAGGTCGGCCGGATTGAGGATGTACTCTCGGCGATTTACAAACACCTGTTGCGCCCGGCGGTTTACGGTCATGCCGGATGGGTCTAAAATCTGATTGATCAGTACGATGATACGCATAGTGATCGTCTCCTCCGGACATTGTCGTGTCGCTCACGCCGACGCGGACGCCGGTCCGGCTGCTTTCTACGGCCTAATCCGCACGCCCTCCTGTTGCAGCAACTCCGAGGCGATGACGATGCGCTGAATCTCGTTGGTTCCCTCAAAGATCTCCGAGATTCGCGCATCGCGATAAGCGCGTTCCCCAGGAAAGTCGCGGCTGATCCCCAACGCGCCATGGATCTGGACTGCCCGGTCACAGCAACGCGAACTCACCTCGGAGCCAAAGAGCTTGCACATGCCTGCTTCTTTGGTGAATGGCATGTGGTTGTCCACCATCCACGCGGTCCGGTAAACCAGCGACCGCAACGCCTCGGTTTCGGTTGCCATGTCGGCTAGCATAAAGTGGACCGATTGATTGTGGGCAATCGCCTGGCCGAACTGCTGGCGGGCACGGGCCCAGCGCAGGCTCCATTCCAACGCCCTTTCTGCGCCCCCTAGTCCGGCCGCACCGATGGTGATCCGACCCAGATCTAGCGTGCGCATAAAGGTGACAAAGCCAAGGCCTACCTGGCCCAACACGTTTTCCTGCGGAACCCGCACTCCATCAAAGTTCAGCACCGATGTCGGGCTGCCGTGAAGACCCATCTTGTGTTCGGCGGCGCCGACACTAAAGCCGTCCCATTCTTTCTCCACCACAAAGCAGGTCTGACCGCCCCGAGGCCCGAGCGTGGCGTCGGTGTTGGCCAGAACAACGATGATGTCAGCGATGGGGCCATTGGTAATCCACATCTTGGAGCCATCCAAGAAGTAGCTGTCCCCTTCCCGGACGGCCGACATTCGGATTCCGGCAGCATCCGAGCCGGCGCCCGCCTCTGTGAGCGCAAAGGCAGCCAACAACTCGCCTTTCGCCAACCGTGTCAGGTATTTTTCCTTGAGCTCCTCGGAGCCATCTATATAGATGGGCATGGCGCCGATGCCGACGTGCGCACCGATGATGGTGCTGAAAGAAGCATCCCAACGGGCGAGCTCTTGCATCAGCACGCAATAGCCTATCTCGCCCGCACCTGCGCCACCGTATTTCTTGGGGAAAGGGACCCCCATGAAACCGGCCGCAGCCGCCTTGCTGACGATGTCCATCGGGGTGTATTCCTCGTGGTCCATCTGGCGGATGACCGGTCGCAACTCGCGCTCACAAAAATCACGCACCATCCGGCGCAGGGCGTGGTATTCAGGGGGAAGTGAGAAATCCATGCTTGCCTCCTCTCAATCCACCAGTGCGCCCTGAAAATAGTTCCGAGCCAGGGTGGCCTGTTGTAGCTGGTCGGTTCCACCCATCACATCCAGGGCGCGCACGTCGCGGTAGATGCGCGAGACGGAATATTCGTTACTGAAACCGTACCCGCCGTGTACCTGGACCATGCGGTTGGCCACAGTCCGTGCAACCCGGGCGCTGTGCAGTTTCACGATGGCCAGATCAGACGGTGAGATAGTGCCTTCGTCCATCTTCCAGGCCGAATGCAGAACCAGGTGTCGAAGCGTTTCGATCTCGACAATTGAATCCGCGAAATAGTTGCCGATCGCCTGCTTGGTGGCGATAGCCACCCCAAACTGCTTGCGTTCGACAGCAAACTGCTTGCCCTCTTGCAGCGCGGCCTCAGAAACACCCAGTGCGGCGGCCGCTATGGCAATCTGGTAGCGCGGCAGGGCGCGCGCCGCAATGGCTAACCCTTCGCCTTCGGCTCCCAACCGATCAGCCTCTGGGACACGGCATCCTTTGAGATAGAGCGCATGTATCTGACAGCCGCGCAGTCCCATGGTCCGCTCGCGGTATCCTATGTGCAGACCCGGCACGCCAGCCGGCAGGAGAAAGGCGGTGATTCCGCCTGGCGCCCGGGCAAAGACAATGTACAGGCCGGCAATAGAGCCGTTGACGACCCAGCTCTTGACGCCCTGCAGAATGTAACCATCGCCCTGCAGGGTGGCGCTGGTCTGAATCGCATTCCAGTCGGAGCCCGCCTGGGGTTCGGTGAGGGCAAAGGCACCAATCACCTCGCCCGAGGCCATGCTCGGGAGGTAGGAGCGCCGGTGTTCGTCGGTGCCGGCATCCAGGATGGTTAGTGCAGCTAGGTTTGCATGGGATGCAATGACCGCAGCGGTGCTGAGGCACGCTCGCCCCAACTCTGCCATCAGCAGGCAGATACTCACCCAGTCCAATTCGGCGCCGTCGAATTTCTCGGGCAACGCTGCGCCGAGCAGTTCCTGCTCGGCCGCCTTTTCCAGGAGCCCTTCCGGCAACGCCTCGTGTTCGTCGGTCTCGCGGGCATGTGGCGCTATTTCCTGCTGTGCGAAATCGCGAAACATCGACTGGAACATCACCTGTTCTTCGTTCAGGGCAAAGTCCATCTGGACCTCCTATGATTCTGGCCGTTGTATCGGGCGGTTCGGCTGCAACGTGATCCTCGCGGGCCAAACCGCCCGATACTTGACCAAGTCAACTACCGATCCTTAAAGTCGGGTTTACGCTTTTGCAGGAATGCGGTGACGCCTTCCCGCATGTCCTCACTGGCCAGGAGCCCAGAGAACTGGTTGGATTCGGCTGTTAGGCCAGTCTGAAGGTCGGCGTCCAGGCCGGCTCGGATGGCGTTCATGGCTGCCCGGATGGCGACGGCGCTCTTGTCGGCGATGATCTTGGCCATTCCCATTGCCTCCTTGAGCACGGTGCCTCCGGGGACGACCTTGTTGACCAACCCCAGTTTGGCTGCCTCTTGTGCAGTGATGGGGTTACCGGTCAGTATCATCTCGGCCGCCATGGCCGGTCGGATGATCCGCGGTAGCCGCTGGGTGCCACCCCATCCGGGGATGATGCCCAGGTTGATCTCGGGCTGGCCCAGTCGCACGCGGTCGCCCGCGATCCGGAGATGGCAGGACATCGCCAGTTCGAGTCCGCCGCCCAGACAGACACCGTCAATCGCAGCGATATAGGGTTTGGGGCTGTGCTCGATCTTGGTAAAGGTGTCCTGACCCAAACGCAGCAGGCGTTCGCCACCTGCTACGTCCCGCTCCCGTATGATGCGATCGAACTCGGTGATGTCAGCGCCGGCTACAAAGGCGATTTGACCGGCACCGGTGACGATGACAACCTTGACTTCCGGGTTGGAATTCAGCTCATCCACCGCGTCGCTCAGTTCCTCCAGCAGTTGCGGGTTGAACGCGTTAACGGGCGGGTGGTCCAGAGTGAGGGTGGCAATGCGATCCTGATACGCGATCTTGACGAATTGCCGTGGGGGCTTGGTCGGGGCAACGGCCTCTTGTTCAGTTTCGACCGCTGGAGCCGCCGGCGCCTCGGCTACCGGGGCATATTCCAGGAAACCGGCGTTGACTGCCTTACCGGTTCGTCCCTCTTTGATCAGCCGGTCAAAGATCGCGGCCGCTTTGAACCGCAAACCGTAGATCTTTTCCAGTTCCTTCAACTCGGCGGCGACGGCATCCAGTCCCAAAAGATCCGCAGTTTGCAGCGGGCCCATCCGCTCGCCCTTGTAGGTCATTCCGGTGCCAGCAATCATGGCCATGTCGATGTCTTTGGCGTCCGCTATGCCTTCCTGCAGCGCCAGGGCAGCTTCATTGATGAGCGGAAGGACAAGTCGGTGAACGGAAAAGCTGGCACCCGCCGGGGTTGGCTGCTCCGCCCGTGCCTCAAGAATGAGCTGTTTTACCGGTTCGTCCGATTGACCGCCGTAACCGTAAAAGCCGGCTCCGTTCTTCTCTCCGTACCGGCCGGCTGCCACGAGTTTGGGGAGCAGAAGCGCCCCCACCATGCGCCCGGCATACTGGCTGGTCAGATAGTCACCCACATGCACGCACACGTCCAGGCCGAGCATGTCCATCAGGGTGAACGGTCCCATCGGCATGCCAAACTCCACCATCGCCTGGTCGATTTCCTTTGCCGGGGTGTGGCCCTCCTGCAGCGCCAAGGTTGCTTCGTTCAGATACGGCATCAGGAGCCGGTTGACCAGGAACCCGGGACACTCTTTGACGACCACCGGGATTTTGCGCAGCGATTCGGTGAATGCCACGATGTCGTCGATCGTCTCCTGACTGGTGCCAGCGCCTGGGATGATCTCCACCAGCTTCATGACGTGCGCCGGGTTGAAAAAGTGCATGCCTACCATTCGGTCTGGCCGGCCTGCTCCTTCGCCCATTTCGGATATGGACAACGCCGAGGTGTTGCTGGCAAAGATCGTCTGTTCTTGGCAGTGACGCGCAGCTTCCTGGAAGACCTTGATCTTGATGTCCATTCGTTCTGGTACGGCCTCAATGATCAGATCCACATCGGCGAATTCGTCCCAATCCAACGTGGGAATCACCAGGTCCATGCGGCTCTGCATCTCGCCGGCGGACATCTTGCCGCGTTCGACGCGCCTTTCATAGATGTCACGCACGCGTGCCATCCCCTTGTCCAGCATGGATTGGTCAACGTCCTTCATCACCACCGGCAAACCGGAAAAACTGATGACCTGGGCGATCTCTGCGCCCATGGCTCCTGCACCCAAGACACCTGCTTTGAAAATGTACATTCCATGTCCTCCTGATTGTCAATCCGCGTTGCGGTTACCCATTCAACCGGCGCGGCGCTCCAAGATCACCGCGCTCCCCTGACCACCACCAGCGCACAACGAAGCCAAACCGTAACGGGCGTTGCGCCGCTTTAGTTCGTACAACATGGTGACGATAATTCGGCAACCGCTGGAGCCCACCGGGTGGCCCAACGCGATGGCGCCGCCGTTGACGTTGAACTTGTTCCAATCCCACCGATGCCCCTGCTGCTCCATCGCTTTGCCCACCGACAGTACCTGGGACGCAAAAGCCTCGTTTACCTCAACCAGGTCCATGTTGTCCAAACTGAGACCTGCTTTCCGCAACGCTCGGGGCATGGCCAGGCTGGGCGCTATGCCCATGCGCTCAGGTTCGACGCCAGCATAGGCGTGAGCCACATAGTAGGCCAGCGGCGTCCAACCCATCTCCTTGGCTTTTTGGGCGGTGCATATGAGAACGGCCGAAGCGCCGTCAGAAATGCCACAGGCGTTGGCGGGCGTGACAGTTCCGTTCTTCTTGAAAATCGTCGGATAGAGGGCTGCTTTCTGAGTGCTGAGCGCGGGGTTGATCGTCTCGTCCTGAGTGATCGGTTCGCGCGCCACCTCCTGCCCGGCCACCTTCTTCACTACCTCCACCGGCACAATCTCGTCGGCGAACTTTCCCATGCGGGTCGCCATGAAGGCTTTCTTGTGGCTCTGTACCGCGAACTGATCCTGGTCCTCGCGCGGTATGCCAAACTCCTCGGCCAGGTTCTCGGCCGTGCGCCCCATCAACTGACCACATATCGGGTCAGTCAGGCCTTCCCAGAGGCCGTCTGTCAACTCGGAGTGACGAAGCTTGAGTCCCCAACGTGCGCCTTTCACCAGGTAGGGGATGTTGCTCATGCTTTCGGTGCCGCCGGCAATGATGATCTCGGCTTCGTCCAGCTGCATCATGCGCCATGCGTCGATAATGGCATCCATGGCGCTATCACAGTTGCGCGCTAGTGTGATGGCAGGAACCTGTACCGGCAATCCGGCCATTAATGCGCAAACGCGGGCGATGTTGGCGGCATCTGATGGCTGAGCCACGCAGCCCATGATGACGTGATCCACCGTGGCCGGGTCCAGGTGGTTCCGCTCAACCAGGGCCCTGATCACGGTGGCCCCCAATTCCTGCGGCGGGACTGTCCGCAAGGCACCTCCATGGTTGCCCGACGGGGTTCGAACGGCATCAACGATGACTACTTCTTTCATCAAATCAACCTCCTTTAGTTTCCTCTGCCTGTCTGATCAAACACGGGGGCCGAAAGGCCCCGGATCGCCAAGTCCACTGCCGAACCATAGAGAGACTCCAGGTCGGCCGCCAGCATCTCGCGGCGCAACGGATGTCCCAGGACAACGTACACACCATGGAGCATGGCCCACAAGACGCTCGCCTCGCGCTTGGGGTCCTGCACAAAAAAGTCACCCTCGGACACTCCCTGTTCCAGGGCCCGGACCACATAGGTTAGCCCGCGAGTGCTGCGCAATAGGGTCTGCTCGTACAAGTCGGGATCGATCGATTCCTGGAATTTCTTGCGTTCGAACTGAATCAACAGCCTATAGTAGTGGGGATTGGAGTGGAAATAGTCGAAATATGCCTGGGCAAGTCTGCGCAGTCGCATTGGCGCTGGGATGGTCTCTGCAGACCCGAATGCTTCCTCCAGGACCTTTGCCAGGGTCTCCAACCCCTCCTGAAGGAGCACGGCCAGGATGGTCTCTTTGTTCTGAAAGTAGAGGTACACTGTGCCTTTGCTCACCTCGGCGGCCGAGGCGATATCGTCCACGGTTGTGTCGTGTATTCCCTGGGTAAAGAACACCGACCGGGCAGCACTGAGGATAGACGCTCGCCTTTCCTCCCGTTCGCGCTCTCGCCTGATTTGGGTGTTTGAGACAGCCACAGTGCAGTGTGCTAACCGATGGTCAGATATTGACTGCTGGTCAGTAGGTGACTACCGGTCATTATACAGCCAAAGGCATCGATTTGTCAACATTGGGATCTTTTTCACAAGCGCTGCCGGCAGTTGGTGTGCCAAGTTCCGTGCAGATTCTCAGGCCCGACTGCAAATCCACCGGCTGCTCCGGAAGGATTTTCGCTGCATAGGCGTGATGTTATGGCCAGGCGCGTTACGGGCTAAACAGCGTGGCCGTTCGGTTTACCCGAGCGTACGAATGGGATGCTATATCTATCAGGGGGAAGGCCCGACACGATATCAGCGGCGCACCGTGGCGGGAGAAGCACGAGACTGTTTGCCGCAGTTTAGGGATAGTCGGTCGGAATGGCGAAACAATATCCCTTGCCGCGGATCGTCGTCAAAAGACGCGGTGACCCTGGATCGGTTTCGATGGCCTCGCGCACCCAGCGGATGTGGACGTCGAGCGTGCGCGTGTCCTCCATAAAATCGGTTTCCCACACGGTCTTCATGATTTCCCGCCGACTGAGCACCTCTCCCTGATGACGCATAAAAAGCTCGAGCAACTGTGCTTGCTTGGGCGTCAGACTACGTTCCCGGTGGTTGCAGGAGAGCGTACGTTTGTCCACATAGAGCACGATCGGTCCGGCCTGAAAGGATGGGCCATCGGTGGACGGAAGGAGCCGCTCGATGCGGTTCACCAGCTTGCGTATAGTGAACGGCTGTTTCAGCACCGTCTCAGCCCGGATCCTGGGCGGCTGGGTTCGATGGCAGGGCATGACATACACAAAGGGAGTCCCCGGGGCCATCGTCCGAACTAGCTGGCCGAGCCGTGCACCGTTGGTTGGGGAGTAGGTAGTATTTAGGATGATGATATCCGGCCGCGTATCCGCCAACGCACATCTAATCTGCTCACCACTCCGAGCGCGGGTGACCCGGTACCCCTTGCTCTCCAGCTCGGGCCCGAAGGAAGGTGCCAATTTACCTTGGTTTTCTATCAAGAGAATCAGCCGCTGCAATGCCATGACTTGGCTCTCCTCATGCAACGTGCTGGGTCCAGTTCAGACGGCTCAGATCGAGCGCAACGAAAATCGTGTCTGGACCACTGGCGTACGACGAGCATGTCGCCATTATACGACAAACCCAGCGGCGCGCAAGGATCGGCAAATCAAACGAGCATGCTGGCCATCATTTGTGTCTACGGTCACCGCTCATCGCCGCGACCATTTACCCGGCCAGCCGAGTCCAGGTCTGCCCGGCCTGTCTGCAAACGCGCCAACTGCTCTTCCAGCTCTTCCAGCCGCATGAGCATCGTGGGCGCCACCGAATGAGCCGGCATATTTGCTCGAAGCTGCTCGATCTGCTGTATCAAGGCGATGACCTTTCGGGATGGGTGGTGTTCCACTTGATCAGGTCACCTGAGATCAGGCGGGTGTGGGCGAACAATGGCGCCAACCGGACAGGCAGCAACGCAATCGTGGCAACCCATGCACAAATGAGCGTCAATAAAGGGCGGTTCGCCCGGGTCGATGGCGCGAATGGCTTTGGTTCGGCAGACGTTGCGGGCTGTGCACTGGTGGCAACCCTGACACATGGAATAGTCCACCCACGGCACCACATTCGCACTCGGAGAAACGCCCATGGTACAGCAATCCAACCCGGTGGGTCAATCCGTCCAGATAGCACCGTGAGGACAGACGGTGACACACATGAGGCAACCAAAACAGCCTTCTAGCGAGATCACTCGGACCAACCCGGTTTCGGGATATTGCTCAAAGCAACCTGAGGGACAGATCTCAGCTGCTGGGCAGGGAAGGCACTGGGCGCAACGCTCGGTGTCAATACAGGGGGACCGAACGCACCCCGCAGGTTTGTACGCTGCGCGTGTCACCTAGTCGCCCAGCGAGTCCAGCCAGCGCTGTGCCTCGATGGCTGCCATCGCGCCCATTCCGGCCGAAGTGATCACCTGGCGGTAATGCGGGTCGCCCGCCTCGCCAGCCACCCAAACACCGGCCACGCTGGTGCGCCTGTGTTGGTCGGTCTTGATGTAACCCAGTTCGTCGGTATCAAGCTGGCCCTGGAATATGTCCGTGTTGGGAATGTGTCCAATAAAAACAAAGACTCCATCCACCGGGAACTCGGTGATCTCTCCCGTGTTGACGTGCCGAAGACAAAGACTCTGGACCGTCTTTTCGCCCAAGATCTCTTCGACGACCGTGTTCCACAGGTAGCCAATCTTGCCGTTTCTCTCGACACGGCTTTGCAGGGCAGGGCCGGCCCGCAACTGATCTCTCCGGTGGATGATGGTCACCTTGCTGGCAAACCTGGTCAAGAACAGCGCTTCCTCCAGCGCGCTGTCGCCGCCGCCGATTACCGCAACTTGCTTGTCTTGAAAGAACCAGCCGTCACAGGTGCCACAATAACTCACGCCCCGACCGGTCAGTCGCCGCTCGCCTGGCACATCCAACTTGCGCGGTGACGCTCCGACTGCCACGATGAGTGCGCGAGCGAAATACGTCCTGGCATAGCCAACAAGCCGGAACGGGTGCTGGCTCAAATCGACGTTGGTCACCTGGTCCATCTCGAGGCGCGCCCCAAACCGCTCGGAATGTTTTTGCAGCCGCTCCACCAGTTCCGGCCCCGTCAGACCTTCGGGAAAGCCTGGGTAGTTGTCGACCTCCCAGGTGGTAGCCACCTGACCTCCAACTGCCTCTCCGGCGATGACCAAGGTATCCAGGTGAGCGCGGCTGGTGTAAAGAGCTGCCGTGTAACCGGCCGGTCCACTACCTATCACAATCACGTCGTGCGTCTCGCTTACGGGCGCGGGCCCCTCTGGCTTTCCCAAGGTGAATTGCAGGCTCATCCCAACTCCAAATTGCCTTTATGTGGAACGGGTGGCACTCCCAGGTCGCCTAATCTCCGGGCTCTGGAAGGGGATTATTCTACCAGATACGTATTGAGATCCAATACCTGGTAGAGACGGCGCCGTACCTCGGTCGGAACGGCGGGCGGAGTGATCTCTCGGCACAGCGTGACGGTCCTCCGCACGGTGTCTACAATGACCCGGCAGTTCTCACATTCAGCCAGGTGGGCTTCTATCTGTTGACACAACTCAGCAGCGGCCTCGCCGGAGATGTAATCGGAGAGTGCTACCAAGAGGTCGCCGCACGGCGGAACACCGTGTGCCAGCGGCACGTCAATGTTGGATTCGTTCGTCATAGTACGCCGAAAGACGGTCGCGCAATTGAAGGCGCGCTCGCATAAGCCGCGACTTGACCGCTGACGCGGACAAGTCAAGCAAACCCGCCGTTTCGGCGGTGGAATACCCCTCAACGTCTCGCAGGACAAAGACCACCCGCAGTCTATCCGGCAGGCCCCGAATGGCAGTCTCAATCTCCCGCCGGGCTTCTTGGCTTAGCAATTCTGATTCTGGCCGGGAGGACCAGTCTGCCAGCGCCAGGTTTTCCTGCGGGGATTGGAGGGAGCTGTCATCCTCCAGCGAAATGGTTCCGGTCTGTCTGCGGCGGAGCCGCATCAGTGCCTGGTTGGCAGCAATTCGGTGCAGCCACGTGCCCAGCGTGGCGTCGCCGCGGAAAGAGCCGATATGCCGCACCGCCTGCAAAAAAGTCTCCTGCAAGATCTCTTCGGCTTCCATGGGGTCGTCGACCATGCGTAGAGCTAGACCGTAGATGTGGGCCGAGTGGTTTTCGACCAGCTCGGCAAAAGCACTTCGATCGCCCGATCGAAGTCTTGACAAAAGTGCTCCCTCAACTGCCATCGAAGTTGGATGTTCCCTGCAACTGCCAACTGACCCCTATTGTATGAGGGTATCCGTTTTCTGGCTACTGTCCATGGCGGTCTGGTTGTCATTTCGGGGCATCCTGCGGCGGCCTATCCCTCAACCGCCCTTACTGCCTCCAATAGTTGGTCCCGATTGGGAGGCCCGCCGACGCGAAGCACGACCATCCCCTGCCGGTCGAACACCAGTGTGGTGGGTAATCCGGTGATGCCGTACCTCGCGGCCACGGTACGACCCAATGTGCTCCTGACGTCCAGGCGAATGACCTGTGCCCGGCCTTCCAGCTCTTTCTCTATCCCATCCACGATGGGTTTGGCCACCAGGCAGATGCTTCAAAAGTTGCTGTACAACTCGACGATAGTGGGCCGTCCACCATGAATGGCAAGGTCAAATGCCGTCTCATCCGCAATGTCGGAGGGACTGGTCCGGAAGATCACAAACGCCGCAGCCAAAATAACCAACAACACCAAAATCGGCCAATTGTTGTTCAAGAGGTTCAACGCACGTTCCATTTATTGCCTCCTTGTATAACCGGTGAGTTGAGAATCGGAGCCGCCTTGTCGACGTCATGCGCAATAACCTATCCGACATTTGGATGCTCCGGTTGGAAATCGGTTGCATCGATCGGTGGTTATGCTCAGTGCAGCGCCAACGGCTGATTTCCCATGCGTGGGTGGCATTTTCCAGATGATGACTGCATCCGCGGCGGTGTGGTTTTCATGGCGGCTTGAGAACTCGGGTCCGAGATTTCGTTGTGTTGCCACCGAGACCGGCCGGCAGGGTCGATGCAGCCTTGGCGTGCTCGCTGGGTTGTCCGGTCGTTGCTTTGCTCGACCGCCTGCCCCAGATAGGTGACCAAGTCGCCGTGGCTGCGACAGAGTTCATGACGCAGGCCGTTACCAGGCGGCCAATGGGCACCGTGCGTTTGCCACCCCCTGGACCGAGGGGTCACCCGATAGACGGATAGTCCGTAATCGCCCGAATATCCCGGTACAGCGGTTTTAGGCGGTCGTACAGCTTGCGGTATACCTGGTGGTAAAGCTGGTCGTAGATTCGATGTGCTTCCGGCTGTGGCTCGAACTGTTCCCCTTTCCTAGTCATTTCCCGCACTGCCGCAGTCACGTCGCTGTGGAAACCGAGACCAACGGCCGCATCTATGGCGGCACCCAAACCAGATGCCTCGTACACGTGCGGACGGGAGGCCGGGAGACCGAACACGTCGGCTGTGATCTGCATCGCTGCCTGGCTTTGCGAGCCTCCTCCGGCTACCCGCAATTCTGTAACCGGGACCCGGCTGCGTTGGACGCTTCGGTCCAGGCCCTCGCGCAGGGCATAGGCCAATCCCTCCAGGATGGAGCGGTATAGGTGCGCCCGCGTGTGAACCGACCCAAAACCAACAATCGCCCCCTTGGCCTCGGGACCCGGCACCTTGAGGCCGGGCGACCAATAGGGCAACAGCACCAAGCCCATTGCGCCGGCCGGAACTTGCTGCACTAATTGGTCAAAAAGCGACTCAGGTTCGACCTGTTTCTCGTCGGCCAACAAGACCTCCTGGAGGCCGAACTCTTCTTTGAACCAGTTCACCATCCAGTAACCACGGGATATCTGGATCTCCAGGCTATAGGCACCCGGTACCGCGGCCGGATAGGGGGGGATCAAGGGGATGGGTTCGATGTATTTGCGGTGAATGGTGTTGATCGTCGCCGTAGTGCCATAGCTCAGACAGGCAATCTGGGGATCGAGACAGCCGGCTCCAAGACACTCGGTCGCTTTGTCAGCCGCGGCAGCAATCAACGGCAGGCCGGCAGGGATACCGCTGTCGTTGGACGCTTCGCTGCAAATCCGGCCGAGTTCTTGTGTGGGAGGTACCAGATCTGGGAGTTTGGATCGTTCGATGGGTAGGGCCTGCCACTTCCAGTCCCACTTTTTGGCCCACGTAAGCGCTTTATAGTCAAAGGGTAGGTAACCTACCTGGCAAGCGACCGAATCTACAAAACGGCCCGTCAGCCGGTGTGTGAGGTAACCCGACAGGTACAAGTATTTGTGAGTCTTGGCCCAGATATCAGGTTGATGCGTGATCAGCCAATTGGCCTCAGCCTCCGCCTGCAGATAAGCTGCTGTCTCCCGCATACCAGCCAGGCGAAAGAGAAGGCCCCACCAACCTCCCACAGGTCGGAGACCTTGTGTGCGCCGCTGATCGAGCCATACGATTGCCGGGCGCAGCGGCTGTCCCGCTGAATCTACATTCACCATGGTGGCACGTTGAGTGGTAAGTGCCACCCCGGCAATGCTGTCGCGAGATACCGCAGCGCGCATCCACACCGCTTGACAAGCCTGACAGAGCGCCTCCCAATAGAGCTCGGGCCGCTGTTCGGCCCAGCCCGGTTGCGGCGCATAGTAAGGCTCAATAGGCACTCGCGCACGTTCCAGCAGGTTGCCCTGCAGGTCAAATACCAGCGCTCGCACGCTCTGCGTACCGCAATCGATGGCCAGGATCAGATCACCGCTCATCGCTCCCTCCGCTGCCTGCTCACCAGATACCATACGGCCGTCGCAACCAAAGTCGCCAGCCCAAGCCCCAACGCCACCTTCCGAAATCGACGGTGCCCGTGTGAACCCAGGGCTCGAGCCCGTTGGGCCTCCTCCAACTCGGGTCGCCAATCGGGTACTGCCGTTGCATCCGGTACGCTGTAGCACGCTCTCCAAAGGTCAAGGTACGCTGTCTCTTCTGCCGACCAGCGGGCGTCGCCCCAACCCAATTCCGGCTGGCATATAGCCTTTATTGCCGGCAGGAGCGCGCCGGCACCATCTGGTAACAACAATCCGAGGCGAACCCGGCGCAATATCAGGTCATCCAAGTGGATGACCCCTTCGCTACGGGCTGCCCACCGGAGTTCAGCCCACAATGTAGTGGTACCCGGAATAGGCTCCAATTCAGAAGGCGACGCAGCCTGGACCAGGGCGGGGGCGCGGGCACCGTATCGACCAACGAGGCGCTTTCGTACGGTTTCGCTCAGGCCGGTGCCGATCAGACTGTCTGGATTCACCGGGTCCAACACCGGGTGGTCGGAATCGGCCGGCGGCGAATCCGGTAAAAGGCTCCGCAGTTTGGAGAGCACGTCCAGCGCAATCAACCTAAAGGTGGTCAGTTTCCCGCCTGTAACCGTCAGCAGCCCGTTCTCCTGCCATACGACGTGGTCGCGCGATTCTTTGGTCGGGTCGTCCTTTCCTGTGTCAATCACCGGCCGGATGCCGGCAAAGGTGGCAGTCACGTCCTCTATCTGGAGGCACAGGGGGGCGAATTGGGACTGAACTGCCGCCATCAAATATGCCACTTCCTGCGGACTGATGGCGGGTTCGATGTCGAGTTCATCCTGGTGATCTATGTCGGTGGTGCCTACCAGCGTGATGCCTTCCCAGGGAAAGACAAACACCGGCCGGCGGTCTATGGGGTGGAGAAAGCTTATCGCCTGAGCCACTGGAAGACGCCAAGCCGGGAAAATGAGGTGGGATCCGCGCAACGGGCGTATGCGTTGGGTGCAGTTTGGCTCGGAGCGCAGTCGATCGGCCCAGGCGCCCGTGGCGTTAACCACCACACGTGCATGTGCCTCGCAAGTGCGGCCAGCGACCAGATCTTGCAGCCGAACACCGGTCACCGACCCCGAAGCGTCACGGATCAGCCCGACGGCCTTGGTATAGTTGATCGCCCATGCGCCGGCTCCCACCGCCTCCAGGAGCACACGCAACACCAACCGGGCATCGTCCGTCTGGGCGTCCCCGTACCGAAAACCTCCCCTCAGCCGGGTGACTGTCAGGTGGGGCGCCAGCATCTGAAAATCCTGTGCGCTGTAGTGGCGATGAGTCCAGTGCAGGGCCAAGAGGTCGTATACTGTGAGGCCGGCCTCGAATTTCCACCGCCCAGGGCTATCGCCGGAATAGATCGCGAGCAAAAAGCCCAGCGAGTCGATCAGCCCGGGTGCCTCGTCCATCAAGCGCTCGCGCTCACGCACCGACGCCCGGGTGAGACCAAACTGAAACGTTTGCAGGTACCGCAACCCGCCGTGCACCAGTTTGGAGGAGCGGCTCGAGGTTCCCCATGCAAAGTCCCGCTGCTCTACCAGCAGTGCTTTCAGACCCATGCGCGCCGCCTCTCGCAGGACGCCTGCGCCAGTGATACCCCCCCCCACCACCAGCAGGTCCAAAGGCTGCTGTAGTTGTTGCCAGACAGCATCGCGCCATTCGCCTTGCCACATCATGCACTCCTCCCGATCAACTTGCCCGGGTTCATGATACCGCCAGGATCGAACGTCCGACAGGCGGTCGTTAGTGCTGCCATTCCCAGCGCCCCTTTCTCCGTCTGCAGATAGGAGCGATGGTCGAGGCCTACGCCATGTTGGTGACTGATTGTGCCGCCCCCGGCCACGATAGCCTCGCTGGCGGCCGTCTTGAGTTTACACCAGAACTCCAACGTCTGCCCGGGGTCAGGCTGAACGCGGAAGACATAGGTGGTGTAGATGCTGGCACCATCGGGGTAGACATGGGACACGTGGGTGAACACGTGCACTCGTTCATTCGCACCTTCCATGGCGACGCGAAGGGCGGCATCGAGGTTGTTTATGAGGGCTGGCAGTTGTCCCCAGGGCGCTGCCGTCTCTACGGTGTCAACTGCGTAGCCCAACTCCCACATGGTGTTGCGCAGATAGGGCGTCGTGAACCGAGTCTTGTGCCACTGGTGACCCATGTATCGGCCAACGTGAAACCCACCGTGCCCGTGGGCGATGTGCAACGCCATTCGGCGTGCGGACCGCGCCAATTGTTCGCTGCCACTGATGCCCAGCATCAGCATGCACTTTTCGTCCCCTTGACCCAGCAAACCCAGGCCACGCTGCATTAGGCCGATGAGTTGCTCGTGTCCGGCCAGGGCCAGGTTGGTGGCGGTCTCCACTGCTGTGCTGAGGCGCAACATGGAGGCAGGAACGCGTTCCTGCACGATCTGCCGCACCGCAGCAACACCCGCTTCGAAATGCGGGAAGAAAAGGGCGTGAAAGCTCTCTTCTTCGGGCAACGGGGTAACGCGGATGATGGCCTCGACCAGGAAACCCATGCGGCCCTCCGAACCCAGGACCCATTCGCGAAGGTCCAGACCTGCGGCCGAGGCTGGCAGCGGCTTGATGACCAGGGTACCGACCGGCGTCTCCAACCGGCCTCCGGCAAAGGTGCGCTCGATTTTTCCGTACCGATACGATTGCTGCCCGCTGGAGCGAGTGACGACCCATCCTCCCAGCGTGGAGCACTCGAAGGATTGGGGAAAATGGCCGAGCGTGAGGCTGTGCGCCCGCAAGTGGGCTTCCAGGTCGGGACCGTTAACCCCGGCGCCAAAGGCTGCCAGGTGGCTGACCTTGTCAACCCACCGCAATTGGTTAAGCCGCTGCATGTCCACGGTGAGGACTGGCTGCTCGCCCGGCAACGGATTTATGTGACCGACCACGCTGGTGCCTCCTCCATAGGGGATGAGCGCGACTTGGTGCTGGTTCGCCCAATCCAGCAGCGTTCGCACGTCGGAATCGGTTGCGGGAACAGCAACGCCGTCGGGAAACACCTCAACCCGGCAGCTGCGGAGTGCAAGCCAGTCCGGAAGGCTCTGCCCACGAGCATGACGCAACCGGACGAGAGCGTCCGTGTTGATAAGCGGGTGGTCAGGCAACCGACTGGCGGGCACAGTCGCGATGACCTGGTCCAGGGTGGCGTCTTGCGGCCGAGTGCCTTGGCCGACCCAGGCGATCAGGGTCGGAATGGCTGATTGGGGCAGGTGATAGGTAAAGCCCTCGTCTCCCCATCCGTTCCAACGTCTCATGTTGTCGCCTCCAGCCAGAGCGTGATGCTCTGTTCCATACCCTTCTGCGCTGCGCGTGCAGCCGCTTCTGGGTCATTGTGACAGGCCGCCGCATGTAGCGCCTGGTAGAAACCACGCGACGCTGCGCGCGACTCAGACTGTGCGAAATATATCTGAGCCATTGCGACGTAAAAGCCGCTGAAACCGTTGAAAATGAGCATGTAGACCGGGTTGCCGGACAGGCGGATCAAATGGAGGTGCAAACGCCAGTCGGCCGTGGCATATTCAGTTGCCACATCGGGCAGTTTCAGGAGGGACTCCAGGAATCCCGCCACGTCATTGGGGCTTTTATCGATCGCTGCCCGGGTATAGGCGGGCGCCAACTCCAGCCGCACGGACAGCAGGTTAGGCACGAAATCGGGCGGCAATTCGCGAGCGTGCCGAACGATGGCATCCAACACGTTCAGGTTGCCTTCCCACCAAAAGTCGTTGACTCGGGTTGGTTTGCCTTGCTGAATGGTGATCCATCCGTCTCGAGAGAGCCGCTGAAGCGCCTCGCGAACCGTGGGACGTGTAATGCCCAACAGTGCTGCCAACTCACGCTCGGCCGGGAGCGTGCTGCCTTCCGGGAACTCATGTTCCAGGAAAGCCTGAACCAATCGAGCTTCAGTCAACTCGGCCGGGCGGGGCGGGGGCGTCCAGGCGGGTGACATCTCTTGCTTTCGCAATGACTGCTGGTCAGCAGTCATAGTAACCCGTTTTATAGACAACCATTACACGGGTGTTTGGACCGGACTGATTGACCTTTTTGTAGCTCTCGCCACCTGCCTGGGCAGGCGAGGTGTCTAGCCCGGCGGATGCACTACGGGCATCCGGGAGACCGCGCATGAACCGAATTGCCAGCGCTGTCTCCACTTCGCGGTAGGAAAGCCAGTTCAATTCCTCGTCGCTCTGGCGTTCAGCGATATTGGAGGCCGCGTTCTCATCCGCGTTGGCGGCATGCCCGCACCACAGGCAGACAAACTGG
>DCVT01000041.1 GCA_002328075.1 Anaerolineales bacterium UBA2181 | reverse complement strand
ATCGGTGATCAGCTTGAGAGCTTCAGGCGGGTGTCGTTGACATCTGAGCCAATCTCCTTCACCACCGCCGCCACCTGGTAGCCTTTCGCGCCACAGTAGTCGAGCAATCGCTTGGCTTGCGACTCCAGGTTGTCCCGGTTCCCGGCGGCCGAGACACGCGCATAGACGGCCACCTTCTGAATTGGCGCCGGCGCCATGGCCTGCGGCAGTGGTTCGGTGATGATGATGGTGCCCGTCTCAACCTGGTAGCCCTGCAGCTGACCGCTCCTGAACCAGCGCCAGGCTGTGCCATAGGACACGCCAACTTTTCGGGCGTACTCACTCAATTTCAAAGCGATATGTTAGTACACAAATCCATATGTATCAACAGGTGTGACTAAAATGAAGAAACAAATGCAATACCACCAAAACCGGTCGCCCTCCTTGCCAATCGGCCGGCAGCAGGTATACTGTTGGCCGCTCGGGGCCGGGCGGCGGCCCCTTTCCGACGGAGGTTTCGCGTGCGCATCGTGCGGTTTCAACTGGAGGGCAGAGAACCTGCCCGCGGCATTCTGGACAACGACGATCAGGTCTTGTCCATCCTGGGCGATATTTGTGGGCAGTGGGCGCCCAGCGGGGAGCGGCATCCGTTGGCGTCAGTTCGCTTGCTGGCGCCGGTTCAACCACCCAACATCCTGGCCATTGGCCTCAACTACCGTGGGCACGCGCACGAGACGGGGCACGCCATCCCCTCAGCCCCGGTGCTCTTTATCAAGGCTACAACGGCGGTGATCGGCCCCGACCAACCCATTGTTCTGCCGGCCGCCGCGCCGGATGAAGTGGATTATGAGGCCGAGTTGGTGGTGGTGATCGGCAAGAAGGCCCGCAACGTCTCGCGCCAGGACGCAGCCAGCCACATCCTCGGTTACACTTGCGGCAACGACGTCAGCGCCCGCGATTGCCAACTGCGGCTTGATTCCCAATGGGCCCGTGGCAAGTCGTTCGACACCTTTGCCCCGCTAGGGCCCTGGATCGAGACCCAGGTCGAGCGAGCTGGCTCCGCCATCCGCGCCCGTCTCAACGGCGTCACCGTGCAGGAGTCGCACACCTCTGATCTGATCTTTGACGTCGCGGACCTGGTCAGCTATCTCTCCCACCAGATGACCCTGCTTCCCGGGACCGTCATCTACACCGGCACCCCGTCCGGCGTCGGCCACGCCCGCGAGCCCAACATCTACCTGCGGCCGGGAGACGTGGTGGAAATCGAGATCGAGGGAATCGGCGTGCTGCGCAACCCGGTGGTAGCGGAATCCTGAAACAAAAGACCTGACAGGGTTCGGGATCCTGTCAGGTCCTTCTTCTGTCGGGGCGCCCGGATTTGAACCGGGGACCTCTACAACCCCATTGTAGCGCCCTAGCCGGACTGGGCCACGCCCCGAACATCGCTAGTATACCAAACAATCCCCACCTGGCAAGCAACGCAGCCGCCAGCCGAACCGCGCCCGTCACGTGCCCTTGCGACCCTGTGTTGCGCGCACCCGCGCCAGCAGCGCCTGCGGCTTGCCCCGAAAGTCGTCCCATGGCAGAGTCCCGGCCGTGATCTGGTTAAGCACCTCGTCCAGCACCCGGTTCACCGGCGTCGGCACATGGCACAGCCGGCCGGCCTCAGCCACCGCCCCGTTGAGCCAGCTCACCTCGCTCGGCTTGCCCGCCGCCAGGTCCAGATACAGCAGTGGCATCTTTTCCCGGCGTTCACGTTCCAGTTGGGCCGCCAGCCGACTTTGAGCCATCCCGGCCGGCATCAACTGCACCACCCGTGCCAGCGGCCGGATCGGAGTGCCGGGAAGATCCACCAGCGGTACCTCCAGTGCCTTGATCACGGCCAGCGTTTCGCGCAGCATGGCCCGCTCCAACGCAAACGTGGGCGCGTGCCGGTAAATCACGGCCGGTTTCCGAGCCAGGACAGCACAGGTGGCGTTCGCTGCCAGGCTGGCAAACAGCTTGGACCATTTGATGGCCTGGTGCTCAGGATGACCGGTGGCTGCGAACCCGGCCTCCTGAAACAGCGCTACCCACTCATCCACCGGCTCGCCGGCCAAATAGGGCGCCAACGCCAGCCCCCGGCCGGGTTGATCCACGGCCACCGACCCCCGGGTGACCACCGTCACCGGAATGGTCAGTGCAGCTGCCAGCACCCTCTGCGGGCCGCAAGTCTCGGCCGCCGACTCCTCGGCACCAACCCCGCTCTGGGGCGTCATCACCGCCCGCGGCAGGCTCCCCGGCGTGGACGCCAACCGGCCCAGCACCTCCTGGAGATCGTACGCCTTGACTGCCAGGATACTCAAGTCGTACTCCCGGGAAAGCACAAACGCTTCCTCCAGCGAGGCAACGATGGCCGCCGGCCGGGTTGCCAGCGTCTGACTGCCATCCTGCACCTGCAACCCGCTGTCACGGATGGCGGCCACCTGCTCGGGGCGACCCACTAGCACCACCGGGTGCCCGGCAAGTTGCAGGCGGGCCGCCAATAGGCACCCAACGGCGCCCGCGCCCACAACCAGAACGCGTTTCCCATCAACCGGAAAGCAGCTCTCCCCCCGTGCCCAACGGGTCAGGCCGGCCGGTTCTCCTGGGCGCTGATGCGGTTGCAGGACGACCCACTGGCGAATGATGCCCCCCGCCCCCGGTAAACCGCCGTCGCGAGCGACCAACTCGATGACCTCCAGCAATTGCTGGCGGCCGCGCGGTTCCAGGTCGGCCGGTATCCGGTCGAGAGCGCCTAACAGGTCCCGCTGCGCCAGCTCTAACAGGCCCCTGATCGCCTGGTCGCCATGCCGGCGCAGAAGGTCAACCAGGCAGCCGGGTTGGCCGCAGGTGTAGCAATGGGTCAGCCTGCGCCGGGTGACGATGCGTTCGACCGGATCAAACGTGATGACCAGCTCCTCGCCCGGCGGCACATCCGCCTTGGGCGCCAGCAATTGAGACGAGACCTCTTGAGCGCAACTCAGGTGAGCAAACGCCCAGGGCTCAGCATGTCTACCGGTGGACGCACACAGCAGGCTGACAAAACTGGCAAACCCCGTGGGTCGGCTGTGGGCGCAGCCGGGATTGGAGCAGGTTACCGGCATAGCTCAGGCTACCCAGTCCTGCGCCCGGGCGACCGCCCGGCGCCAACCAGCGAATAGCGCCTCGCGCCGGTCGACCGGCATGCAAGGTTCATAGCGCCGCGCCAACGACCATTTGGCCGTCAATTCGTCCTCTCCCGTCCAGAACCC
Source organism: Anaerolineales bacterium UBA2181 (assembly GCA_002328075.1). Lineage (GTDB taxonomy): Bacteria > Chloroflexota > Anaerolineae > Promineifilales > UBA4811 > UBA4811. The sequence continues at coordinate 85,360 of DCVT01000041.1, read as the reverse complement.
TACCGCCTGACCCGCCAGGTAGGCCGCCCCCAACGCAGTCGTTTCCGCCACCACCGGCACCTCCACCGGCACGCCCAACATGTCGGCCTGGAACTGCATCAGTAGGGCGTTCTGCGCTGCGCCTCCGTCCGCCCGCAAGGCTTGGAGCTCTAGGCCCGAGTCTGCAACCATGGCGTCTACAACATCCCGCGTCTGATAGGCGATGCTCTCCAGCGTGGCGCGGGCCAGATGCGCCGCGGTGCTGCCCCGAGTCAGGCCGACCACCGTGCCCCGCGCATAGGGGTCCCAATAGGGCGCACCCAACCCCACAAAGGCCGGCACCATGTAGACGCCTCCGCTATCTGCCACCCCGGCCGCCAACGGCTCCACGTCGCTGCTCCGCCGGATGATCCCCAATCCGTCGCGCAGCCACTGAACCGCCGCACCGGCCACAAAGACGCTGCCTTCCAGCGCATAGACCACCGGTTGGTCGCCCACCCGCCAACCTATGGTGGTCAACAGCCCGTGGTGGGACTGCACCGCGGTCGGGCCGGTGTTCAGCAGCATGAAGCAGCCGGTGCCATAGGTGTTCTTCGCCATGCGCGGAGCAAAGCAGGTCTGGCCATAAGTTGCTGCCTGCTGGTCCCCGGCCATCCCCGCCAGCGGGATGGCCCCACCCAACCAGGTGGGTTCGGTTTCGCCATAGACTGCGCTGGACGGCCGAACAGCCGGCAACAGCGCCCGCGGGATGTGCAGCCGAGCCAAGATAGCGTCGTCCCAATCCAGCGTGTGGATGTTAAATAGCATCGTTCGGCTGGCATTGGAGACATCCGTGGCGTGCAGCCGGCCGGCAGAAAGGCGCCAGAGCAAGAACGTGTCCACCGTGCCGAAGGCCAGGTCACCCGCCTCGGCCCGCGTTCGCGCTCCGGGCACCTGGTCCAGCAGCCAGGCGACTTTGGTGCCGGAAAAATAGGCATCAGTCACCAAACCGGTCCGCTGTCGAATCTCCGAATCGAACCCTTCTGCTTTGAGTTGATCGCACAGTGGAGCGGTTCGACGACATTGCCAAACGATGGCGTTGTGAATCGGTTGGCCGGTGGATCGATCCCAGATCAAGGTCGTCTCCCGCTGATTGGTGATGCCAATAGCTGCCAAATCCGCTGCCCGCGCGCGGGCGTTTTCCAGCGCATCCCGTGCCACCTGTAATTGAGATGACCAGATTGCCACCGGATCGTGCTCGACCCACCCGGGTTGGGGGTAGATTTGGGGGAACTCTTGTTGGGCGACGGCCGCTATCCGGCCGTCCTGATCAAACAGAATTGCTCGCGAGGAAGTCGTGCCCTGATCCAGGGCCAACACATAACGCGCCATGGTCACTCCTCAGCACCCAAGACAGAACCGACAAACCCCGGACGGCCAACCACAAAGTGCTCCGAACCCATTTTGGCCTTTCCAGCCGGCTGCAGACGGATGAGCCACGCCGCACCCTCACCGGTGGCCACCATGGGCGAGACCTCCCCGGCAAAGACGGTGCCCGGCGATTCCGGTCCCATCCAATAGGGCAGCGGGACCATTTCCCACACCGTCAGTCGCTGACCACGCCAAAAGGTGTGCGCCGCCGGCCAGGGATTGTAGGCACGAACTTGGCGGTCTATCCGATCCACCGGCTGGTGCCAGTCGATCAGGCCGGACTCCTTGGTCAACTGGGGAGCAAAGGTCACGCCGGTGTCTGGTTGCGGACGCGGAGTCAGGTCACCTTCCAGATACGACGGCAGCGTGTCCACCAGCAGTTGGGCGCCCATTTCTGCCAGCCGGGCGGTCAAACTGGCAGTCGTGTCATCCGGCTCCAGCGGGGTATCATTCCGCGCCAGGATGGGTCCCGTGTCCAGGCCAGCATCCATCTTGATGAGAGTTACCCCGGTCACCGAGTCACCCGCCAGGATGGCGGCCGCTGCTGGGGCGGCGCCACGCCAGCGCGGCAGCAGCGAAGCGTGGACGTTGATGCATCCGTATTCGGGCAGCAGCAATACCTCCTTGCGCAGGATCTGACCAAATGCAGCTACCACCACCAGGTCCGGTCGCCAATCTCTCAACTGGTCCACTGCCTCTGATGCATGCAAAGACGCGGGCTGGCTCAGAGGAACCCCGGTGGCTTGCGCCATCCGTTTGACCGGGTTGGCAGTCAGCTTGCGCCCACGGCCGGCCGGGCGGTCAGGTTGCGTGACCACACCCACCAGCTCATACCCCATGTGAAGCGCCAGCAGCGACGGCACGCTGAACTCGGCCGATCCCATGAACACGATCCGCATCATATCCGATTCACCGCTCTTTCTGCCCACCGGCCCGGGCCGCAATCTCTTGGGGATTCTAGCACAACCGGCGACCACCGCCAAACCTGTTGACTTTTGCCCGCTGTGTGCTAAAATACGTCCCGGTGGTATTCACATCAGTTGGAAAAGGAGTGCGCCATGGTCGACCAAAACGTATCGCCCGAGGAAATTACCAGTGATGACAAGTTGTGGGCCCTTCTAAGCTGGATTCTTGCTCCCCTGGTTCCCATCATCGTCTTGTTGCTGGAGGACAAGAAATCCCGACCGTTCATCAAATTCAACGCCATGCAGGCGTTGGTACTCGGCGTAGCCAGCTGGGTGATTTCCGGTGTGCTTTCCGCGGTGATCATCGGATGCTTTGTCGGCGTTGCTGTGTTTATCTACCAGATATACCTGGGGGTTCAGGCCTACAACGGCAAATGGGTGACCGTTCCCTTTTTGACCGATTTCTGCAAGAAACAGAACTGGATCTAACTGGACGTGCAGATCCCGAGGCTCTCTCCGTCGCCGTGTGAGAGCCTCTTTTTTCCCCCCCGGTGCCCGGACTGTGGCGCCGGCCCTCTCTTTGCGCGAGCACATCAGGTGCCATGAACATGCGTTGGCAACGCTTCAGCCCCGCACCGGCTTCACACCTGCGCCGTTTCAGCGAGGCTGCTCCGGAGTTGGCCGGAGATCCGGTGCTGCTCCAGGTGCTCTACAACCGGGGCATCGTCGATCCAGCCGAGGCGGATGCATTCCTCGCGTATCGCAATCCTCAGTCTGACGACCCGGGACTGCTGAGCGGAATGGATGCCGCGGTCGGCCGGTTGACCCAGGCTATCCGCAGCGGAGAGCCGATCGCCATTTATGGCGATTATGACGCGGATGGAGTCACCGGGGCGGTGTTGCTCACCCAGGCGCTCCGGGCGATGGGCGCCGAGCGCGTCCAGCCTTACATTCCGCACCGGGTCGAGGAAGGATACGGGCTCAACAGCGATGCGTTGGAGCAGCTGGCATCCAAAGGTAGCCACCTGGTCGTCACGGTCGACTGTGGCATACGCGAGGTCGAACAGGTGCGCCATGCCAACGGGTTGGGCCTGGAGGTTATTGTCACCGATCATCACGCACCAGGGAGAGAGTTGCCTCCTGCTTTGGCCATCGTCGACCCTCGCCAACCGGGGGATTGCTACCCAGACCGGGACCTGGCGGGTTGTGGCATTGCGCTGAAACTGGTGCAGGCGTTGGTGCTCTCTGGCCTGCCCATGCGTGGCATCGATGAAACCGACCTGCTGGACCTGGTGGCACTGGGAACCGTGGCCGACCTGGTGCCGCTGATAGGCGAGAACCGCTCGCTGGTCTACCGGGGGATGCAGGTCATCCGGCAGGGGCGCCGGCCGGGTCTGGTCGCGTTGCTCAAGGCCGCCGGCATCCGAGCCAGCCAGATCAACGCCACCACGCTTGGCTTTGGACTGGGTCCACGGATCAACGCGGCCGGCCGGATGGACCACGCGTATCACGCGGCCAAATTGTTGATCACCCGCAACCCGGCCAAAGCTGATGAGCAGGCGTGTCTACTGAACCAACTGAACCGGCAGCGCCAGGAAAAGACACGCCGCCTGGCCGTCCAGGCAGAGGAGATCGCCCTGCGGGAGGGAAGGGAGCCACACCTGGTGTTTGCAGCCCACGCCGACTTTCCGCCCGGCCTGGTCGGGCTGATCGCCAGCCAGTTGCAGGAGACACACTACCGGCCGGCAGTGGCCGTCCAGATCCGGGGCAACCGGGCAGTCGGCTCGTGTCGCAGCATCCCCGAGTTTCACATCACCGAGGCTTTGGACCAGTGTGGAGATCTGTTGGAAAAACACGGCGGTCACGCGGCAGCCGCCGGTTTCACCATCCGGGCGGAGCTCCTGCCGCAGTTGCGGGAGCGGCTTTCAGGCATCGCCCAAGAGCAGTTAGCCGGTCGAGACCTCACCCCAACGCTGCAGATTGACGAGGAGCTCAAGGTCAGGGATATCATCTGGGAAGTGCATGAATCGCTGGCGCGGTTGGAGCCGTGCGGTTATGGCAACCCGTCGCCCCTCTTCTTGAGCCCGGCGGTCCGCGTCAGCAACTGCCGACCGGTTGGGACGGACGGCGCCCATCTCAAGCTTCTGTTGGAGCAGGACGGGCGAACCTTTGACGCCATCGCCTTTCGCATGGGTAACCGCGCCGGCCAGCTGCGAGAACATATGGACATCGTCTATCGTTTGGAGGAACACGAGTGGAACGGCGAGTCCAACCTGCAACTGAACATCCAGGATATGCGGCCGGCACAGCAACCGCCGCTGCCACTACTGGTTTGAGACCACATGGCCGGGCTGAATAGCTGCCCGGAAGGACATTGATCACACCCAGGACGGATAAATGAGAGTGCTGGTGACGGGTGCGGCCGGTTTCATCGGAAGCCACCTGGCTGAAGCGTTGCTTAACCGTGGCGATACAGTCGTGGGATTGGACAACTTTAACGACTATTACGACCCGGCGATCAAGCGGGCCAATGCTGCGTTTCTGGAAGGGCACCCGCGTTTCCGTATGGTGGAAGGGGACATACGCGATCGGCCGCGCGTGATGGCCCTGTGTGGGGCCGACCACTTTGATGCGCTGGCCCACCTGGCGGCGATGGCCGGGGTGCGCTACGCGGTGGAACACCCCGACATCTACGCCGAGGTCAATGTCGGCGGCACTGTAAACCTACTGGACGCAGCCCGCTCAAGCGGGATACCACACATGGTCTTTGCCTCCACCTCGTCGGTCTATGGTGACGCTAAAATCCTTCCGTTTGTCGAGACCGATCCCTGCAACCGGCCGCTCCAACCGTACGCCGCCACCAAGAAGGCCGGTGAGTTGTTGGGTTTTACCTACCACCATCTGTTTGGCCTCACCTTCACCGTCTTGCGCTTTTTCACCGTGTATGGTCCCCGCGGCCGCCCGGACATGATGGCCTACAAGGTGCTAGATAGCATCTTTTCCGGCCATCCCGTGCCGCTGTATCGCGCAGGCCAGATGTACCGGGATTGGACTTACGTATCAGATACGGTCCAGGGAATAGTAGCCGCCATCGACCGGCCGCTGGGTTACGAGGTCATCAACCTGGGTCGAGGGGAACCCGTGTTGTTGGCCGACTTTGTGGCGCTCATCGAGCAGCTGACCGGGAAAAGAGCCACCCTGGAACCGGCGCCCATGATGGCGGCTGATGTGCCCTCCACTCACGCGGACATCCGCAAGGCCCGGGAATTGCTTGGTTACCACCCGGCGGTCTCCGTTAATGAAGGTGTTTCGCAGCTTTGCAGTTGGTACCTGCGGTGCCGGCGGCCACAGGCGCTCGGGTGACCCCTCCTCGCTGCTATTCAGCAGCATCTTGACCAGGAACCACTCGCCCGGCCGCGCTGACGCTGCGGGTCTTGGACCCGGCGTGGCGGCGACCAGCTCGCGCGACCCGGGGTAACCGCACCCCCGAATCGCGGTCCCATGCAGCCCCCACGACCCTGGGGGCCGAATCGCGCGGGACTGCGCAAAGGCCATCACTGGATTCCGGCTTGATACTCCATCCGGCTGGTGCTGGATTCCGCGAACTGCCCCGGCCTCAGACTGCAGATCAGCCGTTTGACTGCCCTGCCAGAAATCTAGGAGCTCTGTCTAAGAGCATGTGCACCCTGGCCCGTGAGCGCAGGCAACGGATGCGCTGCCCTTGGGCGTCGGCGACACCGCAACCGCGGATCGGGGTGGGTCAGAACACCGGGTATGCCGAATCCGCCAGGAGAATCTGCTGGCCCGTACCCCACTCCGGCCGGTTGAGGGACGACGGTAGGGAGGTTGGTATTTAAGCCTCGGGTTTGTCCGGTCCGCTCGATGGCCCAACGTCGACAGCCGAAGCTCAGGCCGGTCAACGGTCAGCTTTCTTACGGACCCGTTTTGCAGCAGGGAGGCGATCAAAGAGCCGAGCCACCTCATCGCGGGCAAAGGTAGGCAAGAGGTGACGCTCGCTACCTCGGTTCACCCATACCTCGGTGCCCGGCGGCAGCACGCGGCCAATGGGCGTGGCATCAATCCCGGACGCACCCAATGCACGGACAATGGCGTCGACCGACTCTTCTTGCGCAGCCACCAGCAAACTGCCTGACGCGATGACGCCCAGCGGATCCAGTCCAAGAGCCCGGCAGACTAGCCGGGTCTCCGGCAGCACCGGCAACGCGTCTGCCTGGATCTCCAGGCCACACCCACAGGCCTGAGCCAATTCGTGCAATCCGGTTGCAACACCACCCTCAGTGGGATCATGCATGGCATGCACGCCCCCGGGAGCACTCAGCAAGGCAAGCTGAGCATCCCGAACCACGCTGATACCCGGCTGGTGGAGCAGCGCCGCGCACCGGTCCAGCAGTTCGCTGCTCAGCGTGGCCTCCAGCTCGGTCCGCTTTTCGCGGGCAATGATGGCCGTCCCCTCCACCGCAATCCCCTTGGTCAAGATCAGCCGGTCGCCAGGCCGGGCTCCGGAGGTTGTGATGACCTGGTCTGGCATGACCTGCCCCAACATGGTGCCCACCACAATCGGCCGTGAAAGACCATAGGTAATCTCTGTGTGGCCGCCTACCAAGAGCGCACCCACCTCAACGCAGGCGCGGTCCATCTGGGCAAAAATCTCGTCCACCAACGCGGCCGTGGTAGAACCCTCCGGCAGCAAGACCGTTGCCATCCACCAACGCGGTCGGGCGCCGGCACAGGCAATGTCATTGGCGTTCACGTGCACCGCATACCAACCGATCTCGTCGGTGGCAAAGGTGATCGGGTCCGATTTGGTCACCAAGTATGCGCCGGGCGAGAGCGCCACTACAGCCGTATCCTCGCCCACGCCCGGCCCGACTATCACCGAAGGGTCCTTGACGGCGTACCGGGTCAACAGGCGGTGCAGGTGGGAGGCGGGCAACTTGCCCAGCGGGTATCGGCCTTGATCGACCGACTCTGTCGGCGCAGCAGCCGGCCCAAGGGTTTCATTCTTGGCAGGCGATCGGCGCGTGGAAGTCTTTGTTCTTGGCTGTGTTATCGCTGCCATGCAACGGATTGTATGCGTCGAATCCAGGCCTGTCAAGCGCCGGCCGTCCATGCGCAGAGAGCCGTTTGTCACCACTCGCAACGACGGGGAGCCGTCGTTCGGCCGTTGCTTTGCCGGGAGCCTCCTACCGGCCATTCGCGGATGGGTCGGCGGCTTGAAACCCAAACACCCAGGCCGTGCCGTTTGTCGCCAGCAACCGATAGTTCGAACTGGCTGCCAGTCGCTCCGGTCGGAGCGCTCCACCTCTCTCTCCCGCAAACAGATGGGTTACCCCCGCACTCTGCAGTAGCCCGGCCGTCTCCGGCGCATCCCAGGCTGTCACCGCCATCAATTGGCGATTGAACTCGTTAATCTGCTGCAAGTACGCCGGGTCGTAGCCATATCCAAGCGGCGGCATGGTCGTCTCGCGGTCGGCCAGCAGCCAGAGCCAGTATCCTCCATCCGATCCCGCCCAGTTGTGCTCCGGCAACCAAAGCCAGGCGTTCACCGCCACCCGACTGCCGGCCGGCAGATTGTCTCGCACCCAGCGGATCATCTCCAGATCCGCCGGCCCCGCCAGGATCGTATCCTGGTTGACGACACCAAGCCCTTGCACAGCGCCCATGGTGCCGGCCAGCACCGTCAATGCCGACAGCAGAGCTGGGGCAAGCACCCGCCCGATGCCGTGTTTGGCAGCCTGCCGGCCGCATGCGTCCACCAACCACCCCAGCAGCAGCGCCTCCGGCAGAAACAGGCTGATAGCGACCGAGTTGTTGTTCACAAAGGAGCTACTCGGCACGCCCAGCCGATCCAGATTCACCGCGACCAGCAGGGCCGCCACCCAGCCGCCCACCACCGCCATGGCACCGGCCCTGCCGGCCGATCTCCGCCGGAACCGTCGCGACAGTGCGGTTGCCGACGCCGCCAGCCACGCTACCGCCGCGGCGATCAACCAATACCGCTCCCAGCCATGGGACAGGTACGCCCAAGGAAAGGCGTTATAGGTGCCGGCCGGACCCGACCCTCCGGCCAGGCGCACCAGACGGGGTAGCACGTGCCCCGCAATCCGAACCAGCCACGGAGCAGCCACCACCAGGCTCAACAGAATGGGCATCGCTGACCGAATTACCCAGGCCCGACCAACAAAGCGCACTGAGTCGCGTCGGCCTAACACCATCGTCAGCGCCGCCAAAAAACACCAGATCAACGCAAACACCCAAACCCGGGCGTGTACCAGCGCCAACCCACCCAGCATCAACGCCAGCCAGAAAGCGTCGGCCGCACTGCTGCATCTGTCCCGTCTTCCGGCCGCCCGCAGGTATTGCCAGGCGACTCCAAGCAACGGACCCAGCAGCAACATCCCTGTCAGTTGCGTGTAACGTCCCCAGGTCACATAGTACCCTGGAAAGAGCCCCACCAAAGCCACGAAAAACGCAGCTACCAGCCCGGCCGGCCGACGGTTGGTGAGCAGCACGGAGGCCGCATAAACCGACAGCGGAACCATGGCATTGAGCATCTGACCGCCCCAGAGCAGAATCTGCTCCAACGGCGCCTCGGTCATCTGCCAGACTGTGGCTACCAGAGCGTGGAACCCCCAGTGATACCAAAAGGTGTCCACCGGCATGACCGGTCGATAGCTGGAGAGCACCTGGCCGCTTTGTCCCATGAGTTGAGCGATCATCCAGTGTTGTGGTGAGTCCACCCAGGCCGGCAGGACCAGGTCACGCACCGCCAGCAGGCGGACCGCCAGGCCGGCAATCACCACCAGCGCCAACCAGCCGGTTTCCGGGTGCCAAGCCAGCGCCCGACGAGGGTGACCCGCCTGCCCACGCCACAAGACGACCAGCAAAAGGGCCATCAGCGCCAGCCAGAGCGACGCAGGGCGCCAGCGACCGCCCACGAACGTCAACCAGAGCCACCCCAACGGCATAGTCGCCAGGCTGCTCGCCACAGCCAGTCCCAACCAAACGCCCAGGTCTCCGGAGCGGTTCCATCGCCGGGGCAACAACGCCATCCCAGGCACCCCCAACAGAAGCAATAGCACAACCCCCAAACCCGCCTGTCGCCTCAGAAATCGGCAAAGATCATGGAGCGCGTCTGCGAGCCGGTAGCGATAGGTTGTCCGGAAGTAAAGGTCCCCGGTCTGCGGCTGGTCATTGGACACAAGCTCGCCCGGCTGGTATCCATCCAACGAAAAGGCCCAAACGGTCACCCGGTTACCCTCTGTCCCCTCTAGCAGGAGTCGGAATCGCTGCCCGGCCGAGTTACGGATGGGGGCAAAGTTGAACCGTAGTGGGTCGTTGTGCCGCAATTGGTCGGGATCCCAGCTGGCGAACGCCAGCTGCCTATTGTCATCATCCATCAATCGGAGCGTCAGCGTAGCCGGTTGGGGAGACAGATTTCCGCTGGACGCCAGCAGCAGTTCGACCGCCGCCAGACCATTGTGAACCGCCAGGAAACTCTGCTCCAATGCGATTCCCGGTGCAGGGGTCGGCGCGACGACGTCCAACCGGTTTTGGCGCTGGTCCGTCGCCTCAACGGCATGAATCCAGCCTCCCGTCCAAGCCGCCCAGCCGGACGCCAACAGCGCCAGCACAACCGCCATGCAGGTCAGTGTTGGTCCGGCCAGTCGACGACTCCAGGTCACGCTAGGAAACCCGTAGCGCCACAATGACCTGTGGTTTTACCGTCCGCCCGATCGGGGCAGGAAGCAATACTACCAAGGCGATCATGTGCATACGTCAAACCAGCCCGTCAGGCCTAACGGCCAGCCCATCGGCGGCCGCCAAAATCCCGGCTCGGTGGCCGGGCAGCAGTGGGCGAGGTTGGACCTTGAACCCTACGCCGCCGTTCGTCAACCGAAGGCCATACAGGAGAAAAAGAACAGGTCGACCCCGTCAGTCGGAGACGAATCGCCGCTTCCATTCATACAGCTTGCTGATGGCGTCCAGGGGCGTGAGGCTCATCACATCCAGGTCCCGCAGTTCGTCCAGCAACGGACTCGCCGCCGGAAAGAGCGCCATCTGCTGCCCCGTGCTCAGGTGGCCCGGCCGGCGGACGGCCTGCGGCGCGCGCAACTCCAGCTCACGCAATAGCTCACTGGCTCGTTTGGTCACGGCTGCGGGCAGCCCCGCCAATTGGCCCACGTGGATGCCATAACTGCGGTTGGCGCCACCCGGAATGATCTGATGTAGGAACGCAACCCGGTCGCCTTCCTCCGCGACCGCCACGTTGAGGTTAGCCACGCCGGGAAGCAGGTCTGCCAGATCGGTCAGTTCGTGATAGTGGGTGGCAAAAAGCGTCTTGCACAAGAGACTGGGGTGGTTGTGCAGGTACTCTACCACCGCCCAGGCAATGGAAAGCCCATCGTAGGTGCTGGTTCCCCGGCCGATCTCATCCAACACGACCAGACTCCGCCTGGTGGCATGGTGAAGGATATTGGCGGTTTCGACCATCTCGACCATAAAAGTGGATTGCCCGGCGTAGACCTCATCCTGCGCCCCCACCCGGGTGAAGATGCGATCCACCAACCCAATTCGAGCCGAATCGGCCGGCACCATGCTCCCCACCTGCGCCATGAGTACGATCAGGGCTATCTGTCGCAGATAGACGCTCTTGCCGGACATGTTGGGTCCGGTGATGATCAGGATCCGTGCCCCGTCCTCCAGGCTCACATCGTTTGGCACAAAACGCTCACCCACCAACAACCGCTCCACCACCGGATGGCGCCCACCGCGGATCACCAACACGTCGTCATCCGTCAACTCGGGGCGGACGTAATTGGCCTGAGCAGCCACTTCGGCCAATCCACTGACCACGTCCAGGTGCGCCAAGCTGCCCGCCAATGCCAACAACCAGGGTGCAACCGCCGTCACCTGATCGCACACCTCGCGGAACAATCGGTGCTCAACTTCCAGTTGGCGCTCGTCAGCATGCAGCACCAACGCCTCGTACTCCTTGAGTTCGGGCGTGATGTACCGCTCGGCGTTCACCAGCGTCTGTTTGCGGATATAGTGCTCTGGAACCAGGTCCTGGTTTGCGCGAGTCACCTCCAGGTAATAGCCAAAGACCTGGTTGAAACCAACCTTCAAACTCTTGATTCCGGTCCGCTCTCGCTCTTGCCTCTCGAGGTTCGCGATATAGCTCTTGGCGTCCCGTGCGGCCGACTGGATGCCATCCAGCTCAGCCGAATAACCGGTTCGGATCACACCCGGTTTTCCCATCGCCGACGGCGGATCATCAGCGATGGCCTGTCGCAGCATAGTAAGCAGCTCGGGAACCTCAGGAGGCAAAGGAAGCCGGGACGCCGGACCTTCCGTCCCATTTGACCGGTCGCCCAAAAGAACCGACAGGGGCGCCGCCGACTCGAGTGCCGCCCGAATCCCCACAAGGTCCCGCGGGCGGGCCGCGCCGACCACGACCCGATTAGTCAATCGCTCCAGGTCAGGCATCAGACGCAAATGCGCCCGCACCTCCGCCCGCAAGGTTCCGTCCTTGAAGAAAACCTCCACCTGATCCTGCCGGTCGACGAGGGCCTGGAGGTCCAGCAGAGGTTGCTTGACCCATCGGTTCAACAGCCGGCCGCCCATCGGCGTGACCGTTTGGTCCAGCACTGCCAACAATGACCCGTGCCTTGCTCCGCCACGTATGCTCTCAGTCAACTCCAGGTTGCGGCGGGTCGCAGCATCCAGCAGCATGGTGCTTTCCAGGTGGTAGGTTGCGAGCCCGGTCAGTTGTGGTAACGCCCCGTGGTGCGTCGCCTGAACGTATTGCAGCACCGCCCCGGCCGCTCTCACCGCCTCCGGTAACCCTTCACACCCATAGCCCGCCAGCATACTCACGCCGAAATGACGCATGAGCGCCGACCGCGCGTTGCCGACCTCAAACCGCCAATCAGGCAACTTGGTGACTGAGCGAGCGGCGGCGCGAATGTGCTGCCAACTAGGGTCCTCATCCGATGCCGAGGGAAGCACCAGTTCGGCCGGCCGCAGGCGATCCAATTCGTCCAGTAGCTGGTTTAGCGCATCCGGTCCCGCTATCTGGGTGGTGGCGAACTCGCCGGTGGAGACATCCGCATACGATAGACCAAGTCGCTTGCCCTCCCAATCGGCCGCTACGGCCGCTAGGTAATTGTTCTGTTTCTGCGACAACATCTCGGGTTCGACGACGGTTCCCGGTGTCACAACCCGGACGACCTCCCGGGGGACCAGTCCGCGAATCGCCTCATTCCCCAGTTGCTCGCAGATCGCCACGTGGTAGCCCTTGCTCACCAGCTTGGCGACATAGTTCTCAACCGCATGGAACGGCACACCCGCCATGGGAGCATCCTGCCGGCGGGTCAACACCAGGTCCAGCTCACGAGCGGCGACCTCTGCGTCCCGGTCAAACGTCTCGTAGAAATCACCCAGACGGAAAAAGACAATGGCGTCCGGGAACTGGCGCTTGACCTCCAGATATTGGCGTCGGACCGGAGTCAACTTGGACATCCACACGCTCAATCGATCGGTAGCCTGACATCGTCGGGCAGAAAGCCGCCGCTATTATACTCGCTACCTTTCGGCCGGCCAATTGGCGGTTTCCATTGCCTGTTGGGGCCAAGTGGTGTATAAACAGCCTCCGCAAGGAGAGTCTCACATGGACTTGGCTATCCAGACTCGTGGCCTGAGCACTTGGTTCAAGGGCGTAGATGCGCTCAAGTCACTGAACTTGGAGGTCAAGCCCATCTCGATCTTTGCCGTCCTGGGACTGAACTACGCAGGCAAGACCACTTCCGTCAAGTGGTTGCTCGGGTTGATCCGGCTGACCGGTGGCGCCGCGCAGGTTGTCGGTCCGGATGTCGGCCGGGATGCGATTGCCATTCGCGCCCGCCTGGGCTACCTGTCCCAGGATCCTCGGTATTTTGAGCACATGACCACGCGCGAGATCCTGCACTACACCGCGCGCTTTTTCTTTCGCGGCCCGCAGGGCGAGTCGGAGCGTCGCGTCGTCGCCATACTCGACCTGGTCGGTGTGGCGGACCATGGCAAAGCCGACCGGCCCAGCGAGGGGTTCTCCCGCTACCTGATCCTGACGCAAGCCGCTAAGCAACCGTCACCGCCGCTGGGATACGTGGCCAGCTTCGGCTTCCCCTGGGCTAATCTGCTCTTTTGCAGTGGGTTGCTGCTCATGCAGGGTGCGCTGTTCCGCCACCGTGTTCGGGTCATCGGCATCCGCCTGGCATTTATTTCCGGCCGACGGCATGCGGTTGGCAGACGGATTGCCATGGGCGCTGGCAGTGCCACTCGACAGCACCCGGTACCCCGCCGTGGTAACCACCCTGATGATGGGTGTCCGGCCGGCAGCCAATGGTCGGTTGATCACTGCGTTGGTGCTGACGAGGGTGCGTCTGGCCATCGCTGCGTGGGTGTTTCCACGGATGGAGCCTTTGGGTGGCTTTCGGATGGGCTGTCAGCGTGCCGCACATCCCAACCGAAAAGCGTTTGTGGGGACACGCAGCTGCGCGAGGGGCATCATCCGGCACCATCAGCCTGAAGGAAAGGAGCTAAATCTGGAGACACACCCCGTGAACAACACCTGGTGCCGACCGGCATTGGATGATATGCCGGCGGCCTTCTTCCGGCACTCGACGACCGGCGCCCTGATCTATGTCAACCAAAGTCTTTGCACCGCTCTGGGTTTTGGCCCCGAGCAGTTGATCGGGCGAAGCGTTTTTGGCTTGGCCGCCCCCGATGGTCGGAACGCACTTTTGCAGATCATCGCCACGTTGACCCCGGAGGACCCGGTCCGGATTCATGAACAGGCGGTATTGTCGGCCGACGGCACGGTCCGCTGGCAACAATGGGTGCACCGCGCAGTGTACAACCCGGCTGGTGACCTTCTGGAATACCATACCGTTGGTTTGGATTCCACCGAGCGCCACGTTGTTGAGCAGCAACTGAGGGCATCCCTATCCGAGAGCGAAGGGTTGATGCGCGAGTTGCATCATCGGATCAAGAACAATATGCAGCTCGTTTCGAATTTGCTGGCGCTGCAGGCGGACCAGGCCGAGGACGTGACCGTTCGGCAGATGCTAGAGGCAAGTCAGGCGCGAGTTCACTCTATGGCCCTAATCCACCATCAGCTTTCGCGCACGCACGATCTCTCACAAGTGGACCTGGCAGCGTACCTGAGCGAGTTGGTAGGCCACCTGCGTCAGGCACACTTGGCGGTCGCTCCGGCGGTCGGTTGGGAGGTTGACACCCACCAGATCACTCTATCGGCCGACGACGCCGTTCCTTGCGGCCTCATTGTCAACGAACTGGCTTCCAACGCGCTCAAGTATGCGTTCCCCGGCGGGCGAGAGGGGGTCATCCGCATCTCACTCCGGGATGACGACGGCCGTCTGGTGCTGGAGGTCAGCGATAACGGCATCGGTTTGTCCCCCGAACTCGACATTTCGGCGACTGAAACCATGGGACTGCAATTGGTCAGAATGCTGGTGCGGCAATTGGGCGGCGGACTCACCGTTCAGACTGATGGAGGCACCACGGTCCGGGTGGATTTTGATCGCCCGAGGTCGGCTAGGACCTGAATGCCATCAAACCCAACACGAAGGGGTGGCACAAGCGCAGCGCACGAATACTGCATCCCTACAGGTTGGTCCGACGGATCTGGTGGGGCAACTCGGGCCGGCAAGGTCTGGGCGCGCCGCCCACCTAATCGCTAACCTGCTCCTCGTCCGGCCGAACCAAGAACATCCGCCGGAACCGCTCTGCGTACGCCAGCCCTTTTTCCTTGCCGTTCTCGGCCGCCCAGCCATAGATCATCTCGGTGGGGTCCCACTCCCCCATCTGGCTGGCGTGCATCCGCAGGGCCTCCACCTTCAGCGCGATTGTGTCAGTGACGTCTATCCAAACGGTGGGCTGGCCATTGCCGTGAATGTACACCCGACGTACCCGATGCGGGGCGCCCAGCTCGGGCCAGAGAAGCGGCATGGCGGCCGCCGGCGCCACGGCGTCCAGTGCTGCCTGGCCGGCCGCCCGATGATCGGGATGGTTGATGTAATCCTCGCCGTGAAAAAGAGAGGTGGGATCGGACGTGAGCACCACCTCCGGCCGGAATTGTCGAACTAGGCGCACCAGATCCCGCCTGAGCTCCAGGGTCGGCTGCAAGAGGCCATCATCGTACCCCAGGAACACGACCTCGTGGACCCCTAACACGCTGCACGCCGCCCGCTGTTCCAAGCGACGGATCGCCCCCAAACGCTCTCGCGTCATGCCCGGTTCGTGCGAACCGGCGTTGCCGTCGGTGCACAGGACATAAATACACTTGCAGCCCGCTCGGGTCCACGCCGCTACCGTGCCCGCCACGGTGAACTCGGCGTCATCCGGGTGCGCCACGATCACCATCGCTGATTCAGGAATGCGCTCTGCAATCATCCACTTCTCCCTGACCCGGGCCCGCCAGACACCAGCAAGTTGGCAGGACGCGCCCATCTAGTTCTCTGTGCCTTGAATCACGCGACACCGGCCCACTGAACCAAGGAGCCAGGCCGCCGGCAGACACTCACTCCAGCGGCCGTCGCAGGCAACCAATGCCGGGCGAGATTATAGCAGCGTTAGAGGCAGGCGCAATCCGGTAAGCTCGGTACTTGACCAAATGGCGACGAACCTGAGCCGCCGGGTCACCGCGCTCAAACCAGGTCGGCCGGTCTTCCGGGGGCGCACGCACGCCGACAAAGATCAATTCTGTCAGGCTGGTTTCCGTTTGGTAGGGCCTTGCTCTTGAGGTACAATTCTGTTTTGTGGATCAGGTGACCAGATGGCAGGCAAACGAGCGCTGAACACCGTCGTCAACCGTCTCAACATCGGCAAGCGGTCGTCGACCGATTCGATTGCCGCCGCCAAGGACCTCAAACGAGCGACTCCAGACCGGCCGGTTTATTCAGAAATCGTCGACCGCATCCAGCAGCTCATCGAGAGTGGCGAGCTAGGACGGGGCGACCAGTTGCTTTCCGAACGAGAACTGGCGGAGCAGTTTCAGGTAAGCCGGACTTCCATCCGGCGCGCGCTCGCGGTCCTGGCCGGCCGGGGGATCATTGAGGTCAGTCCACGCAGCGGCGCCTACGTCCGCCACCCGAGTGCCCGCGACGCCATGCAGCCCTGGATCCAGGCGATGCTCCGTGAACAGGACCAGGTATCCCACCTGGCGGAGGTCCGGCTGATCGTGGAGGTGCAGGCTGCCCGCCTGGCGGCCGAGCGGCGAGACGAAGCGGATGTGCAGCGCCTATGGGGGTTGCACGACCAGGTCGAAAAGCAGGTTCGCGACGGGCATCCGGCGGATAGGACGGACACGGTGTTTCACGTTGGCATCGTGGAGACGGCCAAGAACCCGTTCCTCACCGAGTTGATCGCCGTCCTCGCTTCCGCCATGATGCAACAATTGGCCCCGTCATGGCGCTATCTGCTCACGACCGACCCGGCCGAGGCCCAGCGATACATCTCTGAGCACCGGCAGATTGTACAGGCAATTGCCGATCAGAACGCAGATCGTGCCGCCCAACTCATGTCGGAGCACATCCGCCGCTCACATCAGCTCTTGGTAGGCGAAAGCCGCTCAGCTCGGTCGTGACGCTGGCCGGGCCACGGCTCCCGGCCCGTGGCCAGCCAAGGCTAGTCATCACTCGGACTGCTCCTGCATTTCGGCGCAATCGCCCACACATGTAACACGCTTGGCCCGTGGACGCCCAGCGCCAACGTCATTTCGATGTCGGCCGTGCGGCTTGGGCCGGTGACGGCCACCATGTCTTCGCCGCGTAGTTCAGCCAGCGCCTGTACAAGGCTACCGCGCAACGCTCTCTCTTCCACAATGGCCAGGTGGATCCGCGGCAGCAGAGAGATCCAGCGCGGGCGCTCAGGCGATGTGCGCAAAAAGAGCGTACCGGTTTGCGCAAGGGCGAGGTCCACTCCTGTCACACCCAGGTCACACGTGGAGCACTGGCATCGTTCCGCGCCAGGCGAGATGATCTGAACCCCCAGCTCGTGCAGCACTCGATTCAGGCTGAGCTCGTTGAGCTCGGGGGTGGACCACAAGGCCGCCTGCTTAACCCCTTCGCATCTCACCAACTCGGCCAGCAACCGGTGCAAGGTGTCAGTATCCGGGACTCGCCGGCCAAAGCCACCTAGCTTGACGATTTCCAGCAGCAATGTGCTGATGCCAACCTGATTATTCGCCAAGACGTCAGTCGGCATCCGTTGCGGGAATCTGGGTGTAACTGGGGCTCCCCGTTTGCCCAGCGCACTCCGCACCGTGAGCATGACCGCGTCACGATCTGCATCTCGATTCTTGCCGACATCAGACATCACGACTCTCAGGTTCCTTGGCGTTTCGAACGATGAATCCGCGACGAGACCGCAGCGATGACTAGGCCTGCGGCCGCGACCAGTAGGCTCGCCCGCAATAGACGTTGCTGGCTGCGCCCTGTGCCACGGGCACGCCACCAACGAAAAAAGTCCGTCCGAAACGCGGGCAGCGGCCGTGCCATGGTCCACCGGTTCAAGGGCGGTGGCAGCCTGTGCAGCCAGCCGCCTCGACGGAACGGAGCCTGAAGAAGACAGAGCGCCTCGGCTGACCACCGGTACAATCTGGGCGACCCGAAAACGAGCGCTGCCACTCGCGCCGCTGCCCGCAGGGTGGACTTGGACCTCTCTTGCCGGGCCGTCGGCTCGTGAAGCACCCGCTGGCGCATTTCGAGCAAGATGTCGGTAATGGGGACCTTGACCGGACAGATGTCGTTGCACGCCCCGCACAGGGTAGATGCAAATGGAAGATCACCGGCCGCATGCAGTCCCAGTAACTGCGGCGAGAGAATGGCGCCAATCGGGCCGGAATAACACCAGCCGTAGGCATGGCCTCCCACCGTGTTGTAGACCGGGCAGACGTTCAGGCAGGCGCCGCATCGAATGCAAAGCAGGGTCTCCCGCAACGTCTTGTCTCGCAGCATCTGTGACCGCCCGTTGTCAAGCAGGATCAGGTGAAATTCGGCCGGCCCTTCAGTACCTTCAACCGGCTTGAGCCCGGTGATAAACGACACATAGGCAGTCATCTTTTGCCCGGTGGCGTTGCGCGGCAGAAGCGTGAGCATCACCGCCAGGCTCTCCCAATCAGGAATGACCTTGTCAATTCCTACCACCGCCACAAAAACCCGGGGCAGCGTCGTGCACATTCGGCCGTTGCCCTCGTTGGTGACCAACACCAGCGTGCCGGTGTCCGGCACCAGGAAATTGCCGCCGGAGATGCCCATGTCGGCTGCCAGAAACTCACCTCGCAGTCTATCGGCCGCGATCCTGGTGAGCAATTGCGCGTCAGCCGGTGCGCTCGCTCCCAGTTTGGACCGGAACAGCTCCGCAATGTCCTCTTTGGTCATGTGTAGCGCCGGGCCGGTAATGTGCGACGGCGCTTCGCCAGCCAGTTGGACAATGTACTCACCCAGATCGGTCTCAAATACCGAAAGACCGGCGCTCTCCAGGGCCAAGGCCAGGCCGATCTCCTCGGTCGCCATGCTCTTGACCTTGACCACCCGTTTGACCTGGTGCCGGCGCGCAATGTCCAACACGATCTGCCTGGCACAGGCGGCGGTCGGCGCCCAATGTACCTGCCCACCGGCACGGGTGACCTGGTCCTCCAACAGCTCCAGGTAACCGTCCAGGTTCTCAATCGCGTGGAGCCGAAGATCGTGTCCGACCTGCCTAAGCTCCTGCCACCTGTCAGCACCGAATTCGCTAACTGCGGTGTCCCGGAGTGCCAGGAACCGGGTGGTCGCTTGCTGGACGGCGCATGCCATCTGGGGTGCGACGCACTGGGTGTTGCGACGGAAATCCACCCTGCCGGGTAACCCACTCATCTTTCCCGCGGCCTCACCGTACATTGGCGGTTTTCGTGCGCCAGGATTTGTATGAGATGGCAGGCACGCACCGGGGAGCGGGTTATGGCCAGACCGCCGCTGATGTTCATCAGGCAACCGGTCTCAGCCACGGCAACCACCTGGGCACCACTGGAACTGATGCTGCGCACTTTGGCCCCCATCATATCCCGAGAGACCTCCGGCAACACCACGCTAAAGACGCCGCCAAAACCGCAGCAGGTCTCCTCGGCCGGCAGGGGAACAAATTCGAGCCCTTTGACGGCCTGCAGCAGGCGTTTAGGTTCGTCGCGCAATCCCAGCTCGCGCAACAGGTGGCAAGACGCGTGATAGGTCACACGATAAGGATAATAGGCACCCACATCGGTGATCTGGAGAACATGGGTGAGAAACTCGATAAACTCGAATGTCCGGCCTACCGCCTCCATGGCCATGGCGTGCTCGGGGGTCCCTGCGGGAAATAGCTCAGGGTAACGACGTCGAACATAACCCACGCAGGACGCCGATGGAGCGACGATGTACCCCTGCGTGCGACCAAATGCTTTTAGCCATTGGCTGGCGGGCCGGCGGGCAAGTTCGGGGAAACCGCTGTTGTGAAAGGGCTGACCACAGCAGGTTTGGCCTTCCGGTATCTGGCAGCGCACGCCCAATCGCTCCAGCACTGTGACCATGGCCCGCAGAGGATCCGGACATAGGTTTTCGGCCAGGCATGTTACGAAGAGCTGGACGGTTGTGGTCATGGCTGCATCGTCTGCAATCGCACACTCACTTGTGTGGTCTCAACCCTCCAATGCCCACCGATTCACATTGCCGTCGGCGACCGACTGAATCGAAACCAGGTGTGCGCCGTTTGCATCCGCAAAGAGATGGTGAAACCGCCGTTGTCGGCGTAGATACTCGGTCACCGGCAATCGTTGTTGGATCTTGCGTACTCGGAGCTGCTGCCCGGCGGCCGCTTCATAAAGCGGGACCAGACCAGTATTCACTGCCAACCTGGCTAGTTCCACGGTTTCGGCTGCATCATAACCCCAGCCAATCGGGCAAGGGCTGTGCACCTCAACGTATTTCGGACCGCGAATCGCCATGGCTTGCTTCACTTTCCGGCGCAGATCCGCCGGAAAGGCGACCGAGGCTGTTGCCACATAAGGTATCTGATGCGCCATGGCGATGGCAGGAAGGTCTTTTTGCGGACGATCCTCGCCCCACGCCTGACCCGTCGCCGGGCTGGTCATGGTCGCAGTGCCCAACGGCGTGGCGCTGGAACGCTGAACTCCGGTGTTCATGTACGCTTCGTTGTTGTAACAGACATACAAAACGTCGTGTCCTCGTTCAAACATACCCGAGAGCGCACCCAGACCGATGTCATAGGTTCCGCCGTCGCCCCCGATCACGATAACTCGCACCCGGTCCGATGACCCGCGGCTCCTCAGGGCCGCCTCCACGCCCGACGCCACGGCCGCCGCGTTCTCAAAGAGCACGTGCAACCACGGTACTCCCCATGGCGTGTACGGGTAAGGCGAGGTGAAAGTCTCCAGGCAACCCGTCGGGCTGACGACGATCACATCCGGGCCTGTGGCCTCCAGAACGAGGCGAACCGCGATGGATGCCCCACAACCGGGGCAGGCGCGGTGGCCTGGCGCAAACATCATTTTTTGGTACGGGTCAACCGCGGGCTTGTCCATTTCCCATCCTTGCGCGGCGAACTAACCCGGTCCGGCTACCGGCAAAAGCTCCGGTTTCAGCCCGATGAAATTGGAATCGTCGGGTGCGGGCAGATGTCCGTCCAACGCCTGCCTTGCCACTTTGACGATCTCACGGACAGTGTCGATGGTCACTTCGCGTCCACCGAAACCGGCCATCGTACCCATCACCACCGGACGATTCGCTGCCGGCGCATCGTACAACGCCGCTTTGACGTCAGTCGCCAGGACACCCTGGAAACCAAACGACATGGCCCGGTCCACCACGGCCACCGCGTCGGCACCGGATGCTGCCTGGCGCACTTCTTCGGCCGGGAACGGCCTGAAGCAACGCACCTTGATCAGTCCGACCTTGGCACCCTCTCTGCGCAATACATCCACCGCTTCGCGCAATGTACCGACGGTGGAGCCCATCGCGATGACAACCACCTCGGCGTCCTCTGCCCCATAGCTATCTATCAACCCGCCATGACTGCGGCCAAAGGCAGCGCGGAAATCACGTGCTGCCAGCTCGACCTTGGCCTTTGCACCCAACACGGCCTGCTGCAAAAGATAGTAGAATTCGAGCGTGTTTGCGTCGTCCGTGTACGATCCGAACACGGAGGGTCTCTCGGGGGTCAGGTAGTGAACCGGCTCGTAGGGAGGTAGATACCCGTCGACATCCACTTGGTCCAGGATCCTGACCGGCTCGACTACATGCGTCAGGACAAAACCATCCATGCATACCATCGTGGGCAGCAGGACCCCATGGTCCTCGGCAATCTTGAAGGCCTGGAGATGGGTGTCATACGCCTCCTGGACGTTCTCGACGTAGAGCTGGATTACGCCAGAATCGCGAAAGCTCATGGTATCCCGATGATCAGGCTGCAGTCCAAGCGGGACCGACACCTGGCGATTGGTTCCGGTAAGAACCACCGGCAGTCGGGCGCCAGCCAGGTAATAGAGCACCTCGGTCATCAGCAGGAGTCCCTGCGACGCGGAAGCAGTGTAGGTCCGGACCCCAGTGGCGCTGGCACCAGCCACAACGGAAGCAGCCGAGAACTCTGAATCCGCCCGGACGTACTCGGCCTCCAGTTCACCCTGGGCCACCATCTGGGCCAGCATTTCGATGATGTGCGTCTGGGGCGTGATGGGGTACGCCGAGATGACCGCCGGCCGACACGCTTTCACCGCCTTGGCCACGGCCATCGAACCCTCCATCACCGAGACAGTACCTCGCGTCACGTGTCATCCCTCCTCACTCATCATGGCGATGGCTCCCCGCGAACACACTTTGGAGCAGATGCCACATCCCTTGCAGTACATGTAATCGACAATCGCCTGCTTTTCTACGATCGTCAGGCTACTGTCTGGGCAAAAGGCCACGCACAGACCGCAGCCGTTGCAGATGTCAGCGTCCACGGCGGGCCGGGCGTAACGCCAACCCCCGGTGGGGTAAGCCAACGACGTTCGCGGCGCGACGACCAACCCGAAATGTAGCGGATGACCAGGAGCACCCAGGCCCGCATCTGGCGCTGACGCCTGCCCAACGCCACGAACGTGGGGCGATCTTGTCACCCGTACCGGCAGCACGTCTGGCTTCAAGACATGGTCATATCCCATTTGGGCGGCAAGGCCGTTCTTTTCGCCCAAGGACCCGGGGAAACGTCGCTGAAAGGCATCCTGGATCGACAGCAGGCTGATCTCGCTGGTGATGGCAGCCAGCGCACCCAGCATCGCCGGGTTGACCAATGGTTGACCAAATACCTCCATGGCAATGGCAGTCGCCGGAATGGCATAGACGGGTGCATCTGCCGACCATGAAAGCGTCGCCGGCGGTCGAGCAGAATCGATCAGCACCACGCCGTCCGGTCGCAATCCGTCGAGCACGTCGATCATGTCTGGCAAGGTTCTGTCCAGGATCACGACATAGTCCGGCCGGTAAACTCGGTACCGAACCCGTACCGGCGATTTGTCCAACCGGACGAACGCCTGAACCGGGGCGCCACGACGCTCGCCACCAAACGCCGGAAACGCTTGCCCGAATTTACCCTCCGCAAAAGCGGCGTGCACCAACAGCTCAGCAGCCAGAACCGCGCCTTGGCCGCCGCGTCCGTGGATGCGGATCTCTATCAACGCCCTTACCTCCTAACGCGCCAACCAGCCACCGTCCAGCACGAGAATCGAGCCATGCATATAGTCCGACGCGGCCGAAGCCAGAAACACGACCGCTCCCTGAATGTCGGACGGTTTGCCATAATGCCCTACCGGAACACGGGCCAGCAGCGCGGCGCTGCGTCGCGGATCGTTGCGCACAGCAGCTGTCAGTTCGGTTTCCATGTATCCCAGCGCAATCGCGTTGACATTGACACCCAGCGGCGCCCACTCGCTGGACACCGCGCGGGTGAAGCCGATCGTAGCGTGTTTGGTGGCCGCATAGGCCGGCACCAGAATTCCGCCCTGAAGTCCCAACACGGAGGATATTTGGATGATCTTGCCGTGCCGCCGTGGGATCATGACGCGCGCTGCTGCCCGGCAAAGGAAGAACGACGCCTTGAGGTTGATCTGAAGGGTCTCGTCCCAGTCTTCCTCGCTGGTGTCGACCGCCGGCGCCCGCCGAATGATGCCCGCGTTGTTCACCAGTATGTCCAGTCGGCCCATCTCGGTCACCACGCAGTCCACAAACGCTTGCAGGTCCTCCACGGTCGTCGTTCGCAGGTCACCCCGAATCGCTAGGCACCGACGGCCGGTCGCCTCGATCAATTCGCGTGTGTGGGTTATGGGCGCATGGTGATACAGCACGGCCACGTCGGCTCCAGCCTCGGCCAACCCTGCCGCTATCGCCGAGCCCATGCCGCGCGCTGCGCCGGTGACCAGAGCCACCTGACCATCAAGCCTGAACAGATCCAGCACGCTCACGTGGCCACCTCACGGACGTTCGTCAGCTACCCCTGCCAGGCGGGCCGCCAGGCGGGTCTTCTGGGGCAGGTTTGCTCGGCGAAGAATCATGATTTTCTGTGCCTGAGGTGAACCAGCTCCATGCATGGACTCGACCAAAGCTGTGCCTCCGGTCATGTTTTCCACCAAGCGCGCCACTCGAAAGCGAGCTTCAGTCGAAACGCCCTCTCGCGCGGAATAATACTTACCCACCAACGGACCTACCCGCGGATGGTGGAGGTCGTGCTCCGAAGGCAGCGTGGCGATGAACCCTCCCGCGATGTCCTGAGCCAGCCGACCGATCTCATACACATTGCGGGTCACATTCAGCTTGGTGACATTGGCCAGCAGGGGGTCGACGAAATAGGCGCCCGACCCGGTCTTGGCCCCCTGAGCAGAACAGGCAATGGAGCAGCAGTACAGCGATTCAGTCAGGTGCACCATCTCGGTGATTTTGTCGCGGACATGCGAGACCTTGCCTACCCCCTGATAGTCCGCCAACAGGGCGGTGGCCCCAATCAGAACATCGGCAACACCTGTCTTGCACCCACCGTAGTTCTGTCGATGGTAGGAAGCAAACACCTCGACCAACGGCGCCGCGAACGCATACTCGCCGCACATGAACACCCGTTCCCAAGGCACAAAAACGTCCTCGAACACCACCAACGCCTCGCCGCCAACGATGCCGTACTGCAGATTGCCCTGGTCGACACAGCCCTCGGCTTTGCGCGAATCGTTGGTCTGGCGGCCGAACACGTAGACCAGACCCGGCGCGTCGGCCGGGACGGCAAAGGCCAGCGCGTAATCGGCGTCTGCTGGCTCCAAGGCAGCTGTAGGCATGACGATGATCTCATGCGAGTTGACCGCCCCCGTCTGGTGGACCTTGGCTCCGCGCACCACAATGCCTGCCTCCCGGCGATCCACCACGTGCATATACTGATCCGGATCGGGCTGCCGGCTCGGCGCCAGACTCCGGTCTCCCTTGGGGTCCGTCATTGCCCCGGTGCACATCAGGTCGGCGGTCTGTACATAGCGCACGTAATCCACCAGTCGGCCGTGGTAGGGTGTGCCCAGCTGCGCATCCATGTCGTGGGTGACCACGTACAACGCGTTCATGGCATCCCACCCAACACAACGCTGGAAACATGAGCCGGTATGTTGGCCGATTGCCCGCAGCAGCCGGACTTTGCTGACGAGGTCCTCGGTGCTCTGGTGAATGTGGGTAAACCGGTTGATCGCATCCCCGGTCAGATGTGAGCGCGCGGTCGCCAACGCACTGGCGTCCGCGTCGTGAGGCGGCCGCCGGTAGGTGATCGCCGCCGAATTGATGTGTGGGCGAAACGCGGGATGGTCGACGGGTTCGTCTATCCGCTCGCCCATGAAATAGACCTCCATCCTTCGGCCCCGCAGGCTCTCTACATACTCATCTGCCGTCTTCATGGCCTCATCCTCTCAATCCCGATGCTGGATCATTCCAACCGTCCTGTGATGTCCACTTTCGACTGCGCCAGCTCCTGGGACGGCCCTCTGGCATCGCTGTCCCCGAATGGTACTGTGCCAGCATGCCACAGAATACGGTCGGCACCGACACGCGCCATCACCTAATTGCCAGAATCCGCTCCAATTGAGCGACCGTGTCGTGGAGCTTGGACACCAGTTCGTCCACATGCTGCTCAGTGAACGTCAGAGGTGGAAACAGCGATATCGCGTCCCCACGCACACCATCCACCATACCCGTGCTTGGGTAGGTCACCAGTCCTTTCTGCAGTGCGACCATGCCGATCTGTTTGGCCACCAGGCATTCAGGTGGGAACGGCTCCTTGGTTGCACGGTCCTGCACGAATTCGATGCCGGCCATCAGGCCAATTCCGCGCACATCGCCCACCATACAGTGCTCCAACAGCGAGCGCAATTGTTCCATGAAATACTTGCCTACAGAAGCAGCGTTCGCCGTCAGCCCCTCTTCCTTCCAGATCTTTAGCGACTCACAGGCAGCTGCAGCCGTAATTGGGCTGCCAGAATAGGTAAAGATGTGGTCAAAAGGCGTTCCGCCACGCTCAAAGACCTCCCTGATCCTCTGGCTGATTGCCACCGCTCCCAAGGGCGCGTAACCGCCGCTGATGCCCTTGGCCATCGCAATCATGTCCGGAACCACGTTCCAGTGATCCACGGCAAAGTTGCGGCCGGTGCGCCCGAATCCCGTGAACACTTCGTCGGCAATCAGCAGCACATCGTGCCGGTCGCAGACATCCCGGACGATGGGCCAGTATTCGGGAGGGGGCACCAGCGCAGCACCCGCAGCACCGACCACCGGCTCGGCGATTAAACCCATTACCAGTTCCGCGCCAGTCTCCTGGATGGTTGCCTCCAGCGCGTGGGCGCACGCCATATCGCAGCCGGGATAGGACCGGTCAAATGGGCATCGATAGCAGTAGGCCGGCGCGATGTGCGGCCAATCCAAAAGCAGTGGCAGGAACTTTTTCCTGCGCCCGACCAACCCTGTCACGGACAACGCGCCCAACGTGGCCCCATGGTAACTTTGCCAGCGCGAAATCATCTTGTGTTTGTCCGCGCGGCCGCGCTCATAGTAGTACTGCCGGCACAGCTTGATGCAAACCTCCACCGACTCGGAGCCGCCCGAGGTCAACTGGAAATACTGCAGGTCGCCTGGCGTCAGCTCGGCCAGCTGACCGGCCAATTGAATGGCTGGCTCGTTGCCAAAGATGTTCGATGCCGCATAAGGAAGCTTGGATGCCTGGGCAGCCATGGCCTCAGCAACCCGCGTCCGCCCATATCCAATGCAGGCGACGCCAATGCCGGCAATGCCATCCAGATACTGCTTGCCCTCGTCATCGTACAGGTACACCCCTTCGCCGCGAACCAACGTCGGATAACGGCGCTCAGGATCCAACGTGAAAATGTGCGATTCTTCCTCAATCCGGCTCATGATCCCGTTCCTCCTGCCAAATCTCGATCAGAACGCAACGGCTGAGATGCTGCCTTGCCGGCCGGGCAGGGTTTTTCGGCAGATCGCGACCAGCGCCTGAACCCGGCAAACCGGGCACGCGAAACCAGCCGGCCAGCTTGCAGTGACGACTGCCAAGAATCGTCGATCCGCTGCCTCTACTGCCCTTAGTTCAGTATCCACGCGACCAATCCACGACATACAAGAGCGGAAGGCCGGCAATCAACCGCTGGTAATTTTCCACAAAGACTTCCACAACGTCTGAGTTGAAACCCGGGCCTGGGGCGGCCGTGTGGCCCGTAAGTATGATGTTGGGCGTGCTCCAAAATGGGTGGCCAGGCGGCAACGGCTCCTCACGAAAGACGTCCAGCACAGCACCAGCAATCGTCCCGCCCTGCAGGGCTTCCACGAGCGCTTTGTCGTCAATGGCGCTGCCCCGACCCACGTTGACCAGTAGCGCCCGGGCCGGCATGGCCTCCAATACATCTCGGGTGACCAGGTTGCGCGTCTGCGGGCTGTCCGGCAAGACGCATACCAGATAATCGACGTTCGACACGAACTCGATCAACTGGTCACCGTGATAATAGTCATCCACAAAAGGGCAGTTAGTGCTGGTGCGCGTCAGGCCTCGTGTGAGCATCCCCAAGTTCTTGGTAGCCTCGGCAATCTGGCAGCCATTGTTTCCGACGCCCATGATCCCTATGCGCTTGCCGCGCAGCGTGCTGGTGCAGGTTCCGTCCCAGCGATTCTGTAGCTGCGCCTGATAGCGTTGCCAGGCGCGTCGTTCGTGCATGAGCAGATAACACAGCACGTACTCACTCACGGCCGGGCCATATAGTGGGCCAACGTTGGTCAGAATGTAGTCTCGCCGGCACGCACTTTCCAACAAAGGAGCGACGCCTGAGTAGTTCGACTGCACCCACCGTAGATGTGGAACGCTCGCCAGGATCGGGCGAATGCGGTGCGGATCCCCCATCAATATGGTGCACTCGTAGTTAGCGCCCGCATCTTCAACGACCTTGGGCGCGCGCACGCGCAGGTTGGGCAGGTTGCGGCGGCACAGCGCCTCGGCATATCGTTCCGCTTCCTCAGTGCAGACCAACAGACAATGCGTGGGCGGATTCACCTAGCATCCTCGACCGGCGCCGTCATCCCTTGCGCACGCGCCGGAAATGGTTGCGCAGTCAGCTTGCGCCGGCCGGACAACCCTCCATGGGCAACAAGATCCCTGCCTGGGGCGCGACGCCAACGGAGTGTCTTCGTTCATGCTCGGGCAGCCGGGCCACCGAATCGCTGACCGCCCGGTCCACAGATACATAGTAAGGCATCCGCATGGCCTCGGCATCGGCCGGCGAAAGCCCACGCGAGCACAACACCAGGTTGATGCGCCTTCGCAGCATGCCAAAGAGCGCTCCCGTTGCCGCCTGCTTGGCATCCAGCGCCAGGCCAGACGCTATTTCGTGTTTCAGTTCCTCTGGGTCCCGGCCAATGTAACCCGGCACCAGGGGATAGCTGCTGTTACCTTCCGGCGCAGCCGTCAGAATAATCAGCGTACCGCCGTCGGCGGTCATCCGGTCGCCGCCCCAAACGCCCTTGCTGCTCTGCCACCAGTCCACGTCATAGGGGTAGCAGTTGGCAACAACCACCGGGTAACGCTTCCGTATGCGTGTGCCAAAAACCGCTCTGGCATATCTCACACCAGCCCGGTGGGCCTTGACCGGATGCCCGGTCACACATTGATAGAGCTTGCCGTCGGTTGTCAGGATGACGTTCACAATGAAATGCAGCGGCACCTGTTCTGCCACAAATTGCTCCAGGTTGCGTCGCAACGGTGCCCGGACATTTCCCAGTTGGTTATACGGCAGAAAGGCCGAGGCGGCGTGAAAGGCGTCCACCGTGCGGGAGCTGCAGACTCCCGGGAGAACGATCTTGGCGCCGCCGCTGAACCCAGCGTCCATGTGAGGCGTGATCATGCCCAACCCGATGCGAATATCTGCATCCGCCACCCAGCGGTTCACCCAGGCCGGGATTCCGGCAGATGAGGTGCCCAAGAAGACCATTTCCGCATCGTTGGTGCTGGGCGTGTTGATCACTCGATATTGACGGCTGATTGCTGGACCCAACTTGGCATCCAGCTCAACTCGGGTCATAGGGCGATGGGTTCCTAATGCCACGACGAGAAGAATGTCGTCTTGTGCCACACCGGCTGAACGCAACTCTTCCAGGACCAACGGCAGGAACTGCGCAACCGGGGTTTTTCGGGTGTAATCGTCAACCAGAACAGCCATTCTTCGGCCACGCTCTACCAGCTGGCCCAGCGGCCGGCATCCCACTGGTCGGCGCAGGGCAGCACGTATCATGGCGTCGGGATCAGGTGCTGCTTTGATCGGTTTCGGCTCTGCTATCTCACCCAACCACTCATACGGAATGGTGAGCAGTAGCCGACCCAATCCGTAAGGCAACTCTATCGCCGCCATGCCACCACCTCAACTCGCTACTGGCGCCCGACCACTCAGCGTTCGCACAGAATCGGCCCAGCCGGTCCGGTGCGGGTCGGAGAGCACTCAAGAGCCTAATTCGTACCCAGGGCTGCTCCTCCCTCGATTCTCCAGAGGGCGCCAGCTACGATCATCAATAACCCGCAATCTGCTTCGGGAAATAGTCTTCGCAGGTACCCTCTCGGTAGACATCAGCCGTGGAGCAGTGCAGCCCGCCGCCAAACGGCGCCACGTCCCAGAACGGCACCGGGATAACCTCAAAGCCGAGTTTGTCCAACAGCTCCATCTGAGCTGTCTCGCCCGATTCCACGCAGATGGTCTTGGGGTCAAGCATCAATGTGTTCATGGTCAACCAGGGGCTACAGAACGACAATCGGGGTTTCTCCGGCCGCGCCGGCACGGCGCAGGGCACGATCTCCCAATCGTTCCTTCTGCAGAGCTCCACCAGTTCGGCAGTCAGCGGAACGCGCTTTCTGTTGTTCAGGATCAGACCAGGACGCAACGGAATAAAGGTCGCATCAATGTGCACCGGATCTCCTTCGTAAAACACCGCCTCGTGGATCCGGTGATCCGGAAAATGACGCCGCAACCAGCTCACACCGCCGGCGTTGGTGGTAGTGGACCGCTGCACAAACAGGTCTCTGCCAAAGCGACCCACTTCGGCCGCGTCAAAGAGCGGTTCGTGCTCGGTAAGGACCCACTGCTTGTTCAGCGAATAATCTCGAATCCGCTCCTCTTCCGATTTTGCGCCGAACTCTTGCCAAAAACCATCGCGGTAAGTGCGGTCCGTCAGCCGCGGTTTGGGTGCCGCCTCCCAGCGAAAGTCAGGGTCGTCCTGGAAATACCGCTCCAGTAGCGGCCGATAACACAGGTATTCAAACCACCGGCTGCGATAGCACATGGTTGCTTCCAGGATCTGGTGCCCGACGGTCAGCAACAGGTCCCGCGGCGGCATACAGCCGAACATGGATTTTTGCACCCAATCCGGGGTCTGGACGGTTTGAGAAAAGTCCAATGGAGTCGGACGGTCGACCCGGATGCCCCGGTTCTCCAGGATTCGGACAAAGTTGTCCAGTTGTTCGTTGGCTTTGTCGGCCATCTCTTGCGGTAGCGGACCATAGGTTCCCAGCGGGTATCCCCATTGAGGCCAATCCCGCTGGACGGCCGGTTCGGGAGCTTGGATCATGGCGCCGTCTGCCCGGCCGACGATGACATGCCTCAGCGGATCCCACTCGTTCCATGAACAGACCACTGTGCTTGGCTTATCTGGCGAGGTCATTTCTTCGCTCCTAGATGATCTTGAGCCGGGTCTGTACCCGACTTGATAGTTCGCACGGCGGCAGCAAGCCGGACTCGTAAACTCGCAAGCGATGACCGGACTCGGTCGGCCAATGTGCCGGCACAAGTTCGGCTAACCCAAACCTGCCGCAATCTGAACGCGCAGGTATTGGCACAA
The DNA here is from genome assembly GCA_002328075.1 of Anaerolineales bacterium UBA2181. GTDB lineage: Bacteria > Chloroflexota > Anaerolineae > Promineifilales > UBA4811 > UBA4811. The sequence continues at coordinate 54,573 of DCVT01000041.1, read as the reverse complement.
TACCCAGACAGCAACGAAAAACGCGGCTACTACGCCATCCCGAACCGTGAATTCCAGTCGTTCAACCTCGGTGGGATTTCCCGGGGTTCCAAAACCCCTCGTCTCCAACGCAATCTGAAAGTCGTTCGCCCGTCGGAACAGCAGAAGCACCAGCGGTGTGACAATGGGGACGTAAGCCTTCCGCAGCCGCGTGATAATGTTCATCTGGTTGATGTCAAAACCGCGCAGCTTTTGCGCGTCCAGGATAAAGGCCCACATCTCAAAGATCAACGTGGTAAAAGAGAGCGCGCTGACGACCATTAGCGTAGCCACCTTGGGCATATGCAGCTTTCTCAGCCCGGTCATCAAGTCAGCCGATGAAGTCGTCATCACGAACAGCGGCAACGAGGCTGCGGCCGTCAGCATTCGCAGCGACAGCAGTAACCCAAACACCACGCCCTCCAACTTGAGCGCTCCCAAGTTGGTGTCGCCGTAACCCCATTGAAACAACGTCACAATGACCGTGTCGCCAAAACGATAGGTGAAACCCTGGATCGTTATCAGGAAGACAAAGGTGCCCAACAAGAGCTTGATCAAGGTGGCAAAGCGGCTCACCTCAATGCGAGCCAAGGACCACAACCCCACCGAGAGAGCCAGCCAGACCGCCAGCACCGGTAGAAACCGAATACTGTACAGAGGAGTGATGATCAACAGCAGCGTCAACAAAACGTGAAGCAACTTGACCAACGGATGGAGCCGGTGAACGAGCGTATCGCGGTAGGTGTATTTGAATGGTACTTGCATCACGCACTCTTCCTGCCAAGTGCGCCAAGCAGGTCCTCCAGGCGGATCACGTCCCCGGGAAGACCGACTGGCTGCAATTGGAGCGCGACCTGTGTCGGCATGGGCGGATGCAGAAAGGTGCGCTCCAGCACGTCCACTTGCCGAAACACCTCGGCCGTGGGACCGTCCAGTAGCACCTGCCCATTCCACATGACAATCAGACGCTCTGCATAACGGGCAATCAGGTCCATGTCGTGCGTGATCATGAGCACGGTGCGGCCTTTTTCGTCCCGGAAGCGGCGGCCGATTTCGGCAATCTGGTACCGGCCGCGGTGGTCTTGCGCCGTGGTTGGTTCGTCCAGAATGAGCACCTGTGGATCCAGCGCCACAGTTGCGGCAACCGCCAGCTTGCGCCGATCACCAAACGACATGCGAAAAGGAAAGGTCTCGATCTCCTTTTCCAGGTCGACCCACTTGAGGACCTCGTGGACTTTGGCTTCGGCCGACTCCCCCGTTATTCCGAGATTGGAGAGACCAAACAGGATCTCCTCTCGGCTGGAACTGGTGAAAAGCTGATAATCCGGATTCTGCAGCACCAAGCCAACCTTCTGCGACATCTGGCCGACCGACACCTTGGCGATATCCTGACCATTGACCCGCACCTGGCCCTTGGTGGGACGCAGCAGGCCCACAAAGCACTTGACCAGCGTGCTCTTGCCGGATCCATTCTGACCGATGATCCCCACGATTTCGCCACGACCGACCGACAGATTGACGTCCTGCAACGCCACCACCGGCGGATTTCCAGGATACCGGTACGTCACACTCACCGCCTCCAGAGCGGCATCCCGCGTTTGGACAACCGCGGCCTTTTGTGCAGGTGGTTCAGCGTGCACTTGCAGCGCGCCCTCGTGAATCATCGCCTTGATCCCACTGCTCACCTTGAGCGCGTCAAGATCCTTCAAGTACTCTGCAGTCCATTCTGACGGTTGATCAACCATGCGCTGGACGCCGTCCATGATCTCCAGCGCCATCGGAATCCGAACACCGCTCTCCTCCAGCGCGGAGCGCTGCGAAAAGACGTGTGCCGGTGATCCAGCCAGGGCCATCTTTCCGCTGTCCAGCACGACCACCTGATCAGCCAGCTCCAGGATGTCATCTGTCTCATGAGTAGTCAGGACGATGGTCATCTGATGTGTCAACTTAAGTCGGCGGATGGCTTCAGCTACCTCCCAGCGACCGATGGGATCAAGCTGCGAAGTGGGTTCGTCCAACACCAACACGCGTGGTCGCATGGTCAGGACCGAACCCAGCGCCACCCGTTGCTTTTGGCCACCAGAAAGGTCGCGCGGGTTGCGCTGCTCCAACCCCACCAGATGCAGCAGCTCCAAACTCTCGCCGATTCGCCCAATGATCTCCTCGCGTGGCATCTGCAGATTGGCCGGACCAAAGGCCATCTCGGCAAAGACGTTCGGGTTGAAAAGTTGGACCTCCGGATCCTGGAGCATGACGCCGCAGAACTTGGAGGTTGCGTACAATGGAAGGTCCCACGGATCCTGACCTGCCACCCTCACCTTGCCCTCACGGCGGCCGCCAAAGATCTGTGGCACAATGCCGCTCAACAAGAAACAAAGGGTGGATTTTCCAGCGCCATTGGCGCCTAACACCACGACACACTCACCGGCGCGGGCCCGCAGCGAGATGTTGGCCAACGCGGTTGTCTCGTCTTCATAGGTAAAAGTCACGTTGTCGAGGTCGAGTTCGAATTCTGCCATACACCTCACCTCGGTGGCGCCACCGCGTTTTGGGATCGCGTACAGTCCTGACCGTGACCAGTCACAGCTGGCAAGCCGGGCCTCCGGGCCCACCGTACTGACAAGCGCGCCCACGCAGACCGTTCGGCATACCGTTCAGCCGTCAGAGCCCGTCGGGATTGCCATTCTAGTCCAAAACGCTGGTGGCGCCGCTCCTCTCGCCGATCAACGACCGATACGTCCTAGTGCAGCCAGGTCTTTCAGCGCTCAATGGGGCGTGGGAGAGCCTTGAACTAGACTACCACAGAGCGCCCGGAACCTTCGGAAGGCCGCTCCGCTTGAGGGCTTCGACCAGTGGAACCGCAATGATGGTGACCACCGCACCCAGCGCGGGCAGCCACCACAGATAGGCGATCTCGGCCGCGGTGGCGACCGCCGGGCTGTAGTTGAACATGTACCAATAGGGTACGCACAGGGGAATGAACCACATGAAAAAGGCGGTAACCGCTGCAATCAGGAATCCGACGTATTTGAACTTGCGGTCAGTCCCCTGCGTCCATTTGGGGATCAACGTCCGCGCCACCGGACTGACAATAACAATCAGCGGCAGCAGCCAGTAAACCGCCATCAGCAACCAGTAGACAAGCGGGTTCTCCGGTTTGGCGAAACCGGCCGACGCGCCGGGCACCCAGAAAGGAAAGAACATGCCAACGACCCCCAAAACGATGCAGGTCGCCACCGCCGCCAAGAACCAGGAGCGTTTGTAGGCGTTGAGCATCATGGCCATAAACACCGCCGGCAACGTTCCAACCAGAATGGCATCCAGCAACCCTAGCGGGAATGCGGCCGGGGCGATGAGCATGCCTACCACGCTGCCGATCAGCGCCGAAACGACCCCGGCCACCGGCCCCAGGATGATCGGGGCCAAGGCCGTGAAAGCACATAAAAGCGGCAAATAACCTCCACCGCCCACATAAGGGAAGAATGGGATTAGCGCCGTCACGCCACACAGCGCTCCGTAGAGCGTTACCCAGGCTATGGAAGCACCTCCTATCCGCATGCCTCCAGAACTCTTGACTTCACTCATTGTTGCCTCCTTCTGTCATCACCATACAATTAGCATTGGGCTATCAAGGCTCTCCGTGCCCTTGCCGCCCTGAAAGGCCTCAAAACAAACGCCTGCTGAAGCTACTCTGTGGAAGCCGCATGGCGGCATGTCTGACAGAGAAACGGGCAGGCAACTAGTATCACAGCTTCGCACGGCGCAATGTGCATCTAGGGAATCATGGAAAAACAGCCACGGCGGTCTGGTCCCAGACAAGGCATGGTCCCTTTTCGGAGCGCATACAGAATAACCCGGAGAATGGCACCCGCTGGAAGCAACCTTCACCCGTGCCGCACATCGCTCAGTATTTGCCTGAACGATGCGGCGCTGATTGGTTGAACCTTCTGACGCCATGTGTATCTCATCTCGCAAGTGACGCCGCTGCCCGAATCACACTTGCGTAATCGGTCAGCGATTCATGCTTGGGTACTGGCGCATTTCTGCCTGATGAACGCGGCGCACAAAAACGCGATACACAGGCGCTGCCAAACCGCAGCACATCTGGTATTGGGGAAGAGCCATCTGACTTAAACAGAAACGCCGTTGGTCCTACCTTGGTATCACCAGATGTACAGATTATCTTACAATGCCAGTACGCGTTTGTCAAGCAAACACGTGGCAGTCCAGAGCAACATCGCACCATCCTGAAAGTCGGCGCGACAGACGCGGGTCCGCGTTAGCAGCCAGAAGGTGCTGCCACCGGCGGTTCCTCGACCGCGTACCACAGCAGAGCAGGAAATCCTCCGTCAGGGGGGAGGGACAAACAGCCGTCTCCAATCCGGTGCACCGCCTCCTGCCCCCGAACCGCTCTCATTCCTCTTCCTCTGCCGGCGGCGGCAGCAGTGCTGCCTCGAGCACCTCATCCATCCGGTCGACCAACACGAGGTCCAGGCCGCGGAGCAGCCGCCTGGGGACTTCGACCAGGTCCTTTTGGTTCAGCCGAGGTAGTATCAGATGGGTGAGCCCTGACCGGCGAGCGGTAAGCACCTTTTCCTTGATGCCTCCGACCGGCAGAATCCGACCCCGCAGGGTGATCTCGCCGGTCATGCCCACCGTCCGGCGCACCGGCCGGTTGGTGAAGGCCGAAACCAGCGCGGTCGCCAGCGTGATCCCGGCCGAGGGCCCATCTTTGGGCACTGCTCCTTCGGGTGCATGGATGTGGACATCCAGCCGGCCAAATGCCTTGCGCGGTATTCCCAAACCGTCGGCCCGGCTCCTCAGATAGCTAAATGCGGTCTGAGCCGATTCCTGCATCACCTCACCCAACTGGCCCGTGATTGTGATAGCCCCTTTGCCTTCTGGCAAGAGGCTTACCTCAATGGCGATGAGGTCGCCGCCATTGGGCGTCCAGGCGACTCCGGTGGCCACCCCGATCTCGTCGCGGTCCATCGGCAGAATGCTCATGAACTCGGGCGGACCGAGCAGTCGGTTGACGTGTTTCTCCTGGATCACATGCGGAAAGCGACGCTGCTCCGCCACCCGGCGCGCCAGTTTGCGACAGATCCGGGCGAGCTCCCGCTCCAGGTTCCGCACCCCAGCCTCATAGGTGTATTGGCGGATTAGGACTCGCAGGGCCTCGTTGCCAAACGCGACGCCTCGCTCCGATACTCCGTTGGCCGTCAACTCCTTGGGAATAAGAAATCGGCGCGCGATCTCGATTTTCTCCTCTTCCGAGTAACCAAGGAACTCGATGGTCTCTAATCGGTCCTGTAACGCTGGTGGAATCGGGTCCAGGTAGTTGGCAGTAGTGATAAAGAGCACCTCGGAGAGGTCATAGTCCAGTTCCATATAGTGGTCCGAAAAGGCACGATTTTGCTCCGGGTCCAGCACCTCCAGCAGCGCGGCTGAAGGATCACCGCGGAAATCCGCGCCCAATTTGTCGATCTCGTCCAGCATAAAGACCGGGTTGATGGTTCCTGCTCGGCGCATGGTTTGGATGATGCGCCCCGGCAAGGCACCAACATAGGTTCGCCGATGACCCCGAATCTCCGCTTCGTCCCGCACCCCGCCGAGGCTCACTCTCACAAAGCTCCGATTCAGCGCGCCGGCAATTGACTTTCCCAATGACGTCTTGCCGGTGCCTGGCGGACCTACAAAGCAAAGCACGGGGCTGTGCATCTTGTCCGGGGCCAACTGCTTGACCGCCAGGAACTCGAGAATGCGCTCCTTGGCCTTGGTCAATCCATAATGATCGGCGTCCAGCACCGCCGCAGCTGCGCGCAGGTCGAGGCGGTCCTCCGTCCGCTCGGCCCAGGGAAGGTCCAATAACCAACCAAGGTAGGAGCGAATCACGCCGGTTTCCGGGGCCATCGGCGGCATGCCCGCCAGCCGAGCCATCTCCCGCTGGAACTGGGTTTTTACATGCTCGGGAAAAGCCTTGGATTCCGCCCGTTCCCGCAAGTCGGCGATCTCTTGAGCGTACAGGTCGCCCTCGCCCAACTCTGACTGGATCGCCTTCATCTGCTCCCGCAAAAACACCTCGCGTTGGGAGCGGTCCAACTGTTCCTGAACACTGGAATGGATCTGATCTTCCAGTTCCATCAGGTCCAATTCCTTGGCCAGGAGAACGCTCGTCCGGCGAAGGCGCGCGATCGGGTCCAAAAGCTCCAGGAGTTCCTGCCGGGCGGGCAACTCGAGCCGCAGAGCAGACGCTACCAGATCCGCCAACCAGCCCGGCTCATCGATGTTCATGGCAAAGACATAGATATCCTCTGGGAGCGTCTGACTCAGGGAGACAGCCTTTTCAAAGAGGGTCAGCACCGTGCGCATCAGCGCTTCGAGGTCTTCTGCCTGAGCGACGAGGTCAGGCAGCGGCCGAGCGCGCACCCGAACATACGGCTCCCACTGGACGTATTCAACAATCTCGACCCGCTGTCGGCCTTGTGCCAGGACATTGACCATTCCGTCCGGCATGCGCAATGGACGGCCGAGAGTCACCTGAGCGCCGATCGCATAGAGATCCTCCGGCTGCGGGTCCTCCACCTCTCCGTCCCGTTGGGCCACCACGATCAGGGCGTGGTCGGTGCTGGTGGCGGCCGTCGCCGCCAGGATTGAGCGCTCGCGGCCGACAAACAGGGGGCTGATCATCCGGGGATACATGACCATCTCCCGCAGCGGAATCAACGGACAGGTCATCAGCCCGTCAGCGTCCAGCTGAGGCTCATCGGCCTCGAATATGTCGGCCTCCAGCCCTACCGCCAGCTCGAGGGGATTGGCACGCAATAGCCTATCGGTTTGCATCAAATCAGCGGACCTCCGTCAATTCCTCTACGGGCGCCGCACGCAGGGCCCCCGTCGGCTCGGCAAACTGCTCCCAGGCGAACAAGGCATCGCCCGCAACAAACAGCGAACCCGTGATGCAGATGACATCATCCGGACCGGACATCGCCCACGACTGCTCCAATGCCTGCAACACGGTGGGCGCTGAGTGAGCAAAGCGGCCCATGGCCGCAAGCATTTGAGTCAGATCGGACGGCAAGGCGGCCCGCGGATGGTTCGCCTCCGTCACGATGATTTCGGTTGCCACCGGCGCAAGTGTTTCGAGCATGTGGGGCACGTCTTTGTCTGCCGTGACGCCGAAAATCAGGATGATACGTCGGCCGGAAAACAGCGACTCCAGGGTTTCCCGCAGCCGGGCTACTGCCGCCACGTTGTGGGCGCCATCCACAATGACAACCGGACGACGGTTGAGCAACTGAAACCTTGCCTGCCACCGTACCCCGGCCATCCCCTGCCGGATTGCTTCGTCGGTCAACGCCGGCAGACGACCACCTTGACGGACCAGCTCTAGAGCCGCCAGAGCCACCGTCGCGTTGTGCGCTTGGTGTAGCCCGACCAGCGGCAACAGGTACAAGCTGCCCGGCTCTCCGGTCCTACCGGCGCGAAAGGTCTGGTGTACCAGGTCCTGCCCAACCTGCCGGTACCAGTAGTCCCGTCCGATGAGGGTGAGGGGGGAGTTGCGTTCGGCCGCCAGCCGCTCCAGTACCACCCTGGCCTCCTCTGGCTGATCGGCCGAAACAACGGGCACGCCGGGCTTGATGATACCTCCCTTTTCGACCGCAATCTCGGCCAGCGTATCGCCCAGCAGGTAGGTATGGTCGTAGCTGAGCGACGTGATCACCGAGACCAGGGGCAGCAGCACATTGGTAGCATCCAACCGGCCGCCCAGGCCCACCTCAATGACCCCAACATCCACCAGGCTGCGGCTAAAGTAGAGAAAGGCTAGAGCTGTTACCACTTCAAACGTGGTTATGCCCTCCACGTGGGCAATTACGGGTCGAACCTCCTCCACCAACGCCGCTAGTTCCTTCTGGGGAATGTTCGCCCCATCCAACTGGATGCGCTCCGTGAAACATTGAAGGTGAGGAGAGGTGTAGAGACCTACCCGCAGCCCGGCGGCATGGAATGCGCTGGCACAGATGGCAGCGACTGACCCTTTTCCCTTCGTGCCGGCCACGTGCACGGTGGGGTAGTCCCGGTGGGGATTGCCCAGGAGCTCCAGCAAGCGCGCCGGTCGGGTGGGATCAATGATATCCGGCGAGTACCGGTACTGTGGCTTGACCTCATAATTGGTAAAGCCATAGATGTAATCCAACGCCTGTTGGTAGTCGAATGTCATCCCATGACTCTCTTGTGCCAGATTGCGCCACCTACCTGAAACCGAGCGCCCTGGAGCAACCGGTGCGCCGAGTGACACCAACCGGCCTCTTGATTCAGCCGCGTGATTGTAGCGCAACGATGGGCAAATGCAAGGCAGCGGTAGGCAAGTAGTATTTGACACTCCTATACCCGTTTGGTACACTGAGTCCAATGATCCAAAAGAGACCTGTTTGGAGGGTCAGTTGCGTATACCTCGCTTGCTCACCGTTGGTCTTTCCCTGATTGGCCTGGCTATCATTGTCGCCACGTCCTACGCCGCCCTCAACGTGGACCGGCGGCTCATTCGGCACGCCTCGGTTAGCCCGGATTCAATCAGTCCCAACGCGGATGGCGACCGTGATGTCACGCGTATTGAATACCGCCTAGCACGTAACGCACTGGTCTCCATCTATTTCACCCAGGATGGAGGCCAACCCTATTACTTTCGGCGCGAGCAGCGACGCTCGGCCGGCGAGTATTCGGTCTATTTCAGCGGGGTCGTCGAGGGATTTGTCCTGCCCAACGACAACATAGAGGGAAGGGTGGATGCCCGGATTTTGCCGGACGGTCGGTATTCCTGGGTGATTGAGGCAACCGACGCAAACGGACTGGTGGAAAAGGCGACTGGGGTTCTTACTGTCCGCGGGGGTGACACCGTCCTGCCGGATATTCAGGGCCTCAGCGTCAACCCCCCGGTCTTCACGCCCAACCAGGACGGCATCTCTGACCGGGTCAGCATTGTGCTCTATATTCCAAAAGCTGCCACTGTCCGGGTCCACCTTGAGGGTGAGGACGGCGTCAAGTACTCCATCTCTGAACGGGAGCGAGGGGTGCCGCCCGGTCAGGCCGGAATCCACGAGTTTGATTACGAAGGGGGAGTGGACCTGGGCGTGACCCCGCCGCCCGATGGAGATTATCACATATGGGCAGTAACTGAGGATGATGAGGGACAGCGCGTGACCAACACAATCCCCGTCCGGCTAGAGTACGGCGGGGTGCCGCGAGCGGATATCGTCCGGGCCGACGTGGATTGGTCGGCCAAGACCGTCGTCCTCTGCGACACGCTCTATTTTACGCTTACCGTGGAGAACTATGGCAATGCTCCCATCCGGACCACCGGCCCGGAGCCCGGCACAGTCTATGACAGCGATTGGAATTACAACACGCTGGGCTGGCACGTGGAATCGGGCGCGTGGCGCATAGCGGTAGGTTTCGACAATCAGTTGAGTGACTATCCCTATCGATGGGCATTGGGACAACAGGCCGACCTGGTTCGAATCGGCGACCACTGGTACCTTGCCGAGGGTAGGCGCGCGATGGTGACCGGCGCTATCCGATTGGTGAACCTGCCGGCGCGCAATCCATCCTACTACTGGGTGGGGCTCATCCACGAGGATGTGGCCATTGCCGAGTTCAACAACCGGGTAGACCCGCTATTTCTCACCATCGGGGCAGCTGACATGACGAATCCTCCCACCTGTACGGAGCGCGAAGTCCCAGCCCGCGCCGCACGCTGATGGACCTGGCGGTCCTCATCGTCAGCTGGAACGTTCGCGACCTGCTCAGCGCTTGCCTTCACAGCGTTAGCCGGAGCCTGACCGAGTCGGCGTCGGCGCCGGATGGCATGGTGCTCGAGACCGGAATCTGGGTGGTGGACAATCAGTCGGCTGACGGCACGGCCGAGATGCTGGCTGCCGAATTCCCCGCCGTGAACCTGCTCTTGAATCCCGAAAACCTCGGATTTGCCGCGGCCAACAATCGCGCCATGATCGCTGCAGTGGCGCTCAAGCCGCGCTACCTGCTCCTGTTGAACCCCGATACCGAGGTGCGTGGACGCGCTCTGGAGACCTTGGTTCGGTTTCTGGACACGCACCCCCTGGCGGGCATGGCTGGGGCTCACCTTATCAACGCTGACGGCAGTTTGCAGCACAGCGCATTTCGTTTCCCGGGCCTGATCCAGCTTTTTCTGGATCTCTACCCTGCCCCGCCACGCCTCCTAGAGTCCTCGCTGAATGGACGCTATCCGCGGCGTCGTTACCGGCCAGGCGCTGACCCGTTCGCGGTGGACCACACCCTGGGTGCCGCCATGTGCCTCCGTGCCGAGTTGGTGGATACGGTAGGGATGCTGGACACGTCGTACTTTATGTACTGTGAGGAAATCGATTGGGCGATACGGATTCGCGCTGCCGGCTGGCAGGTCTTTTGCGTGCCGGCGGCCGAGATCGTCCATTACGGCGGTCAGAGCAGCTCACAGGTTCGGCCCAGTTCGCTCCTGCACCTCTGGCATAGCCGTCATACCCTCTACAGCCGGCATGGCGGTCCAATCAAGATGTGGCTGGCACAGCAGTTGGTCCGGAGAGCCATGAGCAGCCGGACCCGCCGGGAGTCATCGCCGGCCCTCCGTGTCACCTATCAGCAGATCCAGGAGATCTGGCGTTGAGCACCGTTGCCGCGGTCGTGCTGACCCTGAACGAACAACGCCACATATCGGACTGCGTATCCAGCGTCCGCTGGGCAGACCGCGTGATTGTGCTGGACACCCTGAGCACGGATGACACGGTTGACCTCGCCCGGGCGGCCGGCGCCGAGGTCATGCAGCACGCATTTGAGAACTATGCGCAAATCCGCAATGTAGCGCTCGACTTGGTGGAAGCTACCTGGCTCTTTTTTGTGGACGCAGACGAACGGGCAACGCCACAACTGGCCGATGAGGTTCGTCAGGTTACCAATTACCGACCGGAAAACGGCTGGTGGGTGCCGCGGCACAACATTATCTTTGGCCGGTTGACGCGCGGCGCCGGGTGGTACCCGGATCACCAGATGCGGTTGCTTCGGCGCGGCCACGCTCACTACCAACGGCCGGTGCACGAAATAGTGGCCCTGGACGGCGCAGCCGGATTCTTGGCAAATCCCCTGCTACATTACAACTATGACAACGTAGCCCAGTTTCGCGCCAAACAGTCTCGCTACACGCAGTTTGGCGCTCGCATTCTCCACGCCGAGGGCGTGCGGGCCCGATGGTACACCCCCTTCACGCAGGCTATCCGCCACTTTGGCTGGCGCTATTGGACGCTGGCAGGTTATCGGGAAGGCGGACACGGTTTGCGCTTGTGCCTGCTGATGGCCTGGTACGAAGCGGCCAAATATCACCAGTTGCGTCGCATTCGCTAGGGGTTATCCCCGCCGTCGGGTCGGCTCCGCGTCTCCGGCAACTGCGTACCCGCACCCTCTACAACCAAATTGACGCTCGGCCGGGTTCGTGCTATACTGCCTGCAGACGCTGGGCCCCTGCCGGTGCAGAGGTCCGGGCGTGGGCGCGATGGATAGGCCAGTGCTGGTTCTGAATGCGAATTATGCGCCTCTACACGTCTGCACTACCCGGCGGGCGCTGGTGCTGGTGCTGGCCGAAAAGGCGACCATCATCCTCAACGGACGGGGGATGATTCGAACCCCATCCACTGCATTCCCCCTTCCCTCCATCATTCGGCTGGGGCAGATGGTCTCGAGGCCCCAGCCGCGGGTGAGGTTGTCCAAACAGGAGCTCTTTCGGCGGGACAACCATTCCTGCCAGTATTGCGGCCGGCAGGATGCTGTGCTTACCATCGACCACGTCATCCCTCGCCGCTTGGGTGGCGGCCACACGTGGAGCAACCTGGTAACGGCCTGCGCAGCCTGCAACCGAAAAAAGGGCGGCCGTTCAGCGCCGGAGGCGGGCATGCCACTGCTGCGGACCCCGTCAGAGCCCCCGGCCACCGCAAACTACCTATACCGCCGTTATCTTCCGGTCAACCAGGATTGGGTACCCTTTATCGACGGTTGGTAATCTCCCGCGCCAACTGGACAATCCGGTCCAGACCTTGCTCTAGCAACCGCTCCAATTCGTCGGCGGTTCTCCGGTAATCCTCCACGTCACCGCCATAGGGATCGGCCACGTTGTAGGCCAGGCCTGCCATCTCTGCCAACCGGTGGACCTTGCCGGCGTGTAGTAGGAAATCCGCCTGCAGCGCTTCCGCATGTCCCCCCGTCATGGTCAGAACCACATCAGCCGCCGCCATCAGCTCCTCGCTCACCTGCTGCGATTGGTGACTGGTCAGGTCCAATCCACGCTCTCTCATGACAGTAGCGCCGTTGGCGCTGGCCGGGATTCCATTGGCAGCCCAGGTTCCAGCCGATTCGACCCGCCACTCAGCCGCGTCCCTTCTCGCTGCCAGCTTTTCCCGCAAAAGGACCTCCGCCATAGGCGAACGGCAAATGTTGGCGGTGCAGACAATCAACACGAAAGGCATGCTTCCATCTCCTCGTGCACCCGCTGTACCAGCGCCATCAGTCCCCCGGACACCAACGAGTGGCCACCCAGAATCACTGGGATAGGAGCCGCGAGCGCCGCCTCGGTCAGCTCGCGCAGCATCGGCTCTTGCACACGATCACACCACCCGAGGTCAGAGGCAAATCTGTCCTCGGCTGGCGGCCAGATGCCGTGATGCGCCAGCAATACTCGATTGTCCCAGAATACCGCATCTGACCAACCGGCAAACAACCGTAACAACTCAGTGGTACCGGCCAGCTCGCGATAGGCCCCCAGGAGCGTTCGCGCTTGGCCGCGCGCCTGGCGGCCGCTGGCCACCATCCCGCGCTCCTCGGCAAAGACGCGCACCCAACACAGCGTGCCTTGTTCCAGCGCCTGCCACGTCGCCGACGACACCCTGCCGGCCACGATGATCTGTTTGCCCTCGCTGGCCATCACAGCGCGCGCCTGGTCCAGCCGCTTTGTGTCAAGGTTCTGCACCGCCAGCTCGTTCGCCAGCCGCACATTGCAGCGCGGATCGCCGGCTAGCACCAGCAGGTCGGTCGGCGTGTCAATGTCCATCCGGTAGCCTGCATCGGCCGGGCGCGAGACTGCGGGGAGGTTTGCCTCCCGGTGCAACACCCAGGCCAGCGAGTTGTCGCGACTGATACGATGGGTCAGAGGCGCCAAGGCATCGGCCGGCGCGAACCCGGCCCAGTCAGATGAATGCAGGTTATTGGTGACCACCAGGCGACCGGCGAGAAGCAACTGCTCCGCCACCCGGCGCCACTCATCGGCCGGAACCAACGGCGCTGACCCAGCTCCCAGGTAGACCACGTGGGTCAGCCGGTAGCGTTCGACCAGGCCATTCAGCCGGTCACCGAAATGGAACGCTCGATTCGGATCATCCAGGTCCACCGTTATCCCATGCGGCAACGCGGCTCCCCATGCCCGGTCATTGGTGGCCACAATCAACTCGTCGTAGGCGCCCGCGGCCTGAGCCGCTGCCAGCGAATCGAGCGCGGCTGCCTGGCGGGCGCGTTGCACCAGACTAACCGCCGGACCGGACTTCCTCTCCACGCCCGACATCAACACCAAGCCAACCTTGCTCTTCATCTCGCTCCCCGCTGACCGAGAGGGTCAAACCGGCGCTCCGATGGCCGTGCCACGGCCTTAACCGGTAGCCTGCCCGGCACGGCGCTCCCTGAACAACAACAGACGCCGCTCAGCTCCACGAACCGTCCCGCGCCGAGCCGCGTCTGTTGTGATGGCGCCCCGCGGCTGCGTTTCAGTCCAAAGCCGGGACAATCAGCCCATAGTTGCCGTCGTGGCGCCGATAGAGGACGTTGACTCCATCCTCATCTACATTGTAAAACACAAAGAAGCTATGTCCCAGCAACTCCATCTGCTCAATCGCTTCCTCCTGCATCATCGGGACCAGCGAAAAGCGTTTCACCCGCACAATCTCACCCGGAGTCTCCTCCAGATCAACCATTTCGTCCATATCCAGCGGCACGATCACCTCAGGTACCGCTCCACCCTTGCGAGCTCGTTGCCGTTTGCCTTTGTAACGGACGATCTGCCGGTACATCTTGTCAGTGACTGCGTCAATGGACGCAAACATGTCAGCCGTGCGCTCTTCAGCCCGCAGTATGACACCGTTCTCGCTCCGGACCGTGAGCTGGGCAACCTGCCGATCAGAAGCGCTCTTGGCAGTTTCCACCGCCAGTTCCATCCGGCCGCTGGCTATTGACGGCAAGTAACGATCCAGCCGGCTCAGCTTGCGCCGAACGTGGTCGTCCAGCCGCGGTGTTACATCCATGTTCCGACCTGTAATCAACAACTCCATTTCGACCTCCTGACTCCCATCACCGGAATCTGATGTCAAAAACCGGGCCCCATCCGAGCCCGGTCTCACGTCATGCCTGCTCTATTTGCGCGTCTGCCATCGGTCCTGAACGTGGATTCCACGCAACGCGGGCCAACGTCATGCCCGCGTTTCGCGCCACCCGTGCGCAACGCCATCCCACACTCCCGCAAGGTGGAACCCGTTGTGTACACGTCATCCACCAGAAGGACTGACTTGCCGAACGGCCGTTCGACGGGTGGCACCGAGAACGCGCCGGCCACGTTTGTTCGGCGATCCACCGCTGCCAGCCGCGTCTGCGGCACAGTATCACGGTCCCGGACCAGCTTTCCCGGCACAATCGGAATGCCTACCCGGCAACCAAAAGCCTCGGCGAGAACAGTCGCTTGATTATACCCACGTAGTGCCATTCGTCCAGGGTGGAGAGGCACCGGCACTACCACGTCGATCGGATACGATCTCCAGTTCCAGGACTCGACCATCAGCGCGGCCAACTCCGCTGCCAGGTCGCGCCGCCCGCGGTACTTGAAGGCATGGATCGCCTTGCGCAGTGCGCCCTCAAAGTTCACGGCCGCCCGCAACCCATCCAGCCCCAGTGGATGAGAGCCGCAGATGGTGCAGCATTCTCCGGTTACCAAGTCGGACACGGTGGAACGCCCGCACTGTGGGCAATAGGGGTCTGCCACCGATTTCACCTGCCGGCGGCAGTCGGAGCACAAACGCCAATCCAGGCGACCGCATCCACCGCAAGTAGACGGGAATACCAGGTCGAGCAGGGAATGCCACCAACCCTGCGGCCTCATCCGATTATCCCGGGACAGATTTAACGGCGCGCCATGCCTCGGCCGGCGCTAGAGGATGCCCAACACACCCGAACGCAGGACCTGAAAACCGGCCGGGCCCAGCAACACGATCAACAAGGACGGGAAAATCAACAACACCATTGGCACGACCATTTTGACCGGCGCCTCCTGGGCCCGTTTTTCTGCCAGTTGCCGCCGTTTGATGCGCATCTGGTCCGACTGGATGCGAAGCACCTTGGTCATGCTGACGCCCAGCTGCTCGGCTTGGACCACTGCCGCCACAAACGTGGTCACATCCTGCACCTCAAGCCGATCCGCCAGCGCCCGCAACGCATCCCGTCGCGGTTTTCCCAGTTGAATTTCCTGAAGAACCCGGCCCAACTCCCTGGATAGATCAGAGTCCCACTTTTCCGCCACCCGGCGCATCGCCGAGTCAAAACCGAGCCCCGCTTCCACGCAGATGGTCAGCAGATCCAACGCATCGGGCAGGGAGCGGAAAATCCCCAGTTTTCGCCGGCTGATGGTCGAACTGAGCCAGAGCGCTGGCAGGAAAAAGCCCAGCAATCCCAGAATCACCGTGTACATGAGGCGTTTGCCCGGCTGAACCTGAAACCGCCACATCAGGAGGTAGATCATACCCGCCAGGCCGACCGTCGCGATGATTCGAATAGCCCAGTACTCCGCAGCGGAAAGCCGGCGGGAAAGCCCGGCAACCTCGAGCTTGTGTGCAGTGTGCTCCAACGACTGCTGCGGTGTGAACCGGCTTACCAACGAGCCGGCACCCCGCATGAACGGAACGATCACCCGGTCGCTGAAGGTGAGCGACATTTCCACCTCGTCCAGCGAGACCGGTGTGGCCCGCGATCCGTACTCGGCTAATCGGGACGCCAATGGGTCGCTTTCCGACCTGCGCAGGATGAGCAAAGCGACTCCGAGAAGAATCAGGACCGCTAACAGACCGATGGTGACCGTTGGAGACATTGGCTACCTTCCGGACGAATCTGGGGGCTCTAGATCTCAATATCCGCGATCTTGCGCATGGCCAAGTAGCCCGTAAAGATCAACAGCAGACCAAACGCCACGACCAACCATCCGCAGGGAATCACGCCGGGAAAGACCCAGGGCGATTCGCGGTAAAACAGCTCGTTGATGTATTCGGGGTTGCTGGCCCGCAGAAAAAGGGTCAGCGCGATGGGAAGTAGGCTAATAATCATCCCCGAAATGGTGGCTTGGGCGGTCAGTACCGCGATCTCACCCTTGATCCGTATCCTTTCCCTGATCGTGTGGCTGATGGTGGCCAACACTTCCGCCAAGTTGCCACCTACCTCGCGCTGGATGTTGACCGCTGTGACCACCAGATCCATGTCGTCGCTGGGAACGCGCATCAGCAGGTTTGCCAACGCTTCCTCCAGCTTGAGGCCCAACCGCACCTCTTGCACCACGCGCTCAAACTCCGTCGAGACTGGAGGCGCCGATTCAGCCGCAATGGTTTCCATCGCCTGAAGGACGCTGTAACCCGATCGCAAAACATTGACCCATAGATTGAGGGTATCCCCCAACTGGTTGTTATAGTTCCGCAACCGTCGCAGCGCCCAAAAACGGACCAGATATCGCGGCAACAAAAAACCCGCCACCAAGCCGCCAAACGCAAACACGATGCTCTGACGAAAGATGAACCAGCTCAACACTGCGCCCAGCCCGGTGGAAACGAACCAAAGCACCAAATACTCGCTAACTCGGAGTTTTAGATCAGCCTGCTGCAAACTGGATTTGATCGATTGGGCAAAGGAGCGACGCGTGACCACCTTCTCCAGGCGGTCGGCCAGCGCGTCCGATTTGGGCAATGCCACCAGGGAGGCCCGTTTGGACACCCGGGTGCCCGTGTAGCGATTCAGCCGTTGACCAACACGCCCGCCCACCCGGCTGGCCCGCACGCTGGAAAACGCCCCAGTCAGGATCAACACCATGGAGACCCCAGCCAGGGCCAGTATGTAGATGGGTGTTCCGGTAGCCATCGAGATCGCTAGGACCGCTTGCCGATACCGAAAATCGCGGGAGGCAGCATAATTCCCGCCGCCTGTATGCGACTGATGAACCGCGGTCGGAGACCGGTGGGCCGGAGCCGCCCAATCACGCGGCCATCCTCCAGGCCGGTCTGTTCAAACACAAAGATGTCCGACATGGTGATGATATCACCTTCCATTCCCTGGATTTCGGTAATACTGACCACCTTGCGCGTGCCGTCAGACATGCGCTCCTCATGCACGATCAGATCAATGGCCGACGCCACCTGCTCCCGAATGGCCCGGACCGGCAGGTCCATGCCGGCCATAAGTACCATGGTCTCCAGCCGGGCCAGCGTGTCCCGCGGGCTGTTGGAGTGCAGCGTGGTCAGACTTCCGTCATGACCGGTGTTCATGGCCTGCAACATATCCAGCGCCTCACGCCCGCGGCATTCGCCGACGACAATGCGGTCGGGTCGCATCCGCAACGAGTTGATGACCAGGTCACGTATGTCGATCTCGCCTCGACCCTCAATGTTGGGCGGGCGAGACTCGAGCGTCACCACATGCTCCTGGCGCAGCTGAAGCTCGGCCGCATTTTCGATGGTGATGATGCGTTCATCGTTGGGGATATACCCAGAAAGGACGTTGAGAAGTGTCGTTTTGCCAGAGCCGGTGCCACCAGAAATGACGATATTGAGCTTGGCCACCACGCACGCACGCAGGAACTCGATGGCTTCGGGTGTCAGTGTGCCAAAGTTGATCAGGTCCTGGACCGTAAGCGGCACCCTGGAGAACTTGCGGATGGTCAGCACCGGCCCCACCAGCGACACGGGAGGGATGACGGCATTAACCCGGGAGCCATCTGGCAGACGAGCATCCACCATGGGCGAACTCTCGTCGATGCGGCGACCAAGCGGCGCCACGATCCGATCGATGATCCGCATCAGATGATCGTCATCCTCAAAAGCAGCGCCGGTTCGCTCGATTTTCCCGGCGCGCTCCAGGTAAATGTTGTGCGGACCATTACACATGACCTCAGTGATGGACGCGTCCGCCAACAACGGTTCCAACGGCCCCAATCCCAATATCTCGGCGACTATTTGCTCAAAGAGACGTTGCTTTTCGTTGCGGCTGAGGACAATGCTGTCCTCAATTAGAATGGACTCAAACATCTCCTCAATGGTCGCCCGGACCTTGGCCACCTGAGTGACGTCCATGGACGGGTCCAGTTCAGCAATCAGTTTGTGCTGAATGCGCGTCTTGAGGTCGGGGTATCCATCGCGCGACCCGGGCGACGGCGCCTGGCGCCGGACTCGCATCTCCTGCAGCTTGACCGTCGCCGGAGCTTCGGCCTCCCGGGCGTTCTGACCCTGTCCCTGCTCTAACCTTTTTAGCAGTGACACACCTTCCTCCAATCACCACATCGGCGCTTGCCGGGGGTTGAACAGCCTTCCAAGGCGTGATCGCCCCGCGGTCTCGGCCGCTGCACCTGCTTCAGTCTCGCGCTCCTCCAGCTGATCCCGCACTCTCTTGGCCAACTCCAGAATCGCCGCCGACACCGGTTTCCCTGGTTCGCGGCTGACAAACGGAATCCCCTGGTTCACCGAAAAGATCACCGTGCGGGTGTCCAGCGGTATGGTCACTTCGACCCGCTTTTTGAGCGTGTTCTCCATATCAGCCGCACTGATGCCCACCTGCTTGTCCACCCGGTTGAGCACGAGCATCGTCTTTTCCGGGTCATACTCCAGCTGATCAATCACCTCGAAAAACAGCCGAATGTCCTTGACGCACGGAATGTCCGGCGTGGCCACCAGCAGAATCCGGTCGGCTGCATCCAACACGGCGAGCATCACGTCCTGCAGGGATTTCATCGTGTCCACAATGACGTAATCGAATTTTGCCCGCAATAAGCCGAGCGCCGCCTGCAGCGTTTTGGTCTGCACCAGTTCAGCCATCTCAGGACGCGGAGGTGGTAACAGCACCTTAAGGCCGGACGAATGCGAACTGAGCACGCTAGCCACCAGATCAGCGTCCAGGTCCTCTTCGTGCTCCGCCAGATCTGCCACGGTGCGCAATCCGTGAACATCCAGGATCACTCCGCTGTCACCAAACGCCAGGTCTGCATCTACCAAGACTGTGCGAAGCCCGCTCGAAGCCAGCGCCACCGCCAGATTGGCAGCCAAAATGCTGCAACCAACCCCTCCCTTGGGGCTAAAGACAGCCACCACGTTGCCCTTTGTCCGCGAGCTAGCGGCCACCGGCAGCGACGGTTCTCCCGGCTGGTACACCGGTGCGCGAATCCCCACCCGCCTACCCCGTTCGTGCACCCGCCGGACGGTCACCAGCAGTTCGTCACTGGAGAACGGTTTGGTCAGGAAATCACGTGCGCCGGCCAGCATGGCGCGCCGGATATAGTCCGCCTCGCTCTGCACCGACATCATGATCACCTGGGCACTGGGCACGTCCCGCGCAATGGCCTCACTGGCGCTGATCCCGTCCAGACCGGGCATGTTGATGTCCATGAGCACCACGTCTGGCTGCAACTGGCGCGCCAAGGCCAGCCCTTCCTGCCCAGTGCCGGCCATGCCCGTCACTTCGATATCCGGTTCAAACTGGAGTAGCTTGCGCAGGTTCTCCCGCGTCTCCTGGATGTCGTCGACAATCAGCACCAGGATCTTTTCCCCCTCGCCGGGGGTTGCTTGTACCATCGCTGGTTGCGTCACATTCATCCGCCCGCTGTCACGTCGTACCGCCGTCATCAACCCCGGGGTGCCCGAGATCAGCTACTGGCCGTCTGACTGATTCACCAGGTCACTGATACTCACCGGATCGACGAGTCCGTATTGCAGTTTGGGCGGAACCGGGATATTGTAGGTCTCCATCAGATAGTCCAGCGTCACCGCGTTGGTTTGGTAAATCACCCGGTCGCCGACAGCGCGCAGCACATAATCCATGTTGGAACCAATCTCCCAGGCGAATTTGAGCACCAGCGCATCCTGGGGGGTGACCGCCAGAACGATTACTGCCGGCATGGGAGGCGCGGGTGGGGGCCCGGCAACAGCCTCGCCTCCCTCTGGAACCGGCGTCGGCGTGGGAGGCGCTTGCGGGTCGATGCCACGGATCTGTTCCTCATAGGTTGGGTAGCGGCCAACCCGGATGACCACCGCGTCCTGGACGGTCAACTGTGCCACCGACCGCGGCCGCTGATTATCCTCGCTGGGAATCACATTAAAGATCAATCCCAACGGTCCCTCTTCGATTCGTCCGTATGGGAACTGCTCCAACGCAAATTGCTGCTCGCCAGTGCCGGTCTGTGACACGTTCAGCCGCAACGTATCGTTGGGCAGCTTGGTGTGAAAGTCCGCGTCCAGATCGATCAACGAAAGCGAGACCAGCACATCCACGTGATCGCCGACCCTTAGGGCATAGGCCACCGCGGCCGTGGGGTCGTCCTTGATATCAGGCAGCGGAAGCGCCATGATAACCCGCCCCGGTCCGATGGAGAGCGCCGGATCACTGCCCGTGCCGGTAAGGTCGATATTGTCCACGATCATCGTCTCGAGAATCGGTTCAAAGCGCACAGCGCTGGTGCGCATCCGCTTTCCCAGCACCTTTTCGACGGCGTCCGGAACACCATCGCGGTTATAGTCCTGTTCCGGCGACCCTTCGATGGCCGTGGGGGGAAGCGCCTCCACGGGCCACGCCCACAACATCACGGCATCCTGGGTGATCTCCATGCCGCGGCCGATATCCTGGACTGCTACCACGATATAGGTAGCAGGTGGCACGGGTGTTGGCGCCGGCTGTAGAATCTCTATTTGTTCCACCACCGTCTGGGGGATTTCAAGCTTTTCCCCTTGACCACCGCCGAGCAGGCCCATGCGAAACACAACCCACAAAATCCCCGTGATGAGCAGCAAGAGTAAGCCGATCAGGATGATGACGACCCCACGTTTCATGGAACTCCTCCTTCAATGGTCGCGGTCGCAGATGGCCAAGGGACCTTTTTCGTTGTTAGTATACCGTTCCAAGTTGCCTTGTCAACCAGACCTCTCGGCCCGGCGGTCCGAATACAATTCCTGGAACGCGAGTGACAGCCTGGGTACGGATGACGCCCACTGGCGTTCAAGGATGCATTTAGTGTGCCCGGATGCCTGCAGCAGTTCACCTGATACAGAGCCGGCGACCTACTGCCACAGGCTCGATCCCAGGCTGCCTCCCAAGTCCGACAAACACCCACGCAACAACCTTTCTTGCTTCGCCTAACCACCTCCCCCCCCCAACGTGGGGGTCGGCGTCAATGACGGCGTAGAGGATGGAGTCGGTGTGGGGCTCAGCGTGGGTGTGATGCTCGGCGTCGGCGTTATGGTGCGTGTTGGAGTGATGGTCGGCGTTGGCGTACTGGTGCGCGTGGGCGTCAAGGTCGGCGTGCTAGTAGCCGTGGGTGTGTTGCTCGGCGTCGGCGTTCTACTTGGCGTCGGCGTTATGCTCGGCGTCGGCGTTATGCTCGGCGTCGGCGTGATGGTGGGTGTCGGCGTGATGGTCGGCGTCGACGTTCTGGTAAACGTAGCTGTCGGCGTGCGCGTAATAGTGGCCGTGGGTGTGTTGCTCGGCGTAGGCGTCGGAGTCGGACTCGGCGTCACGGTAGGGGTCGGTGTGCGCGTAGGCGTCGGTGTCGGTGTGGCCGTGGGGTAGACTCCCGGGCAGATCTCGAACTGAGTCACCAACAGCGTCCGCAAGCGGTCGCCATCGTCCTTGTCCTGACCTATCACGATTAACCAGTGTTTGCCCGGTGTGAACCGATACCCGCCGGTGCAGTTGGCGGTGCTATCCCAGGTGTGACAGGGGTCGCTCACATCGCGCCAGCCGTCATAGGCCGAGAGGAAAGCGCCATCGATCACGCGTACCTGGGAAGTGCCCGGACGCAGCCAGGCAACTGCTAGATTATCACTGCCCGAACCTTCCTTGTGCAGCGCCTCGATATAGTAGCGGCGGCCGGCCGTGAGGGATATGGCGATTGATCTCTGCTGAGGGTATTTCGTCCACTGCCGGGAGCTGGTGTAACCGGGCACGTCGGCAATCAGCCGCGCGTTCGCCGGGTTGTCGTCCGTGCTCAGCCACAGTTCGGAATAGTCATCGCTGGCGATATAAAAGTAATACGTCCCGGTGGTTGGCGGAAATACGTAACCCCGCATACGGGTGCCATAGTTGTCCGCCCAATTCGTGGGCGCCTCAAAGCTGGTCGGATAGTTGTATCCCGACGGGTTGTGCGGATAGTTGGCGCTGGCAGTCAAATTGGAGACCAGGTTGCCACCGATGCCGGTCCAATACTCGCGCAGGATCTCGCCACTGGGAGAACTCTGGTCGGTGCAGCTCGTGGCGCTGAAACCGCAATACGGCGCCGTGTTGTCCCGCACCCAAGTGCCAGTGGCCACGCCATTCAGGTCCACCACACTGCCGTCCGGCCTGACCACTCGAAAATAGACCCGATCAATATTGTACCCGTTGGCAGCCGAGGCCCCACCGTCCCAGTCCTTCACCAGCGACCGGATGGTAAACCAACTGCTGATGCATGCGGTGGTCGGAGCGCCGCTAGAGTTGGCATTGATCGGGCTGTAGTTCGGGTAGATAAGGGTGGTTCCTCCATCCGGCGGCAGCGGCGGCTGCTCGACCCGGATAACCGGCCCGTAGAGCCCATCGATCTGCAGCGGCGGGCAGACCATACCCGCCATGTTGTAGTGGAGAGTCATGCCAAACTGGCGCCCGTGGACAAAGTTCTCCTGCCACTCACTCCAGTTCCAGGTCTCGGGCATGTCACCGAGGCTGTTGGTGGGAATACCATAGTCCCATTCGAACTCGTGATAGGCGGCCGCGTTGTCCAACACCGTAGGTCCGGGCGGGAAGGTGACCGTCGTGGGCGAGGTCCGGTCGACGCCACAGGTCCAGGTGTAGTCAATGTGAGGGTCATCGCCTTGTCCCCATACCCGAAGCCGATCGGCAAAGGTCCCGGGGGCGGGACCGACGAACGGTGGCGCAACGGTGCCCCATTGAGGCAGCTGCCAGGCCGGAGTGGCCCAGGTGATGTCCATGCTCTGGATTTCGGCGTCCCAGTCACCGAGGTTAACGACGCGCGCCTCAATGTTGTCGCCGCTGAGGTAAAGTGGTGTGGCGACCAGGTCCAAGCAGTCGGCTGTTCGCGGCGTAGGCGTGAGGGTCGGTGTTGCAGTGGGCGTGGCCGTTGGGGTGCTGGTCGCTGTGGGCGTTGAGCTAGGCGTAGCAGTCGGGGTCGGTAAATCACCGCCGCAAACTTTGACGTTGCGGAACCGGCTGTCCGAAGCCGAGTTCGCGTCGTCATCGGCGGCAAAGGTCACGTAGGCCATGTACCCTGTGAAGAACTGACCCACCGGAATGGAGTAGAGTCGCCAATTGGGTGCCACCTGGGCGTAACTGTCAAACGCCAGGATTCCATAGTTATTCTGACTCCCGTACAGCTTGAAGATGCGATTGGTATTATCAACGTCGTCCTCGTCCATTCCGGCGCCCTGCAGCTCGCCCGGCCCATTGCTCTGGAACTCGAACTCCAGGTACGTGTCAGAATCAACCACATACGGATAGTAGATCTTTTTCCAGGTGTTGCCCTGCAGGTGCAAGGTCAAGCCACCATCCTCGATGGTCATGGTGCCATTGACATCCTGGTCACTGTAGGACATGATGGAAAAGTCGTTGAAATCAAACGCCGCCACATCCACACAGACCGGGGCCGGTGTCGCCGTCGGTGCCGGCGTGGGCGAGTTGGTTGGCGTCAGGGTGGGCGGCCGTATCTGTGGCGGCAAGCCCAGCACCTTGGCGGTGCGGAAAGCCTCCACCACCATTCTCCGTTGCGACTGCAGTTGCGCCGTGGGCCAGATGCTCTTGAGCGGCGTGATGAGTGGGTGATTATAGGTGATGACCACCAAGACCTCGTTATTCGGTCCACCGGGGTCCTCAGCCGCCAACTCGGGCCACACTTCGACTCCGCCGACCCAAGAGCACTCTTCCGGCTTTGTCCGCGAGATTTGGAAGAAAGGCTCATTGACGTCAAGGGGTTTGGGCCGGCCGCTGCAGATGGTCGGCTTGAACTCGCCAATGTCGCCGGCGCCTTCGTCATCCAGCCGATCGGCCGGCAAATAAAGTACCTCCCCGATCACGATTCCCGCCGCGCCGCGCAACGCTTCGTCCTTGATAGACCTCAACCGCGCATAGTCCTGCATCGCTGCGCTCACGTCGTCCCAGCTGGATCGGTCTCGACCCTTGAGGTCATCTTCCTCGCTACCATAGAGACAGGTCGGCGGCACATACAGACTGATCCCATCCATGCCGACACGGGTCTCGCCCTGCACCGGGAACAGGATTTCGCAGACGCGCGCCGGCCCATCATCGCCGGGGAAAAAGGACTCGAAATCCACTACCTCGTTGACGCCGTCCAACCGGCTTCGTTCCAGGTTGCAGTTGGCCAGGTGCATCTGGATGCCAACCGGAATGCCCTCATTGGCGGCAAAGATGTTGCAGTACTCCGAATCATACTGGCCGGTCACTGCGTAGCGGATGGCGGTGCGGGCCGAGTTTTCCACCGTGAGCCACGCCTGAAAAAGGCGCGCAAATTCGAGAACGCCCACGAGCAGCAGCATGAGCACCGGCAGCACTAGTGCAAACTCTACCAGTGACTGGCCCTTCTTGGTTCGATCGTGTGTGCCGCTCTGCCTCATCTGACACCTCGCTATCGGCTACCGGGTAATCCGGGTGAAAATCCGCGACGCGA
Source organism: Anaerolineales bacterium UBA2181 (assembly GCA_002328075.1). Lineage (GTDB taxonomy): Bacteria > Chloroflexota > Anaerolineae > Promineifilales > UBA4811 > UBA4811. The sequence continues at coordinate 29,555 of DCVT01000041.1, read as the reverse complement.
TCTCCTCAAAGATCTGGTCCAACCCGGAGGGCTCCGGAGCAAAGAAATAGTTGCCGCAGGCCTGGCCCGACGGAATCCCTTGACATAAATCGCTCGCTCCCAGGTCAAGTTTGCCGTTGTAACCGACGTTGGCAATGTACCGCAGCACCTTCTCGCCGGCGTCCGGGTCACCGCCGAACGAATAGCTGGTGACATCGGCTCCCAGACCAATGGCAAAGGTGACAATGTAATTGCCCAGCGGTGGTGCCAGCGCCACAAAATCTGCCATGTCGCGGGCAAAGTCGTCCGCATCGTACGCCGTCGGCGCCTGGCTCCAACCGCTGGGCCAGTTTATGGCCCTCACTCCGCCCATGACACAGTCATCGAAATCCAGCGATCCGCAATGCCGCGTATCGGCGTCCGCGTCCCGGCAATAGGGTGGGCCAAAGTCCGGGTCCCGCGTGTCGGATGGGCAGCAGGCTTCATCATTCTCGCAAAAGTCGTCCACGCCCAAAGCCGCGTTGGCGCCGCCGTCGCTGAGCAAGACCAACACCCAGACCGATTCATCGCGCCGCAGCGACCAGTGGGTGAACTGGTTGTTGGAAACGGCCAAACCCATTCCCAGATTCGTGTTGGCGCACTGCCAGATGCCACCGCCGGCCAGGCGGCAGGGCACTTCGTCATTGTACACCGTGACCGCGTTGCCGGGATCAGCCCCCTCCAGTATGCTCAACACTTGGTCCAGGTCGGCGGTCATGGTGACAACGGTCGTCGCGTAGCGGTCAAAGGTCACCAGCGCGGCACGATCAAAGGGGGGCTGCAACCGGTCCAGGAAACGACGCGAGGCGTCCAGCACCTGGGCCATCGGTTCGCACGATATGGTGGGCGCATCGCTGTTACAGATGAGGGTGTTGTCGTGACAGTCCACCGTCATGAACGTGCCCGCATCATTGTAACACGCCAGTTCTCGCACCGGACCGGCCATCCGCGCGTCCCACGGCGTGTCCCAGGCCATAGACCAGGACCGGTCAATCAGCAGTGCGACGTCCAGCGTTGCCGCCTCACCCTCGGCCATGGCTCGCAGGCTGATGCCGTCAAAACCGATGATGCGCATGAAGGAAAAATACATCTGCGCACTGGCTTCCACCCGCACCAGTTTGCGCGGCGGGTCAGCGCACATGCTGGGGTCCTCATATTGCAGCAGGCCGGTAAGATCGCCGCTGCATATTTGGGAATAGTGGTCCACGCCGCCCAGATAGGGAGGCACAAACACCTCCACGTGATCCACATCCAACCCATGCAGCGTAATGGACGCCTCGGCCGCGTTTATCAGCGCATCGATGCCCCGCCCCTCGCGCATCTGACCAGCCGCCGCCACCGCCGCCGCATCCACGGCCCGCCGCAGGTGGCCGTATTGCACGTACACCAACGCCGTGTCGGTGACCACGCCGGCAAAAGCGATCAGGCCGATCATGGCGCCGGTGATAAGGACAATCGATTGGCCTTCCTGGTTGCGCACTATCCGCAATAGCGCCATTACCAGCCTGATCAGCGGGCGGATTGGCCGGTCCACGCTTCCCGGCATGCTCCGGTTGTCGGCGCCCCTCTCAATCATATTGGCGCACCTCCACGTCATCCAGATACTTGTTCCCGCCGCCCATGGTCCAAAAACCGATGGTTCCGTTGGTGAAACGAGACGCTGTCTCGTCCCAGCAGTCCACCTGCCAATTGGCCGGTTCGCCGGCGCCCGCCGGCCACACCTTGGCCCGAATGTTGACCCGAGTTCCCGCGTTGACCGTCTCCACTTGAATGCGGAAACGGTACCACGCGTTTGCCGACAAGCTCACACCCGTATCCGTCGTGCCGCCGCTGAGTGGCTTGCCGTCCGGATGGGGCGAGATGTGCATGGAGCCGCTGTTGAACGCGCGGAGCCGGTAGTACGCATCCGCCATGGGATACTGGGAGTAAAAAGTGACGCCGACACCGTCGCTGCCGAGTGTGTAACGTAGCCGCCCGGTCACCTGGTAATTCTGCCAACCAGCCGACCCTGCGCCGACGTAATGGGAGTAAATATTGGTCTCGGTGGAGCTGGTGCCCAACGCCTGGGTTCCATCCACCGAGAATGCCTGATACAGGTCCGCATCCTGCAGCGTCTGCCTTTGGTCTCGCCAGTCAACCGGATTGGCGCCCGCCGCATAGGACTCAAAATCCTCCGATAGCAGGATCCCACGGGAACCTACCAATTCCACATCATCCAGATTCCAACCCGAATAGGTCCACTGGCCATCGGTCGGGCCCATGACCCACCGCAAGTACACCGTCGGTTGGTTGTCAGCCACCGCCGAGATATCATAGGCGACTATCTGCCAGGAGCTGTCCGCCACCGACGCGCCGTCAACCGTGTCGTCGGTTGGGTTTTCCCACACGGTGGTCCAATTGGCGCCATCGCTCGAGACCCGCACCGTCGCCCAGTCATTCGGCGCACGCTCCACGTTGAGCCAACGCATAAAGCGCAGCGTGACGCCGGTGAAACCGGTGCAATCGATGGCTCCGGTGGTCAGGGTTTGCTCTGACAGGTTGTTGGTGTAGGCGCCGGCCAGGTTGTACCCATAGACGTTCTCGCCGGTGGCGCCGCTGACGGGGTCCGGCAAACCGTGATCCCCGCTGCGCCCTTGGGGAATGCCAAACTGCCAGGCGCCGGTAGCGATCCAATCCGGTCCAAGGTCCATCGAGAAGGAGCGGATGAGCGCCGCGCCCACGTCGGCGGTGAAACAGGTCTCGCTGCTGTACGGGCTCCAAAGGCCGGTGCTGTCTCTCACCCGGACGTGCCAACAGTACACGCTGTCAATCAGATTCCAGACGGCCGGTTCATACGTGTTGGCGCCGCTGAACACCGGGCCGGTATCCCAACTCCCAATTCCCTGGTAGGCTCCGCCCGAACGCCGCAGCTGGAGCTGGAAAATAGTCTGATGATCCCCGAAATCGGGATCATTAAAACTGGACCAGATGAAGACAGGATTTGGGTCCTGGACAAGAGCGCCGCCCGGCGGAACCTGGTTGACCGGGGTTAGGGGTCGATTCCCACCCATCGGCATGCCAATGACCTCCACGTCATCGATATTCCAGCCGGAATAGGTCCATCCGCCGTCGGTCGGACCCATCACCCATCGAATGTACACGGTGGGTTGGTTGTCGGCCACCGCTGATATATCGAGCTCCATCGGCACCCACGAGCTGTCCGCCACCGACGCACCAACTCCGTCCACGACCGTGTCTAAGTTTTGCCAGATGGTGGTCCAGTTCTGCCCGTCGGCCGAAATTCGAACCGTCGCGTGGTCATACATCGCCCTTTCGACGTTCAACCACCGCCAGAACCTGAGCTTGGTCTGAGTATAGTTGCTGCAGTCGATGGCGGTCGTGGTCAGCGCATGTTCCGGCATATTGTCGGTGTAGCCGCCGCTCAAGTTGTACCCGTACACTGCGCTGCCGGTCGCGCCGGAGGTCGGGTCCGGCAAACCGTGACTCCCATTACCACCGGTAGGTACACCGTACTGCCATTGGCCCTGACAGCTCCAACCCGGGTCCGTGTCCAGGGAAAATTGGGCCACCGCGTTGGAATAGAGCGTTGGTGTGGCGGTGGGGGTTGGTGTCTGGGTCAGAGTCGGCGTCACGGACGGAGTGGGAGTAGATGTGGGAGTGGGAGCGACAGCCGGGCGTATCTCGACAAAGCAGATCTTGGCATACCCACCTGAGACCGGGCTGATGGTCAACCGGCCGTCGCTCACCTTGACCGCCACGTCCACGTATTCGTCGAAGGTGTCCGCCCCATCTGGGTCGACTAGGCTCACCCCTTCCACGTTGAGATGATTGACAGAATCCGGATAGGATGGGTCGCCCATGACCAGGGTCACCCAATAGTCACCGTTGGGGAGGCCGATCTCCCAGGTAAAGGTGCCGCCCAGCTGCATATGGTTCAGCGTGTCGTAACGCTGATCCGGATGGCTGTTTCGCTCTCGATGATTGGTGTTCGCCAAGTTCCAACCGTACGAGAACCCATTTCCACGATTGCCATAGGCAGCACCGCCATCCATCAGGTACCCGGCCGGCACCTCCGCCGTCGGCGGCTGAAAATTCACCTGGACACCGCCCATTGCCGGTGTTGGGGTCAGAGTCGGCGTTGGAGTCGGCGTTGGCGAAGGGGTCGCAGTAGGAGTGGCGGTGGCGGACGCGGCGCAAACGAACGAGACATTGTCAAAAGTGACCGTGTTGAGCGCGCCATCGTTGTGCGAAGTCACAAACAGACCCGCCTCAGCCGGGCTGAACATGGCCACCGAGGCAGTGTGGTACGCGGTCCAGAGCAAGCCATCCGTGCTATAGTAACCGGTTAAGAGGTTCCCGTCCCGCACCAACTGTAGCCACACCGGCAACGCATAACCCTGGCCGTTCACATTGTTCACAAAGTTCCATTGAAAGGCAAGGCCGTTGCTCTCGGTCACGGACATCAATGCATAGTTCGATCCGGCGGAGGTGTTTTGCTTGAACATGACTCCGGCCTTGGACCAGCCATTGGTGGTGCCTATGCTGACGACGCGAGCCGTTATCTGGCAATAATCCAGGAATGCAGTCTGGTGCACAAAATGGAACTCGTCGTTGGTCTGCCAGATGTCCGCACCCGACCCACTCACCGTAAACTGCCCACCGGCGTAGTCGGCCGATCCTGCCACCCCCACATCCCCAACGTCAGTGTTCTGCCAGGGTTTCGGCAAACCCGGCGTGGCCGTGGGAGTCGGAGTCATGGTGAGCGAGGGTGTGGGCGTGGGCGTGCTGCTAGCATCCGGGGTTGGACTCGCGGTAGGGGTTTCGGTCTCTCCCCCTTCGGGCGTAGACGTGTGGGTCAGGGTGGGACCACCAGGCGAGGCGGTCGCCGTGGGCAGCAGGCGAGGCGTGGGACTCGGCCCCGGTGTGGCGGTTGGCTCGGCGGCCGACATGGGCATCAACGTGTGCGCGTGGATCAGCAGCGGATCAGGGATGAATCGTTGGGTGAACGGGAGGTTGAGCAGCAAGTTGTGTTCCCACCAAACCTCTACCAGCACAAAGGCGGTCGGGCCGGCGGGGGGATTCGCGTCCAGAAAAGCCCGCACCTGTTCCTCAGTGATGCGGCCGGCATACGCCGGATTGGCAGGATCAAAACGATTGAGCCAGCTATAGTAGCCATCGTGAAGGTGAGTGGAAGTGAGCCCGGCGGTCAGCAACACCTGGATATCGTCCGTGATGTTGGGCCGCACGGTGACCTCATAGGTGCCGGAAATGGGCGCCACCGCATAGATGGACACGACAATGTCGTCCAACCGGGCGGTGCCGGTAGGTATCTGAAGCGGATGAAGGTCGCGGTAGGTCAGGCAACCGATCTTGGCATAAATATCTGTGACCTGCGAGTCCGGATCAGCCGGCGGTGGATCCGGGTCAAAGGGATCCGCAATGATCGGGCCATCGTCGCAAAGTGCCATCGGGTCGCCGCGGACGCCCCCGGTGTGGGTCCATACCTGCAAAAAACTGGGGTCTGGGTCGCCATCGGCGCCCATCCGGGCGCCCTCGCGCGAGGCGTCCAGTGCGGTCAGATAGTTGTTGGCATAGTAGCCAACCTCGATCAAACCGGCCAGAATCAACAGCAGGATAGGAAAAAAGAGAGCCAGTTCCACCAGGCTCTGCCCGTGTTGCGCCATCCACTCGCGCCACCGGTGTCTCAACCAAGCTTCGACGCCCGCTGCCAACAGACTACTCCTTGATCAGTCTCCGGGTAACACAATAGGACGGCATGTCACGGACTGCCACAGACCACATTATAACCGGCAGTAACCCGTCAAGCAATAGGCCGCCAGTCATTTCCGGCCACCGGTTGTTGCCGCACACCCATTCGTTCCAGACCGTTCACAGACCCTCCGGAATTCTAACCTCGTAGGTGGCAAAAAGCAAATCGCCATTGTGGTACCAATGATCCACGCGCACTCCACCGGGGTAGGCACGCTCGACCCATACCAGTTCGTCCAGCCGCTCCGGCAAGAAAACCACCAACGCCCGTTCGCCCGGAGCCAGCCATTCCGGCGGGCCGTTCAAGGGGTCACGTACCTCGCGCCCCACCGCCAGCGGCGCCAGATAGGCCATTCCGGGGTGAGTCCAGTAGCCCATCCGCGGCGGGCATACGCAATAGATCTGCCATCCTTCGCCGCCAGGGGACAGACGGTCCACATGCTCGGCCACCCGCTGGGCGATCTCGTCGTTAGCCACGCGATAGTTCCGGCCGGGCGTGTATACGGCAAAGTAGAAATGGACATCCACCACCATGATCGCCAGCAAGGCAGCTGCGACGGCCATCTGACCCAACCCGACCCAACCTGACCGGAACCGAGCCAGCCACCGGCTCGTGTTCGCCAGCGGCAAGGCTAGCAGCATGACCACGGCCGGCACCGCTATCACCATCCGTTGGGCAGTAGGTGGGTTGGTCGTGAGCGCCACGCCCAGCACCAGGTCACCGATCAGCAGGATCAATAGCAGGGCATAGCGCAGGTCGGCAACCCGGAGCAGCGCGTACCCCACGCCGATTATGAACAGCGCGGCCGGAGCCGCCAGCAACATGGGCCTTTCCGGCGTGTACCAATCCTGCACCGGAAGATGGGTAAAGCCCCTTACCGCGGCCGAGAACTGGGATCGCAGCACCTCACTCAGCGTCTGCCCTTGCCCAAAAGCATGTATGTGAGCCGGGCCCTGCCCGGCCAGGATAAAGCTCCTCGGCAAAGGCTCTGTATAGATGTAGGGGTGTTCCACGTAATACCAGGCCAGCGGCAGGACAGCCACCAGGAAAACCAGGCCCAGCAGCACCAGGCCGGGAAACCTGGCCCACCACCGTTGACGGTCGCGCACCAATGCGTATAATATCCAGGCTGCCAGGACCACCAGGAGCAGCCTAACGGCCGGGAAAAAGCTCTGCGCCAGCCCCAACGCCAATCCTGCCAATAACCAGCCGCTGCGGCGGTTGGACGACCAACCCTCCCACACACCGGCCAACACGATCGCAGCGAACAGCGATTCCCAGATGTTCTGCAGTGCCACCCGGCTAAAGTGGATGTGAAAATGAAAAGCCGCCAGGTAGGCCGCGCTGACCAAGGCCGCTCTCCGCCCGAACATGGTCCGGGCCAGCCAGTAGACCGCCAGAACCGCCAGCGTGCCCGCGATGACGGAGCTGAATCTGAGCGCCTCGATGGTGTGACCAAAGACTCGGACAGCAAGCCCCTGCAATGCAAAATAGAGCGACGGCGAGGAAAGCGTGGTGTTCAAGATGTTGTTGGCTTGCCCGTCGGCAAACGCCACCGACGCGTAACCAATCACACCTTCGTCGCCACCCAGAATGTAGGGAATATGCCCGGTGGCCGTGACCCGCAGCAGCAGCGCCAAACCCAGGAGCCCAGCCACCAGAGCTGCCTCAGTCGCAGACGGATTCCGGGAACCGCTCGGGCCCCTTTTCCAGCCCCCCATTACTGCCAACACCAGGCCCGCCAGCCAGCACACGACCGCCGCCGCCGGCCGATGGGCCGTGGGTTCGGCGCCGGCCAGGGGGTAGGCAGCTGCGCTGCACCCCAACGCGGCCACCAGCAACACCAGTTGCCAGGGCGTCACATCCAGCCAGGCAGCAAGTTGCCGTCCGGCCGACCAACGGCCGGGCAGCGCAACAAGACGACACCAGATCCCGCCGCCTGCCCCTGGCCGAGTCGCAGCCGGTGCTTCAGGTGCGCGAACTGCACCCGGTACCTGCCGGCTGTCTGCATCCGCCTCAGACTTGTGGCGCCGTTCTGCCAGCCAACCCGCAATGGAAAACAACAGGACGCCGCCCACCAGGCACGGAATTCCAATGGTTTGTTGCGGGCCGGGCGTCAGCGTCAGCCACTGACCCCGGAATGCCAACCCGAGGGCGGCCGCGCCCAGCAGCAGCGCTCCCGGCAGACGCCAACGCTCAACGCCGGCCTCGACCGTCGAACGGACCGCTTCACTATCCAGAGCTCGGACCGGTCCTTGCCCAGGACCATCGGCTGAATAGGGTGGCGCATCTGGCAGGTCCGGCGCCCAGGACAACCGGTGCAGCGTGGCGCCGGCCTCGTCGGCGACGACAAGTGTCTGCCCATCGGACAAGGCGGCTATCTGATATCGCCGGCCGGCCTTCAGGTCCGCCACCGTCGCGGACCGCAGCAGCAGGCCTTTTGCAGATAACAGACAGACCCGGTGGCGCGCCAGGTCCAGCACAACCACTTCGCCGCTCGCCGTGGTGGCGATCGCGTGCGGCGTTATCGGCTCGGTCGGGATCGGCGTCAACGCCAGCCGGGCCGTATCGAGCGCTGAAGCAACCGGAGACGGTTCGCCCGACTCGGCTATTGGCGCCACCTCCTCGATGGCAACCGAAGCGGATGCCTCGTCGGATGCGGCCGCCGGCTCCCAGGCTGCCTCGGGGAGCCGGAACCCGGCTATCACATCCGCCAGAGTCGCGTCTCGCCAATGCTGTCGAAACAGCGCCAGACGCCTGCGCCAGGGCAGGTGCTCGGCCCGGACAGCGCGCAACACGGACCGAGAGGGAACGGGCGCTCCTTCATCCGCTTGGCTTCTGCGGCTGTCGCGCGCTCTGCCACGCTGGATTGGCGCAGCCGGAACCCCCGATACAGAGTCCATCGGTTCGGGCGGCCGCACTGTCGGTGAACGGTGCCAGCGCGAGCGCCGCAGCCAAAAGATTAGGCCCAGGCACACCGCCGATGTGATGGCCAGCATGGCCAGGTATCCCACGATCAGCTGCAACATTTACCCACCCATCGCTCGCTGGTAGATTCGCAGGCCGGGCGCCGCCGGGCCGGATTCAAAGGCGACCACCAGATGCCCGTCAGAAACCATCCGCTCGAACTTGGCCAACCCATCGGCCGGATAGTACGCACGCTCAAGGTCACCCACCACGATGAAGTGGACGTCATACTGGTGCAGGAACGCCAGCGCGTCCGCCACCTGGGTGGTTTCGTAGAACTGGCGCACTTGGTCGATTCGCCGCTCCACCACCACTCCCGGCACCACGGCATTGTGCTGGCGGACGTGCCAGCTCCATCCCACCACTGCCGGCAAACCCGTGTAAATGGAAAACCGGCTGCCCCAGCGGTACTCGGGCGTGAGCCCCTCGACGATCACTGGTGAACCCTCGATGTGTTCTTGCATCCAGCGGATGCCGGCATGATCGGCTGCCAGGTTGAGCGGCCGTCCCTCGTCGCGGTACACGGCCGGCTGGTCGGGCCCGTTACCCAGCATGTAGGCCATGCCATCCATCGTACGGGGCAGCCCGTCCAGGTCAGGCCACCGATCGGCTATCCGGGCCCGGATGGCCAACAGCGGATAGGAGGCGGCAGCCAGCAACAGAAGGATCAACGTCGCTCGCCAGAACCGGAAAAGACGTCGGGATCGTAACCGCCACTGCCCCAACGCCGGCAGCATCCAGACGGCGGCCGCCCCGGCAGCCACACTGAAAAAGGTCCACACCTGAATGTAGAACTTGAACACGGTGTTGGACCTGCCGACATCACCCCGCAGCACGAGCACCTCCACCACCCCGGTCAGCGCCAGGCCAGCGGCCACCAGCGCCAGCACCGACCGCTCGGCCGGCGAGCGGCCATGACTCATCAACAACGCCAGTACCCAGGCCACCAGCGGCAACGCCAGCAGCATGGATGGATAATCGTTCAGCATCAGCCATGTGGCGCCCGCCGCCACTGCCATCGGTGCCCCCAGCACCAACCACCAACGGCGCCCCAGCGCAGGCAGCAGGGTGCCCAACCGCGTGTGCCAAAACGCCCGCCACCACCTATGTACCCAGACGGTTGAAAGGACGGCCAACCAGGTGCCCATCAGGAACAGGAACAGGCCGTGGACGCTCAGGTAATCCATCAGCGGGGTGCGCGGTCCCCTCCAGAGCTCGGCCGCCGCATAGTCTGACCCAAACCATTGGTGAAACGGCCAATAGAGGCCCACTGCCAGCAGCAGCAGACCGGCCGATTGAACCGCCACAGCCATCAGGCCATCCCGCGATAAGGACGGTCGGAGCTGCCAACCGCGATACGCCAGCGCCAGCAGTGCCAGGCCAGACACGGTGAGCAGGTCCCAGGAATGCGTGGGATAGGCGGCGCCCACAATTAGTCCGCCAACCAACCAGGTCGTAAGTCGCAGCGGCCGGCGGCGCAGCACCAGGCTCAACACCCACCCCAACCCCGCCAACAGCACCGGCATGTTCATCATGTGCGGATGCAGGTCACCGTAAAGAAAGGTAAAAAGCGGGAACTCGGTGATGGGCGTACCGTCGCGATAATGCAGGATAGCCCGCGATGCTGAAAAATACCACCGACCCAGGTCCTCGCCGATCAGTTCGGCCGTGCCAAACGGAATCGCGCGAATGCCGCGCAAGAGGTCCCCAATCTGATGGAACCAGGGCAGACGCAGGTTGGCCGGTGCCCCGATCTCCACCAGCCGGTCCCAAATCACCCGGACCTGGGCCAGATTGCCCAGCAGCACCATGAGCAGAACCGCCACGGCGCCCGCTAGCCAGGCCCGCTTCCGACTGGCGGGCCGGCAGAATGCCAGGTTCCAGGCGGCCGAAAATACTCCCAGTGCGGCCATCGCATACCAGGAGGGCAACGCCAGGTTGTAGGCCACCGCGGGCACAACGCCCAGCATTTTGGTGGGTGTTGCCACCAGGACATAGCCATAGTAGTAATAGTTGAGCATGTTACCCGCCATCCAGGGGTCGTATGGCGGGAAATAGGTGCTCTTCATCACCGCGTTCAGGTAGGCCATGTCCATCGGTTTTTCGCCGCCGCGCCACGGCTGCCACAGATCTGGGTTGTGCCACCGGACCAGCAACAAGAACATAAAGAGCGCCAGAAAGAGGCCCTCGGCCAGCAGTAGATGTCGCCAGTGACTGCGCAGCCACAACAGCATCTGCGCCGCGGGTCGCCGCGTCAACAGTGCGCTGACCAGCACAAGAGCACCGGCACCTGACCAGAGCACCCCTCGCGTGAACGGCAACCACCTAAGGCTGGCGGCCATCCAAGCGAACCAGCTCACAACCAACAGGCCTATTATGCGGGCCAGTGGATAACCTCGGTCCGGCAGGCCCGGCATGGCCGTCCAGACAAGCGGGAATGTCACCCAACCAAGAAGGACCAACAGTCCATACCAAGCTACCACCGCCAGTGCGGCGTGCCGGTTCAACAGATCCTGGGTGTCAAACATGGCCGACCAGGTGCCTCCCCGGGTTTGAGCCAGCCATCGGCCCGGCGGCAGTTGAAGAGCAGTCGGCGCTCGTGTAGCCTGCACCGGACCCTGCTCGATCACTGCGGAGAGGTCCACCGCACTCAACAGCTCTCGGGCCTGCTGTACATCAAAATCCGCGTTCTTTTGGAACAGGAGCACCTTGGGATGGTCGTAGACCGTGAAAGCCTCTTCGGCCGACTGGTCCGAGATGGAAAGCGGCCCGAAGGACGGCTTGCTCTCAAACGTCGCCACCAAGTCAAAGCCGAGTCGGCCGGACTCAGGCGCCTGCGCCGGGTAGGCGCAAGCGTGGATGCGATGATCGGGACAGTCAAACAGCGCCTGGTAGTATGCCGTCGTCATCGGGTAGCGCAACGGAAGCCGCGGCATGGCGTCGTATGCCCGGTTGGAAGAGACAACAATCAGATCGGCTTGCTCCAGCACCCGTAGGAGGTGCTCTCGCTTCTCCTCAGTATCTGGCTCGAAGAGCTGAAGGTCCAGAGTCTGGTAGATGCCTCCCAACGGGTCATGCCCGTCCACCCGCAGGGGCAACGCATCGTCCCATGCGGTTTCCATCGCCAACCGCGATCCGCGCAAGGTGAACGACCCACCCTCGCGCACCTCTAGTGCCACGGTGTACAGCTGGCCAGGCTCTACCTGAATGCCCTCAATCGGGAACCGGTTGGGTTCGCCCGGGGAGGATTGACCCAAGTCGCCGGCGATCCTTGCCAACGTCCGTGGCTCGGCACCGTCGTGCACCAATCGGAACGCTACCGCGGCCCGATCAACCTCGCCCTGGAACTCAGCCGAGACCGCGGTGATGGCCACCACCGTGCCGACCTCCTCGGCCCGGAAGCTGCCCTGCCAGGATTGACCGGCGCCGAGGATCAGGCCAGGCATGAAGGAGAGTGGGTATTGCCGCAACCCCAAACTGGTCTCAACCAATACATTGACCGGACCGGGAACATTGGCCAAGATCCAGCGCGATGCCTGCACCCGCGTATGTGGACGCGCATAGATTTGACCAAAGGCCACCGCGTACACGGCCGTGCCACCCAGAACGACAACCATCACCCCGATGGCCAGCGTCCGGGCCCGTCGGGCTCCTCTCCCCGCCATGCCACTGACCCGGCCCACCAGGGTTACCATGGCCCAGGCAGCCACCAGGACCGCCAGCGGCAGGAGCGGCATAAAATAACGTAGGTAGCTCCAAAACTGCAGGTTCTGCCAGGCAAAATACCCACCTACCCAGACCAAGGGCAGCAGATGGCGTTGCCATTCCACGTGTGGTCCTCTCCAGCAGCGCCAAGCCATCCAGATCCAACCCAGGCTCGCGGCGAGCCCCAAGGGCAACCCCAGCCCCCACATGACCAGGTTCTGCCAGGCGTAGGTCAGCATCGGACGGTCGGTCCAGTGGTGGTTCGGAGGCCACTCTGCCCGGCCGGAGACCTGTCGTTGCACTTCGCGCATGATCTCCAGCCAGCGAGAGTTGAGACTCAGGTCCCAGAACCCCGGCCCCTGAAAGGCATACGGTTGAGCGACCCGGAACATGAGCACGGCCGTTACCGCAGCCCCGGCGCACTTGAGCGCTTCCCTCCAAATCAAACTGGATCCGTTCCCGGCCTGTGGCCAGGTTGAGGCGATGCGCAGCCCGGCGACCAACAGGATGATTCCGATGAGCGGCGCGGTGGTGATCTTGCACGCCATAGCCAGGCCCACCAGAGCGCCAAAGGCCACATAGAGCCACCAGCGCCCGTACTTCAACACCAGGGCCGCCACACAAAATGCGCCCACGATGAACGGTGTGGCGAAGGAATCCACCGCAAAAAAGTGTGCCAATTGAATGGCCAGGACCGACACTGAGAGCAGAGCGGCCGCCAACAAACCGACCCACCGATTGTAGAGGAGCGCGCCGAGCACGAACAAGAGCAGCACCGCCGCCAGGTCAAACAGCCCAGAAAGCGCCCGTCCCACCAGCACGATCTCGTCGTAGCTCGTACGGCCGGTCCATCCCGCAACGTAACGCGTCAAGAACAGCGGTAACATGCCATAGGTATACGAGCCATGCCGCAGCGGGTTGAGGCTCGAGTTCTCGGTGTCCCAGTAACCCGCCAAGTTGCTCACCGGGCGGATTCCATCAGCCACCATGGTGATGAATCTCTCGTCAGGATGAAGGTGTTGGCCAGAATCCCAATCCAGCCCGGAGAAGCGCAAGACGGCGCCAACCGCCAGCACCACCAGGAGCAAGAGCGGCATCAACCACCGGCTAGCCGTTGGACGTAGTTGTTGCCATGCAGCCTCCAGCAGAACAGCCAGCGCCACCGCCCGATCGACGCCAGGCGGCTCGCCCGCAGCCACGTGTGGAGGCACATCCGAAGCGACCGCCGGCTCCACCGCCTGGGAGAGCGCCAGCACCCCGTTTGTTTCAGGCTGAAGGGCAACCTGGGAAATGGTTTTGAGGTGTCGATCCGACATATCATCGCCGGCGGCAGCTGCCAACCGCGAACCCTTCTGCCGATGCCGCCGCCAGAGGCCGAGGGCCAACACCACCAAAACCAGCCAGCCCAAGACCGCCAGCGGTCCGGCCAGAAACAGCAACAGAACCTCGAACGATGCCGAACTACTAGGCTCCATGCCGTGCTTGTTACCCCGGAGCCGTGTCAGACGTCGCCGGACCGGTGCCGGCGTCGGTCAGGGTCCGGCCGGCCGGGCCGGGCCACGTTAGTCCCCCTCGATGGGGATGTCCACCACCACCCGGGTCCCCTGACCGGGTTTGCTTTCGATTTCCAGTTTTCCCCCTAGCATCTCCACCCGTTCGTACATGGTGCTGAGACCCAGTGTCTGTTTCTGCCGGGCCGCGACTAGCGTCTCGTCCACGTTGAAACCGACCCCGTTGTCCTCCACCGCCGCCCTTACCCAGCGATCTTCCAGTTCGACGGTCACCCGCACCTGAGAAGCCTGGGCGTGGTCTCGGACATTGTTCAGCAGCTCCTGGATTATTCGGAAGACCGTGATCTCCAGGTAAGGCTCCAGGCGCCGATCCTTGCCCAACAACGTGACTTCGATGGGCAGCCGGTTCTTCTCCCGGTACATCTCGGCGTAACGGCGAACGGTGGGAACCAGACCCAGGTCATCCAGCATCATGGGCCGCAGCTCAAATATAAAGTCCCGTATCTGCTGAAAGGTATCAGTCGAGGCCGTCTTGAGCTGCACCAGCTCCGCCGACGCACGCTCGGGATCTGAGCCAAACAACCGCTGGCAGATCTCGGCCTGGAGGATGAAATTCGTCATGGACTGAGCCGGGCCATCGTGCATGGCCCGCGAGAGCCGACGGCGTTCGCCCTCCTGCGCCTCGATCACCCGCACCACCACGGGTTGGTCGGCCGGCACCTTTCTCCCCGGCTCTCCCACCTCGGGCTCAACCTCGGCGCCCAACACCTCCAACACGCGTCGCAACACTGCTCCGTACCGCTCGGTGTTGCGTTGATCGCTCTGTAGCTTTTCCAACTGCCCCCGCATGGTGAACAGACGTTGTTGGGCATCCTGCACGGCGTCATAGGCATCCCGGATGTCGTTGCGGGGCACCGTCTCCAGGTTGGACTGGATGTGACGAAGATGATTGGTGGCATGTGAGTGCCGCCGGGCCAGCTTTTCCACCTCGCCGGTGCTCTGCTGAATCAGCATATCAATCTCTTTGAGCTCCCGCTGGACGGTGTCCAAGTCCCGTCGGCAGTCGGAAATCAATATTTGGAACGGTGTTTCGTCTGCCATATTGCCTCCTCAGCCCGCACCTCGGGTTTCCTTCAAACGTACCCAACCGCGTCCCAGCGCGTGCACGGCCGCCTGAGTACGGTCTTCGACGCCCAGCTTGCGCAGTATCGAGGTCATGTGGTTCTTGACCGTCTGGTGGCTAATACCCAATTTGTACGCAATCTCCTTGTTGCTCATACCCCTGGTTACCAGCCTCAGAATCTCCATCTCGCGAGGCGAAAGCGGTGTAAAGGCCTCGGCCAGACCGTCAGCAAGCATGCCGACGCGGCCCGTGAGCTGCTCGTCCAGCCAGGACCGGACGCCCTGTTGGGTGAGCACGAGGTGGCCCACCACGTAGGCTCCCTCCGCTGCCTGACGCACGATGCGGATCAGATCCTCCGGGAGAATGTCCTTGGGGCAATAGGCAGAGGCCCCGGCCCGGATGGCGTGCAGCGCCTGCTCCTCATCATCATACCCTGTCAACATCACAATATGGATATCGGCCTGCTCCGCCTTGATCTGGCGGGTGACCTGCAGGCCATTCATGGTGGGAAGGTTGATGTCCATAAGAATCACGTCCGGGCAGAGCTCGCGCGAAAGCTGCAACGCAGCCTGGCCATCGGCCGCTTCACCCACGACCCGGAACATGGGCTCCAGCTCAATCACCTCTCGCAGCCCCTGCCGGAAGACCGGGTGGTCATCAACGATGAGGATGCACACTGGCTTATCCATCGATCCTCCTGCGGCCACGCCTCAAAAAGACATGGCGCCTCCTGACCCGAACGGAAGCGAGTATACCACAAACGCGATCGGCCGAGCAGTCAGGCATCTAGTGCTGAGGGTTACCTCCTGGTTTGCTCATTGATCGCGCGGCGCCAGAAAAGCGGCCACCGACCAGCCCGTCCCGATCACGCCCTGCACCTTCCACCAGATGTGATCGTCATTTTCCACCGGTCCATCCAGCACCAGTAGCACACTCCCGTCGGCAAAGCGCGCCCGGAAATCAGCATCCAACGCCGGTGCTGCCCGGCCGATCAACCCAGCTCCGTCTCCCCGTACAACAACCTGGAGCCCAATATGAATCCCATCCACCGTGATAGGCGTCGGCGTGAGGGTCGGAGTCGCGGTCGCCGTCGGTGTGACGCTCGGCGTAGGCGTCTGGGTGGGGGTCGCGGTGGGCGTCCTGGTGATTGTAGGGCCACGAGTGAGGGTAGCGGTGGGCGGACACGCGGTAGGCGTCGGCGGCGGAACAAATGACGGAATAGCAAAGAGCTGTCGGGCTGCACGCTCGCCGCTCTGGGCGGCCCAACCAGAATACGTGCCGCCCAGCCGTCCGGCAGCGTCCAACCAGACCGTCAACGCCAAGCCCGATCGCTCGCTCCAGCGGAGATCCTGGCCAACAAACGGTAAGAGCACCGCGGTCACCAGGACCGCCGCAACGCAAATGACAGCCACTATCCGAACCGGCCCGGCCGCCCAAACGAACCTGACCAGCCAGCGAACTGCTGCCAACAGCAGCGCCGCCAACGTGAGTCCCGGCACCAGCAGCCAATACCATTCCCTCGGCATCTCGCGCCTCAGCGTCATGGTAAAACCCAGCACCAGTGGTACCGGCAAAAGGAACACCACTCCTGCCAGCAGGGCTGTCCAGGCACGCTTTCCGTCTCTTCGCGTGGTTTCCCGGCTCACGGTCGCGCTCGTCGCATCGGTGGAGTGACTACCATCGAGCGCTGCCCGTCCAGCGCGCGCTAGGCCGCCGCTGCCGGGACCTCCCAAAGGTTCTTGATCGAATGCAGTAATGGGAGGAGGGCCAGGCGGGTGGACGACGTCCGGCCCAACGGTGGAAAAGAGTTGTCCCCAGGCCTGTAGCGTCACCTCCACCAGCCCGTGGACCGTGGCGTAGACTTGCTCCGGCAGAACCGGGATCCGTGGATGCGCCAGGTTCCGGCGCTCAAGGTCCAGTCGCTCCAATTCAGTCAAGAGGCCGGGCAACACGTGCTCCACCTTCTGACCAAAGCTCATTTCTCGAGCGGTGCCTGTGCTCAGGTGGGCATCCAGCGCATCCTCCAACGCGGTGTGCACCGCCAAAATAGCCTCAATCCAGTCGCTGCGGCCGTCAGATTGTTCATATCGACTGAGCACCCGGCGCAATCTGCCTTCCACCAACTCTAGATTCTGGTCATCCGTTTGCAGAGACGGCTCGGCCATGGTGTATCCTACCTTTCCACGCGCTCCGGGCCCGGCTCGGGCAGTCGATACACGGCACTGGACTCCAGCCGGGCTGCTTTTGTCCAGCGGGACTCGGTCTGATAAACCAGCTGCACATCCGGCCGGCCGGTCACCCGGCGGTACGGCCAGCCAGGCGCAGTCACCAGGTAGGCGGCTGAGCTATCCAACACGTGTTGCGATAGCGCAGCTTCATCGGTTAGAAGCGGAATCACTTCCGGCGAGAGCAGCCCGGCCAAATCGAGGAGCGGCCGGCCGGCGTAATAGCCAATAGCGCCAATATCATGCGCCGCCACCAGGTCCCCCGGTTCGGTATGCTCCGCCAGCCAGCTGCCAGCAGCAACCATCTCTCCCTGGATCACCTGCACGTCACGGCCGTAGGCCTGACCGCCAAGCAACAAGAAAACGGCCGAGACGGCGACCCATGCCCCCGCCAGGCTGCGGCCCATGACGCGAGGCCAGAACCTGGGGTGATTCGCCCGGAGCCAGGCGGCGCTTCCGCCGACGCCCAGGATCAGCAACGGCGGAATCGCCGGAAACAGGTAGCGGCCGTGTTGATAGGTGGTAGGTAGCCGCGCCGCGTACAGCACCAGGTGCGCCAGCGGATACAGCAGCAGCACCACGCGCGTCAACATCCGGCCGGAGACAACCGAGGTTCGCCATTGCCGAATCAGCGCCACGCAAGCCCCGCTGCCGGCCAGAAGGGCGCCGGGCAGTAGGAGCAACACGCAACCGGTGATCGGTGGCAGCAACACCTGCAACAACCGGTCACCCAGCGGCCGGACCAGCAACGCAGAGTACTCGGCCTGTTTGGCATAGAGCGTGTTCGGCCACCAGCGACCGCTGACCCGAAGGTTAAACGCCAGGTAAGGTGCCAGAACGGTCACCAACGCGACGGAGGCCAACAACCCGGCCCAGGCTACCGTCCGCAAGTCCCGCTGACCCGCCCATGCTGCCAGGCCCGCTGACCCCCAGACCAACCCAACCAGCAACAAACCGTCCGGCCGGGTGAGCACCAGCAACCCGCTGAGCAGGCCCAAGCCCAGCCACTGGATGGCAAATCGCCATCGCGACGTGTTGCCCTGGCGCCCGCCCGCGAGCCATCGCAGCAACATCAGCGTCAGCGAAATCATGAGCAGGGACTCCATCCCACTGGCAGCGGCCCAGACCAGGTGCCACTCTGTCAGGAACAAGAGCAAAGTGATCGTACCAACTCGCGGGGTCGCGGGAAAAAGGATTCCCGCCAACCGGCCGGCCAACCACGCGGACAAGCCCAACAACACGGCCCCAAGACCCCATGCCCAGGCTTGAAACGGTAAACCCAGCCGATAACCCAGACCCAGCACCAGCGTCCAGAGCGGTGCCGTTGATCCCGCGCTCAACTGCCCCGGCACGTACTCCCACCGGCCGGTCTGCGCCAGGTTACGAGCGTAGGTCTGATGAATCCAGGCGTCGTCAAGTGGAAATCCAATCTCTCCGGCAATCGCTGCTCCGGCTACATAGCCCGCCACCAGTATCCCCCCCAGAGCCAGACAAGCAGGCAGGCAAAGGAACCTGCCTTGCCCGGCAGGGCCGCCCGTGTTACTATCGTTAGGTTGGTTCATCACGCAACTGCTTCATGGTGCATCACATGTTACCCTGGTTGTTCCCGGCCCGCTCCTCCACCGTCCGGCCGGCCCGGCCGGACGACAGTCAAGCCATTCAACGTCTGATACACCGCGCCCGGTACCGCCATCTCCACAGCGAGTGGCGCCCGATCACCGATTGGATCGGCCGCGCGACCGCCCTGGTGGCGGAGGACCGGCACAGCCTGGTAGGGTTCTTGGTGGCGCCGGCCGATCCGCCGCGGGTGGCGTGGATACGGGCTGCGGCGGTTGACCTGAACGAAAAAACCACCTTTCAGCTCATGCGGCAACTCCTGGAGGCCTGCCTGGAGCAGTTGTCGGGCCAGGGAGTTCGTGCGCTCTGCGCGATGCCGGTAGAACCGTGGCTCACGCCGGTGTTGGTCGACCTCAAATTCGGAGTTGTAGAATGGGTGATTACGTTGGAGAAGCCTGACCTGAGCATCCCGCGTCGGGGGAACCAGACGGCCGTGGTGCGTCCCGCCGTCTGGGAGGATATTCGCGAACTGGCCGATCTCGAGGCGGCCGCCTTTGAGCCTCGCTGGCAGTACAGCCTGGAAGCCCTCGAAACAGCCTGGAAAGCGGCCGACTGCTTTACAGTGGCCGAGGTGGCAGGCCACGTGACGGGATTTCAGGTCAGCTTGGTTGCAGGGCAGCGAGCGCACCTGGCGCGGCTCACGGTTCATCCATCGGCCCAGCGGCGCGGCATAGGCGCTCGCCTCCTGGCGGACGCGTTGGAAAAGTACGTGGAGCTGGGCGTGGAACAGGTCTCGCTCAACACCCAAACCGTCAACTCGGCCTCCCTCCATCTCTACCATGCCTTTGATTTCCGTCCTACCGGCCCGCCTCTGGCCGTGTGGGAACGTCCAGTAGGTCGCTGAGCATCTGCGCCGACCGGGAACCGTTGGCGATCACCAGCGTGAGGGGTGCCAAAGCCGACATTTCCTCTATCTTGGGCAGCCATTCTGCCAGCTCCAGCAAGTCGTAGACATATTCTTGGTCTGGTCCCCGATCTGGGTTCGTCTGCCAGTATGCGGCATCTCGGCCGCAGAGCCGGACCATCGCTACGGGCCCCGTTACCCAGGCTACCGGCTGCGTCAGGCCTGGAAGCCGGGGCAAGTCCACGGCGCAGTAGCAGAGCCCGATTGTCCTGAGCCACGCCTCCATCCCCTCTACAATCCATTCCTTGTTGAGGAACTGGACCGCCAGTGGAAGCTCGCCGGCCCAACTTTGCAGGCGCTGCAAGAACCGCTGGTTTTCCGGTCGGTTGGAGAAATCCAGCGGAAACGGCGCCAACAGGCACGCCAACCGCCCGGTTTCCGCAAGCGACGCCAGGTCAAATGCCAGAGCCGGAGACAGCTCCCGGCCGTGGGTCAGGGATCGGGGCAACCGCAGCACCCATCGAAAAGACTCGGGAACCAAACCGCCACCGCCGCCCGGCGGAAAGCAGTCCCACTCCACCTCCACCGTCCCAAACCGACGGGCATGGTGTGCCATGCTGGCCACCTCCCGTACATCGGTTTTTTTTCTCGTGCCCTGGCGTTTTGTCGGCTGATAACCCACGGTGCCCACGAGGATCATCGCATCACCCTCCAATCTTGTCCGACCGATCACCTGGGCACGCCTGACGGTCAGCTCAGGCGACAAAATAGGACGCGCTCAGCGCCAACAGCGCCTGACCGGCGTAATAAAAGGCCAGGCTGATCCGGTTCCAAGAGAACGGCCGGCCAAATCTGTTCAAGCCCAGCATCAGGTCCGAAATCCAAAAGAACAGCGCACCGATGGCTATCATCCACCGCTGGATGGGAGAGAACGCATCTCCCCACAAGGTTGAAAAAGCCCGGTTCAGCATCACGCAGATGACAACGATGTACAACGCAACCGGCAGCCGCAGTCGACCCAATCCCGGCAAGACATAGCGATAGAGCCAGCTCCCCAGCACCAGCAGAACAGCACCGGTCACCCAGTCGGCCGACTGCAACCCATTCCACAGCGTAAAGGCAGTGGAATAGACTATGTGCGCCAGAAGAAAAGCCACCAATCCAGCCAGAAAAGCCCGTGGGCTCCCGAACATGAGGGCAACATCCCCCACCGTCGAAAGGACCAAGGCTGCCAGAATCCAACTGGTGTACGCTGGGTCGGAATGCGGCCGCAACCATGCCAGAGCCGCCACGCTGATCATGAGGAGCGATGAGAACGGCTTCCAAATCCTGACGCGCGGGCGTACCGGCTGCGACTCGGACCGGATAAGCAACGCCACCGTCACTATCATGAATGGAACAGGTATGAGATGCACCATCACGCGTTTTCCCTCCCGCAAGTACAATCAATGCTTGGGGCTGATTGTACCCTTTCCGGCGCGGTCGGCAAACACGCTCCGGCTTCACATGCAGAGGCCTCGTCTGATACAATTGTTGCGTGACCAGCCATCGCATGGCGCGCGAGCAATGGGAAGAACACTGGCAGGCAACCCGATACCCCCTGACCGATCTATCGCCTTACCGGGAGCAACTGCTGGCCATCATCCAACAGGTGCGATCCTCGCAGCCTCTGGCACCGGATGCCCTGGCACAGATCATTCGGCAGCATCCTTACCTGGGCAAGCGAACGTTTAACAAACACCAGTTGGTGGAAGCCTACCGCGCCTTTGTGGCGGCCGGCGAGCTTCCTTTTGAGCGTGACACGCTGCGCAAACTGCAGCGCAAGCCGATTCGCACTCTCTCGGGTGTGGCTCCCGTCACCGTCCTCACCGGCCCAGCGCCGTGTCCGGGTAGCTGCATCTTTTGTCCAGAGGTCGAAGGCCAACCCAAGAGCTATCTGCCGGACGAGCCCGGCGCTGCCCGGGCAGCGAGCTTTGACTTTGACCCCTACCTACAGACTGCCGGCCGTATTGCCACTTTTGAGGCCCTGGGCCACAGCGCAGCCAAAGTTGAACTGCTGATCCTGGGCGGGAGTTGGTCTGCTTACCCCGCTGCTTACCAGGAATGGTTCGTGCAGCGATGCCTCGACGCCATGAACGGCCGCCCTTCACAATCGCTGACCGAGGCGCAGGCGTTCAATCAGGAAGCGCCGCACCGGAACGTGGGGCTGGTGGTTGAAACCCGGCCCGACATGATCAACCCGGCCGAGGCACTGCGACTGCGCCGTCTGGGGGTGACCAAGGTTCAATTAGGGGCACAGAGCCTCGACGATCGGATCCTCGAGTTGAACCAACGCGGCCACACGGTGGCTGCGACCCGGCAAGCCATGCGCGTCCTGCGGTTGGCCGGGTTCAAGATCGTGGTCCATTGGATGCCCAATCTGCACGGCGCTTCTCCCGAGCACGATCGTGAGGATTTTGACGAGTGGTGGGCGGACCCCGCCCTTCAGCCGGACGAGCTGAAAATCTACCCGGCCGCCCTCCTTCAAGGGACCGCCCTTTACGATCTCTGGCTTGCAGGTCGGTATGTACCGTACGCGGAGGAGGAGTTGGTGCAATTGGTCGCGGACTGCAAGACCACCATTCCGCCCTACTGCCGGGTGAACCGGGTGATGCGGGATATCCCGGCCGGCAACATCGTGGCAGGCACTTTGCGATCCAACTTGCGCCAACTGGTCCAACGCCGACTGGCGGAGGACGGGCGCAAGTGCCGCTGCATCCGCTGCAGCGAGGTACGCGGCAATTTGGTGACCCGCGAGCTACTGCTCCTGGATGACTTGATATACTCCACCGACGCAACTCAGGAACATTTTCTGCGGTTCCTGACCCCCGACGGCCGGCTGGCGGCATTCTTGCGGTTATCGTTGCCGGATCCGTTGCTCCCCCCCATCGTGGAAGAACTGGCTGGTCACGCCATGATCCGCGAAGTGCATGCGTTCGGACCCGCTCTGGCCATTCACAGCCAAAGCGAAGGCGAAGCACAACACCTGGGTTTGGGAGAGGAGCTAATCCTGGAGGGAGCCCGATTAGCTCGCGACGCAGGTTACCGACACCTGGCAGTCATTGCCGCCCTTGGCACCAAGGACTACTATCACCGGCGCGGCTTTGGTGACCAGGGCCTCTACATGACACGAACTCTCTAGGCACTACAGTCTCTGTTCTGTTCCCGCCGATAGACCAGCAGGCCGCCGGCCGCGTCGGCCACAACCACCCACTCCTCATCGATGGCGACCGCCTGGGGGGAGCCAGCGGTGCTGAGCACGCCAACTGAGGTCGGCCCGGCCGGTGATTTGAGCAATATGACATGCAAACCATTGCACGCGTCAGCCAAATACGCCCTGGAGCCGATCACAGCCACGTCCCGCGCGTCCTCCGCGATCCAGCGACCCAGTTTCAGCGGACGAAACAGGTCCCCCAGGACAGCTGTGCACAGACCTTTGTCACCGGCAGCCGCCACCAGCAAGTTGCCGCCCATCGCCAATCTCAGGGCGGGCCGGTCCCACTGCCCAGTCAGAATCGGACGCGACGGGTCTCCGACGTTCAGGGTCCAGACCGTTCCCGAACGATCCGCCACATAGAGTGCGTCCTCCCAGGCCAGCACGTCCACTGCGTCCCAGGCGTGAGTAAATGACTGAAGCAGCATCGGTGGCATCTGCTCAACCCGCAGGATCGCCAGCCCATCAGGGTGAACTACAAAGGCAAGGTCTTCTTTCACCACCATTGCGCGAGGCCGGGTCAGCGTATACCGGCCCATTTCTGACAGGTCGTCGTCGACCTCGAAAACACGAAACCCTACGTCTGTTTGGAGCAGGTACGCCCGGCGGTCCACCAGAGCAACATCGGTCCCGGCAAAGGTTTCACCAGGACTCGCATCGATCAGGTACCGAATAGCGGGCATTTCGGACAGCATGGCCAGATCCAAGAGTGCCAGGCCATTAGTACCGATTGCTGCGGCTCGGTTCCCGCCCGCGGCAACCCCGCTGACCCAACCCAGCGTGACCCACGGAGACCCGTCTTCGCGCAAACCTTCTGCCAGCCTGGCCGGCCGGATTCCCCCTGAGTAATCCGCTACCATCACCTTGTCTTTGTGCACTGCCAGACCAACCGCCGCCCCCGGTGTCTCCAGAACGCTGATCACCGACAACGTCCGGCCGTCCAGCAAGGCCAACCGAGAGAGGTAATCCGCGACGCAGACAGCCCGGCCGCACGGTGCCACATCCATGGCAGCGCTGCTCGCCGCCACGGTTGTCACTGAGCCTGGATTGGTCAGATCCGTCAGGTCAACTACCCAGAGCCCGTCCTTCTCTGCAGCCACCAGCAAACGTGCACCGTCCACCGCCAGACGCCGTCCAGGCCCACCGATCCCAAACTGCGTCAGTGGACCAAAACCAGCACCAGGCGTCAAATCCAGGCCGTACACCTGATCGCCTGCCAGCAGAAAGGCTCGCCCATTGTCAATCGTGACTGCGTCGGCCGTTTGGGTGATGACCGGCAGGTGCAGGACATTGGCTGCGCCGGGTCATCCATGCCCAATATCCAAAAAGCCAGCCGTGCCCGCGGCCAGGATTGCCAGGTCGTCAACCACTGCCACATCCTGGACGAATCCACCCGGCAAAAATGACCCCGCGATTCGAGGCTCGGATGCGTCGGCGAGATCCACCACCAACAGCCCGCTCTCGCCCAGCGCCAGATAGGCGCGCCCACCTGCCAGCGCCACGTCGCGGACCAGGCCCGGGAACGGACCGGTGTGCCCCAGCACCAGCAAATCGTCCGGGTCGAAAAGGATTAGCCTGGGTCCCACGCCAGCAGCCACCAGACCATCTTGCCAGGCTATTGACTGTACTACGCCGCCAACCTGCGCCGCCATGCTTAGCCCGACCGACTCCGTCACCTGGGTCACAGCCGGCGCCGGAGTGACGGCGGCCTCCAGGTCGCCCGTCACCACAAAAGGCAAAGAGACCAACCGTTCGTGTCTGGCGCAGTCGGCCAATTCGCCGTATTTGGGCCCGGTCTCCACTGTGATCGCCCCACTCACCGCGCACGCGGAGTAGACTGTCACTTCGGCTTGGTAGCTTCCGGCCAACCCCTCCAGGTAGTATGGCGCCGCCTTCGGGTCACTGAGACTGAGCGTCCCTCCCACTGAGCGGCCGGGCGGAAGTTCAAAGGCCAGGAAATCTTGCGGGCACTGCATCTGCCACACCGGGATTCGATTGGCCTCGGCTAGCCGGAGCACCGTCCATGGGCCGCACATGGATAGATAGACCGGTTGAGAGGTAGAATTGTCGATCACCAGAACTAGATCGCCCTCTCCAGCGCGGTAACCGTCTGCGTCCGTTCGCAGCGTGCAGGGGGCCACCCGAGTCGTAATCACGTTATCTGGCACAGGCGCCAGGGCGGGTGAAGCCTGGCAGGCGCCCAGTAGAACCAGCGCCGTCAGGAAAGCAACAACAAAAAATGCCGAGCAGCGGCTGCCAACATAGTCATCGCATCGTCCATGGCGTCAACTTGACGGCGCCACAGACGGCAGCCAGAGGGTAAAGGTGCTGCCTCTTCCAGGTTCGCTGACCACCCGGATGTCTCCCCCGTTGATCCGCGCCAAACCACGGGCGATGGCGAGGCCGATGCCCAGCCCGGCTTGCTCCTGCTTTCCCCGGTCAATCTGGCGGAACCGCTCAAAGACGACCAGCATGTCATTTGCGGAAATCCCTATCCCCTCGTCCTGAATCTCAATGTATGCTCGCCCCCCCGAACCGTAGGTCCGTACCATGATCGTCTTGTCGCTTCCCGAGGTGAATTTGATGGCGTTCTCCAGCAGATGGCTGAGGGCGCAGATAATGTGGTCATTTGCTATGCGGACTGACGGCATTGCATCGTCCAATTCTGCCTGAAGCCTCAGCCCGCGGGCGGCCGCCGCCCTTTCGTGACCCGCCACCACTGTCTGGACCAACCGCCCCAGGTGCGCCTCTTTGGTGGAGAACCGTTCAAATTCCCGAGCAGAGACTTCGGTGTCCAGGTACACCAGCGCCAGCAGGTTCTCGACCAACCGGTGAAGCCGGCACGAACCGTGCTGAATGCCCTCCAAGAAGAGCCGGACCTCGTCGGGAGGCATCGAGCCTGGACTCTCCGCCAGAAGGTCCGTGTAACCCTGGATGAAGGCCAGCGGCGTGCGCAACTCGTGGCTGAACATGGTCACAACCTGGTTCTGCAACTCCTCCAATTGGCGCAGTAGTTGCCTGCGCACGGCAGCAAACCGAGTCAGGCGATTTTGAACATGCACCAGCAGATCGTCCACGTCGAACGGCTTGGTGAGATAGACGTCTACACCCTCCCGCAATCCCCGGTGAACATCTGCCTGATCGCTCTTGCCCGTAAGGAAAATAAAAGGTATGGTGACAAGTTCGGGTCGGGAAACCACCTCCTGGTGAAAGGCGTACCCGTCCATTTCTGGCATCACGATGTCAGAAATGATCAGGTCAGGCCGCAGTTGAGACAATGCCTCGAGTCCTTCGCGACCGTTCGATGCCCGCACGGTGCTATACCCGACCATCTCCAACGTTTCGCTCATCGCGTCCAACAACCCCAGGTCATCCTCCACCAGCAGAATCGTCAGTTTTTCCATGAGTTGACTCACATTCACACCGGTCGGGCCAGTTCGACCACGCCATCGGTAGCCACACGGTACCGCCGATGGCATCCATCACAGTGCAGCCCGCCGACCTCGGGCACCAGCACAACCTCTCGGCATTTGGGGCAAAAGATCGATGCCATCAGTTCCGCTTTCGGGTCAAGGTCAATGCCACCCTTTGTCCGCTCCGGCTTTCTCGCCCACACCAGATCATAATCCATTTGCCAACGCACTACCCGGCTGGATTCCAGACCCAGCCGGAACAGCTCGGCCAACAACCGCTCCTTGGACCAACCTTTTCCCAACATCAGACGCGCAGCCCAACCCCGACGCCGCGTCAACACGAGGGCCCCTCCGCTCCGCGTGACTCGCACCATCTCTTCCAGGACCTGCTCCGGCCGCGGCATGAATTCCATGGCCTCAAGGCTACTGACCAGATCAAACCGCTCATCGGCGAAAGGCAGGACCATGGCGTTCTGCCAGATGAACAGTGGCCGCCGTTCGGCGCTTGCCCAGTCCTTTTCAGCCGCCACGCACAGCATCTCGCGGGAGCTATCCAATCCCACAATGCGCCCACCAAAACCCCCTGGTAAGCTCAGCACCCATGGTACCCGGCCGGTTCCCGTCGCCACATCCAAGACCCAGGCATTCGGCCGGTCACGCAACTCCCTGAGCATTGGCTGCCGCAGAAACAGCTCTTCACAATCCGCATCGAACTGCTTCAGTGAGTCGTACCGTCGCGCCACCCAATTGTACATGAGGGCAACCACGGAGGCGCCCAGAAACGTCCCCTCTGAGATCACCAGCAGCCAATACAGAACCGCCCCTGCCAGGAAAGTCAGGACCAGAAAACCCGCCCACGACCAGGTTGCCGCCTCCACCCCACTACCTCGAGCAACCCCGGGCAGTGTCGTCGCCCAGAGCAGTGCGCCCGCAAGCGGAAATCCGGCCAGAAGCTACATGCTGCCGCCCACAGCCGTCAACACGGGCCAACCATGACCCGTTCCCCCCACTCAAGCGACCGGCGCAAGGGCGCTGCAGCCCAGTTGGAACCGCCGGCTCTTCGTCGGAATCGGGAACGAACGTGGGCGCGTGCTGCCACCGGTCAACGGCCGGTTGGACCGGCGCCGCAGTTCCGGCACCCGCTGGCCAGCAGGCCATCCGGACCGCCATCCGTGCCCACAGCGGAAACTTACAAGTTCGCTGCTGAACGGCCGGCAAATTGCTGAAAAGGCCTACGGTCGGCGCTGCCATGGCAGCCGTATTGTACCCCGGCCGAACCACCGGTCAAGCGCTCAGCGCGTCTGCTGAGACCTCTCGCCAGAATACCGGCGTCGATCGCTCCCTCAAGGGCGGGCAGCACCGCCAAACCGCGCATTTGTCCATTGCCGCCGGCGATAGAATCCGCAAACCCGCGCCAACCTGCGTTTGTGGAACACGCTGCAACACCGCGAACTCTCACATCCGCAGAGGCCACGTGCCGCCTGCCGTTCCCTCTACTTGGCCAACTCAGCGGCCGCCCGCTGGCACAAACTGGCACCGCCAGCCTGCAGCCAGTCATGTAGGGTAGGGCTGTCAACCATGCCGCTCGAGGCGTCCTGATAGATTCCGTTTGCCCAACGATAGTAACGGCGCGTCTCCTCCGGCCAAGTAGACCAGCTGCCCTGGGCTGCCACGTGGCCCCCATTGTATCCCGCCAACGCCATTCCTACGTGCCCACCCGTCGATTCGAGCGAGTCGAGTAGGTAACCCAGTCCACGGCGAGCGTTGGTGTCGGGGTCCAGCATCGCCTCACCGGCCGCGAAATGGAAGGGCATTACCTGAAATAGCCCTTGTGCTCCGGCCGGGGAAGCAACCAGGGGGTTACCGCAGGATTCGATCTGCATAACCGTGGCGACCAGGTTCGGGTCCAGACCGTAGCCAGATGCCCAGCCCAGAATCTGCGTCTCCCAATAGCGCACTTCAGGCGTGAAAACAGGAGAAAGCTCAACCGCAACACGACCTTGCGCAACCACCGGTCCGTCCGCCGCTACCGAAACGGCATCTGTCGCCGCCCATACTGAAGGACCTTCTACCGGCCCCACGCTCCAAAGCACGAGGCCGAGCACTAGCGCAGCACCAAACCCGGCCAGCAGCACGAGGAGCGGCTGCCGCCTCAGAGCCGACTCCGGATAGACCCGAGCATCGCACCCATCCTTAAACCGACGATTGCCACGACGCATCGACGTACTCCTTCAGGCTAGCTGGGACGCTGATCAGCGGCTGCCCGCCGATCGGCTCGCTGAAGCGGAACCGCCATTGGCGACCGGTTACCGCTGCGCCGTGCTGACTGCCGCGCGCCACTAACTCCGGTGGACTGGGCGACCTGGCGACGGGCAGTCGAGACCGCCACGGGCCGGAGCCGCGCCGGCTGCCATCCCGCCGCCGCGGGACGGCTGGCCCTGACGTGACCCTTGGAGACCAGCGCACTGATGATCAGCAGACGGGTGACCCACACCAACACCGCCACCAGGACCGGAACGACGTGCAACAACTGCTCCCGCGAGAGCACCTCGTTGCCCAGGTTGTGGCTGATCAGCACCAGCGAGACAGCCCACCAGGTCAAGGTGGCGTTGACCGCCGCGCCCAGCAACCAGGCAGCCATCAGCAACGTTGTCGGACGCAACGAGCCCACACTGTCGCTGGCCCTTCGGTCAGGCAAGAGCAGCCGCGTGAATCCGGCAAAGTCGATGCTGCAAAACGCAACGGCCAGAATAGTGGCCCAGCGCACCCCAACGAACGCCACCGTACCCAGCAGACTCTCCAACGCAAACTCGGTGGTGTCAAAGTTGAACAACTCAAACGCCACCAACGCCACCAACAGCATAGTGCCGACGGCCGCGCGGCGTGTGACGCTCGCCTGCCCGCCTATCGCCCGCGCAGCCCTGTCTGCCATCCCCACCCAGGGCAGACTGCTCATCGTCGCCTCTCGATTTGCCATCGTTGCCTCCATCTGTCTCTTGCTCCAAGCGGATGGGTAGAACATTTGTTCTACCCCTGGACAACATGATAGCACAGCTTTTTTGCGTTGTCAAGCATCTGTCGGAAATTGTCAACCCAAAATAGAAATGTC
>DCVT01000051.1 GCA_002328075.1 Anaerolineales bacterium UBA2181 | reverse complement strand
AGTGGCTTTTTCAGTAGTCTCCTAGACGTGTCTCCTTCAGCGCGGTCGAACGATGCGCCCACACCGCGTGCGCGGTACTCACCTCACCCACGTCCTGGACGTTGCACGTATCGGGGTAGTGTAGCCACAATCCGTCGTCCACCTGGTGATGCCTTCCGTTGTGAAGCATAAAGAACTCGGTCATGTGCAGCTCCTCCTCGGTTGATTGGTCCTGTTGCCGGTGTGCCGTTCATGTGCGAGCGTAAACTGTGCTGGTATGGCTGTTCATCTCACCCGGCTTGGGGTATCTATCATTCTACGTCAAACCTAAGAATATCGATGAGCATGTCGACCATGACCTCATTTCGGGCCAGGATGTGTTCGCGCGTCCACCTGTCGGCAGTCGCCAAACTGATGGTCTGCCCGCGGACAGCAAAAGGAACGCCGTTCAACGCCAAGCCATTCTTGTACCCCACAAAGATCTGATTGCCGAACACGTTGACGGCGGTCTTGTCCTGTTTCTTGGTGAAAGACTGATTCGACAGCTTCGAATTGTAGCCTGTGAGGGTGAGGTTACCCAGACAATGTACGCACTCGCCCTGGATTCTTTCTGCCTCGTTCTTGTCATGGTTGGCGATCATCCCGACCCAATCCGACGGGATGTTTCTGCCCTGGGGAAAGACGTGCTCCACCGTCCACACGTACAACCCTTTCTCATTCCTCTCCCACAGATTGGGGGCGTATTCGCGGTTCTGATTGGCTTCGTCCAGCCTAGTGAGGGCGTAACGCGCCATGTTGCCATTGTTGTAGAAGAGATTGTCTTTCAGCGCTTCGCGGAGGGTGCGCAGGGGCGCCGGTCGGCCTCTGCCGGCCAGGATGGCTTGTGAAAGGAAATTAAACCCAACTTTTCTGCCGGCGTCGCGTTCCGCCTGACATTGCTCCACCAGGTCAATGTTGATGCCATCGAGGTCTCTGGTGTTCGGAAAATCAGTGACATTCCTGCGAAAGTAGTACTTGCTCAGCAGCATCACCGTTTTTTCCCTAACGCCGGGTTCGGAAAACACATCGGCGGGAAGCGAAAACAGATACAACAGGAAGGTGTAGGCGGGCGCGGCGCCAATGCGATCGAGCTGCACCAGCCCGGCGGTAAGGTCAGACGGGCGGTATTTCTCGGGCTCAATAAACTGGTTGTAGACAGTCGCCTTCTGGATGAGATCCGTGATAAGGGCCTGGGCGTCTCTCCTGATCAAGGTCTCGTAGATGGCGATCACTCTCGAACCGGTGGCCCGCGTGATTCCTTCGACCTTTACTTGAGCGTCGAATTTGAACGCATTATAGAACTGGCGCAGGAACCGGTCCTGATCTCTGTCCTCGGTGAGATTGGCAAGAAGCTGTTGCCAATCACTGTAGGAGTCATCAATAGGCACGTTGTGTCGGCTCTCAAGTACGGCCAGCATCTTGTTTTTGATGATGTCGATGGCGGAGAGCGGCACGCCGCGGTAGTTTAGCGTCTCAAACAGCATGAACGCTTTGGCCTGGCTGGCTTCCGTGATGTGAATGAACGAGAGCGCGTAAACCCGGTCGAGCAGATCGCACACTTCGGGCATAGTGCCCGGCATTTGCCTTCGAAAGTAGTCAAACGCCTTGTAGATCCTCCTATTGCCCAGGTACCTTGGGGTCGAGGCCTTGGGCAGCAGACCGATCTCTTTCAGGATGCATTGATAATCGGCGAGGTTGCTCTCCTGTGTCGAAGGCAGGATGCGAAGGCAATAGCTCAACGAACCGGATTTGAAAACCCACCACGGCAGCGGTCGGCCATCAGGTGTCATCTGTTTGAACAATCTTCGCTTTACGCCGTTGCGTCGGATGATGAAATCCTCGCTAGAGCTCAGGGCGGGATCGTCTGCGGCCAGTGTGTTGAGTTTTTGGTAAATCGCCGCCAACAGCAGAGAAAGCGTCGCAAGCCGCTGTTGGCCGTCAACCACTTCATAGACCAACTCGCTGTTAGGTGTCAGATCGGCACCCTCGTGCACGCAAATGATCGAACCCATGTAGTGGCCGGGGTCGTTGTCGTATATGTCCTCCAGCAATTTGCTCCAGTTATACTTGCCCCACACGTATTCCCTCTGGAATCGTGGAATGTGGTAATGCCACTGATTGCCTTCAATGGCCAGAAGCTGTGCGAACGTGTTCTCGCTTGATTTCACCAGTTGCTCCTCACATTCACCGGTTTTTCGTTGACGCTCCGAGCGCAACCGCCAGATGCGCGTCGCAGGCCGTTGCCGTTGTCATCGCCCTGCTGGTTGATAGCCTGTCGAGTGCGCACTCCTCATAGCGCGGGTAAATCTCGGTAACCTCGGTTCCGCCGCCCGCTCAGCTCTGGGCGGAAGCCAAGTAACTGCGTCCAGCCGGCGTGATCTCCCAGATCCCCCGCGGCGACTCGGACGACAACAACCCTTCGCCCACCATGGCGCTGCGAGTCCATTGGGCTGTGTTGCGCCAGCGGACGATCGTCGGGTCGGACGGCACCGGTTGCAGGTCGTAATCGGTCAACTGTAGTTTCATCTGCTTCCCGATCGCGTCAAGCACCTCTCCCAATGGGGCCGAGCCACCGGCGGCCACCAGAGCTTGCAGGATCGGGGCACGGAATTGGGCCTCAGGTGTTCTCAGGCCGCGCGCCAGACGCGCAGCTGCCCGGCGGCTTCGCTTTGGGCGTCGCGCTTGTGCCGCCTTGGGCACCGCGCCGGCAAAGATGGTCTGCCACTCCTTCTGCAGGGTACTCACCTTGGCGCGGAAGGCGGTCATCTGATTGGCCTTTTCCAGCAGCTCCTGGACGGCGGTATAGCTGCCGGCCTGAATAAGCTCGGCGCCCTGACGGTTCAACCCCGCGATGGCGTCCTCGACCTCTTCCAGCACGATATCAAAAGCAACCACAACTTCGTTCTCATCCATGTTTTGCATCTCCTCCTGTCACGACACCGGCAATCTCCAGACGGCCTCCCAGCGGCTGGCTACGATAACGATGATCCGCCCAAATGCCTCAACTGCCCGCTATCAGGCCAGCGCTGCACACGATGCGCGGCAGATCAGTCTCGCTGCCGAGCTCGCCGCGCTGCGTGGCCTCGCGCAGGTTGTAGCGAAAGTAGATGCGCCGCAGTTCGTCGCGCAGGGCAGCGCCGGTCACGCCCGTCCGGCGCAGACGGTTGGCTTCTTTCTGCACGCCGGCCGACAGCGGCTGACGGAAAGCCTCCTCCAGCGCCTGTACGTCGCTACGTTCTTCATCGTCCTTGAGCGTCCCGTAGAGCACCCGCAGCTCTCGCAGAAGATAACGCTGGGCCTGCGTGAGCGAGACCGAGTGGCGCTGCTGCGCCTGTCGCAGCCGCACCTCCTCGTCGAACCGCTTCTTGGCCCGCATGAGCACGCTGTTGTAGCCGGCCGGGAGAGCCAGCAGCGGTTCCTCTGGCCCGCAGCGCAGCACGCGTAGCACCTCACCCAGTTCTCGGGTCAGGAGGTTGCCATCCGGATCCAACAACGCGAGCTGCTGGTAACGGTCGGCCCGAAAGAAGGTAAAGACCTGGTTGCCATCGCCCGCCCGGCCAGCGCGCAACCCATCGCGCAGGTTGGTGATCCGGGCATGCAACTCGGGCGTCTCGTCCCGCAACTGGCGCAGCATTTGTTCGGCTTCGTTCAAGTCGAACGGCTCTTCCTCCTGCTCTTCCATCAGCCCCAGTCGCCGGCCATTGCGCTCGTAAATGGCGTACATCGCCTCTTCGTTCAGCCTTTCGCTCGGGTCCAGCACCGCAGCGTCCTCGCCAATCGTCTCGTGGATTTCGGCGATGCGGCGCGCCAGCGTAGCCCGCAGGCCCAGTTCGCGCTCGAGGGCGGTCTCGGGCAAAAAGTTGTACGCAGACACCCGGTCGTAGGTTGAACCGATACGGTCGATGCGTCCGAAACGTTGAATCAGCCGCACCGGGGTCCAGTGCAGGTCATAGTTGATCACCTTGTCGCAGTCCTGCAGGTTGAGACCCTCAGAGAGCACGTCCGTGGCGATGACGGTATTCAACTCGGTGTCGCCGGGGCGCGGCCGATACCACGGGTTGGCCTGGGGCGCAAAGCGGCCTACCAGCCGTTCGCGGTTCTTGTCACCGGAATACACCACATCCACGTCAGGGCGCGCGCCGCCGGGGTTGAGGTTGTCAAATAGGTAGCGGGCGGTGTCGGCGTACTGGGTAAAGATCAGACGCTTGCCCTGAACCAGGCCCGGCTCTTCCAGCAAGGTCAGCAGCCGTTGCAGCTTGTCGTCCTCCTCGGGCGTGATCGGCTCCACCCGCGCCAACATCTGACCAAGCAGACGCTGATCTTGCTGGATGTGCTGTCGGAGCAGCTCGGCGTCGAAATCGGCGAGCTGGTACCGGCCGCTCACCTGCCGCAGCGCGTCCATCAGCTCCGTCTCGTCCCACTCGTCCGATTCGTACAACAGGTACTGCGCTTCCTCGCCCGCCGGCACGATCCCCTCATCCAGCGCCCGAAGCAAGTCCCCGTGGATACGATAGAGCTTGCGCAGCGTCTCGCGGAAGGCGTGGACGCTGGATTCAAAGCGCTTGAAGAGCATGATGCGGATCAATCCGCGCAAGTTCACGCCCGCCCGGTGCAGCTCGTTGTAGGGCGGCCGTTTTTGCTTTTCTGGGCGGACGTAATGCCACAGCCCGTAGCGGGCAAAGGTGAGTTCGCCCGGCTCGGTCTCAAGCTGGCTAACCCGCGGCCCGCCCAGGTATCCCCGCAGTTCCTCATAAAGCCCGCTGTAGGTGTCGTCAATGCAATAGGCCACCGTCTCCAGTTCCCGGTGCGGGAAAAAGCGCGGCTGCCCGTCCACCTTGATGTAGGCACGGCGCTCACCCGAGGCATATTCGCTCCAACGGGCCGGTTTCACGGAGCGGTGGGTTTCCGCGTCATAGCCGTACCAGCGCAGAATGTGGGCGCGGGTGCGGCGGATGAGGATGTGAACCAGCAGGTCCTGCAGGCGACGCTGGCCCGCTTCTACGGCTTTGATGAACTGGCGTAGATTCGGCGGGTCGATGGGAAGCAGGGTGCGGTCGTCCGGGTGAAAGAGCTTGAGTTGGTGAAAGATGTCGCGGGCGCCCTTGTCGCGCGGGGTGGCGGTGAGCAACACGCAGCGGCGCCCGGTCCGGGTGAAATCCTGCAGCAGGCGATAGCGTTGGGTATCCGAGTGGCGAAAATGGTGGCTCTCGTCCACCAGAACCAGGTCGCGGTCGCGGAAGCGCGCGTCCTCGAGCAGCAGATTCCGGCCATTGTCCTCGCGCAGGAAGCCGATGGAGAGCACCCGGGCGTTCAGCCGATAGACCTCATTGTACCGCTCCCACATCTCCACCAGCGAGCGCGGGCAGAGGATCAGCGGCCGGGCGCGCTCGGCGGTCTCAAAGTGCTTGATCACCGCCGCGCCGATGTAGCTCTTGCCCAAGCCCACCACGTCCGAGACAAAGCAGCCGCCATAATCGCGGACCAGGCTGATCGCCTGCCGCACGGCCACGATCTGAAAGTCGGCTAACTGGCGGGTGATGTCGTCCTCAACCAGCAGCTCCGGCCGCTCCCCTCCCTCCAGCCGGTCGCGCACCAGCTCGTAGAGAGTCTTCAGGTAGACGTCGTACGGGGTCACGGGCGTCAACTCGCCATCCGCGGCGCCGGCCTCGCCGCCGGCCCAGGAGCGGCGCAGCTCGTCCATCAGCGCCTGGTCGAACTCTTGTGCCTCGTCCCACAGGACGTCGAACCAGCCCACCAGCTCGGCGTGGTTGGCGTTGCCGTGCACTACCACGTTCAGCTCGGCGTTGAGCTGGATGCCGGAGAGGGTGAGGTTCGACGAGCCGACGATGGCGATGCCCTCCTCGGTACGGGGCGCCGGGCGGCCCTGCGCATCGTAGACCGGGCCGTAATCAAAAATGTAGGCCTTGGCGTGCAGCCGGCCGCGGGTGTAGACGCGCACCCGCAGTTTTTGCTCCTGGATGAGCTGCATCACGGCCTGGATGATGGCTTGGTCATCGTCCGTTTGGTCCATCAGCGCCACGACATCAGCCAGGTTATCGCCGGTTTCGCGGGCTGCCTCCTGCTGGTCGGCGCGCCGGCGATAGCGCCACGCCTCCAGAGCTTCCGACACCGGTTCCAGCCGGCGGTACCCCTCGGCGAGGGTCTCGATCGTCTCCCGGTCGGTGGTGTTGCCGATGAGCAAGCGGATTTCCGTGAGCCGCTCCAGTTGCTCGCGCAGCGGCTTGAGGCCGGAGAGAAAGAGGTATCCCACCGCAAACCGCGCCCGCTCGGTGGTGGGCAGCGTCGTCAGGATGGTGTCCAGCAGCTTCTGTTCACGGTTGTCAATGATGTCGTGTGGCATAGGCACCCTCGTGATCCGCTTGGATAAGAACCCGCTTGCGCCGCGACCTACAGGTAGTGAGCTCCATTGCGCCTATAGGAGCCGCTGTTGTTTCACCGGAATTCCAACCTGCCGGGCGAATTCGGCCCACCCGATACACGGTACATTCTCCAGCATGCAGGCGAGCTTGACGGCCAGATCGTCCGATACGGCTGTGCTGCCAAGGACTTTGGCTACGGAAACTACTTGCCCGTCGGCCGCTTTCTTGCCGGCGTGACTACTCCAGAACCCGGTGTACGTCTGCCCACCCACGACGATTCGATCTCCATACTCGCGCTCGATTCTGGCGAACTCGCTCCGCATCCGTGGGTCCTGGTCTACCTTGACCACGAAATCTGTACAGTCGTCCTGCCACTGTTTGACGCGCTTGGATAATGTGTCGGACTTGCGCAACAACTCTCGCGCCACGCCGCCGGGAATGGTCAAACTGCCGGCACCTGCCAATCGTTTCAGCGTCTTCAACTGACCCCGGTAATGGCGGTCGAAATCTATGAAAGCGTCGGCATCAACCACAAATCGGTCCATGGGACGTCTCGATGCACTACTCGTTGTCCATCGCTGTGCGCACCCACGAAAGGAAATCGTGAACCTTCTCCACCTTCATATCCAACACGGAGCACAGATCGGTCAGCGGTATCGCGCTCGCCATATCCGGCCGTGAAAGGACCCGGGAGAGCGAAAAGCCGAGCTCTCTCAGCTTGCGTTCCTTTTTGGTCATCGCCTTTCGGTTTGGGCCACCCCTTCCCCACGGCCGGCGGGCTTCCCACTGAGCTCGCTTGACTTGATACAGCCCTTTCGGCGCCAGATTCAGTTGCTCCAGGGTGATGGCCACCACATCGCGGCTCACGAAAAAAGGCGCCCGAATCTGGTCGAGCACATCGTCCGGCCAGGCGTCGCGGTAGCTACGTTGCCCGAGGTCGTCAAGCTGATGTCTCAACTCATCGTGAGTTATCAGCATCCGGGCCGCAAACTGGTTGGCAAAGCCCTCGGGATTATCGGCCTCACTCGCCCCCCGGAAATCACAGACCAGTCCGCCGGTCGCCGTGAGCAGGTGCGCGTATTCGTGCAGCAGAGTAAAGGTGCGGCCGGTAGCCGCTTCGGCGCCGTGATGATTGACCAGAATAAACGGATAATGGCTGTCCAGCCACAGGGCGCAGCCACGAACGTCGCCCGGCTCCAGCTTCATCTGAAAGCAGAAAACGCCCTGATCTTCAATCCTTCTCCGCCACCAGAGAAACGCCTCGTCAGGGGTGGCCCACGTTCTGCGAAGCGCCGGATGGAATCCCAGTCGCTCACCCGCTTCTCTCGCTTGCCCCACGGCATCCAGCGGGCTCTTGCCCGGTAGAATCCCAATCTCCCAGTCAATGCCGTGTTTTTCGATCACGAATTTCGTCCACTCGGCCAGCTCGACGAACCGGCGAAGAGTCTGGCGTGATTGTGGGTCGAGTCGGTCTTGCTTTCCGTGCGCGAGCCCCCGATAACTGAGCGGCCATGGCTGCTGAGGTGGTTCGGCCAGGAGGAAATGGCCCACTGGGCGCACATAGATCTCGGACAGGGTCTCCAAATCTTCAATGCCCGGCTCCGAGTCGCCGCTCTCCCACTCTTTCAATAGCCTGGCCTGAATCGGCGAATAATACTCACCCAGCGTGGCCGAGAGGTTCTCGATCTCTTCGGGCGAGAAGCCAAGCTCTTCCCGCGCCCGCCTCAGCGTGGCGGGATAGACCCACTTTGACTCCGAGTACTGCATATTGGTCGCCTCATGCGAATCAGACACTTCCCGCGTTCTCCAATCGTCTACATGCAAGGTTTGCGAGCGCCCGGTAACCCGCGTGACATTCGCCAGAAGCGCGCTGCGGCACGTCCAGGATAACGTTGTCCACTGCGCGCCGCCGATAGCGCCACGCCTCCAGAGCTTCCGACACCGATTCGACCCGGCGGCAGCCTTCGGGGGGGCTCGATGGTCACCCGGTCGGTG
This sequence comes from Anaerolineales bacterium UBA2181, assembly GCA_002328075.1. Classification (GTDB taxonomy): domain Bacteria; phylum Chloroflexota; class Anaerolineae; order Promineifilales; family UBA4811; genus UBA4811. The sequence goes on along the minus strand of DCVT01000051.1, from coordinate 29,774 downwards.
GTGTTGCCGATGAGCAGGCGGATTTCCGTCAGGCGCTCCAGTTGCTCGCGGAGCGGCTTGAGGCCGGAGAGAAAGAGGTATCCCACCGCAAACCGCTCCCGCTCAGTGGCGGGCAGCGTGGTCAGGATGGTGTCCAGCGGTCTTTGCTGGCGGTTGTCTCTGATGTCGTGAAGCATGTTCCTACCCCAGACCGGCGAGGAACCCTGACCTCGCGGGTCTTTTCAATCTATCCTGTCGAAATACGCCTGCTGCGCGCCGGTATGAAACTGAGGACGTGAGCGAGCAGTTGTTCACTGCTACCGCATATGATGCCACAGGGCATGCTGATGTCCGCGACTGTGCCAGCCAGTTGTCAACCGCGGGTAACGGTATTGACCAGACAAGGACGAGTGGCTGCGAAGGAACCAAGGGCTACAGATCCTCCTCCAGGTGTATGCCAAAAGGCTTCCCTGAAGCTAGCCACTCGTCGTAGGTCTGCCGAGATTCGCGCGCAGCCCCGCTCTTTGCCATGCGTTGCCATATCAAACGGCAGACAGCGTCGTGTAGTTCCTTAACTAGAGCGGTCCGTTCCGATGCATCTACGAAACCAACCGCTTCAAGAAAAGCGTCATCGAGTTCTATCCGGTCAGCGCGGCGAACGTCGTCGTAGAGCATCAACGGTGAACGTTGGGCAATCGTTAGGAATGCCTCCTCAAGCCGTTGTCTTGCCCCGGGTTCAAGGACGGCAGGGCTAAGGACCGGCAGGGAAACGATCTCAAAGGTCTGGGTCTTTAGCAGTCCCTGTCCGAAGTTGGCTCGGCCGTAGATCTCATAATTCATGACTGTAAATGTGCTGAAGATGCAGGCCGCAATGGCGTGTCGAGCGCCTAGATCCTTTAAGCGGACTTCCACCAGATTATCGCCAGATTGCGCCCCTTCGATCACACCAACCATCGGGCGACGTTTGTGCCCGATGGGAATGACAAGATGTGGACCCTCACGCTGCCCCAACCGATACCACTCTCCTGAATTGGCCCGCTGCGCGCAGGTAGCCCGTATGTGGAATGCGCGAGGCTTTGCCTCACCCCAGGCGATGTAAGCAGATAGATGCGGTGGGATCCTGGTCTTTGGTGCATCCACCAACACCAATCTATACGGTAGCGACTCATCGTTGACTAGCGGCTTTTCTACCTCCTTTGCTTTCGTAACAACCGGACAACGCACAAAACGAGCTTCCAGCGTGTGTGCTGTCCGCTCCGAGTCGTCGCACCGAATTCGCACCAAATCGCCGGGCAAGGCGCCTTCCACGCGCACGAAAAACCAATCATTCGCCCCCGTCGTGAGCCCACGCCGCAACTGGGCAACGTCACCCAAGCGCACGAGTTTGTCGTGTCCCATTTCCATAATGGCGAAATAGATGTCCGGCGCTCGCAGATACTTTCCGCCCCACTTATTGCCGGCATAGACCTCGCGAGTATTGGACACCCGCGAGGTCTCGAGGGTCGCCAACCCTTCGCCCAGCAATTCCCCTTGCCGTTTGCGGATAACGCGGAACTCGGGGCGGGTGAGGCGTTCGGCCGCTTCCTCAATCTCGGCAAAGACCACCGGCGAGAGGGCGTCCTCGAAAGGCACCCTGAACATCACAAAGCGGGCGGCCTTCTCCGTCACGGCAGCACGGCTGTCGTCGACTGGACCCAACAGCGCAATCACCGTGTTCACGTCGGCCTGTTTGAAGCTGCGCTTCACCTGGTTGTCAATCAGCAGGCTGACGTGTCCGTGCCGCAGCAGGAACTCCTGCAAGTCGGCGCCGTAGCCGACGTCGAGCCACGAATTGGAGGTAATGAAGACAAATGCGCCCTGAGGGTTGAGCAGGCTCAGCCCGTGCAGAAAGAAGTAAATGTACAGGTCGCTCTTGCCCTCCAGCTTTCGCCTGTAATCGCCGGTTTGCGGCTTGTATTCGAAGAAACGAGGAAAGGCGGCGGCGACCGACGCCTGGAGCTTGGCCTTGTATACCCGCTTGAGCTCGCGCCAGTCGTCCGGGTCGTAATCTTCCTCGCGCAAGCCGGGCGGTGCGATCTTTTCCTGGCGCACGTAGGGCGGGTTGCCCGCCACCATGTCAAAGCCGCGCCCCTCGCCCTCAAAGATCTCTACAAAGGCAATGTCCCACACAAACGGCACCTCCTGCGTTTGCCGCAGTGCGGCGATGGCCTGCTTTACCTGGTCCAGCTCGACCTCCAGCGCCTCCGCCTCGGTTTCGGCCTCGCGCACCGCTTTGGCATCGTAGATATCGTTTGCCTCGCCCAGCAGCGACGATTGGACGACGCTACGCTCCGCTGCCTTGCGTCGCTTGATCTTGATCCGATCTTCCAGCGCCTTGCCGCGGGCGTCCAGAATCTGCCGAAAGAGCGCCAGTTCCTCGGCCTTCAATTCCGCCTCGGTGTGGTATTTTCCGCTGGTATCGCCGTGGTAGAACTTGAGTTTCTCCCCCTTGAGTTTGGTCAGTTCGCCCTTGAGGTATGCCGGAATGCCGGTTTGGCGGCGGTGCAGCGAAAAGTTGATGCCGCCGACCTCCTGCACCAGGCTGTCGCCGGGGCGTACCTTGAACGAGAGGTTGGGCAACAGCGGGCGGAACTTGAGCTCGGCCGGGTGCAACTCGGTCTCCACCACCAGTTGCAGCCACAGGCGTAGCTCCGCCACGTGCACCGCCCACGGCATCACGTCCACCCCGTACAGGCTCTGGCCGATGATCCGCTTGCGGCGCTCGTAGGTCGTTTCCTGCGTGCCCAGTTGTTGGTTGGCGCGGGCCTGCAGGTCATCGAGGATACCCAGCATCCCCACCAGAAACGAACCCGAACCGCAGGCCAGGTCGAGGAAGGTGGCCTCGCGCAGCAGCAGGTTGAGCGCCGGCCAGAGGTCTTCCCGGGCCAACGCGGCGTCAGCGTCGGCCTTTTCGTCGGGGTCGTAGCTAAAGACGGCGTTGCGCACCAGGCCCCGGCGTTCCTCACCCAGGTGATTCGTCAGGTAATCCACCAGCGCCAGCCGGCACATCAGGTCGATCTCCACCCGCGGGGTGTAAAAGATGCCGGCGCTGCCCCGCTGGTCGCTCTCATCGACGCCTTCCGAGGTGATGTTCACCAGGCTCTCGTACACCTTGCCGATCATCTCGGGGTCCACCGCCACCTCCTGATCAAAGGGGGTATCCTCGGTGATGGTAAAGTTGTACCGCTCCAAAAAGCCGGGCGTCTGCGACTCAAAACGGTCAAAGAGCAATTCGAAGAACGAGTCCTGGATGGTTACGGTGTGGGCCTGGTCCAGCGCATTACGGGTAAATAGACCCCCGTTGAGGAACGGCGCCAGCGCAAGAGCGTCACGCAGCTTGGGTGGCAGGTAGCTGCGATCGCTGCGGTCAGCCACGAACTGCTGGTTGAATGCCTCGAAAAAGAGAACGGACAGCCAATCGCCATAGAAACTGTCGGGCGGCCGGCCCGCTCCACGGTAGGCCTGCCAGAAGTTGCAGACAAAGTCCGGGTCGTGGCCCAGCCACCGCTTGCGCTGGATAAAGTAGAGAAAGAGTAGGCGGTTGAGGAGCTGCAGGGCATAGTCGTGCGACCAGCCGGCGTCGCCGCTGGCGAGGGTGAGCCTCCGCTGCAAATCGGCGAACACCTTTCGGTAATCGGAGAAGAACTCTTCGGTGACTGCTTCGACGTCAAAGGCCGTGTCGTGGGCCTTCTGGACCACCAGCGGCCCGACACCGCGCAGGGTGGGGGAGATCTTGGCGACGTCAAGCTTGTCGATACGTTCGGCGGCTGTCCGTACGCGCTCCTCCGGTCCGAGCGCGATGCGCCGAAAGAGGAGCCTCCGGCGCCGGACCTCATCCTCCTGGGCGGCCCGGGCGCCTTCCTTGACGTTCACCAGGTGCCACCGCTTCTGGTCGCGGTCGGAAAAGACCAGGAGCGCATAGGGAAAGTCGCGCAGCAGGCGGTTGGCCACCGCCCGCTCGTCGGTCAAGCGGAGGCTGCTGGCGGCCAGCGGCACGTAGAGGATCTTGAACTCACCGGCCTCGCCAAAGATCAGCGGCGCGCCGCCCAGCGGCTCGGCGGCCGCCTGGGGCCAGCCGGCCGTGGAGACCGGCTGGTTCACCCGGCCGTAGTTCAACTGGGTCCAGAACAGCTCCTTGAGCGAGTCCAGCCCGCGCCACCGGGCGAGCAGGTCATAGATCGATTGACGGAAGCCTGTTTCATTCATTGCGCGCCTCCTGCGCCATGAACCGCCTTACTCTGGGCACGGTAGACAGAGTCCAATGTCACACGCTCCGCCCCTTACCCACACAGCGCCCCGGCGGGCCAAACAACCTCCATCGCGGCATCCGGTCATAGGGTTGCCGTGTTCAGCCTGGTCCTACCGGAAGCGCTTCATTCCGGCGCCGTGGTTGATCAGGGGTTTCATTCCAGAAGGTAGCGGTACCTACTGCGGGTTGAGACGATGCGCCGGATTGTGTCATAATCGAATCCCGTCTCCTTGAGCAGGCACATCTCCAACACGGCTCTCAGCCGTCGGGTAATTGCACGAAGCTCCTGGTCTTGGGCGGATCTCTTTTTCAGTTCTGGAGTGTAATGTGTAAGGTAGTTCCGCGTAACGCAGACTTTGGTGATGAAACTGCTCACCTCCCGTCTGGATCCCAGGAAACCTATCGGAATGCTGGACGAAAGCCGGTCCATCAAATCCGCCAACCGCTTGCGAAGCGAATACTCATTGGCAAACTTGAGTTTGCCCTCCTTTAAGGATTGCTTGAAGCTCTTGTCGAGGTCGGAGGGGATCACTTCTACAAACCTTTGATACAAGCCCTGTCGGTACACCTCATCTGTTTGGTAGCTGCCACCGATTTGCCTACGATGATAGGTTTCAACAGCCTGCGTGAGCATCAAGAATGCATTCACAAGGTACAGGTCGGGATTGTACACAACGGAAAACAACAGGTCATAGACCGGCCTCAGCTCTTCGGCCTTTCTTAACCAGTTGGTCAGATAGACCTCAATGTCATCCTGTACGTCCAAAAGAGTGAAAGGCATGTCATCTGAATGGATAGGTTTGGCCTCCACTGTCCATCTATTTACCGGATAGTGGACTTCGACCGGTCCGCCGAATTCCTCTTCACCGTGTAGGCCCGGTTTGCTCGTGCCTGTATCACCCATTGTCTTCACGGGATGTGTTGGCGCACCCATCGCCAAACTGAGGAAATCGCGAATGTCGTGCATCATTTTCAAGCAGTCATCCAGGGGTTTTCCCTGGGCCGAGGAGACGGCAATATAGGCTTTCTGTGCGATTGTTACCTGTGTATTTCCGACGCGGTACGAGCCGGAATTGCCGATGGCGATTTCGTAGTCAGGTATTGCCGCCGTCACTGCAGGTGATGGTTCATAGTGAATGGTGAATCTGAACCCCGGCGCCGGCTCAACGTGGAAATCCCGCCTGTTCACCCATGCATCCAGGTGATCATAGCAAACAGTCAGTTTCGTGAACCGTATCTTCTCCTCAGCATCGAAGTGGACACCCACGAATGCCCTACCGGCCTGGAAATTGGATGTCAGGTAACCTGAGACAGTCAAGGCGGAGCGAGACTGATGACATCTGTGCAAAGTGATTTCACCGCATTTATTCGACACACCCAGGATCAGAGCAGGGTTGAATCGTGGTTCCTGCGTCAGCTCTGGCCGAAAAGCCCCCTCTAACTCAAGCGTAATCTCGTCGCCCGAAGTCAACAGGAGTTTGCCAGCAACCATGTTCGCGGGCTCCTCGGGCAGCCACCAGTACCCCACGTACTCGATATCTTCCGACATTGTGTGTATCGTCGTTTTCCGCCACAATCATCAACGCGATTTCGGGCTGACGAGTAGCCGACCACCACAGATGGTCACTTCAGGATACGCATGATCAGCACGCGTGGTGGGTTGTGATGCTTTCCGTCCCTTCGTCTCCCGCCGGCCATCTGGCCCGTGCCCACATTATAGGTGAAAACCCGGACCGGTCAACCGATTGGTGCCCGTGCACTCCCAGCCGCCGGGCGATCTCGGCCGGGTGCAGCCCTTCGGGATTCACCAGCAGTAGCGCTTCCAGTTGGCGCAACCATTCTGTCTTGTTCGTTGCTCGTTCCATTGCTGTAACCTCACGCAACCGTGTTGTCGTCGCGGTCCAGACCTTGCGGTTCTCGCAGAGCCACGAGCTCTGGCTCCATCTGCCTTCAGTCTAGCGCACCTCTGTTGCAGGTAACGCAACAGCGCCCGGCGATCGGACGCCTATTCAGGCAGTTTATGGCTGGACCCGGAAGACCTGCCGGGTAAACAGAAATCCGGAGGACCTGGCGGCTACATCACCAGCCTCTGATGGCGCGCGGTGCTCCGGCCGATTCTTGTGGGTCGTTAACTGGCTGGAACCGCGACCATCACAGTATATCCATCTGGCAGAAACCGACAGCCACCCTCTAGCCCGCCCCTCGTACCAGAGCCCTGGCATGGTACAACGACGACGGAGGTCAGCGCTGCCCATGTCAGTGCTCAATTGCCTTGACGGCCACTGAGCCGCGGGGATCCATCACCTACCGTGAATGGGCGGAGGAACTCGGGGCCGGAGCCCATCTGGTGGCCGGGAGGCTCTGTCCGGGCTTGGTAGGCGAAGAAGCGGGAGAATGCCTTCACCGGTCCGCCAACGTCCGCCGCCCGACGCTCTGATGTCTGCCGATCTCGCAGCGAGGTGGCAGCCAACTGCCGGCCAATATGCTCTTTCGACGCTGCAGGGTATTCGCGTACAGGACGGCGACCGGGCTGGCGCCATAGCCGGGTCTTCCATCGGGAGGCAAAAGAAGGTACGAGGTGGCACCAATCGCGCCGTGCGTCGGCAGGTCAGTCTATCAACTCAACCGCCCCTGACACTGATGATTGAGGTTGGCGCTACCCACGGAGACAGGCCCACATCAGAGTACTCCGGCGGACTGTCGGACGCGAGACCCGTTGCCTCGGGCATGTGTCTGGCACGGCCGTCGGGTCTGAGCGCAGAACCAGCAGTCGGAGAGATCCGGGCAACTGCCGCACGGCAAAGCACACCACCGGCATGGCCCTGCAACGTGCTCATGGGTTTTTGTGGCAGTCTGTGGCCACGCCTGTAGGTACCTCCGTACCTCGCGCCCAACTGAGATGCCCTACCTCGTGTCTGCAGCCTGTCTTGATCCGCTGATGCGTGCGATAACTATTCGCTACCCTCAATCGGCCTCGCCCAAGTCTATCCACACCACGGCACTGCCGACCTCCGGTGTCTGGCACCGGCCGGTTGTTCCGATGGTCCCCCAAACGCGTCTCAAGGCGCACCGGGCCACGGGGCAGATGGCTTGAGGGCGACTAGTGGTCAGTCGCCATAGGCTTGCGGAGCACGCAACCATCATCAGGTCTCGACGTCCGCGGATTCTCTGATTTCAGCTTGTTTTGGGTTCTTTTGGGTTCTTTTAGGTTATTCTAGCTGATTTTGTCTCTTTTTGCGTTATTTGATGGCGTTTGGTGGTGTTTTGGCAAGGCCACCAAAACCCGTTGACTTTCGCCGAAAAGCGGCATATACTGTCCCTCGTAGCACCTTAACAGCAGAAGCAACGGTTCGGAGATAGCCATCCCCAGGCGGCTCACTGCCTGAGGCGCATGGCTGCTCCGAGGCCAATCGGCGAGTCCTGATCTCAGTTACCGCCGGCCACCTTTTTGATGCCGGTCCTGGAGACACTGGAGACACCGATTGGAGTTGGCATGCGACACGTTGCTTTTGCGGACACCATGGGCGGCGCCGGCCAGAGCGCCATCGCCGCCACCCTGCCAGGCGCCCGTCGTTACCATCCGGGGCAACTGGCGAACAATCAGAGCATTAGCCCGGCTGCGGCTTTAGCCGCCACGCAGCACGCGTCCGCGTCTGCGCCATCCGGCGGTGCCAACCGGGCAGAGGCCGGCGCCAGCTTGCCGCCCGCCGGGGCAGAGACGGTTCAGGCAATCCCCCTCCACCTGATCCGGCCGTCCCCGTATCAATCCCGCAAGACCCTCAACCCCGACGAACTCGAGGAGCTCGCCGCCAGCATCCGGCAGCACGGCGTCCTGCAACCGATCAAGGTGATTCGCCGGGCGCCGGATGAGCGGTGCGGCGAGGGCGCCTATGAGCTCGTCTTTGGCGAGCGCCGCTGGCAGGCGGCGATGCATGCCGGCCTGGAGACCATTCCCGCGATCGTCTGTGACCACCTCGAGCGGAGCGAGCAGATGGTTCAGGGACTGGTGGAAAACCTACATCGGGCGGAGCTGATCCCCACGGAGATACTGGCCGGCCTCAAAGCGCTCGCGGCGCTCACCGGCGCGGGGTGGGCCGAGCTGGCGCCGCTGGTGGGCAAATCCCGCCGCAGCCTCTACTACTACCGCTCCCTCGACCAGATGCCGGCCGCGGTCCAGGATCAGGTAGCGGCCGGAGAGCTGTCCATGAAACAGGTCCGGGCGCTGAGCATACTGGAGGACCCGGACACCCGCCGCCAACTGGCCGAGGCTGCCATCCAGGGCCGGCTGTCTGGCGCCGCCCTGGAGACCGTCGTCCAATCGGTCAGGGCGGGCGAGGCGGCCCAATCGGCCCTGAGCCGCGCGGCGAGCCGGCCGGCGTGCCACACAGCGCACTCCTCGCCCTACCCTGAGCCCTTGACCGGCGAGCCTGCACCGGCCGCGGACCTTCCTCTGGATGCTGCGCCGTCGGAGGCTTGCGCGTCTCCCGGGGTCGAGGTCCATGCCCCCGCCGCCAACCCCGAGAAGCCCTGGGCCCTTACCATCGAACACCGGGCCGCCATGGTCGGGCTCTCTGAGGCGCAACGGGCTGAGCTCGAGTTCGAAGCGCGGGAGCGCCGGCTCGACGCCGCCGACACCCGCCACGCCGCGGCCGTCATGCGCTGTACCGAGCGCCCGGCTGGCAGCGCCGGCGCAGCCGTTATCTACGCTCAGGCGCTCCACGACTCTCCCCTGTTTGAGCCTTTTCAGGCGCTGGATGCGGCCGTGGCCGCCATCGCTGCCGAGGTGCGGGGAGAGGAGCCGCGCGCCGTGCGCACCGTGGCGCTGGCCTTTCTCAGCGAAAAGCAGCGGGAAATGGGAAGCGCCGTTGCGCTTCTTCGTCAGGCCGAAACCCAGGCTCGTACTGATACCGCCGTTCAACCGGCCGTCGGATGGCCGGGAGCGAGCCACTAGCACAAGGAGAAAAGAGGATGTCCAAATCACCTACCGGTCGCCGACGATTCGTTTTCCTTCGCTCCGGCACGCTGCTGGTCGGCGTGCTCCTGGCTGGCCTCGCCTTTGCCGCCTATTTCCTCCTGGGCAACGTTCTGAACCCACCCCCCTACCCGGTGGTCATCGTGGTCCAGGAGGTCCCGGCCGGCGAGGCGCTGCGCCAGGAGATGCTCTCGGTCGACGCCCAGCGCGTGCATCCAAGAGTAGCCGGAGAATACGTGCTCCAGAGCGAGCTCGAGACCTGGCTGGGGGCGACCGTGAGCGAGCCCCTTCACCCGGGAGAGCCGCTCACCAAGGCCCGGCTGGTCCGCGCCGGCAATCCGGCGGCCGTCCGCCACCGGGCGGTGGGGCTAGAGGATCCCGACCGGGTGGCGATGGTGGTGCCGGTCAACCCCGATACGTGCCCCGACGGCCTGCTGCCCGGGGATCAGGTGGACCTCTCCTGCGCCTTCGCCCCAACGGCATTGCTCGGAGCAGGCCAGGAGACGTCCTTCGGCGCCGGCCAGAGCGGCCAGCCGGGCGCGGCCGCGGTGGGAGAGCTCTTCAGGTTGACAGAGCCACCCACGCTGACCCTGTCGTCACCCGCGCCGGTCGCTGCAGCGGCACCACCCTCCATCCCGGCCGGCGCGACGGTCCTCAAGCCTGACGAGATCAGCCAGGAGTCGGGGGCCACCTTGCCGCTGGCCAAGATCGTGCTGCAGCGGGTGGAGGTGCTTGCTGTGCACTATGAAGAGCGGCCCGGCTCCGGCTACCAGCAGCCGGACCAGGGGGAAGGAGCCGCAAGCGCAATCGCTGACGGAGATATCCGCTCGCTGGAGGTCGCCATCCCGGCCGGGGCGGTAGAGCTACTCCACCTGGCCCTGGAGAACGGATCGGTCCGCGTGGCGCTGGTCTCCCCCAACGCCGGCGAGCGCGGCCCGACGCTGGGCATGACCTGGCATGACCTGGAAGCCTTTTTCGAATCCCAGCGCCGGGCGGTGTTGCGGAACGTCCCGCCCGCGAACGGCGGGGCCAATAGCGGGGCGCGAATAGCGGGGGGGCTCGCGGCGGAAGGCGGCAGCGGGCTGCCGCCCTATCCGAGCCCGGTCTCGGCCGGGGTGACCCTCTCCGACACCGCGGCCATCAGCGCCACCGGGCCGGTGACCAGCACCGCGATTGTCATAGAGGCCGGCGGGGCAGAGGCCAGTGGATTGGCCGGCTCCACCCTGCCCCACCCAGTCGGCGAGCCCGCAGGTCAGACGGTGGACGTCGCCTCCGCCCCTGCGGCAGAAGACGCGCCGGACACCACCGATGATGCAGGCGGCCCGGGCCCCCTCCTTCAGGTGGCCGGCGCGCCGGCCCTCCCGCTGGCCTGCGGGGGGCTGGCGCTCATCGCCATCCCGGTGGCCGTCCTGCTCATCCTGCGCCGGCGCCGCCGCGGCGTCACGGCCACCCCCGCGGACGTGGGGGCCGACCCGCTGGCCTCCGCCCCGCCCCGCCAGCCCTCCCTGGACATTCAGCCATGACCGAGCGCATCCGCCTCCTGGTCGCCGCTCCCTTTGCCGAGGCCCAGCCCGTCATCGCCGCCTTTCGGCCCCAGAACGCCCTGGGCATCGACGTGGCCACCATCTGCCAGCACGGCCCCAGCGTCCAGGCGGACGCGCTGGAACACGGAGCCGATGTCGTCCTGCTCTCCCCGCTCCTGCCGGGATACGACGGCGAGGTCATCAGCCGGCTAGCCCGCAACCCGGAGCGCCCCATCGCCGTCATCGGCCTGGTCCCGCCGTCGGGCGACTGGGGGCTGACCATGGGCCGGGCCGGGGCCCAAGGGTATGTCGAGACCCCCCTCGACGCGGCCCGGGCGCAGCAGATCGCCGGCCTGATCCCCCGGGCCATCAAGGAGGCCTACGCCGGCCGGGCCTCGGGCGCCTACATCCCTCAGCTCGACCCGCGGGTGGCGGCCGCCATCACCGCCCAGGGGTACCAGCGCCAGACGGTGGCGGTCTGGAGCCCCAAGGGCGGGGTGGGCAAGACCACCGTGGCGGTCAACCTGGCGGTCCTTTTGGGGGTGGTGGCTAACCGGCCCACCTTGATTGTCGACGGCAACATGGTGGGCGGCCACGTGGCGCACTTTTTGAACCTGCGACCCCAGCGCACCCTCCACCACCTGGCCACGCTCTTCCAGGCCGAGTTCGGCGACCGGGAGCCGGACGCCGCGCAGCTCGGCCCCAGCACGCTCCGGGAGCATACCACCCACTTTGGCGGCAACCTGGATGCGCTGGCCGGCATCCTACGCCAGGAGCAGGCGAGCGAGGCGGCGCTGCGCGGCCGGCAGGGGGCCCGGTTCGTCAAGGCGCTGCTGGAGACCGCCGGGAGGATGTATGAGTTCGTGGTCATCGACCTGGGCTCCTCGTTCAACAACGTCATCCACCGCGGGGTGCTGCTGTATTCCCACCTGGTGCTGACGGTGGCCGACACCGACCGCACCACCCTCTCCGACGTGCGCAACAGCATCCAGGCGATGGTGACCGCCTTTCAGGAGGAAGGGGTGGACCTCGATCGCTTCCAGATACTGCTCAACCGCTTTGACCCCGGCGCCGGTTTCAGCCGGGGTGAGATCGCCCGCTACGTCGGCCTGACCGAGTATGGCTGCATCGACCGGGAGGTCAACGGCGCCATGATCCGGGCGGTCAACACCGGCTATCCCTTTGTCCTGGAGACCTTTGCCAGCCGGGAGCGCAAGCGAGACCCCATCCTGCGGTCCTACGTCGCCGTGGGGACCACCATCTTTCCCCCGCTCGCGACCATCTATGACAACGGCCGGCTGCCCCGGCGCGCCCGCACCGGCGCGCGCGGGGGCCGGCGGCGAGGGATGGTCTCCGGGCCATCTCGGGGGCTGGGGCAGCTCCTGGGGAGGCAACCATGAACCGACCGGTCTGGTACCAGACGACGGACGAGGGTGACGACGAGCCAACCATGGCGGACCGCCTGACCGCCCTCCAGATCGCCCAACAAACTTCGGGGCGAGGGCTCGACCCTCTCCGGGGGATCATTGCCGCTGTACGTGAAGACATCGCCGCGACCGTCCCGGCCGGCGAGCTGCGACAGCCGGACGGCCGGGTCGCGAGCCAGGTGGCCGAGTCAGCGCGCCGCCACCTGGAGGCCTACCAGACCCGCGCCGGCGCCGGCGGGATCCCCCCGCTGTGGCCGGTCTCCGACGGCGCCACCGGCGCAGCCGACTTGGTCCAGCGGGTGATGGACGAGATATTGGGTCTGGGGCCGCTCCAGGCGCTAATGGACGCGCCGGGCATTGAGGACATCGCCATCAACGGCCCCCATGAGGTGTATGTGTTCGCCGGCGGCTGGGAGCGGTCGCCGGTGCGGTTCGAGAGCGCCGAGGAGCTCACCGTCCTGGTGAACCGGGCCATCAGCCACACCGGGCGGCAGGTGTCGGCCCTGGCCCCGCGGGTGGACGCCCAGCTGCGGGACGGCAGCCGTATAGCCATCCTCCACCCGTCGGTCGCCAGCCCCGGTCCGGCGGTCACCATCCGCCGCTACACCGACCGGGTGCTGCGGATGCTCGACCTGGTCCGCGCCGGGTCAGGCGGCGGGGCCGGCCCGCGCCCCCCGGCCCGCCTCACCGACTATCTGGGGCTCGGCGTCTGGGACGGGACCATCACCCCGCAGGCAGCCGCCTTTCTCGAGCTCTGCGTCCTGGCGAGGCTGAACCTTATCGTGGTAGGGGGCACCGGGGCCGGCAAGACAACGCTCCTCAACGCCCTGGCCGAGCTCATCCCTCTCCAGGAGCGGATCGTGACCATCGAGGACACCCGCGAACTGCGCCTCCGGCACGGCAGCCCGCCCGAGGACGCCCCGGAGCCGGCCGAGGGGACCCGTGGCTATCACAACGCCGTTCACCTGACCGTGCGCTACGAGACGGTCGAGGGCGCCCGCGGGGTGGACCAGCAGGCGCTCATGCAGAGCGCGCTGCGGATGCGGCCGGACCGGTTGGTGGTCGGCGAGGTGCGGGGGGCGGAGGCGCTCGACCTCCTCATGGCCCACAACACCGGCCACGACGGCGGCATGACCACCCTCCATGCCAACTCGCTGGCGGAAGTGCCCAAGCGGCTGGCGCAGATGATCCAGCTCAACGACCTCTCGATCAAGATCGACCGGCGCACCGTCGCCGAGTGGGTGGCCGGCGCCTTCCAGATCGGCGTCTTTGTCCGCCGCGACCCGGCCACCAACCGCCGGGCGGTCACCCAGATTGTCGAATACACCGGACAGGTGGAGGGGGAAGCGGTCCTGACCCAGCCCCTTTTTGATCTCCGGGACGGGCTTTTGCGCCGCACGCCGTACCGGCTGCACCAGGAGTCGCTGCTGGCCCGCGTGGGGCACAGCTATGACACGATCGTCGAGATGGACCGGCTGGCGCCGGTGGTACATCCCGCCCCGCTGATTGCCCCGCTGTTCGCGGGATGTTCCACGGGATGTTCCACAATCAGCGGGGGAGAAGAGCCCCGCCCAACCGGCCGCGTCCAGTCCAGGAGGACCCCATGACCGCTACCGGATCACCGATGTTCGCACCTAACGTCCTCATCGCTGTCCTGGGGGCGGTCGGGGTGCTGGCGCTCTTTTTGGGCCTGGCCATCCGCCAGGGGGCCGAGCTGCGCCAGGCCGACCTGGACGCCGGCCGCATCCGCGAGCGCCCGGCACCGCTGGAACGCCTGCAGCAGCGGATCGACCAGGCGGGGCTGGCCATCACCGCGGGCGAGTTCCTGCGGGTCGCCCTGCTCGTCGGTGTGGCAGCCGGCCTGCTCTTTTACCTCCTCACCTCGCTCCCGGCCGGTTTTCTCCTCGGCCTGATTGCCGGAACGGCCGGATACTGGTCGTATCTCGGTGAAAGGCGGGACCGGCGCCGGCAGCAGTATCAGAGCGCGCTGGGGGAGGCGGTCGCCCTGCTCAAGGAGGGGTTTCAAACCGGCAACGCCCTCCCGGCCGCGGTGGACCACGTCGCCCGGTACGGGCCCGAGATGGTGGCGGGTGATTTTCAGCGGCTGAGCGCAGCGCTTCAGGCTGGCGTGCCGGCCGAGGAGGCGCTGCGGGAGCTGGCCGACCGCCGCCGCGACCCGATCCTCGACGTGATCGTCGAGACCCTGGTGGTCAACCACCGCAACCAGGGGCGGATCAGCCACGTGCTGGACGGGCTCCTGGCGACGGTCCGCGAGCGGGTGCGCATCCGCCGCCGGATCAAGTCGGAACAGAGCCAGCCGATCTGGCAGCTCCGCATCCTGACCGCCATGCCCTTTGTGGCCACCATCATGCTGCGCGGCATCGCGCCCGAGTACATCGCCTTCTGGTCAGATGGAGCCGGCCAGTTAAGCCTGCTGGCGGCCTGGGGACTCGCCATCGCCGGCTATTTCGTCGGGATGCGGCTGGTCACGCGCTCCACCGCCGTCGCCGAGAGCTTTGGCATCACCGGGGACCCAACGCCGTCCGGCAGCCGTACCCGGCCGGGGCTCGCGGACGTACGGGAGCCAGAAGGCGTCGTCGGAGGCCCGTAGCCAGGAGAGCTGCACACAGGTTCGATTCAGCGGAGGACCCAATGCCGACCAATTTGCTCATTGCCTTTTTCGGGATGCTGGGGGTGCTTGTCGCCGCCTCGGCCTTCACGCCGCTCGCCGCCGGCCCGGATCGCCGGTTGGCCTGGCGCCCGGGCCGCGGCCGGCAGAGCCTCAGCCAGGTGGACGAGATCGACCCGTCGCGCCGGACCCTGCCAGACGCACAGCGCCCATTGGCGGTCGTGGCCGGACGGCCGCTCCTGGAGCGGCTGCTGGGGCGCCCGCTGCGCGACGGCGCCCAGGCCCTGGCAACCCTGGGCGCCGCCTCCCCGGAGGAGGCCCGGCAACGGGCCGACCGGGTGGCGGTGAACCTGCGCAAGTCGGGCTACCGCTACCCTTCGGTGGGCGACTTTTACGCCCAGAAACTCCTGGGGGCGATCCTTCTCTTCTTTCTGGGGCTGGCGGTCATGGTCGTGGCGTATGCGTCCGGCCTCTTTCCGCTCCCCTTTGCCCTCGGGCTACTCGGGCTGTTCCTGCCCGACCAGGCGGTGAAAAGCCAGACGAAGAAGCGAAGGGAGCTCATGACCACCGAGATGGCCTTTAGCCTCGACCGGATCGCCCTCATGCTGGAGGGCGGCACCGGGTTGATGGAGGCGCTCGCGCAGCTCACCCGCTCGCCGGGCGGGCTGCTGGCAGCCGAGCTGCGCCGGGTGATGGCCGATATGGACCTGGGGCGCCAGCCGCGCGAGGCGCTCGAGGCCATGCTGGACCGGTCGCCCGACCTGGACGAATTGACCCGGTTCTCTAGCCGCCTCCTGCTCTCGATCGAGGAGGGGCGCTCTATCGCGCAGCCCCTGCGCCTGCAGGCGGAGCTGATGCGTTCGCAGATCGAGAATGAGATGTTGAGCCGGGGGCTGAGCGCCACGCTGATGGTGACCGGCGTCACCGGGGCGTTTGCCCTCCCGGCCCTGGCAATCATCGTCGTGGCGCCGGTCATGACGATGGCCTGGAGCATTCTATGACCCGTAGCATCCACCCGACGGCCGGCACTATCTGGCTCGCGGTGCAGCACGAGCGCCGCGGTCCGGTGGTCCCTCTCCTCACGCCGGTCACCTCCCCGCTATCCGACCGACCTTCGGCAGGTGGTGGGGACCTTGCCGCGTGGTCCCGCTGCGCCGGGAACGCTCAGCTTCCGTGGGTACTCGTGCTGCCCATGGCGGGGAGAGCTCCCGGCGGCGGAGACCCTGGAAGAGGGAAGCCGGAACGGGTGGCCGGGCCCGGGGTGCATGGAGAAAGGAGTCTTTATCGGACCAATTTTGCAGAGGTGACCCAGTTGGCGAGCTGCTGCCCTGGCGCCCAGGCGACTGAACATGCACGGCCGCCCGCGCCAGGGCAGGTTTATCGATTGTCCATCAGCTGAGATTTGAAGGAGGTTTGCCATGTTGTTCAAGGATACACGCGGAGCGGATCTTTTTGAGTATGCCATTCTGATCGCCGTCGGGCTGGGGATCGCAGCGATCGTCTTTGCCTTTCGCGACCGGATCGGGCAGGCTTTCGCCGCCGGCACCGCCGCACTGAGTTGGTAACGGCGGGCGGCATCTGACCGGCCGGGTGGGCGGCCCGCCTGGAGCGGCCGTCCCGGCGCCTCCGGGGAGACCGCCCACCCTACGGCCGGTTGAGCCGTGCGCCACAGGCGCACGGGAAGGAGAACCTGATGCACGAGCTCATATCGACTCTCAGGGTCAGGGTTGCCGGCGGGAGACCGACCGGGCAAGCGCTATCCCGTCACTCGGCGGAGACGCGCTCGGCTGGGCCGATCTCTCGAGCCGGATTGGAGGCCCACCCGCCCATGATCGGCTCCAGCCCAACCTTTCGCGGGTTTGGCCACGATCGGCAACCCCGGTCCAGACCCATAGATGGAACAATGCGTGGTCCCACGGCTTTGCGTGGCCATGGTCCCGCTGGGCGCGGGACGCTTGGCAGTCCCGCCTCGCGGCCATGGTCCCGCTTTGCGGGGGGGACGCTTCGCGGCCAGCAGGGGCAGGCGCTCTACGAGTACGCCCTGGCCCTGCCAGCCTTTGCCCTTCTGCTCCTCTTCGTGGGCGCCTTTGCCTGGTTCTGGTGGAACCAGGCGGTGGCCGCCGTCGCCATCCACGACGGAGTGCGCGCTACCGCCGCCTACGGCGGAGCACCGGAGGACGGGATGGCCGTGGTCGAGAACCGGCTGTACACCCCCCTGGGCGCCATCGGATCGGCCGCCTACGACGGCCACTATTCCATCACCGCCTATCCCCAACAGCGTAGCGTACGAGGGAGCATCGACCGAGAGAGCCTTGTCGGCATCCCCTTCCTGGGCCCGCTGGCGTTCCGCGTCCGCGCCTTCAGCTTCCAGCGCGACTGGGCCTTCTACGGCGGGCCGGGAAGCGGCTGGGATTGAGAGGAACTGCCATGCGAGCTCACTTGCGAGGACTCAACCAGCCACAAAGACAGGACGGGCAGGCGCTTATGGAGCTGGCGCTGGCGCTCACGCTCATGATGACCATGATTGGTGGCGTGATGGCGCTCGGACCGCTCACCTACGTCCGCATCGCCGTCGACACCGCCAGCTACGACTGCGCCACCGCGGCCGGCCGCAGCTTAAAGCCGGCGCTCGGCGCCTACCAGGGGACCGTGGCTGCCCAGGAGACGCTGGATGGCTTTGGGCTCCTGGACCCCGGCCGGGCCGCCATCACGGTGACCGCTCAGGGCAGCTGGAACCGTGGAAAAGAGGTGCTCTGCACCGTGAGCTACGCCGTGCCGCTGGGGCAGTTTCCGCTGGCGACGCTTGTTGCCGGCGAGACGGTGCGAACCGTGTCGTCCACCGCCCTGGGACGCATCGAGACTTTCAAGGCAAGTTGGTGAACGCAGTGTACAAGCCACATTCCTCTCGACCCACCCTCCCCGCTCCGGACTGCCCTCATGACATGTCCATGTCAAATGGGCCGGCAGGTTGCGCCGCGACCGGCACACACCCGGACGGGCACCGCCGGACATCAGAGCTCCCGGCGGTCGCCCCGGCTCCCCGCTCCCGCCCGGCAGCACCCCGGCTCTCGCGGGAGTGCCGGGGCCAGGTTCTGTTCCAATTGGCGCTCATCACCCCCCTGCTCCTGGCGCTCCTGGGGCTGGTGGCCGACGGCGGCCTGGCCTACGCCCGCTACCGCCGGGCCCAGAACGCCGTGGATCTCGCGGCCCAGGCCGCGGCGCAGGAGATCGACACGGCACATTTCGTCCAGACCAACCAGGTTCGGCTCTCATCCAGCCGGGCCGCCGCCACCGGCTGGTGGGTCGGCTGGGCCAACGGCCAGGGAGGCGCCGTGCGCATCACGAGCGTCGAGGTTATCGCTCCCCGCACCGTGCGGGTGGTCGGCCAGACCGAGCTCCCCACCCTGTTCATGCAGGCGCTGGGGTTCCCGGCCCGGATCATCACGGTGATAGGGAAGGCCCACAACACCTACGGCATCCGTAGCGAGCTACCCTGAAGGAGAGCCCATGTCACTTAAAGAAGATTTCCTCCACAGCGACGTCCGCCGGACGAGAATCCGGCTCACCCGCGCTGCGCTCCTGGCGCTGGCGGTCCTGGTTTTCCTGGGCGCGGCGCTCCTCCTGACCGCCGGCCACGAGGTGGTCACCGGCGAAAGCCCGGCCGCCATGGCCACTCCGGAGCCCGACACGGCACCCGCAGCCGGGCCGGTCACCCCAGCCCTGCCGGCAGGTGCCGCCGCATCTGCTACCTGCCCACCCGACCCGGCCGACTGGTCCGTCCGGTTGGCTCCCGGGCCCGGAGGCCAGTCAATCGGCCACGTGGAGCCGCCCTGCGCGGCCGGCCTGGTGCTTGCCGACTGGCAGGAAGCAATTACCTGGTATTACGAGACGCCCGAGCGCGACCCGGCCGGCGCCTACCAGTACTTCTCCGATGACCCCCTGGCCAGCCTGGCCGGACTCATGAGCAGCACTGTGACCAGCCTGCAATCGATTGGACAGAGCTTTCGGGTAGTAGCCAGTCCCCAGGACCAGCTGACCTACCTCTCCAGTTTTGGCGCGGTGCAGGGGCAAGCGGGAGACGCCGGTAACGGCCGGTCTCCCGCGGGCCTGCAGGCAACGGTGGTGGACCGCCTTCCCGGTGGGTCTGTCTTTCAGATCCTCGAGCGCGAGAGCGGCGCCGTGGTGCGGGAGGAACGCCACCCGGCTCACCTCATGGTGTTCACCCTGACCTACGACCCGCGCGGCGGCCGCTGGAAGATTGACGCGATGGCCGAACAGCCGCTGGAGCCGGCCGGCGACCCCGAGCTCTATCGCGAGGTGATCCGGGAGCTCCTGGGGGACGAGGCCATCCTCGACCTGGAGGGCATGCCATGAAAGCGCGACTCGTCCGGCTCGCAGGCGCGGGCGTCGTCGTGCTAGCCTTGTGGCTCGTCACCTCGGCGACCCCGAGGGACGCGTGTGGTCAGGGCGGGTGCGCCTGTTGCGGCTGCCCGCCGGGTCAGACTACGACCTGCTGCCAGTGCTCGGTCTACCCCGCGGTGGCCAACTGCTGCTGCGCCGTGCCCACCCCTCCGCCGCTGCCCACGGCCACCCCCGGAGGCCCGGCGCCCACCCCTGCTCCGACACCCACCCCAACCCCCGCTCCACCCTGCGTCCCTCCGGTCATCGTCCGGATGTGCACCAGCGCCGGCTGCTCGTCCGGCCTAAAGCCGGTCGAGATCCGGGCCGACTGCGAGGGCAATATCCTGGCCGTGGTGCCACTGGGTAGCTGTGGCAGCCTGTTCTGCGCGGCGCCCACACCGGCCCCGCCCGGCGACGTGGGGCCGTGCGACCCGCTCACCGCCGGCCTTGGCTGGGGGGTGTTCAACTGCGGCGGGGAATATGACCTCTCGGCCACCGCCTACATTCCCGGCTCGACCGTCAACCGCCGGCCCACACCCAAGGGGATGGTCAACGTGCCCAACACCCTGGAGCTCGTCCAGCCTGCGTCAGGGGCGATCGGCTGGTCGGCCTACGCCCTGCGCTGGCCCGCGTCCGTACCGGCGCCGGACCACGAAGACGCCACGCCGTTCCAGACGATCAAGGACTTTCGCTTTGGCTTGCGCTGGCGCCAGGCCCCCGGCCTCCTGCCCTACTGGCAGCTCGGCGACGGCGGGACGGCGGCCGGCTGGGAGATCACCCACACCTACAGCAAAAGCAGCTACGGCCAGCCCTGCCTCCGTGACGGCCTGGAAGCCTATTGCATCTCGACCTCAACCTGCTGGCTCCTGGACGGGGTCACCGAGTGGTACGCGTGGGAGTGCACCCGCTGGGAGCACGAGTGCGTCTGGCACAACTGCAACGACGACCGCACTCCCCACCAGTGGGAATGGCTGTGCCCCTACCCCGGCTGCTACAGCGGGATCAACCACCAGCCCTGGATGTCGGGCCATCCCGACTGGCAGCGGGTGCAGGTCTGCACCTACTACGACTGGGTCCACCACGAGGTGTGGGAACCCATTGACCTGCGCAAGCTCGGCCGGTCGACCGAGTACTATACCTTCACCAGCCTCTCCGACCGGCTGCCGGTCATCGAGGCGCAGAGCGTGATCGACGACCCGCGCCCATGAGGAAGCAATGCCGCTGTCTTCCGGGAGAGCCAACCATGCACCACCACGCGTCAGCCCTCGCCCTCGCCCTGGCGCTCGCGCTCTGCCTCGGGGGTCACGCCGTGGCGGCCGCCGGAACCGGCCCGGAGACGGCGGCCGGCGGACGCGCGCAGGCAAGCCTGAGCGCCACTGCCGCGCCTGGCCGGCAGGCGCAGGGCGATCTCCCGGCGCTGGTGGCCGAAGGGGTGGCCTTTTTCGCCTCGGTCCTAGTCCTGTATCTGTTTACCGGCATCGCCGCCGATTTCGTCGAGGCCCAGTGGGGCGCCATCTTTGGCTCGCCCGAGAAGGCCGGGGCGCACCTGGCAGGCAAGATCGGCCCCCTCGCCCTGGCGGTGATCCTGGCGCTCCTGGTGTATCCGCTGGTGCGCTGGATCGCCGGCGTCCTGCTGGGAGCGATCGGCCCATAGGAGGCGACGGAACCCGTGACCGCTACGAGCCAGTCCAGACAACCCGCCGGTGGGCCAGAGGCCGATGGCGCCGCCGGGGGGTCCAGAGGAGTCGGTCCAGCAGATGGGCAACAGCCCGTTCTCCCCAGTGCAGGTCGGAAATCAATGGGGTCGCCTGGCTGCCAAAAAGCGCTCCGCCCAGCGGTTTCACATTCAGCTCCGAACACTGGAGCCCTTCGGTGAACATGCGAAAGAGCGTCCGCAGGCCGTCTTCCAGGAGGTGACCCGTCTCGGCTCCGTCGTCAAGCACCGACCGGGCAAAGCGCGCCAGAGTCACGCTGGGCGAATAACTGTTGCGCCACAGACTGGTGGAGGCAAAGCTGAACGAGCGAGCCGGGTCGTCACTGGATTCAAGTTTTAGGACGAACAGGAGCCGGTAGATGACCGTGAGCCCTTCGCGCCACAGATCTCGGGACAATTCGTCTTTGTCCTGGATGGCCGCGATTCGGGCGTGGTTTTCCGGTTGATCCAACAGTTCCTGGACGAAAAGCTGCACTGCCTGCCGCGCCTGCTGACGCAACTCTTTGGTGACGCGGGTCTGCTGGAGCCGCGCCTTGTCAACCAGGTCAGGCACTGCCTGCACCCCATCGGGCGATGCCAGGGCCAAGAGCAGGCGATAGGTATCAGGCGTCTGGCGGCTGCGCTTCCAATATGGGTCAATGGTGATCGATATCTGCGAATCGGGCCGGGCAGGGTCGGAGATAAGGATCCGAAGCCCCAGTCCGTTGGTGAGCAATCCAACTCGTTCCCGAGTTGCCAGCAGTACCCGCTGGGCAATGCGCGTGTGGCTGAATCGGTAGGCACGACCGCGGCGGGCAGGCGCGTCCAGATCCTCCGCAAAAGCGGTGGACCACACGCGCAAACGGGCCCCGTTGGAGTTAGCCATGAGGAGGCCGCCTGACTCGTGACCTTCGCGAGTCTCTACCTCGGGCGCGTCATCCAGTCGCAGATAACCAAGTCGAGGGACGAGGGGTTCCAGGACATGGTTGCACACGCGAACCGCCCCTCCCTGCGAAACAAGCTCGTGCAGGTGGCGTCGATAGGTGTGCCAGGATTCCTCCAGAGCACGACCTTCGGGGCCCGTGGTCTTGGGCAGGAGCTTGCGGCGGTTCAGCTCCGCCTCCAGTTCATAGCGGACAAAGGGCTCGGGCAGAGCCGGGCCGGCAAAGGTGGCTTCCTGGAGTACCTCAAGCGTCATGATCTGCCGCCGCCTCGTCTGGCCCTGACAACGCACCGATCCAGGCGTGCAAAGTGCCCACCACCCGGTTCAACCGTGCAAGGTCCTTGCGGTTGGATAACGGCGCGACGTGTCGCAGCGCGTTGCGTAGCTCGTCGGCAGCCGTCTCCAGGGGCGGAAGCCCATGATCCAGGCGGTCTCGCAGACCTTTGACGGGGCTGAACTCCTTCCGAAACGTCCTTCGTGAGGTCAGCTGCAATTGGTTGAGAAACGCCGGTGACCGCCCCAGGATGTTACCCTTGTCGCTCAGCGTGGTGCAATCGACGAGTCGTGTGTCGAGGTCGGCCTCCTGCTTGGTGCGGTGCAGCTCTTGAATCCGTTCCTGGGCGTCTTGTGCCAAGCAGTCTATCCAGCCGTCATGCGGGTACAATCGCTCACACCACCCGGCAAGCAGCTCCTCAACGTGATCCAGCAGCGTGTGGAGATAGGTTCGGACTGGCAAGCGATTCAGGTCAGATTGGGTAAGGATTCTCTGGATTCGACAGGGATCGAGGATGAAGTAAAAAGGCCGCACGCTCAGGAGCTCAAAGGCCATGCCGATAGGCGTTGAACCAGAAATGACATCCTCCACCGTGATGGGTCGGCGCTCCTGCACCATCCGCCGCTCCAGATCCACCAGGGCGACGTGGGTGATCGTCCAATCGGATTGGTCGTCCAATGTACCCAATGGAACCCGGCTGAACGAGCTGGCCTGCGCCAATGCCAGGATCTGCTGGTCGCTCGCGTCGCGGACCAAGACCCCCCGATCCAGGTCCAGCTCGCTGGCGATCAGCCGACAGTGAAGGCTTTGCTCAAGCGCTGTCATTGTCTGGTGGTAGAGATCGTCCATCACCCATCTCCGTCAGGAAGCAACATCAACATGCCCAGTGGGACGATCTCGGCCGAGCCGAGGGCCAGACGGGAGGTGAGATCGGAGAGACGTTGGCGGTGAATACGAAGAACGCTGTCTGCCTCACTGCGCCTGGAGGGGGGTTGAGACCCATCCGCCGAAAAGGCGGCCAACCGCTCACCGGGGTCGCTCAGCAGAGCCCAAGGCGATTGCCTTCTTGGCGATGAATCGTCAGGTGCGGAACCCAGGCCAAGGAGCTCCATCTGCAAAGCCTCCGCCGGCTCTCTCCCCGTGATTTCCTGGGCGCGCTCTTGAAGCCACCTCTGCAATTCGGCCTGCTCGGTTTCCAGAGCCTCGAGACGGCTCTCTCTGAACGTTTCGGCCGCTGGACCAAACCTGACCGCCGCTACCTCCCGGGCGCGATCGGCGGCACCGCTTGCCCAATTCGAGAAATGGAGCTTCCATACGTCGGCGGTACGGATAGCACGCACCGGATCGGCCAGGGGCAGCCAGCCGGCAGCCTGATCATGGTAGACTGCCTGTTTCTGAGCATCCACCTGGACAGCCAGCAAACGCTCATACTCGCGGCCGGATTGGCTTGTGACCCGCCCGAGATAGGTGTATAGGAGCGTCGGCTCTGGCACATCCGCCCTGACCGCACTGACTCGGGGATCGTAGCCGCGCAGAGCGTCGGCGCCGAACGAGATGTTGCGCACTCGATCCAGGGCCCGTCGCACCAGCGGGTGGGCCCGGCCTAGAAAACCCACCGGGCGCTCCCGATCATCTCGGGTGACCTCCAACCGCGTTGTGAGTCGCAGTTGGCGTTCCTGGCTGTCGTAGCCGGGAAGGTCGTCCAGCCCGTAGATCCAGTGGGGTGATAGAGTGATCTGGAACACCCTGTCCTGCACGCCGCCCGCCAATTGGCCCCCATCAAGGAGGACGGCATCGACCACGAATTGCGCCAAGTCAACGCGGCCAACCCGATCACCACGGGCGCGGGCGCTGTCCGCTTCGTCCAGTATTCGCTCGCCGGCGTTCAGGCCCGCGTCCCCCAGCCAGCTATGCGTGCGCGAGGCCTGTTCGTACCCTCGGAGACTGCGGTCAATTTCCTCGAGCAGCTCCCGCGTGGCCTCATCGGCCCCCTCGTTTTCGTCCGTCGTGTCGAAATCAAAGGGCGTTGCCTGCCCCCCAAATAGCTGCCCGTCCTCATCCATCAATCCCTTCAGCAGCCGTTCGGAAGCTGCGTCACCGGATATGGTGATACCGAGCGTGTTGGGCACGAAGGTGAGACGGGCGCGTTGTCGCTCGTATTTGGCAATCAGCCGCAACAAGATCCGTTCTTCAAAAGTGCGACAAAGGTAGAGGTATCGCACAATCGGCTCGTGTTTCTGGCCGTAGCGATCGATCCGGCCGTTGCGCTGTTCCAGCCGGTTGGGGTTGAACGGCAGCTCCAGGTGAATCAGGTGGTGGCAGCGTTCTTGGAGGTTCAACCCTTCGGCCGCAGCGTCCGTGCTCACCAGCACGATATTGTCCTCCTGCCGGAAACGGTCCGTGGTTCTGGTCCGCGCAGCGTAATCGTCCTCACCCATCATGGTGAGCACCTCGCCCACCTGAGCAGCGCACAGGGCCTCAACCGCTGCTTTCTGGCTGTCGGTGTACTCGGTATAGACCAGAACGTTCGCTCGCGGCTCGTCGGCCCGGATTGCCTGAATCTCACCGACGAGTTGCTGCAGCTTGGGGTCTTCCGTGAGCGCCCCCTCCGCCAGGGCCACCAGGTCGTCCAGTGCCAGAACGACATCGGCCGTGCGCTTGAGTTTCCGGGAGCCTGCACGTACCTCCCGTTGCAGGCCGGCCAGGCGTTGAGCCAGATCCTCAGCCTCCAGCAGGTTCCGCTCCTGCTCCTCTTCCGGGCTGATCGTGCCAAAGCGTTCCAGCCGGCGCTGATACTCCCGCAAGGTGCTCAGTCTCTGCCGGCTGCTCTCCTGCGTCTCTGCGTCCTCGGTAAGGAGCCTCTGGAAACGCTCAGCCACGGCCTGGAGGGTGGCATGGCACGCGGCAACGGTTGACACGCTGCGCTTGAGGAGGGCAATAAACGAGAGCACGTCACTGTATCGTCGCGCACGGAAGGCACGCCGTAGCTCAGGCGCAATGAGGTCCAGAAGGGCACGCTGCAGCTCGATGAAGGCCGGGTGCCTCGTTTTGTCGGCCACAACTGCCTTGGGGTGGACCACCCGCTCCTTGAAAAGCGGCTCCCCGGTGACCGGGTTGGTGATGTGGCGCTTTAGCCGGCGTACTGCATAGGCCCGGTAGCGCTCGCCTCTCAGTGCTCCTTCTCCATCCACCAGCGACGGATCCAAGAGCTCGCACAGCGACGCAAACGAGCGATCATGGCCGTCGTGGGGCGTGGCGGTCAACAGGAGAAGCGCGTCGCATCGACGAGCCAGCACCTGAGCCAGGCGCCGTCTCTGCGAGTCCTCGCGATTTCCGGCAGCGCCGAGGTCCATGCAGTGATGCGCCTCATCGATGACAACAACATCGTAGCTACTGCGCTCCAGAAGTTGAAGGACGCTTTCCTGCTTCAGAAAATCAATGGATGCCACGCCAAGGGCAACGTGGTCAAAGGGGTTGGCGCCCAGCTCGGTTGACTTGCGAATTTCCTCCAGGCGGCCACGGTCCATCTCGTCAAGCCGGAGACCAAAGCGCTCCACCATCTCGGCCTTCCACTGTTCCAGGAGAGGACCGGCCGGCGACACAATCAAAACGCGGTGGGCTACGCGGCGGGCGATGAGCTCGGTCAGGATCAGACCGGCTTCAATCGTTTTCCCCAGGCCAACGCCGTCCGCCAGCAACAGCCGCGGCCGGCTCACCCGGATCGCGCGAAGCACAGGTACCAGTTGGAAAGGCTCCATCCGGAGACGGCCCGGCTGGACCGCAAGGAATGCGTCCGGTCCCAGGGCTTGTTCGAGCAGGAAAGCCTGGTGGTAGACCAGCCAGTTGCGCAGTGGTGCCGCCTTGTCTGGGCGAAAGTCCTGCACAATCGGCTCGATAGCCTCAAAGGGGTGTAATAGATCGATCTCCTGGCCCTTGACCGCCCCTTCGAGGCCGCGCAGTCGGTGGAGCGTCTGAGGGCCCAGTCGTTCGGAGAGAACCACCTCCCAACGGAGACCGCGAGCCTGAACCTCGGTTCCGGGCAGCAGATCACTCATTTTGCTGTAGATTGTCCTTGGAGTTTTCCATCACGCCGTTGACCGTGCCCTCACTGCACACGTGACATGTGACCGAACGAAGAACCGTCACAAACCAGTTGAAGGCCATGGACAAACAACTCATCTCCTATGCAAGAACTCCCCTTGCTGGCGGTGCTGGCGACGCATCAATCCAGTTCTCTCTTGCCTATTGGCCTCAAATCCGACGCCGTCCGGCAACGCCCTCCGGTTGGCACCTTGACGAGAGCACTGCCCAGGAAACACCCCTCCTGCAGTAGTCATTCTAGCACGCTTTCGTCAGGTCTCCAACCAGCCTCTTTAGATATTCCCGTCTGTAGTAAGGATACGGCCTCTTCGACCTGGCAGTACTCTTCCTTTGTGACGTCTGACTCATCTCCATCGAAAAGGCTAATGACTGTGTTCCACCTCTACCAAAATTCTCCCATCTTGCTCCATCCCGCCGGTGTGACAAGTAGCATTGCCAGAAACAGCACCTTCTTCCTTGGTTGATGGTGCATCAAATCTGGGTACTTCGTAGTCGTCATTAATCACAGATCAACCTGAAAAACCCAGTCTTCTCATTGCTTCCCTTTGGCAACACCATCCGAGATTTCGACTCCTTTAATTAGCTTCAAAATCGATACGTACCATCCTTCCCATCACCGATTCTACCGTGCGTTCCACCACCGGCCGGAGCCTCACATCCAGCCAAGCCTGAGCGAGGTTGCTGGCGACTCTGATTACCAGGTGGTCATCTAGACGGACGAGGTGGAGACGAGAGTGATGGCACGTCTTGGGTACCTGCACGAGGCCGTAGGTGAGGAATTCACCTTGCGGCCGCTGGAACTGGCCGATCCTGACGATGCCCATCTCCTGGCCCTCTGTCGGGATAGCTGGGAACTGACCACGATGATCACCCGCGCCCGCATCCAGTTCAGCCAACTCATGGCCGTGACTTTTCCTGAACTGAAGACCTTCTTCACGAGCAGTGTCTCGACGGTCACGCCGATCCGCCTGATCGCCGTATATCCCACACCGGCATTGTTGGCTGAGGCTCCGGCTGAAAAGGTGCACGACGTGCTCTGGAAAGCAGGTGCATACCAGCACGCTCGCCGCGCGGAAGAACTCCAGGCATTGGCGCGGGACAGTTCCGGTCTACTCCCTGACCCAGGTCGGGCCTGGCGAGTCGAGTGGCTGACCAACTTGCTGCTCACCAATTCTCTCTATCAATCAGCGTTGGACAGGCGTGTCAAAAGGTTGGTCGAACAGCGAGATGATTATGAGTTGATTGCCAAAGTGCCTTACTCAGGACCGGATACGTTAGGGGTGATCCTGGCCATGACCCGTGATGTTCACCGTTTCCCCAACTACCGCAAGTACGTGGCCTACACCGGTTACTTTGCCGGACTGGAGAAGTCACAGACCATTGACCGCACCAAGATGTCGCGCCGGGGCAATCGGGACTTGAGGTGAGCGTTCTTCCAGATCGCTTCCCCCTTGGTCTGGTTCGACAAAGGAGATAACCCTTACAAGACATTGTTTGAGCGCAAGGTGGCCGAGGGGCGACCATGGTACAAGGCTATGCCTTTTATGTGTGCAGCGCTTGCCAGACACATCTATCACTGTCTCAAGTTCAACGATCCTTACGACGTCGAAAAGGCGTTTCAAGGCTCGGCGCCTGCCCCTGCCTCAGAGGACGAGTGGTTGGACTTGGGAGCCAAGCTCGATGAGAGATTCGAGGTGATGGGTGCTTTTCTCTGTCAGATAGAAGCATGAACCCTCTACTACGTAACTGGACACATTGCTAACGAACAATACAATGGTTCAGGAGAGGTGCACAACATGACCAGACGAAGAAGATTCACGCCGCAGTTCAAGGCCCAGGTAGCCCTGGACGTGATGGGCGGCGCCAAGAGCGCGGCCGAAGCCTGCCGCGAGTACAATCTCAAGCCCTCGGTGGTGTCGGAGTGGCAGGCCACGTTGATGGCCAATGCAGCCAATGCCGTTGACGACCCAGCGGCCAGGAGCCAGGAGCGAGAACGGATCGCCGAGTTGGAGCGCATGGTCGGGCGGCAGACCATGGAGTTGGAGGTCCGAAAAAAAGGCTCCGACATCTTGGACTCACCGCAGACGAGAAACGGGCGATAGCCAGGGAGTTGGCAGATATGTACCCGGCCCGGGTAATCTGTCAGCTGCTGGATCTGCCGCGCAGTACCTACTACTACCGGCCTCAAGACAAGGACGAGCAAAATCTTGAGGCCGCTATCGAGGAAGTGGCGCAGCAGTGGCCAACGTATGGCTATCGTCGTGTGGTTCATCAGCTCCACCGAGAGCGAGGTTGGGTCATCAACCACAAACGAGTACGCCGTCTGATGACCAAGATGGGGCTCCAGGCCCGAAAAACGCGGAAGAAGCAACGCACCACCGATAGTGAACATGGTTTTCCGCGATTCCCGAACCTGGTATTGGGCTTGGAAGTGGTTCGGCCCGATGAGGTGTGGGTTGCCGATCTCACCTATGTCCGCTTGCAGCAGGAGTTCGTGTACCTGGCCATTATCATGGACGTTTTCACGCGTTGCATCCGCGGCTGGCATCTGGAGCGCCACCTCGGTCAGGAGTTGACCCTGATTGCACTTCGGTGTGCCCTGCTGGATCATGTGCCTGAGATCCATCACTCGGATCAGGGAGTCCAGTATGCCGCGACGGCGTACGTTGACCTGCTTCATGACTATGGCATTGCGATCAGCATGACAGACCGAGGACAGGCCTGGCAAAATGGGTATGCCGAACGGGTCATTCGTACCATCAAAGAAGCGGAGGTCGAGTTATCAGACTACCAGGACTACTACGATGCCTACGATCAGATCGGTCGGTTCCTCGACGATGTGTACATGCACAAGCGCATCCACTCATCGTTGGGCTACCTGACCCCGGCCGAGTTTGAGAGCCAGTGGCTTGCTCGGCAGGATGTTGTAGAATTGTGTTCGTAAGAACAGCACTTTTTGTGTCCAATCTCAGGGGCGCACTACTGTATACACTCACGCCGTTCTCCGAGCACGCCGCCACCTCCTGGCTGTCGTAGTAACCACGGTCTGCCAAAACCTCGAGTTTCTCAACCCCCAGGCTCTCCTTGGCCCGAACTGCCATCGCCGTCAATTGCTCCGCATCAGTGCAAGCGTTGGTTACTTCGTGATCCACGATCAGCTTGTTCTTGGCATCGACGCTGAGCTGCACATTGTACGCGACCTCTGCCTGACTCCCTATCCCTCTCCACATCAAGCGGGCGTCGGGGTCGGTCATCGACACCTGGCTCTCGCCGCTCTCCTCCAACTGCTTCTCCACTTCCTCGTAGGTTTGCTTCCGGGCTTTCAGCTTCTCGATCTTCTCTCGCCGCTCTTCCGCCGTCGGACGCTCGTTGTCCATTTCTACTTCATCCGCGGTATCCAACTCCCGCAGATATTCTTCCATCTTGTTGTCCGCTTCCTCCATCAGCTTTTTGAGCTTGCGTTGCGTAAAGCTCCGCCGCGGTCCGTTCACCGCTTTGAACCGGCTGCCGTCTATCGCCACCAGTTCACCTCCAAACAGCCCCA